>JBIJAG010000028.1:0-50552 GCA_044345855.1 Cyanobium sp. | reverse complement strand
CCATGACGGTGTGCATCCTTCACTGTGGAACTGCGAGACTCCTGGGCGAGCGTCATCCGCACGCCAGCTCATGCCTGCCTGCAATCAACCCATCATCGTTTAGGCATATTTCGGAGAGTGGGCTATAGTGGGTTTGAATCTGCCGCGCAGCGGCTTAGTCCAACAAGCCCCTCGAGTGGACAGGCCACCACCGATTCCATCCTTGCGGTTTAGAGTCCTTGCCTGCCACTCAGGGGCAGCGTTGGCTGGACCGATGGTGACTGGCGCATTCCACTCAGGCAAAATGGAAAACGAAGTGCTCAGCAGCAATTTTTAGCATGAAGGACAGATATGTTGTCAGTGACTATTCCGAATGGTCGAAGCTATGCGATCCTCATTCTCGTTGTTTTGTCTCCTGTCTGTAAGGAGTTGGCATGCACCTTGCGAAGTTCGTGGGCCTCGGAAATGCTGGAGGCTCAAACGTGCCGCAATGGTGGCAACGCCAGATGGCCATGCTAGCATTGCCACATGGCAGGACATACCGCACCGGCAGCTGGGTCCTCAAGTCCTGACCAGGGAGGAGCGGCCTCAATCTTGCGTCTGCGAGTAACCAGCTTGGCCGAGCTTCGCGATTCTGTTCGCAGTGGTCTGCCCTTCTCTGCGCTTGTGGCACTGACAAAGCAACTCGAAATTTCTCCGCAGCAGTTCACAGCGGTTTTCGGGATCCCTCCTCGAACCGTTGCCCGCAGAAAGGAGGCGCGACACCTCAACCCCCAAGAGTCTGATCGCCTTTATCGTGTGGCAAGAGCGGTTTCGCAGGCGGTCGAGGTTCTAGGCTCCATCGAAAAGGCCCGCGTTTGGCTGAAGACGCCCAACCGTGCATTGGGCAGGGAGATTCCGCTCGATCTTCTCGATACCGAGATCGGTGCGCGTCAGATCGAAGAAGTATTGCTGCGCCTCAACTACGGAATCTTTAGTTGATGCGCGTCTGGAGGATCTGCCGCCAGCCATACGTGGATAACGCGCTTGATGGCATCGGTGGAATGTACACATCCGGACGCTGGCACACGAAAGGGAATCCCATTGTCTACACCGCCAGCTCTGCGGCGCTCGCGGCGCTTGAGCTGCTCGTCCATGTCGATCCGCTCATGGCACCGTCAGACTTGCGGCTGCTCGCCATCGAAATCCCAGATGACCTGTCCACGGCAGTACTTGAACCGACAATGCTGCCGGGGGACTGGTCTACGCTGCCAGCTCCGGCTTCACTTCAAACACTCGGGGTGTCGTGGCTCACCAGCGCAGGGAGTGCGGTTTTGAGCGTTCCGTCTGCAGTCATCACGGTCGAACGCAACTTCCTGCTCAATCCTCGGCATCCAGAAGCGCAACGAATAAACATCATCAGCGATGAGGCTTTCACGTTCGATACACGACTTTTGACCTAGGCAACCCGCCAGCGAAAGCTGCGGGTGCGTACATGGAGAACGGCCCATCGTGCAATAGTCCGTAGCGGAGATGGCTACTCAGTCAGTTCATGGTGAAGCGCATTGGCTTCAACCTCTTTCTCGGCGACACGATTGTTGCGTGTCCTGATTTAAGCAAGCCTCGGTGTCAGATGTCAATCAGGTTGATGGGCGGCGTCAATCTGGTTGACCGGTGAGAGGGCTTGGTTTTGGCCCTACGACCGGCCTGAAATGCCTGTTGGAACTGGATCGTGCCCAGGCCTGTCGCGGCGCGCCAATCCAGTTGGCTGCGCGGGGAGAGCGACGCAGCCTGTGGGCCAGTTTTCGTGTCGCCGCCTTTGTTCTGCCTGGCTTGGTGGGTGCTGCCGTTGATCGTGCCCGCCATGGCGCCCGCGTCAATTACGTTGGCGGGTCGCCTGGATGCTTGGGAACCCTTGCAGCAGCTGCCTTCTGGCGGTAGCTCTCGCCTTTGATGCCGATGATGTGGCAATGGTGCACCAGCCGGTCCACCGCCGCCACGGTCATCGATCCGCTGGGGAAGATGTCGTCCCACTCCCGGAACGGCTGATTGCTGGTGACCAGCAGGGATTTGCGTTCGTAGCGGTGGCAGATCAGCTCAAACAGCACCGAGGTCTCCAGTTCGCTGCGCCGCACGTAGGAGATGTCGTCGATCACCAGCAGGGCGTAGCGATCGAGCTTCTGGAGCATCGCCGGTAGGTCGTAGGCGGCCTTTGCCTTCTGCAGCAGCTGCACCAGCGTGGTGGCGGGGAAGAAGCGGCAGGCCTGATCTTGCGCCGCCATCGCCATGGTGATCGCAATGGCCAGGTGGGTCTTGCCCACACCGCTGGGGCCAAACAGCAGCAGGTTTTCAGCCTGCAGCAGCCAGGTGGTTTGCCGCGCCAGGCCCTGGAGCTCCTGCCAGTGGCGGGGCTCAAGGTGCTGGTGATCAAAGCCATCGAGACCCTTCTGCCAGGGGAGATGGGCGCCGCGCAGTAGGCGCTGCTGGCGGGCGATCTGCCGCTGTTCCAGCTCCTGCTCACAGAGGGCGTAGAGGAACTGGCCCGGGCTCCAGCCCTGGGCCTCAGCCTGTTCGGCCAGCGGCTGCCAGTGGCTGCGGAAGTGCGCCAGCTTGAGTTGTTTCAGGAGCAGCGGCAGTGCCGCTTCCACCGCAGCTGAGCGCGGCAAGGGGGACGAGGTGGTCATAGGTGGCCAGCAGATGTTGGGGGATGACGGGATCGGGGAGGCTCGGGCAACGGGGCGGCACGCGGAAGCGCTGCTGCAAAGCGGAGAGGGACAGGGTCCGGCGGCGTTGGGCCTGCTCCAGGAATGCGAGTACCAGCTCAAAGGAGGCCACCCGCACCGCCACATAGAGGGCCTCCACCATCAAGCGGGCCGCGCCATCGCGATCACCGCCGGTCAGCAGCTGTTGCCAGAAGTCCCACCAGCGCTGATCAGGAAACAGGTGGCGCTGATAGCGGCAATGCAGCAGTGCTCGGGGCTTGGCCCGCAGACCATCGATCAGGTGCTCCAGATCGATGCACCAGGCCCGCTTCTCGCCCGCGTCGCCATAGGCGCGGGGCAGCTGGCAGACCCAGTCGCTGCCCAGGAACACCACCAGTCGGTCGTGATGGAGCCGCACCGTGACCTGGCGGCCGATCAATGTGGGCGGCACCGAGTACATCACCTGGCGCACCTCGATCGTGCTGGTCCTGCGCACCCGCACCGTGAGCAGCTCGTAGTCGGCAAAGCGGAAGGCCGGCAAGGATCCGAGATGCTCGAGTTCCTGCTCGTAGCGTCGCTGCCGGGGGGTATTGAGGGCGCTGAACACCTCAGCGAGCAGCTCGCCGTATTCGGCGGCTTCCTCGAAATCGCAGCTGCCGCGGAGGATCAGCTTCTGCTCCAGCCGCCGTTTCACATGGCCATGCGGTGCCTCGACAATGCCGTTCTCATGGGCCACACCGCGGTTGTTGCGGCTGGGAGAAAGGCCGTAGTGGGCGCAGAGGGCCTGGTAGCGGCATGCATCGCTTTCGTCCGCTCCGCGATCGCGCCTGATAATGACTGCGGTTACAAGATTGGGTGTTCTTGCATGGGAAGGGAGATGGCGGCACCTCGATGTATGTGCTCGTTACCGGCCTGGTGCGGGTGTTCGGCAGCAATGAATGGTGCAGGCGGTTCGCTAGGGCTGCCCGCTGGCTGCCGCCCATGGTGTTCTCCACGCTGTTGCTGCTGGCCGCCGACCCGGCGTACAAGCGCCTCAGGCCTGAAGCACCCGCAGCGACACCGGCCTCGACGGCCCGAGGATGAAGCCCCGCCGCCGGGGCGGCAGGGGACGGTCGGAGCCAGGAGTGAGGGCGAGGCGATGCTCTCGCAGCAGGGTGGCGAGGATCAGCTTCACCTCGTAAAGGGCCAGAGAGGCCCCGATGCAGCGACGTGCGCCGCCGCCGAATGGGAGGAATTCGCCAGGGCCGTAGCTGCGCTCCAGAAACCGCTCCGGCCGGAAGGCCCCGGGATCGGGGTAGAGCTCGGCGCGCTGGTGCACTGCCTGGATGCAGCCGAAGAGCACATCGCCTGGCTCGAAGGCCCAGCCCGCCAGCTGCAGGGGTTCCTCCACCAGGCGGGGGAAGAGAAGCATCGCCACCGGATGGATGCGCAGCACCTCGTTGACCACGGCGCTGAGGTATGGAAGCCGCTGGATTTCCTCGGGGTCGTCCGGGTTGTTGCAGCCGGCCAGTTCCGCGAGAAGCGCTTCGCGCACCTCATCTTGGCGATGGATCCAGTGCAAGGCCCAGGTGAGCACGGTGGCGCTGGTTTCGTGGCCGGCGAGCAGCAGGGTGAGCAGTTCATCGTGCAGTTCGGCGTCGCTGAGGCCCTCTCCGCCTTCATCACGGCAGGCGAGCAGCAGGCTGAGCACATCCACCCGCTCCGGGCCATCGACGGCCTCCAGGCTGTGGCGGCGGTCGGCGATCTCCTGCAGCAGCAAAGCCCTGGTGGCGCTCTCCAGGTATTGCAGCCTGCCGCCGGGGCTCCAGGTTCCGAGATCGCGGCGCAGCGGCGGCAGGAACAGCATCAAGGTGCCGAAGCGTCCGGTGCGCAGAGCGAGGTTGCGCTGCAGCAGGTCCTCCAGGCGCCGGTAGCGCTCGCCCTCGTGCAGGCCGAACACCGCCGAGAGGATCACGCGCATGGTGATGCGCTGCATCTGGGTGCGGGCATCCCACACCTGGCCAGGCGCCAGCTCCGCGAACACCTGGCGGGCGATGGATTGGATCAGGGCGCCGTAGGCCTTGAGCCGCTCGCCATGGAACGGTGGCGTGAGCAGGCGGCGCCGGGCCCGGTGGGGAGCGGGTTCGAGCAGCATCAGCGAGTGTTGCCCCACCACCTGCTCCATCAGGGCGTTGAGGTGGCCGGGGGCGCTGATGCCCCGACCGTTGTCGCGGCCCATCAGCTCCTGCAGCACCGCCGGATCGTTGATCAGCACCTGCTGAGGTGAGAGGCCGGGAACCATGTGCACGCGCACCACGCCGTTGTGGGCGCGGAAGCAGCGGCGGTAGTAGGCGAGCGGATCGATGATGGCCTGCACCACCTGACGGCTGGGTGGGTCCGCCAGGGTGGGGATCGCGGCGGCCATCGCGGCGAAGGGCAATCGTGGAGGCACCCTAGGCCTGAGAAGCCGCGCCCCTCGTGACCATGCAAACCACCGCAGCGGAGGCGCTGGCCCTGTTCGACCGGCTGCCGGCGGTGGAGCCCACCGAGCTGCTGGGACGCTGGCGTGGCGGCCGCTTCGCCACGGGCCATCCCCTCGATGGGGTGCTGGAGACCTATCACTGGTATGGCAAGGCCTTCCGCGGCCCCGACGACGTGGATCCGCTGCTGTTTCGCACCGCCGGAGGCGCCGTGGTGCCGCTGCGGGCCACGCTGCTGCCCGATCTGCGTTGGCTGGAGCGTTGGCCCTGGTTGGGCACCGCCGCCGCCGGGAGCCTGTTCCAGCGGCTGGCGCTGCCTCTGTGGATCACCCACCACCCCCAGGCTCGCCTGCGGGTGGTGGAGCACCGTGGCGTGGCCAGCGCGGCGATGCTGTACGACCACCTGCCGATCGTCGATGTCTCCCGCCGCCTCGATGCGCACACCCTGCTCGGGGTGATGGATGCGCGGGGCATCTCCCAGCCCTTCTTCTTCACCCTGCGACGCGAGGAGAGCGACGACGCCTCGCGGGCGTGATCGCTTCAGCAGCTACGAGAAAGCAGCTACGGGACAGCAGCTACGAGACAGCAGCTACGGGACAGCAGCTACGAGACAGCAGCTTGCCATGGAAGCTCGTAGCAGACGCTCCATGTGGATACCGGGTCCGATAACCACCGTTCATAACGAACACTTCTGCCGTGAACTGGCTGCGGTGGCTAGGGTTGGTTTGGTAACCAGGAGGTGGTTATCGGACAAAAACAGGAGCGTTGCCGTGGTTCTCGGAAACCATCCATTTAGCGTTAGGCGCACTCAGATGTCAAAATAGTTCGAGGGCAGTCTCGAACACGCTTTTCTGCGTGGCGCCAGGTCCTCCCATGCATGAAATTCGTGTAACATGACGAAACAACGGTTTGCTTCGGAGGGGATGTGACTAAGAAGGGTACCCATGTCGTCCCTCGCGATAATGGATGGGCTGTCAGGAAGGAAGGAGCCTCCCGAGCATCAAAGATCTTCACAACCCAGGCTGATGCAGTGAAGTATGCCAGGGAACTAGCGCAAAAGGAAAAGGCAGAGCTGTATGTCCATAGGCGAGACGGCACAATTCGTGAACGCGATAGCTATGGCAACGATCCATTCCCACCCAAGGACAAGGTCTAGACAGAGATAAATGGCGTTTGATGACAACGTCTTCATAAATTGCCCCTACGATGCGGAGTATCTTCCACTTCTACGACCTCTTGTTTTCACGGTATTGTATGCAGGCCTGAATCCGCGGCTTGCTTCCGAGCGACTCAATTCTGGCGAGACAAGGATAAGCAAGATTGTTGAGTTGATTCGTGAGTCTCGTTATGCGATTCATGATCTCTCTCGCATTCAAGCAGCCAGGAAGGGCGAGTACTTTAGGCTCAACATGCCTTTTGAGTTGGGCTTGGATGTAGGCTGCGCAACTTTTTCTTCTGATCATAATCTGCGTAAGAAGCGTTGTTTGATACTTGAGAAGGAAAGATACAGATATCAGATTGCCATTTCTGACCTTTCGAGTTCAGATATTGAGGCTCATCAAAATGATCCATTTCGTGTTGTTCAGGTCGTTCGGAACTGGTTGGAGAACGAAATCGGACGCAAACTCCCTGGCCCATCGGGACTCTACGATTTATTTAGCGTTTTTATGGGTGAGAACTACGATCGACTCATGGCAAGTGGGTTCACCAAGGACGATATTCGTGAGCTGCAGATTGCGGAGTTAATGAGACATATGCGAGAATGGTTGGCTGCCAGAACTCCGAACGGTGCCTAACATTGCCATTCACCTGAGCCGCCACCTAAGGTCTTATGCCTGCTGCCCTATCTCTCTGCGGCCAGGTGATGGCAGCGTTCGAAGGATCAGATTAGTCAGATTGCGCACCTTGGCCTAAAATGATGTTTGTGGCTGATCTGGTCATCCGATCCGGATTTGTATCGTGGCGAACATGTGGTTATCGGACCCGCAAGCCACCCCTACACTTGGCTGAACGACGTTAAGGAACCCTGCACTGCAATGGTTTTCGAGAATCCAGCCCGATGCTGCAGTGTGGTTTGCGGAAAAGGAGGGGTGCTCTCGGCGTGGTTCTCGGAACCTCCCAATACATAGTTAGATTGTCCTAGCAGGAGAATTAGAATGAGCACTTCCTTTTGTGGTTTCGCTTTTGCTGGCTATAGAAGCATTGGAACTTTAATTGCAAAGATTGCACCTCTTCGGAAAATCAACTTTATCGTCGGCCAAAACAACAGCGGCAAATCGAATATCATTGGGTTTCTGCATAAGCAATTTGCCCTCTTCTATCGTCTTGCAAAGAATGAGAACAATGGCGTTAAAACTTTTGAACCCATCGACATGCCACTGCACGCAGGGCAGGTAATGCATAGGATTGGCTTTCCAATGAGCATTTCTTCAGTTGATAATTATATTGACGATCTCATTAGTCAATCACCTGGTAATCCACGGCTTTGTGCAGTTCGTGATATTGCAATCAAGGTATTGCTTGAATGCTTTGAAAAAGACCAAGACTTCATCTGGTTTATATTTAGCTCTCATTCTGTAGACAAGAATTTTGAATTAGAATATGATAGCGATAAAGCACATGATTTACTCGGGAAGGAAGAATGGCGAAGACTTTGGCATGCTCTGACTGGACAACTTCAAGGAAATATATCAGCTCACTGGATACCACAAACACTACAGACTCTAGCAAAGATACCAGATCTTCCAAAAGTCGAAGTAATCCCTGCTATTAGAAAAGTCGGTGTTCCTGGCTCGGAAAGACTTGATTACAGTGGAGAAGGAATTATAGAGAGATTAGCAGAGTTGCAGCACCCACCGCTTGATAAGAAAGAAGATCGTGAAAAATTCGAGCATATCAATAACTTCTTAAGAGCTGTGCTAGAAAATAAAACGGCTAGAATAGAAATACCACATAAGAATGATTGCATTCTTGTGCATATGGATGGCAAAGTCTTGCCGTTACAATCACTCGGCACCGGCATTCATGAGGTTATAATCATGGCCTCTACCGCCACTGAGATCGAAAATAGTATCCTATGCATTGAAGAGCCTGAATTGCATTTACATCCAACTCTTCAGCGTAAGCTCATTCAATATCTTGAGTCACATACCACCAATCAGTATATAATAGCAACTCACTCAGCGCATATGTTAGATGCGGTTGATTCGGAGGTATTTCATGTTTCCATGACATTAAGTGAATCAATAGTAAGCGCAGTACATTCGGATCAGACAAGGCTAGATGTATGTAGGGACTTGGGCTACAAAGCTTCTGATATATTACAGGCGAATTCTATTATTTGGGTCGAAGGGCCATCAGACAGGATCTACATTAATTATTGGCTGAAGGCAAAACGTCCGGATCTGATCGAAGGGATACACTATTCTGTCATGTTCTTTGGAGGAAGACTTTTTAGCCACATCACCGCAGATACAGAAAGAGGCATTCATACATTAGAGGATCTAATCTCGATTCGTCGACTAAATCAAAATTCTGGGATTATGTTTGATAGTGATAAAGACATGCCAAGGATGCGTCTTTCAGAAACAAAATTGCGACTTAAAGATGAATTTGGGTCAGGCGGTGGATTTTCGTGGGTGACTCAGGGGAGAGAAGTTGAAAATTATCTTGATGAGCAAGTATTGCGAGATGTTGTGATGGAGATACACCCAACAGCTACAGAGATCGTTTCGAAAGGTCAGTATGCCAATCTACTTAAGTATAAGCGCAAGATGGACGGGAAAATATGCGTCGCCGACAAGATAAAGGTTGCAAGGCGTTATACAGATCGAGTGCCAGCAGATTTTGATATACTTGACTTGAATAAGCAGACCAACCAACTTGCAAACTTCATAGATAGTGCAAATGGGCAATCTAACATCAAGATGCAGAAGACGGGGGCGTAGGCTTCTTTCTTTGCCATGGCTCCTGCCCGCTTCTGATCTTGAGCGTTATGTGTATACCCTATATCAGCTATCGATCGACAGCGCCCCGTAATAGAAGGGCTGAGAAATCCAGGTATCCGAACGCTAATGGCGGCACCAACAACTGCACCATCTACAGTAGGATATGTGAATGCAAAAATTCTGACAAGAGACTAAATGAGCATCGCAGGAATACTCTCCAACCGTGGCGATATTTATCAGACCCTTGTTGCCTTCGATTGGGCGTTAACCGTCCTATCCGATCCCGGATTTCAATGGCTTGAGATAGATTCTACGACCTATCTGGTAGATGATGTTGTAATTGGAAAATCCGACGGTTCCCTAATTTGTTGCCAGTGCAAAAAGAACCAAACCAATTTCAGGGCATGGTCGATAGCTGATCTTGCGGATGAGCTGGACAAGGCGACTCTAGCACTGACTGGAAATAAACAAGCCCAAGTCCGCTTCTATTCGCGTAGCGAGTTTGGCTCACTCGCCAAACTACGTGAATTCAGCACCCTCCATGGTAATGAGGTCGATTATATTGCAAAATTGACCAGAGAGCATAAAGAAACAAATAGCGACTTGGCTGCTCGCATTGCCGATAAGGTGACCAATCTTTCGACGTATGAATTCCTACACCGCACCTCCTTCGAGATCACCCCAGACTTTGATCGCATGGAGATTTTACTACGTGAACGTTTGCGCAAAATGGCAAGTAACTCAGATGCTGCCTTCAACGCTCTCTGTATACAACTCAATAAACTTGGTGGACGTATGGAGGACGGCAACCTGTCCGCCTCAACCCAGCATCGACTGACCAAAGACGACATCAAAGAGATTCTTCATCGCTCGGGTGCAATGCTCGTTCCGAGCATGGACATTTCAGAGGTACGAAAATCGTTTGCCAGTACTTCGGTCATTGGCAGGCATTGGCATCGGGACATTGCCGGGCAGCACATTTCTAGCCCAGTTGTGGGCGAACTCCTAGCAGCTATCGATGCCAAAAAACGTTCCGTCTTGCTTACGGGTCTGCCTGGTTCTGGCAAAACCTGTGTGATGCTGAGCCTGCAAGAAGCATTAGAACAGCGTATGCAAGCCCGAGCTGAACTAGTACCGCTCTTTATTCAGTCGCGCGAATTCGCCGACCTGGCGACGGTGCTGGATCGCCAGGCACAGGGCCTGCCAGAGCAATGGGTAGAACAGGCCGCCCGTTTAGCTGAAGGCGCACATGTTATTGTAGTTATCGATTCACTGGATGTCTTGTCCATCGCTCGCGAACATGGCGTATTGACGTACTTTCTGGCACAAATTGACCAGTTGCTACTGATTCCCAATGTTACCGTTGTCACAGCTTGCCGCGACTTCGACCGTAAATATGACCGACGCATTGCTGCACGGCAATGGGACTGCGAATTGCAGTGCCTGCCGCTGGACTGGGGGACCGAAATTGTACCGCTTATTGACAAGCTTGGAATCGATTCGACGACTATTGATTCCGTCACCCGTGAACTGATCCGTAATCCTCGCGAACTTGCCCTGTTTGTCGAACTGGCTCAGCGTGAAGGCAGCTTCAACGTAGTGACCAGTCAAGCACTGGCGCAACGCTACCTCGATACCATCGTGAAGGCCGATCCCATGCTGGGGGATGCAGCCATGCAAGCGATTGAAGCCATCGCCGACGCAATGCTGAAGTCTCGCAGCCTGTCTATTTCTAATCAACGCTTCAATGCTTCACAGGATATCCTGCGACGACTCCACAGTCTCAATGTCCTGCTCGATACCCATGATGGTAAATTGACGTTTGGCCATCAAACACTACTGGATATACTGGTGATTAGTGGCGCTGTGCGCCGGGGCGTCTCTCTCAATGAGTTCATCCAAGTCTTGCCTCCCGTACCCTTCGTTCGGCCAAGCATACGTAGCTTTGTTGCACAGTTGGCAACGGGAGAGCGCCGCGAATTTAGGAAGCAGCTGCGGACAGTATTAACAGGCAACGCCGCCTTCCATATTCGTCGCCTGATTGCCGAATCAGTTTCCCAGCAGATTCCTCTGGATGAGGACTGGCCGCTAATACGAGATTTGCATGCCAATCATCGCGAGGTGTTTCAGGTAATTTACAACCAAGCATCGTTGGTTGAGTGGCATCACTTTTGGCTTTCTCACTTGGTGCCTACATTAAAGGAAACGCGAGATGCCGAGGGGCTGACGACCCATATTCATCGGGTAGCGCAGTGGGCAAATGAAGATGCTTCTGGCATATTGGAATTCTGGATGGAAGCAATAGCTTTAGATTGGCTAGACGGCAATAGAATGTCAGACCAACTGGTTTTTTCTTTATCCGACTTTCGGACAGAAACTTTGCCACTCGCTGCACCCTTGCTAGAACGTCTACTCAGTCTGCCGAAACCAGACCATAGTTTATTGGGGCGTATTGTTGCGCGTAGTGTCACCGCTGGTGCTATTGATGACAAAACCCTATGGGGCTATATCACTGGTGAGATCAGCGATGATGAAGTAATGAAATTTCATTTTGACAACAAACTGCATTGCCAACCACATGAGTTTGGCGAAAAAGATGAAAATTTCCTGAAAGAGCGGATGGTGGAATCCATTGCTTTACTCGATTTAGCACTGGAAACAATCGAACAATGGAGTCAACTCCGATCAACGCTTTATGGTGATACCCGAATAGGCTATCGCCGTGGATTTCTAAATGACACCTCTTATAGCGATACTCACACGCAAAACGATCATACATCCATAGATAGTGAACGCGTTCTGCTAGATGCGATTGAAGCAGCCATTATCAATCACGCCCAAAAAAACTCTGACTGGTGGCAAAATAACCACGAACGCTTATGCTTTAACCACGAAGGGGCATTATGTTACTTCGCCATCCTCGCTTTCATCAGCAACCCAGAGGCAAATATAGACTTGATCGGTCGCCTGTTGTGCGACAGCAATTTACTCGAATTCGAACTCTCCCATGAATTAGGCACATTGATTCAGGCTGCATTTATTTGCCTAGATAGCCATACACAAGATTCAGTCATGGCAACAATACAGACCTTGTGGGAGGATGAACCGGCAACGAATGGGACAACACATTTATGGGTTCTGAAGAAACGAGCAGAATATATATCCACGATCCCATGCCATCTGCGTTCATCAGAAATGCAAGCAATACTAGATAGATGCGAAAAGTTATATGGGACAATTTATCGACAGCCATACATCGGCATGAGAGTAGGCACTGTCGCCGCTCCATTTTCATATGAGGTGTTCCTCAATGCCAGTGATAGTGGGATACTTCATTTGCTCGCCCACTACACTGGACATAGCCGGGATTTCGATGACTTTTTGGTCGGTGGTGAACGAGAAGTCGGTTGGCAGCTACGCGAGGCTTCATCTCGCCACCCATCTCGATTCTTGGGATTACTGACATCCCATTGGGCAAATATTTCATCAGAATTTTGCAGCGACATCATGGACGGTATTGCCAGCTACCTGGCACATCGCTATGGCAACTTGCAAACGGATGCTACCTGGATACCAATCGATGAACCTGATGCACCTGCCTTGGCGAACCAAATACTTGATGAACTGGAAAGGCATCCCGCTCACTGGCAACTCACTCGCTCCGCATCCAAGGCCCTGGTAGCCTGTGCACATGTCATCCAGGACACACAAACTGCTGCGCGGATGGTGTTCTTATCAATAGGGTTTGGAAAGCTTAGGGAAGAAAGCACCATTCATGGGGATTCGGTCGATTTACTTACCTCTGGTATCAATATGATCACCGGGAATATTGCCGAAGCCTTGATGATTTTGGTCAACAACTTCCAAGAGCTGAATATTGTACTACCCGAATTGTTGCCACCAACACTACTTCGATTTGCTAGCAAGGAACACCCTGCAATCCGTGCATTAATTCTGCGACGATTGCCGTATCTCCAAAGACGCTATCCCGAGTTGGGTTGGGATTTATTTGACCATGCCATGATGGATTCCGTGGGCCTTTGGAAATCCGCTGAACGTTGTCTGTATTACGCCTATCACGATCACTTCGAGAAGGTTGCCCCCCTGCTTGAGCGCCTCCGTCGCGAGGGCAGCAAGGAAGACATGGAGACTTGGGGTCGCATTTCAGCACTATCTGCCCTAACGGGGCATATCAATTTTGCCGATTTGCTTAGAGAGTTGAACACCTTGGACATTACCGAAGCTTGGCAGGGGGCAGCAAGCGTTTGGACCCATCCTGAAAATATCAAACAGCACCGCGAGCAATGTCTTACAGGTATTGAGACGGGTCTAAGAACAGACAGGCGTCATGCAGCTATAGTTGCTCGACAGACCGAGAAAATCTTTCGGGACAAAACGCCACCTATCTCCATCCCAGTAGAATTGATTCAGCTGTGCATCAATGTGTTCGAGATTGATAGTGAAAACAAACATCACCGGCTGTTTGGGTTTGACGAATGGCTCAACGCCATTTCACAGCGCGATCCAGATCTCGCCTTGGCTACAACAGAAATTTACCTAGCCTATGTTAGTCGTGCCAAGACTTATTTTTACGACCATAACAATCAGCTTGTCCAGATAGTGACTCGGCTTTTTGCAGAAGCTGAGGAACGGGAGGAATCCGATCGCGGTACGATGCTTAACCGTGTGGTATCTGCGCAAGATTTGCTATTGTCACTGGGATTTAATTCCGTCAATGATTGGCTAAAGATGGCCGAGAGGCAATAACTAAGCCCTCATGAAAACAGAGGCCCGTTCTTTAGCCGACCACATAACAAGGCGCGCCACGCGGACGCTTCGCGCCGGTGCGCTTTATCGTTAGACATCCGCATGCTTATTGAACAAGCTTTCTTCTCTCTGCCCGAAGTCTTGCATGGAAGCGGCTACCAGCAGCAGGACTATGAATCTGGCATTGTCGGAGCTTTCACACTGTCGTTGCTCCAAGTTCTCAACGGCAGAAACGTGCCGAATCCGATCGGATGTCTTCAGTCGGAGAAGATGTTTAGAACTGGGGGTGACTTTCCTGGTTGCACGAATCCGCGTTATCTCCGAGCAGATCTTTTTGTAGATGTCAGTCGCATGACCGTCGCAAACAGGCGCCTAGCCCAGTACGGATGGCGACACAACGCTTGGCTTGAAGGGAAGTTTCTGAGGCGACCTACCGCCGCGCCAAATACACATAGTCCGAACAAGACCAGTGCTGTCGCCAGTTTTGCGGCAGACCTTATTCGACTCGCCGTGCTAGTCCCTGATAAGGTCGGTGAGCAATCTATAGCGGGGCGGTACTTCCTTCATGTCTACGATCAGCCGCCAGAGTACTTCCTGACGTTTCGAGACAGAATTTGGTGCAAACGCATTTGCACCGAGGGCGCGCAGACGATCATGCTTGAAAACTTTGGAAACGAGCCGGCAACGATGCGTCGCCTTCTCGGTGATATGGGCAATCTTTCGGTATCGCTGAGTGTCACGAACTTTGTTGCTAGGCCCATAGTTTCAGTGCATCGCCCTGTCTATTGGTGTTACCTAACGCGAATTGATAGCGTACAGGCAACGCTTGGCGATCACAGTTTCAAAATTGCAGCCGACAGAAATGTGACCTCACAGAGCGAAGATTCTCTGACGCGGTTGGCTGCCCATGTGGCGAGTCGCCTGCACATTGCTCCTGACTCGCGAGAAACAATAGCTGCCCCTGAAGTGGAGAACGATGAACCAGATGCAGCGCTGGGCCAACAAGATGTCTAACCCTTCCATCGAGCGGACTCGCCTTCGGCGAACCGCTCATGTCAAACGTTAGGTCTCTCGCGGCAGTAACATGTCGAACTCTACTGATTGTTCAGAGAGGAACTTCTGGTGTTATGCGACTAGCCTTGGTGCCTCGGCCGCACATGAGTCAATGATGGCTCAGTCGCTTGCAGCATCTTTAAGAAGCTACTATCGATGAACATCGAACTGCTCGCCCCGCTTGTTTTACTGGCACTGGTCGATAGCACTAGTTTCGGTACGTTGCTCATCCCCCTGTGGTTGATGTCGGTACCCGATCGTCCACGCCCAGGGAGGATTGTTCTGTTCCTTTGCACCGTGGCCGCGTTCTATCTGCTTTTGGGGATTGCGTTGCTACTCGGAGCCTCGATGTTACTCGACACGTTGCGGGAGACTGGAAACTCACAACCGATAAGGATCGCTCAGCTGGTCCTCGGTGTCGGATTCATGGCTCTCGGTGTACGAATGGCGCCTTGGACGAAAGCAGGCAAGGAGCGTCGCGATGCTCGCCGCGCGGAAAAATTGGCACGTACCGGGCCGGGTCTCCTCATGCGGATGCGGAGGCATGCGACCGATGCGTCGGCCCCCGTCGGCGCGGTCTTCGTATTCGCGTTGACGGCGGCCGCCATAGAGGCTGCTTCGATGATCCCGTATCTAGCTGCGATCGGTTTTTTGACCGCATCGGAGTTATCTCTGTTGGGGCGCAGTGTGGTGCTTTTCGGCTATTGTTTGTTGATGATCACGCCAGCATTATTGCTGCTGGCGGTGCGGCTTTCGCTGCACGGTTATGTCTCGCCTATCTTGGCAAAGCTGGAGGCATTATTGTCTCGTCATTCAAACGAGGCGATTGCCTGGGGGATGTCTTTGGTTGGTTTGTATATGGTTGTCGACAGCTTGAACGCGCTTGCTTGGACTTGAAGCCTTGTTCCTTCGCAGGCTTCGGCGGCTAGGGCTTGTATCCGTAGGCGGGCCTAGTAGCTCTTTCAAGCGGACATCCAACCCAGGATATCAGTAAACTGATGTTCTTCGCGGCAGCAGCCGCTTCATTCAAGCGTTTGGTCTCCAAGAACCGATGGGCCGCAATTCTTGCTAAAAGCCGCCAAGGTCGCTTCTTGATCCACCCTCAGGTAATCACCGTCGGCCGCTCCATCCCCGTGCGCACCTTGATCTCCGCCAGCGCATCGATGGCGCTGATCAGATCGCCGAGGGCGATTTGGGGATCCTGGCCCAGGTCGCCGCTGGGGGGCACGTAGCTCTCCAGGTACACCCGCAGGGTGGCGCCCTGGGTGCCGGTGCCGGAGAGGCGCAGCACCACGCGGCTGCCGTCGTTCAGCAAGAGGCGCAGGCCCTGGCCGCTGGTAAGCGAGCCATCCACCGGATCGGTGTAGGCGAAGTCGTCGGCGGTGGCGATCGTGCGGCCGGCGAAGGGTTGGCCCACCAGCTCCGGCAGCATCGCCTTGATCCGGTCGTAGAGGCCGTGGGCGGCCTCGCTGGCGATCGCTTCGTAGTCGTGGCGGGAGTAGTAATGGCGGCCGAAACGGCTCCAGTGCTCCGCCATCACCTCGGCCACCGAGCAGCCGCGCACCGCCAGGATGTTGAGCCAGAACAACACCGCCCAGAGGCCATCCTTCTCGCGGATGTGGTTGCTGCCGGTGCCGAAGCTCTCCTCGCCGCAGAGGGTGATGCGGCCGGCATCGAGCAGGTTGCCGAAGAACTTCCAGCCCGTGGGCGTTTCGAAGCAGGCGATCCCCAATTCCTTGGCCACCACATCCACCGCCGCGCTGGTGGGCATCGAGCGGGCCACGCCGGCCAGTCCATCCGCATAGCCGGGCACCAGGGTGGCATTGGCGGTGAGCACCGCCAGGCTGTCGCTGGGGTTCACGAAGCAGGCGCGGCCCAGGATCATGTTGCGGTCGCCGTCGCCGTCGCAGGCGGCACCGAAGGCGTAATCGGTTCCCTCCAGCAGCAGCTCGGCCAGCTCATGGGCATAGGTGAGGTTGGGGTCGGGGTGGCCGCCGCCGAAATCCTCCAGGGGGATGCCGTTGCGCACGGTGCCGGCCGGGGCGCCGAGCAGCTCTTCCAGCAAGCGGGTGGCGTAGGGGCCGGTCACGGCATGCATGGCATCGAAGGCCACGCGGAAATCGCTCTGGAGCAGGGCGCGAATGCGCTCAAAGTCGAACAGTTTCTGCACTAAGGCCACGTAGTCGGCCACCCCATCGACCACCTCCACCACCAGCTCGCCCAGCCGCTGCTCGCCGGGAGCATCCAGGTTCAGTGGGGCTGCATCGACGATCCTGTAGCCATCGAGGCGCTTGGTGGTGGCATACACCGCATCGGTGAGCGATTCGGGGGCCGGGCCGCCGTTGGCGCCGTTGATCTTCACGCCGAAGTCGCCATCGGGGCCGCCGGGGTTGTGGCTAGCCGAAAGGATGATGCCGGCGATGGCGCCGCGGCTGCGGATCAGGTTCGAGGCGGCCGGGGTGGAGAGGATGCCGCCGGTGGTGGTGATCAGCCGGGCCACGCCATGGGCCGCCGCCATGCGGGCGATCACATCGATGGCCTGGCGGTTGCCGAAGCGGCCGTCGCCGCCCACCACCAGGGTGCCGCCGGCCACGCCGGGAATCACCCGCAGGGAGGCCTCGATGAAGCTTTCCAGGTAGTGGGGTGTCTGGAACTGATGGCTGCTCTTGCGCAGCCCCGAGGTGCCGGGTTTCTGGTCGGTGAAGGGCTGGGCCAGGGCCACCTGCCGCACGGTGTTGGCGAGGTCGGAGCTGGTCATCGGCGCGCTCGGCAGGGTCGGCGGGGCACCAAGTTAGCCCTGGCCGCTCACGGCCCCCGTTCAGGGATTCAGCGCCTTGAAGGAGAACGGTTTGCCGCCGGGATTGGTGGTCGGCTGGGTCGTGTCCGCCACGTAGGGCTGCCGGCAGTAGGCGGCCACATCGCGGCTCGCCTTATCGATCGGATCGCGACGCTCCGGGCTGTTCTGCGGCGCTACCACCGAGAGCTGGCGCACGCTCCAGAGGGCGTCCTTGCAGGCGGTGGAGAGCCGGGGGTTATCGAGCAGGGGGTCGGCCAGACGGCGCGCCTTGTCGCAGTCGCTCGGGGTGTTGTCCCGTCCGCAGCTGAAGGTGGTGAGCTGCACCTCGCGGAAGGTGGTGGCTGGCGGGTAGGGGGCCTCGGCGGCGAAGGCCGGGGTTGGGGCAAGGCCCGACGCCAGGCCAGCCGTCAGGCCCGTCGCCAGGGTGAGACCGGCGGTCAGCCCAAGGCTCAGCGATGCCAGGGGGGCGGTGCGACGGAGCGGGGCCATGGCGAGGGAACGGCACAACATCGGAACGTCATCATGCTGGGCCCTCGGGCAGCGGTAGACCTGTCCGCAGGGTCGGTTGTCCGGCCTGCCAGCGCCGCGACAGCAGCGGCCCGCTCACGCTGGCGGTGGCGGCCAGCAGGCGCCGCAGCCAGGGTTGCCGGCGCAGCAGCTCGCCCCGGCCCAGCTCCTGGCGCTGCAGGGCCTGAACCGCGCGAATCTCGGGTAGCCGCGCCTCGGCGATCGCCACCAACGCCTGGTCCAGTTGCTGCAGAAACTCGCTGCGCTGCGGGGGCTCCTCGGCGGCTCGGGCGGGAGCTGGTGGTGGGTGGGGTGCCGCTTTGCCGGTTCCCACGGGGTCGGCACCTATCAGGCCGGCAGCCGCTGGGTGGGGATCCCCCTGGCCGCTTCCCAGGGGACCAGGACCCATCAGGTCGGCATCCGTTGATGGGAGCCCATCGCCGCCGCCGCCCCCTTCTCCACAAAGCACCGGCAGCAACAGTTCAGCCGCCACCAGTGCATCCCGCAGCGCCATGTTCAGCCCCTGGGCCCGCAGCGGACTCATCGGATGGGCGGCATCGCCGAGCAGCAGCAATCCAGGCCGCTCCCAGCGGGGTGCCAGCCCCGAGCGCACGGACAACCGCAGCGGTGGCCCCACGCTGGTGGCGGGCAGGCTACGCCAGAGCGCCGCCAGCTCGGGCGGAGCGCTGCGGGCCCAGCGTTCCGGCCAGGGGACGGGGGAGCCAGCGGCACCACGCTCCTGCAGCCAGCCCAGCCGCACGCCGCCGCGGGCGGTTCCGAACAGGGCATAGCTGCCGGCGTCGCCGATCAGGGTTGCGAAGCGTCCGGCGATCCAGGGCTGCAGGTGGGCCGCAGCTTCGTTCTCCAGCTCAAACCAGAGCACCTCCAGGGGTGGGTTGTCCTCGTTCAGCTCCAGACCCGCCAGGCGCCGGATGGTGGAGCCGCGGCCATCGCAGCCCACCACCAGATCGGCCGGCAGCTGGGTGCCGTCGTCGAGCACCACCCCCGCCACCCGGGCTGGGCCTTCGCTGCCCGGCAGGGTGTCTTCAGGCTCCAGCAGCAGATCCTTCACCGCTCGGCCCCGCCGGAGGGTCAGATTTGGGCGGGCCAAGGCCTCCTCCAACATCCCTTCCAGCAGGGCCGGCGTATCGATCAGGCTGCAAGGAACGGATCCGCCGATCGGCTCGGCCACCGAGAACAGGCTGCGGCCCTCCAGCAGGAAGCTCCAGCCCCGCAGCTCCCGCCGTGGCAGCCTGGCCAACAGGGAATCCAGGCCCATGCGGTTCAGGGCCTCGAGACCGCTCGGCATCAGGCCATCGCCGCGGATTAAGGCGCTGTGGCGCGGCTGACTCTCCACGAGCTCCACGGCCACGCCGGCGCGGGCCAGGAGCAGGGCGAAGGCGCTACCGGTCGGACCGGCGCCCACCACCACCACGGGCAGCGGCGAGGTGCTCAGGTGAAGGAGTTGTAGTTGCGGTCGGCTTCATTCACGGCCGGATCGGTGCCGAGCAGGCCGTGCTTCTTGGTGAGCAGGTAATCCACCAGTTCCTGCTGCAGGGTGAGCAGCTCACTGGTGCAGTCCCGGAAGGCGGCGCGGTGGCGGATCTCATCGTGCCGCGTGTGCAGATCGCGCAGCATCAGATTGATCGCATCCAGGCGCGCGGAATGGCTGCGGGGGGCGATCACCGGATCCATTGCGTTGGACTAAGCGGATCCATGGATCGTAGTCCCCATCGGTGGAGTTGGCCGTTGGCGAGCCCATCGCCCAGGCCAGCAGTTCCCGCAGCACCTGTTCAAAATTTCTGCTTGCCTGAGCGCCAGCCAAAGGCCAGGCTCCGTTGGCTGCTGCGCGGCAGGGCGCCTGAAAGGAAGGCGAAGCCGGCCGCATAGAGCAGCGATGAGAGGGCGATGCGGATGGTTTCCTTGACCAGCCGATCTGGCTTGGATGAGGCCTGGGCCTGGATGCGCTGTTGGAGGCGATTGGCCGCCTGATCTGCTCCAACCAGCAGTTCCTGGCGCAGCTGATCGATCGGGGTGCGCAGCTGGGTTGGCGAGAGACCTGCGTTAGGACCCGCCAGCTGATTGAGCTTGGCCTGGATCTGCTGTGGGCTGGTGGCGGTGGCGATGGCCTGCCGGAGTTCGGTGAGCTTGCGGGCCGATTGGCTGCTCTGTTGCTCGGCAGTGTTGGTGACCGTGCGGTAGAGACTCCAGCCGGCGAAGGCCTGCAGGGGGATCAGCAGCAGGAAGCCGATTGCGGCGGCCAGGGCCAAGCGGCGGAAGGCATTGCGGCGGGCCCGCAGCCGTTCGCTGCCTGGATGGAAGACCAGGGCCAGGGGGGTGAGCAGGGCACCCACCAAGGCCAGCGAAGCGTTGTTGATCAGGTCTGCGGCGAAGCCCAGTTGCCACTGGCTATCCAGGATCTTGAGTGGCCAGGCTCTGACGACGACTGTGGCAAGAAAGATCCCCAACATCGCCAGCGACACGGCCTCCAAAACACCGGCAAGGGAAGGATCGCTGTTGATGGGGGAGGAGGTGGGGGTTGGGGATTTGGATTGCACGAATGGATGGATTCCAGGACCATGAAGCTAATCGATCACCCTGAGCCAAACAGGCCGATAGACCACTCCGCAAGGCATCTTCCCGATGGCTAGCTTCCTCATCACCCAGCGCTGCATCAGCCCGGCGTTCCTGCTCACGCGGCGGTTGCGGCGGGTTTGCAGCCGCTGCAAAGGAGAAATCTGGCGCTGATCTTGCAGTGGATCAGCTGCGGCTAAGGCAACCCCACTGGGGAGGCAGGCTGTGCTGCAACCCGATAGGGGAAGTGGTAGCAAGGATGCCTGCCATGAAGGGGGCGGCTGCAGGCCAACAGGTTCTGCCGAGTGGTCGGCCCCTGCGGGAGGTGCGAGGCTCTGCTCCGGCCACCTGTGGTTGATCTGCCGCAACCCAGCCAAGAAGGCACCGTTGGGGAAAGAATGGGTGTGCGTGGGCTACGCGAGCGGAAGCGCCGCGACACTATTGAGCATTGTTTATCCTTCAAGCTGTGCTCACCGATGATCTTCTCTATTCCCAGTACTGGGTAGGTTGCGTCTTCCAGGGATGCAAACGGCCCGAGGACTGATCATTGGTCGCTTCGATCCGTGCAGACGGCAGTTTGTCCTTGCTGCTCAGCACGTCGTGAAGCTCCGTCGTCACTGCTGAGTTAGCCGGCGACCTCGCCGAAGGGTAAGGCGAGCCACTGGCTCCACCGCCTGCACCTCCGGCCGCTGCCGGCCGCTGCCGCAGAGGCGCTGCTGCTTCAGGCGCTTGCGCTCCAGCCGCGCCGTGACCCCCAGTTCGGCGCCCCGCCAGAGGCGATCGATCTCTGCCTCGAAGTGGGCCGCCAGCAGGGGGGAATCGATGCGGAGCAGGGTTTCATCGTTCTGAAAGGCGGCGCTGGGACTCCAGTTGAAGGAGCCGCTGATCACGCTACGGCCATCGAGCACGGCGATCTTGTGGTGCAGCTTGTCGCCGCCGGCCAGCCGGGGGGTGCCCACCCCCTCCAGCGCCTGCTGCCAGGGGCGATTGCCGGCCTCCAGGAGGCAGCGGTGATCCGGCTGGCTGATCGCCAGCAGGTCGAGCACCTCGCTGAAGGAGCGGCTGGCGAAGCCCGGATCGGCCAGCAGTCGCATGCGCACGCCCCTCTGATGCAGGGCGGCGAGGGCATCGGTGAGGTTCTGCCCGGAGAACACGAACAGGGCCATATCGAGCCGCCGTTGAACCCCCGCGAGCTGCTGCTCGAGCCACAGGAGGCCATTGTTGGCATCACGGCGGCGGTGGGGGGCGAACAGCACCGTGACCGTGGTGGTGCCGATCCGCACCCGTTGGTCCGGCCCCTCATCCTTGGCCAGCCCGAAGCGGCTGTCGGGCAGTCCGCCGGGACCATCACCCCAGAGGCGGGCAAACTCGCCGGCGAACAGATTGGCCAGCTCGGGGCTGTCGAAGCGCAGCAGGTGGTTCACATTGCCCCGGGTGCTGGGGTCATCCAGATCGCCGTGGATGCAGGAGGGGCTGAAGTTGGCCGAGCCGGTCACCACCACGCGGCGGTCCACCACCATGAACTTGTGGTGCATCAGGCCGCTGCCGCGGCTGCCGTCGGCGGTGTCGTCGATCAGGGGCACCCCCCCCTGGCGCAGGATCGCCACCGCATCCCCCTGGCGGAGGGCCGCCAGCTGGGCGACACGGTGGCGCTGGTGCGGATCCAGGGCCGCCTGGTCGTGAATGTTGAGGCTGCTCCAGGGGGTGCTGTAGGTGTTCTCCAGCACCACCGCCACCCGCAGGCCGCGGCGCTGTGCCGCCACCAGCGCTTCTGCCACCCGGGGCAAGGAGAGCTCCTGCACGGCCACCAGGATCTCCCGCTGGGCCCCCTGGATCGCTGTGAGGATCAATGCTTCGAGGTCATCCCCCTGGCGCCAGCGCCCGCTGATCGGGCTGCGATAGCGCTGGTTGGCGCGCTGGTTGAAGGCCACCTGGATGCCGGGCGGCAAGGGCAGATCGGCGGCGGGCGCCCCTTCGATCCGGGCCTTGGATGGGGCGCAGCCTCCAAGCAGCAGGGGGAGTGCCACGGCCAGGCCTGCGGTCAGGGCCGCCGTGAGCATTGCGTTCAGGGGACTCCGCAGCTGGGTCGGTGCTCGCTTTGAGGCCCGCACCGGTTGCCGCCCCGAAACGGCCTCCGGGCAGCCATTCGCCGGCCATCGTCGGGGCGGGGGGCTGGGTTGGGGCAGGAGCTGGCCTCCAGGAGAGTCGCTCCTGGGCAGGGCCCCACCTCCTTCCGGGGTGGGTGTTGGCGAGGGCCGGCAATCGGGGGCGGATCCTTCCATGCCCCCCAGCATTCCCGAGGGCGGACAGGCCAGTGACCTGAGGCGAGCTCTGGCGGGCGAGCTGCTGGAGCGGTGGTGCAAGCGGCTCAGAAGCGGATCAGGTGCTGTTCAGGTGGGAATCGGAGGCTTTTCAGAGGGGTTTCGAGGGACTGTGCCGGAGACGATGACTGTGGTCAGGGTGGCGCCCGGCACCGGCAGCTTCAGGAGTGTCCTGGCATCTCAGAGGTGCGCAGCATGGCCACGAACCAGAGTGAGCCGATCAGCACGGCGGCCAGCACCCCGGCGGTGATGCTCACCCGCACCATCAGCAGCGACACCACCAGCGGAAACAGGATCGAGCCGGCCACGGGGGTGGCCGCCACCAGGGTGCGCAGGGTGGTGTTGGCAGGAACTGGTGGGGCAGGCGCGGACATGGCAGGAGGCCTCAGGAGGGATACGGCAAGGGGGCGGGATGGATCAGAACCATTCGGCCATAGCCTGGCTGGCGGGGTTGCTGTTGTCTTCCGGGGTGGAGCGGCGGAACTCGAGGGTGATGTTGCGCTTCTGCACACCATCGGCGGCCACCGCCTCGATGGGGTAGAGCTGCTGGCCGTCGCGGAAGGGCACCTGGATGCGGAAGGTGCCCTCAGGGGTGAGGGGCACCTCCTCGCCGCCGATGGTGAGCCGGGCCGCCGGGTCGGTGGCGCCGTACACGATCAGTTCGGCATCGGCCACCAGCCAGAACGAGCGCTGGCGGGCCGCTAGGCCGGCGCCGGATTCGTTGCGGCCGGAGGCCCACAGGCCTACGCCCGAGGCGGAGAAGGCGGAATCGGAGAGGCCGGCATCCTCGAGCTCATGGAAGGCCTCCGAACCCCGGCCGAGGCGGCGCCAGCGGGCCGTGGCGGTCTGGTAGAGGCGCTCATGCAGGCCGGTGTCGGCGGACTCGATCGGCGTCGGCAGGGCCGAGGGGGCGGCGTCGAGGGAGAAGGGAATGAACTGATCGAGGATCTGCTCAGAGGGATTGAGGGCCGGCACCCGGGCCACCGAGGAGAAGGCAACAGAGATCCAGCCGCCGGCGGGTCCGGCTTTGCGGAAGCCGAGCTCCACGCGATAGTCGCGGTCGGAGAGAGGAACGGGGAGATACCACTCAGTGGCCTGGGCATCCACCACCACCTCCTGAAGGGTGTGGGGGTGGGAGGAGCCGCCGGCTAGGCCGGTCACGTCGGCCACCCGCAGGCAGAGCTGGCTGGCGCCGGCGCCATGGGCCGCCGTGCGGTCAGCCTCGGCGATATCCCAGAACACATAGGCCCACTGGGGATCGCGGGGCAGGAACACCACCCGCGTCTCGGCGGCCGGGCGGGGCGCCGGAGCCAGCTCGGCCTCGATCGCGGCAAGGCTCAGGCCGGATTCTTCCTGGCGGGTGCTGATCGCTTCCACCAGCTGATCCTTCGACTTGCGGCTGTACAGGGAGACACCGAGGTCGCTGGCGATCTGACGCAACTGCCGCAACGTCATCATGGCCAAGGATGTCAGTGTCTTCTGGCTCACAGCTGAAGATTTCGTTCGGGATCAGTCTGCTGACGATTCCTCTCAGGGGGGCCTGGGGCCGGCTGGGGGTCAGCATCCACTGACCCCCTGCGTGGTGATCGGTTCGTGATCCCACCGCTAACGCTGCCAGTTGCTGCCCCGCCCCGGTCCATAAAAAAGGGAGTCCTTAGGACTCCCCGGAAGGCACGGGTGGGTTGTCGCTCCCCACCCCGTGCTGTTCGACCGGATGCCGGGATCGCGACCGTCAGCGACCAATGCTCCGGTAGGGAACCTTGGAGAGGTAATCGAAGCTGGTGCTGCCTTGGGGGGCTCCCACACCGCGCAGGGCGGGAAGGCTGCGCACCCAGGGGAGGTAGTCCTCGGGGAAGCCACCACGGCGTTGCTGGGCCCGGGCCGGGAAGGCCTTGGCGGTGCCGGTGTACACGATCTGAGGGAAGCCAAGGATGCCCCGGTAGTAGGCGTCGTAGCGGGGGGAGGTGAGGTTGAAGGGGGTTTCACCCACCTCACGGGAGCCCACCACCCGATTGCGGTGGTAGGGAACGGTGTCGTAGCCAAAGTTCTCGAGGTATTCCTCGGAATCCAGGATCTGATCCACGGCACCCTTGATGCCCTTGGTCATGATCACGGCCGACCAGGCGATCTCCTCGGATTTGCCGTGGGTGGGGCGGCCCAGCAGCTTTTCCACCAGGTGCCGGGCCACCTTGTAGTTGCTGTTGAGGTTGTAAAAACTGCGGGTGAAGGTGTCGGAGAGGCACAGCGAGCGGATGAAATCCCGCACGGTGATCTGGCCGTTGCGCAACTGGGACTCCAGGGTGCGGTCGCGGTCGACCTTGAAGGCATGGAAGAAGATCTGCCGATAGGCGGCCTCAATCACGAAGTTCTGGTCTTCGCGGCTGAGAGCCTTATCAATGGAGTTGGCCTTGGGATCCTCGTCGGAGCCCACCCGGAGGGGAGCCACCCGGGAGTTCTGGGTGGTGGGGGCGTACTTGAGGAGGGGAAGAGCCACGCGGGGTCCGGCATCCGTGGAGGGGATCGTAGAAGTGCGGCCGCACCTGGCTTCCGTCGGTCACGTCATGACTAACAGACCGTAACGTTGCAGCCGGAGCCGGCCGTTCGAGTAAGCGCCCGTTCCGCCAGGCCCCGCAGCAGCCGGCAGCTACCTAGCACGGTCCCCGCCGATGGTGCGCCCGGCCCTGTGCCAGCCGGCCATCACGCTCTCCTGGCTCCCCCGGAACCGTCGGCGGCGGGCCTTGTGGCGCTTAGGCACCCTCGCGGGCGAGCGAGCGGGACCGGAGCCGGCTCGTAGGCCCCATCAAGGAGCCACCAAGGCGGCATCACCGGGCCATCTCCAGCCCATCACGGTGGCCTCACAGGTCCACCATCGCAGGATCCCTGCGCCATCCCAGCCCATCACGGTGGCGTCAACGGCGCTCTGGGTGTGGCTTATCCGAGTCTCACCAGCCCAGCAGCGACACACTTTCCCTGGGTTTCACGGCGCCGCTGCTACCCGCCGCAGAGGTCTCTTTCAGCGGAGCCGCTGCGAATTCGCTGGCGGCAGCGCCCTCGATCCGCGTCTCGATGCAGAAGGAGGCGGTGTTGGAGAGCCCCTCCACCGTGCTGGCGCGCAGCCGCACGTTCGGCCCGGCGAAGCTGAACCGTTCGAGGCTGTTCATCGTTTCGTAGGCCGTGGTGAGCAGCAGGGCGTCCCGCTCGTCCATGGCAAAGCGGCCCGCCACAGGTGCCGTCTCGGCATAGCCGCGGTCGCGCAGCAGCAGGCCCTCGCGGCCGAGGGTGTCGGTGGGGATCAGGCCGAACACGCTCTCGCCTTCATGGGCTTCGCCGGCCTTGTCCCAGGCCATCGAACCGCTCCAGCGCACCCGGCAGCCCCCGACCAGCTTGTCGGGATCCTCGCCGTGGAGCTCGGCGATCGCCACCAGCTGGGGATCGCCGGCTTCGAGTTCCACCACCTCGATGAAGGAGCTGCCGGCCTCTGCCTGGCGATGCAGCAGGTGGTGGCTGCTGCGCTGGGAGCGCCAGCGACCGCAGCTGAGCCGGAAGAAGCTGATCGCGTCGGCGATCGCCCCGGTCTCGGCGGCGGTGGCCGTGGGGTCGCTGGCGGGGGTGCCGCTGGGGCTGGAGATGCTGCCGCTCACGCTGGCTCGCCGGGACTGGACACCCGGAGGGGGGAGGCACTGGCGATGATCGCAAGCCCAAGCCCCGGTTGTCGTCCCTGCCCACGATTCCCCTGCCCTTCTTTCCCCTGCTTTCTTTCCCCCTGCCGGCCACGGCCGCCCTCCTGGCGGCCCTCTGCTGGACCCTCGCAAGCCTGTTGTGGCGCCGACTGCCCACCTCCCTGTCGGCCGTGCAGCTCAACCTGCTCAAGAATCTGTTGGCGGTGGCGCTTCAGCTGCCCTTTGCCTTCAGCCAGGCCTGGCAGCTTCCGCCCCAGGGCCTGTTGCTGCTCGCCTGCAGCGGGGTTGTGGGGATCGCCCTGGGCGACAGCCTCTTCTTCGCCGCCCTGCGCCGGCTCGGCACCCGGCGGGCCCTCACCATCGATGCCGGCGGGCCGGCCTTCACCACTCTGGCCGGGGCGGTGCTGCTGCGGGAGTGGCCAGGCCCTGCCCAGGTCGGCGGCATCGCCCTGATCAGTCTGGCGGTGGTGCTCGTGGCTCGGGGAGCGGCCCAGGTGCCGTCGGGCGATGGCTCTGGGGCCCGGGATGGCGATCCATCCAGCCCCGGCCAGGTGGCACGGCTGCCGATGGGCGGCGTGCTGCTGGCCCTCGGGGCGCTGGTGTGCGGCAGCCTCGGGGCCCTGCTCTCCAGGGCGGCCCTGTTGTCGGGGCCGATCTCACCCCTGCAGGCGGCCACCCTGCGACTGGCCGCGGCCAGCCTGGCTCTGCTGCCCCTGGCCGGGCGAATCCCCCTGAGGGTGCCCCGGCCCAGGCCGGCACGGCGTCGCTGGCCTTTGCTGCTGCTCGCCACCCTGCTGGGAACCAGCGCCGGAATCGTGCTGCAGCAGGTGGCCCTGGCCGGCCTGAGCGGCGGATTGGCGGTGGCGCTGATGTCTACAGCGCCGGTGATGGCCCTGCCCCTGGCCTGGTGGTTGGAGGGGGATCGACCCGGCTGGCGGGGGCTGTTCGCCGCCATCTTCGCCCTGGCCGGCGTCAGCCTGGTGGTGGGGTTGCCGAGTCCGCTGTGAGGGATGAGAGATCCAGCCGCTCCTGGGCCTGCTGCTCGGCCCAGCGGATCAGGTCGGCCAGTTCCAGGGCCAGTGGTTCTCTGCCCCAGCGGACTGCGATCGATTCCAGTTGTTCCCCGAGGCCGGCTAGCTGGTCCAGGAAGGTGGCGGCGAAACCCGGATCCCCGGCCAACTGCGGTTGGCTGGTGGCCCAGACCGCCAGGGCATCGCTGGCCGGCAGAGGCCCCTGGCGGCGGTCCGCCACGGCCTGGAAGGTGCGCAGGCCGTGGGCTAGCAGGCGTAGGTGATGGCGCTCAAGGGCCGGCAGCAGGGTGGCCTCCAGTTCCGCCAGCTCGCTCGCTTCGATCACGGCGCGGCGCCGGCGGGGCTGAGGCGGAAGCCGCAGGAGTGACCTTTCTCGAGGCGCCAGTGCACCCGCTCGATCCGGCAGTCGGGAAAGGTGTGGCTGATCAGGGCCAGTTCCTGGTCGCACACCATCGGGAACTGCTCGGCGATCCGAATCACCGAGCAGTGGAACTCGCTGATCACCCAGGCTCCTCCCTGTTCGGGGTCGGGCTGGCACTCCGCCACGAAGCCCTCCTGCCGCCTCAGCTCGACCAGGCGCTCCAGTCGCTCCGCCAAGGAACCGTTGCCGATGTGGCGGCGGTAATCACCGGCTTTCGCCTCCGCCTGCTGGTTCAGCAGCAGGCGGAGCGCATCGGGGGGCATGGCCCCGGCGAGGGAGTGGAGCAGGCCCAGGGCGAAGTGTTCGCTGCCATTCGGAAACCGTTCGTGTCCTGCGGTGGTGAGGCGCCAGCGGTTGCTGGGACGGCCCGGACCCTCCGGGGTGGGACTGGCTTCCACCAGGCCCATCTCCTCGAGTCCGCGTAGATGGCGCCGCATCACCTGCACAGATACCGAAAGCCTTCCGGCCAGATCGGCAGCTGTGGCTTCTCCATGACGCAACAGCAATGAGAGCACGGCCTCGCGGGTTGGTGGCGTTTCGGCGGACTCGAGAGCTGTCGTGGACTGGGTCTTAGGATTGCTTAGTTGGGCGAGACCTACAGCAGAAATGCCGCCCCGGCGACGGCTGCCGTTGAGGGGTGGACTCGGTGGAGAGCCTGAGGGGGGGGAGGCGGTCATGGTTCCACCGTTCCCATTCACGATGCCACGGCCTGACAGCAATTGGGGCTCTTTGCCCACGCTTCACGCTGGTGTGGTTCCCGGCTCGGGGGTCCCTGGTCCAAGAGCGGTGCCCTAAGCTAAATAGATAACGAAACTTCTTTGTTTCGCAATGAGCGGTTGGTGGTATGCGCCCGGCCCGTAGCTTTGCGGCTGCTCCGGCTCTGCCATTTCCGCCGGCCGATGTGGGGCCTTCAGCCTCGCCCTTTTCTTCAGCACTGCCTTGTCTGCCGTGACCGTTCCCGACGCCGCCCCTGGCAACGCCCCCAGCTCCGAGCAAGATGCCGCTGCACGGCCGGTTTCCGACAGCCTTGAGGTGATCCGAAAGTTCGCTGAGACCTACGCCCAGCGCACCGGCACCTTTTTTTGCAGCGATCCGGGGGTGACCGCTGTGGTGCTTGAGGGCCTGGCCCGCCATAAGGATGAGCTCGGCGGTGCCCTGTGCCCGTGCCGCCACTACGAGGACAAGCAGGCCGAGGTGGCCCAGGCTTTCTGGAACTGCCCCTGCGTGCCGATGCGGGAGCGCAAGGAATGCCACTGCATGCTCTTCCTCACCGAGGACAACCCCTTCCGCGGCGAGCAACAGACCATCAGCCTGGAGGAGGTTCGGGCTCTCACCTCCGGTTGACCTTTCCCTCCGTTCCCTTCTTGTCATGAGCACCGCAGCCGTAGGAGATCTGGTCAGCCAGCCGTACAAGTACGGCTTCGTGACCGATATCGAAACCGAGAAGATCGCCAAGGGGCTGAGCGAGGATGTGGTGCGGCTGATCTCCAGTAAGAAGGATGAGCCCGCTTTCCTGCTCGATTTCCGCCTGCGGGCCTACAGACAGTGGTTGGAGATGGAGGAGCCCGACTGGGCGGCCCTCGGCCATGCACCGATCGATTATCAGAACATCATTTATTACGCCGCCCCGAAGCAGCAGGAGAAGAAGAAGGGAAGCCTCGATGAGGTGGATCCGAAGCTACTCGAAACCTTCGACAAGCTCGGCATTCCTCTAAGTGAGCAGAAGCGCCTCTCCAACGTGGCTGTGGATGCGGTGTTCGACAGCGTTTCGATCGCCACCACCTATCGCGAGAAGTTGGCCGAGCACGGCGTGATCTTCTGCTCGATCAGTGAGGCCGTGAAAGATCACGCCGATTTGATCGAGCGTTATCTCGGTACGGTGGTGCCCAGCAACGACAACTACTTCGCGGCTCTCAATTCTGCGGTGTTCAGCGATGGCTCCTTCGTGTTCATCCCGAAGGGGGTGTCATGCCCGATGGAGCTTTCCACCTACTTCCGCATCAACTCCGGCGACACGGGCCAGTTTGAGCGAACCCTGATCGTGGCCGAGGAAGGAGCTTCGGTAAGTTATCTGGAGGGGTGCACAGCCCCGATGTTTGACACCAACCAGTTGCATGCGGCTGTGGTTGAACTGGTGGTTTTGGATGATGCCTCGATCAAATACTCCACCGTGCAGAACTGGTATGCCGGTGATGAACATGGCGTCGGCGGAATTTATAACTTTGTCACCAAGCGTGGCCAGTGCCGTGGTGAGCGCAGTCACATCAGTTGGACCCAGGTGGAGACGGGCTCAGCGATCACATGGAAGTATCCCAGCTGTGTGCTGCAGGGTGCTGACTCGGTGGGAGAATTCTATTCAGTGGCCCTCACCAACAACCGCCAGCAGGCCGACACCGGCACCAAGATGGTCCATGTAGGCCCTCGCACCCGCTCCACGATCGTGAGCAAGGGGATCAGCGCCGGCCATTCCTCCAATAGCTACCGCGGCCTGGTTCAGGTAGGGCCGAAGGCGGTGGGCGCCCGCAATTTCAGCCAGTGCGATTCGATGCTGATCGGCGATCAGGCCGCCGCCAATACCTATCCCTACATCCGCTCCCAGCAACCGGAGGCGGCGATCGAGCACGAGGCCAGCACCTGTCGCATCTCGGAAGATCAGCTCTTTTATCTCCAGAGCCGCGGCATCGGCTTTGAGGAGGCGGTGTCGATGATGGTGAGCGGCTTCTGCCGCGATGTGTTTAACCAGTTGCCGATGGAATTCGCTGCCGAGGCCGACAAACTCCTCGCCCTCAAGCTGGAGGGTTCCGTGGGGTAGCAGGGTCTTCCTCAGCCCCGCCGATTATCCGTTGAGTTCGCGAGCGGGATGTTCCGAGCGGCATGTCTGTCGCGTGCTCAGGATCCCTTCGTCCTGAGATTCGGGCCACCACCAAGGATCTCGCTCCTCCGTTCCGCTCCTTCAGCTGCACCCCGCCTCACGACTCCGCCTCACGAATCCGCCTGACGACTCCGCTTCACGTCTGCGCTTCACGACTGCGCTTCATCAAGGTTCCATTCCGGCTCTTCCGGTTCTTGGCTTCGTTTGTGCCATCTGGCCGCTACGGTTAACCGCTGCCCTCCCGTCCAAGTCCGCCCCACCTGCCCCGCCGTGATCCGCCCTGAAGCCCCGGTTTTGCTTGAGATCCGTGATCTCTACGCCAGCGTGGCGGACCAACCGATCCTGCACGGGGTGAATCTCACCATCCGCGCCGGCGAGATCCATGCCGTGATGGGCCGCAACGGCAGCGGCAAGAGCACACTGTCCAAGGTGCTGGCCGGCCATCCCGCCTACACCGTGACTGGCGGCAGCGTGACCTACCGAGGTGAGGACCTGCTGGCCCTCGCTCCCGAGCTGCGGGCCCGCCGCGGCGTGTTCCTCGGCTTCCAGTACCCGGTGGAGATTCCGGGGGTGAGCAACCTGGAGTTCCTGCGGGTGGCCACCAATGGCCGCCGCCTGGAGCAGGGCGCCGAGGAACTCGACACCTTCGCCTTCGAGGATCTGGTGCGCGAGAGGCTGGCGGTGGTGCAGATGGACCCGGCCTTCCTGGATCGCTCGGTGAACGAGGGCTTCAGTGGTGGCGAGAAGAAGCGCAACGAGATCCTGCAGATGGCCCTGCTCGATCCGCTGGTGGCGATCCTCGATGAAACCGATTCCGGTCTCGATATCGATGCCCTGCGCATCGTGGCCGGCGGGGTGAATCAGCTCGCCACCCCCGATAACGCCACCCTGCTGATCACCCATTACCAGCGGCTGCTGGATGTGATCACCCCCGATTATGTGCATGTGATGGCGGCGGGTCGCATCCTCCGCACCGGCGGCAAGGACCTGGCGCTGGAGCTGGAAGACCGCGGCTACGACTGGGTGGATGCCGAACTTGCGGCCCTGGCACCGGCGCCCGTGGAGGTGGGGTGATGGCGCCCCTTTCCATGCCTACCGCCGTGGCTGCTGCCAGCAGCTGGGGCTCAGAGCTCTTACTTGCCCTGGAGTCCGGCGCGTCGCCGCAGCCCGCCTTGGCGGCAGCGCGGCAACGGGCCGCCCGGGCTCTGGCGGACCGCCCGCTCCCCTCCCGGCGCCAGGAGGCCTGGCGCTTCACGGATATCGCTCCCCTGCTGGCGATCACTCCGGCCCTGCTGCCCCCGGCAACCACCGTGCCAGCCACGCTTCCCTCTCTGACGCCCGGGGTGGTGCGGCTGGTGCTGGATGGCCATGGCGATCCGCTGGCGGGGGTGAGCCTGCCGGCCGGCATTGAGGCGATCCCCGCTGCCGACCTGGAAGCCCTGCTGCAGGAGACATCCACCGATCGTGGAGAAGATCGGGGAGCGAATGGAGCGTCCAATCACGCCGCGGCTGGGGCCGGCTCCGAAGCGCCCTGGAGCGGCCTGCTGGCCGCCGCTACCGCCGGCCAGATTCTGGCCCTGCGCGTACGGGGCGTTGTTGAGCCCACCCTTGAACTGGTGAGCGATGCCGCCAGCGCTGAGGGTGTGCTGCCCCTGCGGCTGCTGCTGATCCTGGAACCCGAGGCCCGCCTGGAGCTCCTGCAGGTGCATCGTGCCGCCGGCGCCAGCCTCACCACCGTGCTGCTGGAGGCCCGCCTCGGGGCCGGCGCTCGCCTCAGCCATGGCCTGATCGCCCAGGGGGGCGGTGCCGCCGTGCTGCTGGCCGATCTGGCGGTCGAGCAGGATCCTGGCAGCCACTACGCCTTCACCAGCGCCGTGGCCGGTTGGGCCCTGTCGCGGCTGGAGCCTCGGGTGCTCCAGAGCGGCGGCGGTGCCACCACCCGCCTGCGTTCCCTGCAGCGGGTGGATGGGCGCCAGATCGCTGATCAGCACAGTCAGGTGCGCTTTGAGGGGCCCGAGGGCGAGCTCGACCAGCTCCACAAGGTGATCGCCGATGGGGCCGGCCGCAGCGTGTTCAACGGCGCCGTGGCGGTGCCCCGCGCTGCCCAGCGCACCGATGCCGTGCAGCTCAGCCGCAGCCTGCTCCTCTCGGACCGGGCCCGGATCGACACCAAGCCCCAACTCGAGATCGTGGCCGACGATGTGAAATGCGCCCATGGCGCCACCGTGAGCCGCCTGCAGAGCGAGGAGCTGTTCTATCTCCAGAGTCGCGGCATCGCCGCCGCCAATGCCTCCCGCCTCTTGTTGCGCGGATACTGCGGAGAGGTGCTGCGGGAGCTGCCGGCGGCTGCCGCGATCTGGCAGCCTCTAGCGATGGTGCTGGCCGAGGAGGCCCCCCGGCCATGACCCTCACCCCCATGCCGATCGATGCGGCCTCCGGCGGCATCAACGGTTCCCCTAAAGGCCTTACTGGGCACGGTCCAGTCCCAGGCGCAGGCTCCAATCCCCCCATGACAGCGACCCTCCCCGGCCAACCGAATGTTTCTGCCGGCGTGACGGAGCCCTCCCAGGCGATCTTCCCCGGCGCGATCACCACCCCAGCTCCTCTTGATGCCCCCGCCGAGGATCTCGCGGCCCTCACCCGCCCCGATTTCCCGCTGTTGAGCCAGATCGCTTGCCTGGGCCAGCCGCTGATCTATCTGGATTACGCCGCCACCAGCCAGAAGCCCCGCCAGGTGCTGGAGGCGCTGCAGCATTACTACGGCCATGACAACGCCAACGTGCATCGCGGCGCTCACCAGCTCAGCGCCCGCGCCACCGAGGGCTTTGAGCATGCCCGTGAGAAGGTGGCGGCCTTCGTGGGGGCGGCCAGTGCCCGCGAGATCGTGTACACCCGCAATGCCAGCGAGGCGATCAACCTGGTGGCCCGCACCTGGGGTGAGGCCAACCTGCGCCCCGGCGACGAGGTGCTGCTCTCGGTGATGGAGCACCACAGCAACCTGGTGCCCTGGCAGCTGCTGGCGGCCCGCACCGGTTGCGTGCTGCGCCATGCCGGCCTCACCGAATCCGGCGAACTCGATCTCGACGACTGGCGCAGCAAGCTCACGGAGCGAACCCGGCTGGTGAGCCTGGTGCAGGTGAGCAACACCCTCGGCTGCCTTAATCCGATCGCCGAGCTGGTGCCCCTGGCCCACGCCGCCGGCGCCCTGCTGCTGGTGGATGCCTGCCAGAGTCTGCCCCACCAGCGCGTGAACGTGGCCGAGCTGGGCTGCGATTTTCTGGTGGGCTCCTCCCACAAGTTCTGCGGGCCCACCGGCATGGGCTTCCTCTGGGCGCGCGAGGCGTTGCTCGAAGCGATGCCCCCCTTCCTGGGCGGCGGCGAGATGATCCAGGACGTGGAGCTCGACACCAGCACCTGGGCCGACCTGCCCCACAAGTTCGAGGCGGGCACCCCGGCGATCGGCGAGGCGATCGGCATGGGCGCCGCCATCGACTACCTGCAGGCGATCGGCATGGATCGAATCCACGCCTGGGAGCAGCGGCTCACCCGCCGGCTGTTCGAGCGGCTGCAGGCTATCGATGGTCTGACGATTCTCGGACCCACCCCCAAGCAGCAGCCCAACCGCGCCGCCCTGGCGGCCTTCCACGTCGAGGGTCTGCACGCCAACGACATTGCCGCCCTGCTGGATTCCTCCGGCATCTGCATCCGCAGCGGCCACCACTGCACCCAGCCCCTGCACCGCCACTACGGCCTGAGCGGCACCGCCCGCGCCAGCCTCGGCTTCACCACCACCGAAGCCGAGATCGACCGCTTTGGCGAGGAGCTCGAGGGCACGATCGGGTTCCTGCGGGAGCACAGCTGAGGGGCCTCAGCCGCTGTTTGCTCCTGCCTACGGCGCAGCGGATGGCAGCAGAAATTCACCTTCCTGATGCTGCCAGGATAGTTCGGCCAGGGTCGCCTCCAGGGCGATGGCATCGCCACTGCTGATGCGACGGCAGATCCGGTCCGCATTGGCATTCAGGTCAGCCTCGAACATGTTCCAGCGAACGTCGTGGCACCATTCGTCGTCCGGCTCGGCCGGGAACCGGTGCAGCAGCTGGAGGATCACCCAGTCATCCCCCATCGCCAGGGGTGGGTGGATCGCCCCCACCGCCATCTCCGCCAGCACCTGTCTCAGCGGCTCGGCCACCTTGCTGACACGGACGGGACCCACCACCCCCCGGGTCCAGCGTTCCTTTCCGATTCCGTGGAGGTCGGTCAGCACCGCCAGATCGGCGCCGTCATCGGTGAGTTGCAGGAAGAGCTCCGCAGCCAGACCCTCATCCGGAACCCGCAGGCAACTGAAGATCCAAGACTCCAGCTCATGACGGTGCTTCAGGAACCATCGATCCATGGCGTCGCTGTAGGTGGTTTCGACCCAGATGCGTAGCCGAAGCTCATCCACGGGGTCCTGCAGGGCCTGCCCATCCATGGGCGCGTCCGGCTGCTGGCGCACCGCAGCACGCTCCCGCAGCATCGCCTGATGGTCCTGCTCATCCAAGATCACGGTGCGGATCAGGTCGTCCACCAACCTTCGCTTCACCACCTCATGAAGCACACCGTGGCGGATCAGCACAGGCACGTCGTCGAGACGGACAGGCGGAGAAGGCGGGTCGGGCTCATACGCTGGCGAGGGGGAGGGAGCCTCCGGCGCCTCCATGACCCTGATCCGCTCCTCAGGCGGCGAAGGCTGCATGCCTTGCTGCCGCAGCTCCAGGAACGACGCAGCAAGATCATCCAGTGATGGGAGCTGGTTGAATCCGCTCCCATCGAGGCTGGCCTTCAGCTGACGCAGGACCTCCAGTCTCTCCCGAACCGGAAGGCTGAGGAACATCGAGCCAGGAAGAGGGCCCGGTCGTGGCTCGGGCGGCTGGCTGTCATGAAGCATGTTCAGTACAATCCATGCCGTTTGGGGCCCAGCAATCCCGGTCTTGATCGATCGGTTAACGCAAGTGTAGCCGGGCCGCTTACGATCCACGTATTCACAATAAGATGTCAATGCACATTGAATCGTCCTCTGGCGGATCGACACCTAACGGGTCTACCCCCAATGGATCCACGGCATCGCTTTCGGATCTGCTGGAGTTTCCGGTGCTTCAGGAATTTACTGAACTTACTTATAAATTAGTTGAGGCTATTGAGGCTTCCAAGTTAATCCTGCAACGCAGCAATAACGAGATCGGGGTGCTTCGCGAGAGCGTGCGCAGCCTCGACCTCAGGCTCTCGGGCATCGTCCAACAGTTGGATGTCTCAGCGAGGAAGGCTCAGCAGGCGCCAATCGAGGAGGTTGCTGGGCTGCGGGAGAGCGTGACGAGCCTGAACGGTCGCCTATCGGCGCTGGCTGAGCAGCTGGAGGCCTCGACCCGAGAGGGCGTGGAGGCGACGAATGGGGAGATTGTTGGGTTGCAGGAGAGCGTGGCCAGCCTGAACGGCCGCTTGTCGGCGCTAGCCGAGCATTCATTCGAAGAGAAGCAGGCCCGCATCCATGTTGAGGCCCGAACCGCTGCCCTCGAAAATGAGATCGCTTCGGGCAGTCAAGTCACCGAACTTGATCTCGCGGGCTTTCAGCAGGCTCTTGTCGCAACCCGCAGCCAATGTTTGATGTTGGAGACCCAGCAACAGGCCTTGGCCATCAAAGTGGAAGGGCTGATCAAACGGGCTGACCAGAAAGCTGCACCCGCCCCGTCTGCAACCGACGCCGAGTTCGTGGACCGAGACAGCCACGGCACCGCACACCTGCCCCAGTCCCAAAGCCCCCACGATCAGAGCAACGACGTTCAGAGGAAGCGAGTCTCTCTCGCCATAGCTCCAGTCTTCCCCCTCCACGGAGCTGCTGCCCAGATCGAACGGCTCACACCTTCACCGGGACCAGACGAGCCCAGCCAGGGTGTTGCCACACCACAGAGGCGAGGTTCCGCTTTGACTTTGCCCCTGTTTGTTGGTGGCGTGGCCGCCAGCGCCCTGCTGGGAGTTGGCCTTGTTTTTGTTGGTCCAAACCTGTTCCGTGAGCCTGAACCTGGCACTCCTGCCAAGCCGGGTCCGCTACCGCAAAAGCCCCTTCCTGCAAACGCCAAAGCATCAAGCTCCCCCGGCCCTGTAGCAGCGGTCAGCAAGCCGGCCCCACCTGCACAAAACAAGCTCAAGATCTACTGCCTAGACGTCTGCTGGGTAGAGGTCAACAGAGTTGTTGATGGCAAGACGATTTATACCGGCATGCTCAAGGGCTCTGTTGACTTTCCGATCGGTAAGGGGCTAAAAGTTTACTCCGGCCGTTCCGATATTCTTAAGCTCAAGATTAATGATGGTGCCCCGTTTGTGCTCAACGCACGGGAGATGATTAGCTCAAGGCTGATCAAATCCCCGTCCTGATCAGGCTCGGGTGAGTGTCGCCTTGGCCGGCCAGATGGCCGAGCACCGCGCCCACGCCGCAGCCGATCTCCAGCAGCCGTTCGCCGGGATAGATCTCCAGGTTGTCGGCCAGGAGATCGAGCAGCAGATCGGCTTGCTCCACCAGCCGGCGCTGCTCCCGTTCGCTGGTGCCGTGGATGTGAAGGCGGCTGGATATGGGGGGCCGGGGCACTGGTGAAGAGCGACGGCGCCCGGCCGCCTTTCAACTCCTGTGATACGCCCCGCCCTGCTGAATCGAGTGCGCCCGGTAGAGCTGCTCCAGCAGCAGCAGGCGGGCCAGCTCGTGGGGGAAGGTGAGCGGCGAGAGGCTGAGGCTCCAGCTGGCGCGGGCTTTCACCGCTTGATCCAGGCCGTCGGCGCCGCCGATCGCGAAGGCCAGCCGCTCCGATCCCGTGCCCTGCAGCCGCTGCGCCAGGGCCTGTGAACTCAGCAGCTCCCCCTCCTCGCAGAGCGCCACCAGCCGCTCCTCGGGCCGCAGCTCCGCGAGGATCGCCTGCCCCTCCCGCGCCCTGTCGGCATCGCGGAGCTCGCTCACCACCAGCCCCGGCAGGCGCTTGAGGTACACCGCCAGGCCGTCCTGGATCCAGCGCTTGCGCACCTTGCCCACCGCGATCACCCGGATCCGACTGGGGTTGAGCACAGGCTGGGGCGCTGGATCGGACCCATCGTCCACCGGCGGAGGCTACGGGGATGGATGTGGAGGCCCTCCTTGGAGGGCGGCAGGAGGACGCGCCACCTGGATCGGCGCGTGTGGGCCCCGGCCCCTTCCGTTGGAAGTTCTTAGAACGTTGTTCTGCTCCCGCTCCAGCCTGTGTTTTCCCGGCGGCGGTGGCCCGGCGGAGCGGCGCTTGGGTCTCTGCTTCGGGATACGGGCGCGCTTCCCCGCCCGCTGATGATGCGCGATCGATGATCGGGCGCGACGGGTTCATGGCGGCACCTCCGAATCCTGCCGCAGCCACAGCGGTTCCATCAGCCACCGGAGCTGGGCCAGCCCCCACCCTCTTCCTGGTGGTGCTGGGCGGCCGCATCGCCGGGGCCCACATCGAGCTGCACGACGTGCGCTTCGTGGCGGGCGCCAGCATCGACGACACCCTGCCGGCATTGCGGCGCCAGTGGTTCGGAGCGCGCAAGGGGCTGCACCTCGACAGCTGGATGGCGGTGCGTTTCGTGGATGGCTACCGGGTGGAGCTGCGGCCCGAACCGTTTGCCGGGCCCGAGCGGCTCTGGTTCGTGAACATGGGCGGCTACGACCCGCAGCAGCTGGCGGAGCTGCATGCCTTCGGGGTGTTCGTGGCCGCCAGCCCCCAGGCGGCCAAGGCTGCCGCCCGGCGGCGCTTCCTGCCTCAGGCATTAGAGCGCCACAAGGACGACCTGCACGGCGTTGAGGACGCCCTTGCCGGCGGCGTGGACGACTGCCTGGAGGTGCAGCTCAGCTTTACGGCTGATCCCGCTGATCTTGCTGATCTTGCCGAGTCAGCCGAGTCAGCCGAGTCAGCCGATGCAGCGGCTAAGGCTGCTGGCGGTGGGCCGCAGGATGGCTGGGCGGTGCACCTGATCCCCGATGGCCGCGAGCAGCCCCAGATCCCGGACTGGTTCGGCTACCGGTTGATTTGAGACCCTGCCGGAGCCTGGCCTCTGTGCTTCACACCCACACCGATCGGCATGCACTGACTGCCTTGCCAGTGGTGGCGGTGAACCAGAAGCAAATCTGTTGGTCAGAGAAGGGGCAAACATGTCTTTTGCTTGGTCCAATAATGCTTTTCCGTTTATAGATTGGCAATGTTGGTTTGTCATTGATAGTGATATATGTTAGCGCTGCTAGCTGCTCTATGGAGATACTCGCTGAGTCGATGATTGTATTCAATTCCCTCAATCTGAAACCTGCTGCAAGAGAACTCTCTTTGGTGTTGCCGCAGATGGTGGCCACAATCAAAGATCGCGCCCTGTGAATGCGGGCTCTGTGGTTCAATGATTGATAGATAAAATGGTGCGTAAGCCACGCGCCTCGTCGGGCCGCATGAGGTCATTCCTGCTGCCGGACCCCTGTTCTGGCCGTCATTCGATGGCTGTGCTAAGGGGGAGGGGCTTGGCGAAATGCGATCAGCCACATAGCCAGCGAAACAGCACGCACCAAAATGGGATCTCTCCTTGGGATAGCATTGGTATGCCCTGTAGACACCCACGCAACCATGAGCTACACAAGATTCCAGTTATTTTTAACTTACATCCAGGATTCAGCTTGTTAGCAACGATAGACAACATTTTGTCGTGTTTGCACAATTTCCCCTCATGAAGCCTTCATCCCCCGCTTCACAGAAAAAGAGTGACATCCGTGTTGGTATAATCGGGGCTGGCCCCGCAGGTCTTACAGCCGCTTATCTCCTCAGCAAAGAAGGTCTAAAGCCCGTCGTCTGGGAAGCGGATGCGTCGTACGTGGGAGGCATCTCTCGCACCGTGGTGTACAAGGGTTATCGGTTCGACATCGGCGGCCATCGCTTCTTCTCCAAATCTAAGGAGGTAGAGGATCTCTGGAGCGAACTCCTGCCTGATGACCTGCTCACCTGTTCCCGGCTGTCGCGCATCTACTACCAAGGTAAATTCTATTCTTACCCGCTGGAGATCGGCGAGGTGATCAACAATCTGGGCATTAGCGAGACGCTGCTTACCGTTGCCTCCTACCTTAAGGCGAAACTGCTCTACCGCACCGAACCCGACAACCTCGAAGATTGGGTGACACGCAAGTTCGGAGGAAGGCTGTACATGATGTTTTTCAAGAGTTACACGGAAAAGGTTTGGGGCATGCCCTGTTCCGAAATCTCGGCCGACTGGGCGGCGCAGCGAATCAAGGGGCTGTCGTTGAGCAAGGCGGCCCTCAACGCGATGAAGCCGCAGCTGCGCGCACCGAAATCCGAGAGCGATCGCGTCGCGCAGATTAAGACCTTGATCACCTCCTTCCGCTACCCGCGTCTCGGCCCCGGCATGCTGTGGGAGGCGACAGTGGAGAAGGTGAAGGCCAGGGGTGGAAGCGTGCAGATGGGCACCCGGATCACCGCTGTGGAGCTCACCCCCGCGGGCACCTGGCGGGTCACAATGAAACAGGGAGATCAGAGCACCCAGCAGGAGGTGGACCATCTGATCAGCTCAGCCCCCCTGGGCTGGCTGATCCAAACCCTCCAACCCGCGCTCCCCGCCGATGTGCGTGAGGCGGCCAAGGGCCTGCGCTACCGCGATTTCCTCACAGTCGCCCTGATTGTCAAGCCTCGCGTTTCATTCGGAGACAACTGGCTCTACATCCATGATCCGGATCTGAAGGTGGGACGAATTCAGAACTTTGGCAACTGGTCAGTGGCGATGGTGCCGGAAGCGGGCATGGCCTGCTACGGCATGGAGTACTTCACCAGCGAGCCGGAAGCGCTCTGGAACATGCACGATGACGAGCTTATCGCTCTCGCCAGCCGCGAGCTGGAAGCCCTTCAACTGGTCCATCCCGGCGATGTCGTGGATGCGGCAGTGGTGCGCCAGCCCAAGGCCTACCCCGTCTACGACGAAAACTACCAAGATCAGCGCCAGGTCATCCGCCAGGCACTGGAAACCCACTGCCCGCGCCTGCACGTGGTGGGCCGCAATGGCATGCACCAATACAACAACCAGGATCACTCGATGATGACAGCGATGCTGACAGCAAAGAACATCCTTTCAGGCAATCAAGCCTACGATACATGGAAAGTAAATCAGGATGCGGAGTATCATGAGGAAAAAACTGATTAAGGTCACCTCGAATAATCAGTGTTCAGGGTCCCCTGAGAAAGCCAAATCCCATGCAGCGCAGCTGGTCTGAGATCGACGGCCGGCAAACTTGCGTCGAATGTGGCAATCAACGTTTGCCATATCAACTGAGAACTACAGATGTACCGCAAGCATCATAGCGGTCAGATCTCAATTGAGGAGTTCCACGCACCCTTTGGTGGGACGTTGGACCTTGAAAACCGCTGGGTTCTCTTCTCCTCACTGATGCCTCGGGAAGAACTGGAGGAAACATTTGCGCCTCAGTCGAGCACCACGACTGGTGCGCCGGCGGTGCTGCAACGTCCCAGGCGCTATGTGAACAGGGCGGCGCAGCAGATCCCGCGCCATCGACTCGGGGCTGGCGCGCAGGGCAGGCGGAGCTTTGCCCCCCGTCATCGGGGTCGCCATGAACCCGGCTTTGATGATCCGCACCGCAAACGCCTCGCCGTGGCAGCGCAGCAGCAACCCCTCACACAACGCCATGAGCGCTGCCTTGGCGGCGCCGTAGCCCATCCGGCGCTGCCCAGCTAACGGGGGCACGTGCTCATGGATAACCGCCATGCCTGATCGTTGACTGCCGCGTCACACAAGCGACCGGTACCGGGGATAGGGATGCCGTCCAGGAATGGCGGCGGATCGTCCATGTGCCACCAGAAGTCCATCGGTGCCGGCAACGTGATCGGTTGCGGCGACTGGGCGGCCGACCGGATCGTGCCCGATGCGATGCGGGCTCTTGGGCGCGGCAATCCGATCGGCGTTCGCAACCCGGCCGCCACCCGGCCTGGCAGCACGTGCTGGAGCCGATCAGCGGCTACCTGTGCCTGGCGGAGCGCCACAGCGTGCGCGAGCTGGTGGAGGAGGAGCTGCGCCACTGGCCGGGCAACTGGATCGACCAGATCGATGCCAAGGCCCCCCATGAGGCCCCCCTGCTCAACCTGCTGTTCGACAAAGCCCCTCACCGGCTGGGCTGGGCGCCGCGCTGGGATTTCGCCACCACCGTGGCGTGCACCGTGGGCTGGTACCGGCGTGTGGAGGAAGGGCAGGCCTCAGCGCTTGAGAGTTGCCTGGCAGATCTGGTGAGCCTTGCGGCCACGCCCACTCGGTGATGGGCGCCTGCTGCTGCGCAGCCTGAAGACCGCTCCTGTACAGCAATGGATCCGTCTGGCCAGGCAGGCTGCTGGCGAGGCCTTGGTGCGGTGACGGTTCCGTTCCCTCCCATGCCAGAATGAAAAAGTCGTCTGGTGGCGCTTGAGCTCGCTCGCGCTCCGGCTGGTGATTTGCACCCATCGTGTGACTGTTCAGTCTCGTCGCTCCCGCCGCCCTGCCCGTCGTTTACTGCATTGTCCGGCCCATCCGGAGCAGGAGCTCGCCGGTGGCGGGCGGCGCTACTTTCTGCATCTGCTCAGCGCCGAGGAGCTCAGTCAGCGTGGGATGCCTGCTGGCAGGGCCCGTCTGGTGATTGCCTCCTACCCGGTACTGACCCTGAGTGATGAATGGCTGGAGGAACTATTCTGCCCAAAGTGCGGATCCTCACGCTGGTGTCATGTGATCCGTCATGATCGCGTCGAGCACACCGTGCGCTGGGCGCCTCGGGATCTCTGGCAGCGGGTGGCTCATGTGGATCCACTTCACTCCAACCCAAGCGTAAGTGAATTCAGCCGTCGGGAGGCCGGCCGCGCCGACAATCGCCACTATTGGGAGCCGTGAACGCTAAATCGGTGCCGCCCCCAATCAAATGATGCTGCCTGCTTGCTCAGCGCTACTCCCGGCCTACTCCGGCTTTGTTTCTCGACCGTGATGGTGTGATCATCGAGTCTCGTGATCACATCTACGAACCGCCCGACAACCGCTGGATCAAGCTGGCCGAGCTGATCCCATGGAATGAACTGGAAGATGGCTATGCAGCTCAGTTCTGCAAAGGGTTTGGCGCTCCAGCAAAGCTCTTTCGTATGGCGCTAGGAGCGTGGCGCACGTTGCGCCGAGGCCCGGCGGCAGCGGTTGAAACCTGTGAAACCCGGGGATTCTGAAATCTCCAATCGCAACAGTGGCGTTCCGCCAACCCTCGCAACCGGAAGCGATCCAGGCTCCTGTCTCCCTTGATCTGGCCGAATACGGGCGCCACGATCGTCTTGCTCGGGATGCCTGCCCAGGTGATTTTCCTCTCGTCCAAGGCGCGTGTTTTGCCGGGCTGGTGCTGTGTGCCCGAAGGGCGTCCAGGGCCCGATCTGCTCCCCCTGGTGCGGCGGGAAGGGCTACTGGCCCTATGGACGGCCCCTGCGTTCAGAGCTTCCCCCACGCGGTCGTGCGCCATACCCGCACCGCTCAGGAGTGTCTTCAGGAGTATCTGCTTGAGGGGCCCAGAAAGTCGCCAGGGAGAGCCGGTATCTGTCAGCTTCCGCCTGCTCAAGCAGCTTCCGCCTGCTCAAGCGCCGCTGCGGGCCCCTCAGCGACGCCACCACCACCACCCCCAGATCCAAGACCCTGTCGTTGGAGCTGCTGGAAGCCCTGGCCGACGCCCTGCTCGACTTCCAGTGCTTGACCACCTGGCTGGCCGCCAAAGCCTTATGCGCGCCGGGGGGACTCCCCACTGAGCCCCCAGCCCCCGCACCACTTGCAGCCCCCATACCCTTGCCCCACTTCCCCATCCACCACCTGGCGCCACCCTTGCAAAAGCTCCTGGCGCCCCTGCGAAGCCAGGAGCCCGCGGCCCAGCTGATTCGCCATACAGCACGCCAACAGTGGCGGCTCCTTGCGGTGAATGCGGGCAGCAGCCTGCTGCAGGCATTCAGCGATGGGGCCACCTTGGCGGTGGTATTTCTGGCTGTTCAGGCGCTCTCGGCCCCGGTAGCGCAACCGTTCAACTGGGCCGGCAACCCGATTCTCAGCCGGCTGCCTGGGGCGGTCGCGATGCTGTCGGCCCTGCCGGCCAGTGGTGCCTTCGTGCTGCTGCTGGCCGTGGCAGTGCTGCTGCAGGCACTACAGAGCCTGGCGCAATTTGCCAGCAGCGTGAGTGTGGGCTACTTCGCAGCCCGCTGCACGGCATTGGTGAAGGCGCGCATCCACAGCCAGGTGCTGAGTTTCAGCTTTCCCTGCGCCAGCCGCTACAAGGTGGGCAACCTGACCAACTACGCCGGCAGCGGTCCGGTGGCTGTACGAAACCAGATCGAGGCATACAGCAGCCTGCTGGTGGGGCTGCTGATGATGCTCACCTACACCCTGGTGCTGGTGGTCATCTCCCCCTGGTTGGTGCTGGTAGTAGCAGCGATGGGAGGTTTGGTTATCTTCCTACAACGCAAGATTCTACCGCGCATCGCTGCTGGTTCACGCCAACTCGCCCTAATTGATGTAGGAATCAGCCAGCGGGTCACGGAAGATTTTCAGGCCCTGCGCCTGCTGCACAGCAGTGGCCAGCTGGATGCAGCCGATGCCAACCTGCGCAGGCAGATGGGTGAACTGGAGCGGGCCAGCAGGGACCAGAGCCGTCGCAGCTCGCTGGTAGGCCCAATCTCAGGCTTTCTTCCGATCCTGGCCATCGCAGGAGTTGCCTTCGTTAGCATAATGGTCTTGGGTGGGCGCAGCACCGGCGTGCTGCCCAGCCTGGTGACCTTTGGACTGACCCTGCAGCGCCTGAACGACCGCATCAATGGCATTGCCGGCACCTTCACCTCCCTGGCTTCCAACAGCGCCCAGATGGGGCGGCTCAATAAAATCCTTTCGCCCGAGGAAAAACAGTTCCGCCGCCGCGGCGGTACCCCCTTCCATGCCTTGGAGCGCGAGATCCGCTTTGAGCGTGTGGGCCTGCAGTACGCCCCCGAACTGCCTCCAGCCTTGAATGACATCTCCTTCACCCTGCCCAGAGGCCAGATGCTGGCGATTGTGGGCCCGAGCGGCGCCGGTAAGAGCTCCATTGCCGACCTGCTCACGGGCCTCTACGCCTCCACCGCAGGCCAGATCTGGGTCGATAACACACCACTGGAGCAGCTGGAACTGGCCAGCTGGCAACATCGGCTTGGGGTGGTGAGCCAGGACACGTTCCTGTTCAACGCCACCATCGCCGCAAACATCACCTTTGGCACCCCGGGGGCCACGCTGAGCCAAATGAAAGCCGCCTGCCAGGCAGCTCAGGCGGCAGGTTTCATCGAGAGCCTGCCGAAGGGCTACGACACCCTGGTGGGCGAGCGGGGCTATCGGCTCAGTGGCGGCCAGCGGCAGCGCTTGAGCCTCGCGCGCGCAATCCTGCGCGATCCAGAGCTGCTGATCCTCGATGAGGCCACCAGTGCGTTGGATTCCCAGAGCGAGAGGCTGGTGCAGGAGGCGATTGAGCGCTTCGAGCGCAACCACACGGTGCTGGTGATCGCCCACCGGCTGAGCACAATTGCGGCTGCTGACCAGATTCTTGTTCTGGATCAGGGTCTAGTTGTGGAGCGAGGGACCCATGCAAACTTACTTGATCAAGATGGTCTTTACAGAAAGCTTTGGCAGCAGCAAATCAATTCTGGAGCATCGGCACGAAGCGAAATGCCAGCCTGATGATCCTGCGAATCCACTCGAACCGACTGGAGTGGGATTTACCTTAGGGGGGAGGTGAGTGATCAAGCAATCCGAAATCCCTAATTAACAAAAATATAAACATCTAGGCAAGCAACCCGCTAAAGAGTCCATGCAAGCTTTCCAACCAACAACAACGCCCATGGAAGCGAAACTAATTAGGCTTCATCCAGCCGACAATGTATTAGTCTCTTTTTCAGATCTCGAGCCCTACCAAAGAGGCTTCAAGTACGCAGCAAAAAGACTTAAGAAAGGGACTCCTATCATCAAGCTCGGCAACGAGATTGGATGTTTAACGAGTGATGTCGAACAGTCGGAACTGATTCATACACATAACATCGAGACCGGATCAATTAGATCAAACAAAATAACCACTAATTTTAGCCTTGACCTACCTATAAACGACTCAGTCAGCTTATTCAGGAACCCAAGGGTTGGTCGGTATGCCACCAGGAAGAATATTCTGATTATTTCGACAGTATCATGCGTCAATCGCACGGTCCTAGAGATTGCTCGAGAATTTGAAGACAAAAATGATTTGTATACAAGAGTAATCCCAATCACCCACAATACGGGGTGCGGCCTTGTTGTTGGAAGTGAAGATCATCGCTGCCTCCAGAGGACAATTTACGGATATACTATCAATCCAAACACATTTCACGTTGCCATAATTGGACTCGGTTGCGAAGACAATCAATTTTGCTCAACCGACTACCCCTCTGATGTTCATTATTATAGTGTCCAAGAGCTTGGCGAGCCTGAACTGATCCGAGTTGTGTCGGATACAATCCGTACAGAGCTAAGAAATGTGGTTGAGATAAGACCTGAGAACCGATCGCTAGGAGACATCTGTTTTGCACTCCAATGCGGCGGTTCTGATTCGTTTTCAGGGATCACCGCTAATCCACTATTGGGCTACGCAACGTCAAGCTTGCTCAAGCTAGGAGCTGCTGTGATCTTATCGGAAACACCCGAAGTGCGAGGTTTCGAGGAATGCTTAATTCAACTATGCAAGCACGTGGAAGACAAGGAGAAATTTGCTAATATATTCAGAGAGTGGGATATGCGTAAGATCGGGACAAACAATCCAGCACCAGGGAATTTTAAGGGCGGAATTTCAACGAACCTCGAAAAGTCTATTGGAGCAATTCAGAAGTTTGGGTTTAATCGACTCGATCAAGTACTTCGCTTTGCTGAGATCCCCAGAGCAATCACAGGAATGACATTTATGGATTCACCAGGATATGATCCATGTTCAATCTCGGGCCAAATCTCTTCCGGTGCAACCTGTTTGATCTTTACAACCGGCAGAGGCTCAAACTACAAGAATAGTTTTTTGCCAACAGTTAAGATCGGTAGTAACACTCTTATGAGCAAAAAACATCCCGGCTTTATTGACGTAGACGCGGAGGAATTGATGGCTAATTACTCACTCGTAAAAGCTGTCTCAAGGCTTCTTGAGGTTATAGTAGAATCGATAAACATTCCAAAGCAAGACATGATTATCCATTCGGATTTTGTTCCATGGCTTCAAGGGGGCATGAATTGATGAAGTACGCAGCAATGATTCCAGTTCGCAAGGGGAGTGAACGGCTGCCAATTAAGAATTATCTAACATTAGGTTCTGAAAGAATATTTGAACATACAATTTTGAAGACTAAGAAAACTGGTCTGTTTGATTACATATTTTTAAACACAGAAGATTCTGAACTCAGATCAGTCAGCGAACAGCACGAGATAGGTTTCCACCTAAGGCAGCCTCATCTAGCAAGCTCATCTGCTTCGAGTGATGCTGTTGTTCTTGATGCATTAAACAATCTAGCCCCTGACTTTCAATATCTTATTTGGATTAATACAGCCTCACCACTAACAACATTGGATGACATCCGGGCTGCTGTTGATCTATGTAGACGTCGCGAGCCAAGATCATTTGTCAGTACACGACTGACAAGAGGCCACCTTAGCTATAAGGATCAGCCTCTAAACTTTAGCTTTTCTGGTGGGTTTCAACGCACTCAAGAGTTAACGCCTGCCCACGAGTTTAATTATGCATTAATGGGCTGGCATCGTGACTGTATTAAAGCGTTGAGTGCTGGTATACTATTTGACAAGGATACATGCTTCTTGGAAACTTCTTGGTGGTCCAACCAGCTGTTGAAGAAACCAAACGACTATGAAGTCATTAAGCGTTTATACACATTAACAGAAGAATGATGAATTGCATACTTTTTGGCTCAGGAGTATATGTTACCGGCTCACGCTCATTGGATACTCCTTTGGGCAATGTTGGAGCAGCAATTCTTGAGGCCAACATCATAGGCTTATTAGACAGAGTTTATATAAAAACATCGTCGAATAGTGCCTGCTTTACAGCAGCTAAGATAAATTCACAATGTGGCAACGACATTGCCTCCGCAATTCCACCTGGGACCCCCATCAACAATGACTTCATTCAGAAATACAGTATTGATACGGCAATCATATCGTTGCCAGATCATTTGCATTACCAGTTTCTTCATCTCTGCGCGTCCCTTAATCTACACACAATAACAGTAAAGCCTTTTGTGGAGACACTTGCACAAGCAGAGTTATTAGTTGATCAATTTGAACGACGCAATCTAGTCGGATGCGTTGAATTTCACAAACGCTTTGACAATGCTAATATTTTACTGAAAAACAGACTCGTCTCACAATCCATAAGTCGCATTTTCGTGGATTACTCTCAGGACAGAAAGGTTGTACTAGATTACTTCCCAAAGTGGGCAAACAACAGCAATGTGTTCCAATACCTCGGCGTTCACTATGTAGATTTAATTCATTGGATGACAGGCGCGCAGCCTGTTGATGTTAATGCATATTCCAGTGGCGAGACCTTATTAAATGATGGAGTTGCAGTAGCTGACAATGTTGACGTGATTATCAAATGGCGTGGTGTGGATTCGGACTTTTTATCAGTGCATCTAACCTCGTGGGCTGAATCTCATGACAGTGTTTGCTCATCACGGCAGAAGATTGAGGTGCTCACAGCTACTGAGAGAATTAACTCAGAGCAAGCAGACAGAGGATTTCGCATTATCAACAATCATGGCTTAAGGTTAATAAACCCCTACTTTTCTCAACGCTATTTTCTCAACGGTATCACCCGCTATAGCGGATATGGGATTGATGCGTACCTAGCTTTCTTCCAACATGTGCTAGCGACAAAGCAAGGCCGAATGTTAGCAAAGATTGATGAGCGACTATGTACATTCTCATCAGCACTAGCATCTGTTAAAGTGACTGAGATAGTCACTAGACTTCTAAGAGATGCGTAACTATTCTGTCGTCATTCGGTGCAGGAATGAAGAGCATTCCCTTGCAGATACACTAGAGTCATTGAAGAGGCAAACGATGCCTCCGACCAGTGTAATACTTGTCAATAATAATAGTACCGACAATTCTACAGTCATTGCCAAACAATATGGCTGCCTAATCATTGAATATCCATCTGGAGTCATTTTTAATTATAGCAAAGCACTAAATATCGGAATTAAGGCCGGAGATACTCCGTTAGTCATGCTGCTATCCGCCCATTGCCCCTTGGCAACTTATGATTCGGCTGAAAGCCTGCTTGCTGTCTTCCAACTATTTAATCCTGTAGGCGTATATGGAAGACAGCTTCCAACCGTGAATTCTAATGCTATAGACACTCGCGATTTGCTGACTGTTTTCGGGCGAGAGAGAATTATCTATGAAACCCATCCCTTTTTTCATAATGCTTTCTCAATGATAATAAAAAAAGCATGGGAAGCAACGCCATTTGATGAGACAATCAATGGGATTGAGGATCGGGTATGGGCCCAGAGTGTTGTCAACCATGGGGGAAAGATAGTCTATGAGCCGTCAGCAATGGTTTTCCATGAACACGGTTTGAATCAAGGATCAGATGAAGCCCGAGCCCTGAGAGTATGCAAGTCACTGTATCAGTTGCACAAAGATGACGTTTTTACATATCCACATCTGCTACAATGAACATGGCCGGAGCAAGCCTCCTCGGACAATGAGCAAAATGCAAATATTAAGATCAGTAGCACAAAGGGTAGAGAATTTGAAGCTTTGGGTCTAACACGTCTCAGGGCAGATCTGAGCAGCCGAAGCGTCTGCAGTACGCAACCACTTCCAGCCATGAGTAGACGTAGTAGTAAGGATGAAATCTGGGAGGGAAAACTATTCCTGGTACTGGACTGTGTTCTGGGGCACGCGAAGATCCCCCAATAGTGAACGAATACTAGTGTGCAGTCTAGCTTGCTCGCGTGCATGTGTTGCGATTCTATGATGTCAGAAATGATCTTGTATCTAAGAATATCGGTCTTAGCAACGGGTACCTGGCGCTTTGGTTTGCCCCGCGTTCAGGAAAGATGACACCCCTCACAACCGCACACACGGGGGCTTGATGGAGCAGACCAATGCGTCGTTACAGCGAGGCCGTCTAGCCGAAGGCTTCTGCGAAGCAGTGGGCTGATATCAGGAGGCGGATGTGTCCACCGAACCGGCAGAGCGTGGCCCGGATTTCAGAGGTAGCGCCCCTTCGAGTGGTGTAACTCAGGAGGTCCTGTGACCCTTTCTGGAGGGTGAACAGGAGCAGTCAGGGGATGACTGCTTGGAAGCTGAATGCGCAGCTCCGTTTCTCCATTATGCACCGT
>JBIJAG010000027.1:0-50666 GCA_044345855.1 Cyanobium sp. | reverse complement strand
AGAGGCACCGCCGGCGCAGCCAAGGCGGAACCAGTCCGGAAACGACGCCCCAGACCGGGTCGGGGGTGGCTCACTTTTCGGTGTCGGAAGTGGTGCAGTTTTCGATGTCGGTTGACAAAGACCGTGGAGACGATCTTCTGGGTCTGTGTGATTCATGCGGCCCTGTCCCTGCTGAACGTGGTCCTGTTTGAGCAGGCAGAGGCCGATACCTGGCGTTCGCGGGTGCCGAAGCTGCTGATCGATCTGGCCCGCCTGTTCTTGATCCTCCTTAGCACCGCCTTCGTGCTTGCCTCAGTCTGGAATGCCGATCTGGCCGGGTTGGTCACGGCCCTCGGGGTGAGCTCGCTGGTGATCGGCCTGGCCCTGCAGGATACCCTCGGCAGCGTGATGTCGGGGATCGCCCTGCTGTTTGAACGTCCCTTCTCCGTGGGTGATTGGCTCGAACTGGACGGGGTGGTGGGACAGGTGATCGACATCAACTGGCGGGCGGTGCGGCTGCTGACCTTGGAGCAGGAAATGGTGGTGATTCCCCACAAGCTGATCAGCAGCACGATGATCCGCAATTTCACCCAGCCCAATCGGATCCATGCCGAGCGGATCCGGATCGGCTTCTCCTACAACCATCCGCCCAACTTGGCCAGACAGGTGCTCAAGAGCACAGCCCTGGAGACCAAGGGCATCCTGCTGGATCCAGAGCCGGAGGTTTTCACGCTCAACTACGACGACTCGGCGGTCAGCTACGAGGTGAAGTTCTTCATCCGCGACTACGGTGACGTGGAGCAGATTCGCGAACGCTTCATGACTCGAGTCTGGTATGCCGCGAAACGGAATAATCTCACCATTCCATTTCCGATTCGCACGGTTTACAATTTCCATGGTCCTTCCAGCCAGCAGAAGGGGATCGATAAGAAGTTCAGCGAGAGCCTGCAGGCCATCCCATCATTCGTCCCGATCAATCGGGAACAGGATGCCCTGGTACCGACCAGCTCCGGGATCGCCCTCCAACATTATGCCGCTGGTGAAAAGATTATCCGCCAGGGCCAAGTGGGCCAGGCGCTTTACATCATCGTGGCGGGTCTGGCCCTGATGTTCAGCCGCGATTTTGAGGGTCGGGAACGGGAAATCCTCTCGCTTCGCAACGGTGAATTCTTTGGCGAGATGTCTCTTTTCTCCGGCGAACCCAGCTTGGTTACCGTGATCGCCAGCAACGATCTCGAGGTGATGAAAATTTCAGCGGCCAATGGTGCATCAGATGATCGATCGACAGCCGAGCTTTGCCAGGGAGATCGGCCAGATCCTTGAGATCCGCCGTGCGGCGATCCAAGAAACCAGTATGCCGCCGCAGCCCTAGATGTTCACGGATGTGGCGGCGGTGCTACCCGATCGAAATCACCACGCCTGATCGGCCGCGCGACTTGATCGCGACCCCAAGGTTGATCAGGTGCTGTTGGCACACCATGCCCTTCACGAGTGGAACCGCCATCAGTGGGCCTGCCACCAGCTGTTGCCTGATCCATTAATCGAGGCGCGAATGGAAGCGGGTGCTGAAGCCCAGCAGGTCGAATCCGCTGAACAGGAAACTGATCCCTACGAGGAGTCCGATCACGGAAAGCATGCCGGCCGGGCTCATCGTCAGAATCATGACACCCAGAGCCAGGGTAACGAGGCCATTCGCTAATCCCCAGCCCCAGCCCCGCGTCGTGCGGTGGCTGAGAGAGATGATGGCCGTCACGGCCCCTTCGACCAGGAACACGAGGCCGATCGCCGAGGCCAGGGCCTTGATCTGTAACGCGGCGGGGGCCATCCCCGATTTGAACTGGATCACCATCCAAAGGCCGGTGACCAGCAACAAGGTGGAGACCACAAGCCGCCAGAAGCAATACCAGCGTCCAAGCCGTCTGGCCCGCAGCAGGTTGTCGATCCAGCCCACGATGCCTGCCAGCAGGAAAGCGATGGCCACCATCACGGTGACCGAAGCGGAGGCCACCACGGGGAAGCTGAGGGCCAATATCCCCAGCACGATCATGATGATGCCTTCCGCCTGGGTCAGGCCCCGCAGTTGGCCCGCTTCCACCGCGCGGCGATGGAGAGGATCGCCGACGGGTTCGTCGTCGGGGGTGTTAAAGGTGGCGCCGGAGGGCATGGGGGGCCAGTTGAAGACGTTCACCGCAAATTAGCCATCTCCACTGCAGCAAGTGTCTGGTTGTCATGGACTGAGATATCCATCAGGACAGCCTGTACTGGCTTCAAACTTCCGTCATTCCCCATGGATCGTAAGGCGATCACTCGCCGTTCTGGTTCAAAAGCAGGATCAATCGGTGGCGAATCGTCTTGGGTCCTGTCGAGCCGCTCCCCCAGGAAGCAGGGGCAGGCCAAGACCGGTACCCGGTGGCTCCCACAAGTGTTGTTGTGGCATGGGCTGAGTCAGCCGCTCCCTGGTACAGCCCATCACTCACGGTCAACACCGCCACCGCACCCAATGGCGCCTTTACGACGACTCCAGCGCCGAAAGCCAACGCCCTATGGGGATTCACGGAAGCGAAGGTCGCCGAGAAGGGGTGCAATGTCGTGCATGCCCTGCGGGGCTGGGGGAGTCACGAATCTCGCGACCGCAACCGCAGCACCACCACTGGTGTGAGCGTGAAGAGCGGCTTCTGCTAGGCGCGAACCAACACCAGTTCGTGGAGTTCCATCACATGGGCCCATCAGGACTGCTGCATTTCGCCCCCTGCTTGGTTATGTCGGCTTGATTTACATTTTAACTTTGATCACGATTTGCATAAATGCTTAAGTGCAGTTCGCCAACTTCAAGCCGCTCCGGGCGATCCAATTTTGCGGCAGATACAGGAGCGGCTGTTGTCATCACTTTGGTGCGACTCTGGGATTTCCAGAACTCTTACTTGAGCAGTGGAAGGCTGGCAACAGTCTTTGCCATGGACCAAAAAACGATGTAGCTTGAAAGGAGTCTCAGGAATGAACCAAAACGAGATTCACGCAAAGACTCTAATGCGCTATTCTCGCAGATATTGGCACCAAACTCATCGCAGACTTTATGGACTGGGCTGGGTAAAACAATCGACCTGCCGAATCCTTTAGCTGCAATCAAGGGATTGGAACCCACCATCAGGATTTCTGGGCCTGTTGATAAATGTTGTATCCCCTGCGACTGGCGGCCAGCCATAATAGTTGAGAGTTCCTGACTATTTTGCATCTCACTGCAACGGCCATCCGGGATCCCCAGATAAAGCAGGCTGCCCCGCACGATTCGGTGGGCGTAGCAGTGCACAAGATCGTCTTGTGGGTTGGCCCCATGAACGTCCACCGACGCTACCCCATAACTTAACGAAAATAGTTTGCTGACAAAGTTGCCGAGAACCTGGTGAACCCATGGGGCCTCACCGATGACTAAGGTTCGCTTCCCTGTTCTGGCAAACAGTTGACGTCCCTGGGCCAGGCGTAGGCCAAGGCTCCAGATCCAGGGGCCGAAGATATACACACCTAGATCGGCTAGCGCCAATGAAACCGATAGGGTTTGAATCATGAATGAATGATTATTTAAGTTGAAGATCTCGATCAGCCTGTTCCCCAGCGTCTGCATCGGCGGGATCGGATGCCCAAATGGGATCGCCCAGCCAACGGTGATTACGACATAGAGAGCTTGAATAGCCCAGGTAATCGGGTATTCAATGACATGAGAACCCCAACGTTTTCCGCTTTCAACCAACTGCTGATATAGACGGCTCGGCTTTTTTTCTCCTCGGCAGTCAGTTCCGACGATGCTGACAACAGACTTCAGGAAAAGATGATCCTCCATCCCTTCAAGCACCAGGAGGTTTTGCCTGCTCAGTTTCATGCCAAATGGTTGTTGTTCTGGAAAGGCCACCTGCATCTGGCGACAGATGCAAAACAGTAGTTCCGTTAACGTTTGGTGGAGTGCAGCCACCGAGGCGGTTGCCGGCTCGGCCGTCCGGCGTCCTCCAGCCGTGGTGATCATCCGCCGAGAGAAGGGTTCCCCCACGAAGGATGACTGCATCATCGCTGAACCGACAAAACTCGTCGGTTCGCCAGTGACCATGAAAACCTCGCGGATAACCTCCTCACGGACAAGCAGATCACAGGCCTCCAGGACTTGCCTTGTGGAGAAGGTTTGACCGGATTGACTAATTGCAAGTACGATTGTTTGTCTAGCCAGGCCAAGTTCTTCAAAATCATGCTGAAGGTTCTGAAGGACTACGTTGGAGGAGATGGTCTTGATGGTTAACAATGGAAATACCGTAGCTAAGTCCTTGGCGAACTGACCACCCACCCACAGACTATTTTCCACCCCGGTCACGAGAAGATCCACATGGGTGGATTTTGCTAAAGAGGGATCTAAGCCCGACTTTTTCAACAGAGCCTGTTTTGCCTGGAGATGGTGAGCTTTGGCTATCATGATGTTAACAAAGTAATCAGCACTTTGTCGATTTAATGAGGATGGATTTATCCAGTCGTTCTTGATCGCGTGCAAGAGACCAGGGATAGCGCGAAGGTCGGCCGCAACGGGGTCTTTTCTATCTTGTGAGGAGGGCTGAATCTGCTGGAGATTGGAATTCATATTATAGAATATCTTTCTTTCCAGGAGTTCGTCGCTTGAGATGGTACGCATGTCCGAGAGGGAGTAAACCTTTAGTTCGGAAGATGTGAGGACTGCGACTTCACCTGAATTCTGATTGAGATCAATCCGGTAGGCTTGGGGCTTCAAGGCCAAGGCTGCATCAATGGAGGCGGGTTCTGAAGCATAGAGAGATAGCTTGGCTTCAGGATCAAAGCCTGTTGACAGTGGTTGTCCGAGGCATCCCAGAACGACCTGATTGGGCGTAAGGGTAGATAGGGTAACAAGTCCAAAGCTACCCCTTGCCTGAGCTAGAAAGAGTCGACATGCTTGCGCAGATGAATTATGTAAAAATGATTGGATAACTTCGTCAATCATCTGCCGCAAGTCTGCTTCACTGTTCATGTTCAGGCGTGAGTCCATGTTGAGCTGTTCATGGATGCTTTCTTGAAGTTCCTGCCTTCTTGGCTGATCACCCTTCCACTCAACATCGGGATAAACTTTAGCAAACTTGAGAAAGCAATTTTCGAAAATGGCTGCCCAATTTTCAAGAGCCATTGAAGAGGGCGCCGTATCGGAAGCTGACCTGTTTGGTGGCTGCCCGCCAAATGAAGCTGAAACATCTCGGGCGATGGCTGTTTGATATCCAAGCCTAACGGCTGCATACCAATTCCCTTTGCAAGTCAGTAAATCCATCATCCCCGCAATCTTGGGGGAATCTCCTAAGGTCTTGTTCGGACAATGGAGCACCCGCTCCAGCCACAACCCCAGCTTTTCATAGTCGACAATTTTGTCAAATAGCAGGAAGCCATCGAAGTCTCCATTGTGGGTTATCCGATGGTTAATGTTATGTCGCCGCACCGTCCAGCGGCCATTGATCTGCTGCCACACTCGATCGATCCGAGCTGGGCACCATTCATGCCAGTGGGTTTCGAGAACCGACGGCGGTCCGCTGGTACCGAACCGATAGTGCCAGGCCGCTGTGGTGCTGGTGCCTATGGGCCGATGTCCTGCCCGTATCGCCTGCTGACGCTTTCGTGAGAATCCAGATTCAAGATGATAAGTTAGATTCTTTCGTTTTTTATTGACCACCTTGTGGCCAACAAACCGAACGTGACCTGAATTGTCTCTGGCCAGAACAAGCCCTCCGCCGGCTTGTTCACCACGAACCTCCGTTTCATGTCCCATTATTTGAAACCTCTCAATCCCCTGCCGCGAAAGCAACTCATTATCTCTAATATCTTCCTGCTCGGCAATAAATCCAAAATTTCCACAGTAGAAATACGTAGCTTGCCCAGTCCACAAAGATGACCAGTCAGTCCGTGAGAAGATCAGCAGTACGGCGTTGCTTACCAGGAAGCTCCACAAGTGAATACGTATGAACCAAAAGTGTGTCATTGGATCATGTTGTTTCATGTTTGAGGTTGTTAATTGAATCAGAGCTATCGCTATGGTCAGGGCGATGCCGTTCATCAGCAAACCACCAGTTGCCTTGATGCGTATTTTCCATGCTTCTTGATTTCCTGCATGGAGCCACAGCGATTCGCTGCTCCGAGAAGTTGGGCCGTTAATAGAGCGAAACGGCATCATTGAACGGCCAAGGTTTGCTAGATTCTGATGTTCTGTTATGCTTTCAATATTTATTACCGAGCTTTTCCCGTCGACGGCTGCAATCAGCAACGTGTGGCCAGTACCGTGCAGCAGAGTTGCGATGTTCCAACTTGCACGAATTCCTAGTGGCAGGACGAGGAGTATACCTATCAATTCCATCATCGATGTGATTGCTCCTGCTTCGATTCCCCAGAGCCAGGCCATGAGTGAAAGAAGCTCTGGCCAACTGTTTTGTAACCAAGGTTGCTGTTTACCAAGTCCTAGCCCATCTCCGACTTCATTTTGAGGCTTGGTTGTGCTGATAGGGTTATTCATTGTTGGCCTCCTTTGGATTTGTGCTCAGATAGCGAGTGACTGCTGGATTTTTTGGGCCTCTTGCCATCCTGTTGGCTTTGCTTTGAAGCTATTGTGATCTCAATTCTGATACTCAGTGATTCTAGTCACCGCCTAATCGAGAAGTCCAAATCCGAGAGATGGATCGCAGCAGATCGTGCTGGAGGTCACTCTCACAATGCCCAACGGATTACCTGCCGATCGTGTTTCTCATCCGGCAGGTGACGCTTCTTTAGCCGGGAGCCTTCAAGCAACCCGGGCTTCAAGTTGTGATCTTGGTCACAGTTTCAGTGGCCAGCCTGGCGTAGAATCTACCTTAAGCCAATAAGGCGAATTCGGTTCTCTGAGATTGGCATCATTTGAGATCGGTATCATTTTAGGTCGGGTATAATTAATCCCATATCTTCCTCCCGACAAGGACTGTTTCCTAAATCATCCAATGAGGGCTACATGGTTACGCTAGGTCACACTGATATCACGGCTGCAGATCTTTCGGAAATTGCTTTGTTTGCTCTCCTCAGTGAGCAGCAACGCCACCGACTTCTCGATCAACATCGAGGCGTAACCTTTTCTCCTGATCAGCTGCTGATGCTGGACCAGGATGAATCCCAGGGTCTGATCCTCCTTCGGAACGGAATCGCTAAAGTTCGCCGTTACAATAGTGAGGGTGAGGAAGATGTGCTTTCCCTGCTCGGTCCTGGTGATGTCTGTGGCGAGATGGCGGTTCTCAATAATGGACGCCGCTCAGCCGATGTTGTCAGCGTTACCACTTGCGACGCCGTCTTCCTGCGGGTGGGCCCCTTCCGCGAACTCCTGCACAGCGAACCCAGGCTTTCCCTAGCCCTAGCCAAGTTGGAAGCACGGCGCTTGCAGGACCTCAACTGTCGTTTCACCTTGCGGGGGGCCGATGCCACCACTCGCTTATTGGCCACACTCTGCGAGCTCGCACGCCGCACCCGTCTGGGAGCCGACAGCTTCTCGACCATTCCGCCCTTGCCGCATCGGGAACTGGCTTCACTATCGGGACTAGCGCGCGAGACCGCATCGCGCATCCTCGGCAAACTGCGTCAGCGGGGCATCGTTGAGGAGGTGGAGGGTGGCGGCCTGAAGATTGTCAACCGTGAAGCCTTAAACCAAAGGCAACTGCTGTAGGCAAAATCATCAATTGAATTTTGGTCCTGTTTCTCTCCGGTGATGTAGCACCACGTGGGGTCGCGGGCTGAACGCCCGAAACGCGACGGCGTCCACGGGCATGAAGAAGCGGAGTAGGTCGGTCAAGGACCGCTATGGCCGTGCTGGAGAGCAGTGTGGTCGTCAGACCCAAGCAGAGTTGCCCGAGGGGTGCGGATATGGGCCTAGGTGATCCAGCTTGGTGGAGCCGGTTGGCGGACCCAATCCGGACGTTCAGCCCGTAGTGCCGCTTTTTATGGTGGATTATGGCCCGAAAGGCCTGGTCTCACCACGCTCCGCCACTTGCGCCGGGAAGGTGGGCTTACGACGAGGGGGATCCGGACGCCCCATCGGCTTCACAATCTGTTATGATTCGCGAAACACATTGAAACAGACCCATGGCTAACTCCGATTCCCGTTTTGGTTTCGTGGCCTTCGCTGAAACCTGGAATGGCCGTCTGGCCATGCTTGGCTTCGTGATCGGCCTCGCCACCGAGCTGCTCACCGGTCAAGGCATCCTTTCCCAGATCGGTCTGGGTTGAGCGCCATGACCACCGACTACAGCACAGCCATCGCAGCCGTTATCGGCTTGGTCGTTCTCCTCACCAGCATGACGGCCTACATGCTCACTCGCCCCAGCGATCTCAAACCCACCAACACCCGCTGACTTCCACCCAGCGCCTTCTGGTCCCCCGGCAGTCGCCGGGGGTTTTTAATGGCCATCGCTGCAAATTCATCCATGACTGGCAACCTTCAAGCCATCGGCTTTCTGTTCACCTGGGTGCTTGGCTGGGGGATCGGTGGCTCCCTTATTGATGCCGGCCTGATCAACGCCGGTGTCTATTCCCTTGATGGCGCCCAGCTCGGCACCCTCACTACCTTCATTCTCTGGAGCCTCCTCTGGGGTGGCGGCGGAGTCTGGCTCTACCGGCGTTGGACGCGCCCACTCACACCAGACCGCTGAGGTTCTGCGCTCGCCAACCACAGAGCCGTATCGATCAGCAGATGCCACGCATCGTGCCAGGGCGTCAAGGTCCCTTGATGGACGTGGCGATCTGAGTTTTGCCTTCTTCTGAGAGAGCCAGGCCCAAGAAAGCCTTGACCGCCGGATCAGCGGGTTGACGGTAGGCATAAAACAGGGGCCTTTGAAACGGGTATGCGTCCGCTTCCGGTGTGCTCCCGTCAATGGCCAACACGCGCACAGTTCGCTGGTCGGCCACCTGTCCATAGGTGGCGTAACCGATGCCATCCACTCCTAGCTGCTGCAGCATCGGTGTGGTGGCATCACGGACCAAGGTCTTGATGTTTGGAGTTGTCCCAAAATTGTTTCCGCCGAGAACAACGCTTTGGAAAGTCTTGTGGGTACCGCTGACGCTGGGCCTGTTGAGAACCCGAATCGTGCGATCGGCACCGCCGAAGGTGGCCCAGTTGCTGATCTCACCGCGGAAGATCTGCACCAGTTGGTTGCTAGAGAGTCCGCGGCGAAAGGGGTTGTCGATTCCGACCACGATGGCGATGCGATCTTTGGCCACCGGCACGGCCACCAGACCACGCTGTTGCTCCTCGGCCGTCAGCGGGCGTGACAGGGCTGCCAGGGTCACGTTTCCCCCCAGTAAGGCCTGGATACCGTTGTCTGATCCTGTGGCTGACGTGTTGACAACGGTGCCGGGATAGGCCTGGAGGAAGGCAGCTTTGAGTGCCTGATTGATCTGGACCATGCTGGTGGAACCATCAATGGTGATGGTGGTGCCCGCCGGTACGCTCTGTTGGGTAGGGAACTGGGCAGCAAGGTTTCCTCCAGCACCGCTGCCTCCTGGAAGCATTGAATTCACGCCTGAACTTGAATTCATGCCTGAAATCGTGGGCAGCGAAGGGCGCCATCCCAGGAGCTTGGACCAGTGTGATTGCAACCCCCACAGAGCACCGAGGCCCACCAGGATGAAGACAATCGGTGGCAGGCCCCTTTTGGGTCTACCGGCGGGTTGTTGGCTCATGGCTGGTGTGCCTCTGGGAGTGGCAAGAGAGGGGTGGATTCCAGGGCCTTAAGGCGCTGGGAGACCTGATCATCAAGGCTGAGCTGATCGAGATCAGCCGCCAGCTTCTCCTGAGGATTATCGGAGAGTTCTGCCAATGCAGCATTGGACAGATTCCTTCCCTCAACGGCACTTTTTGCCGCTTCAAACGACGAGCGGGCCGAGCCGATGTCAAATTCATTGTTCACCTTGGCGATCGACTCAAGGGCAGCATTGACTTCGGAGAGATCCTTGATGTTCTGCATATCAGACTTGTATTGCTCAAGCTTGATGCGCTCCCGGTTGAGTTTGTCCTTCGATGCCTCGACAAACGTTCCTGCTTGCTGCACCTGTTGATCGAGAGCTGGAAGGAGCTTTTCGATCTGAATAGCGCGGCTCATGGCCAGGCGTGCTCCATCCATCTGGCCGGCCCTTTGGGCTAAGCGTGCCTGTTGCTCATAGGCTCTGAGCTCATCGATTTTGTCTCGGTACTTCGTTCTGGCCCGTTCATAGGCTCCCACTTGCTGGGCCACAGCTTTGGCCAGCTGCTGCACCGACTCCTGCATCGACTGCAGTGACTCCTCGGCTACGGCAACGGCCACCTTGCCGCCGGATTCCACCGGCAACCCCCAGAGCCATCGCCAGGAGCCCACGATCACCCGCCCGGCCCGATCGCCCATCAGCCAGTAGATGAAGCTTCTCACTGTCTGCGCTCAACTCCCCAAACGCTAGGAGAGCGCTGCCAGCTCGTCATCAGATTGGCCCCCTCTTGGCACAACCCTCAGCTCATCGGCTGGGTTTCGTTGGGTTTCAAGCTGCTTCTGCAAGCACATGATTCGGTGTTTTGTTCGCTCGTACTGAGCAACCCAGAGGATGGGAACCAGCACCAAGGAGAACCCCAAGGAGGGAACTGCCAGCAGGAAGCTCAGAGCCGTGCAGAGATGGGGCGATAAGTAGGCCGGCGGAGAAACACCATCTTGAAGTCCCAGCTCAAGAGCCTGATCAAGGATGGCTTTGTCTTCACGAGGCAGAAACCGCATGACTGAAACGCACTCTTGATCGCAATGTTTCACCAGTCGGTTAAAGTTGATTTATCTTTAGGTGTTCACGATCACCCCTTGTGGTGTTCCCTCGCCACCTCATTGGGTGTTCCACGGCACCGGCTCTCCGAAGTTCCTCGCCTTGGAGTGGCCCGGAGCCTCATCAAACGCCTGTGTTCGGATCGTTCTCCTCCGCCAGAAGGGCATCGGCTCGTTCCCTGCATTCCCTCCTGCCAACAGGTCGATTCGTCAGGTCTCGTCACCCGCTGCTTCTCATCCTGATCGGCTTCATCGGCGCTGGAGTGTTTCTGCTGGGCTTGGGCCAGACCGGGCTGGTTGATGAGACCCCCGCCCTATTCGCCGCCTCCGCACGCCAGATGGTCGAAAGCGGCGACTGGCTCGTCCCCCAGGTCAACGGCTTACCCCGCTACGACAAGCCTCCTCTGATCTACTGGCTGATGGGCGGCCTCTATGCCCTTCCCGGTTCCGAGCAGTGGGATCCCCTTGGCAGTTGGGCTGCCAGGCTGCCCTCCGCTCTGGCCAGCATGGCCACGATGGTGGCCCTGGCCGACACCCTCCTGCGCTGGCCTCCGTCTGGCCTGACTGGCCACGGTCCCCCCGCGGCCGGATTGGGTCGGGTTGCCACAGCCATCAATGCAGCCCTCGCTTTTGCCCTGGGTCCGCTCATGTTGGTGTGGGGTCGCACCGAGGTGAGCGATGCCCTTTTCACCGCCACCCTGGCCCTCAGCCTGCTGTTGGCGTGGCGCACCTTCGCGGCTGAGCGGGGTCCTTGGTGGCCCTGTTGGAGTGTGTTGGCGCTGGCCGTGCTCAGCAAGGGACCTGTGGCGATTGTCCTTTTCGTCCTCAGCCTCGCTCTGTTTTGGCTGTTTGGCGCGGAAGCTGATCGGCTGGGGCGGCGGCTGCGCCCTTGTTTAGGTTTCTCTCTCACCTTGGTGCTTGCCGCCCCCTGGTTTGCCGTTGCTTTGCTGCGGGAGGGAAAGCCCTACTGGGACAGTTTTTTTGGTTACCACAATCTGCAGCGTTTCTCCAGGGTGGTGAACAACCACCATCAAGGCCCTTGGTATTTTTTTGTCGTTCTGGTGCTGGCCAGTCTTCCCTTCACGCCCCTGCTGCTGTTGAGCCTGCGGCGCGTTCTGCTTGAGGTCCGCACCCCCCTGGCCGTGCCCCTGTCCCTTGGTCGGTTTGCCACCGCCTGGCTCCTGGCCGTGTTGCTCTTTTTTTCCCTCTCTGCCACCAAGCTGCCGAGCTACTGGCTGGTGGCGACGCCGGCTGCAGCCCTTCTGGTTGCCCTGGCCCCCTCCGCCGCCTGGCGGCCTGGCTTTGGTGGGGCCCTAGGGCCCCGATCGCCACGAGGGTTGCGGTCGGCCATGGCCGCTTCATCGGCCCTGCTCGTGCTGGTCAGTGCCGCCCTGGCCCTGGCGCCTCAGTGGCTGCCCCTCATCAACGACCCCACCCTGCCGGGTCTTGCGGCCGCCGTGGGGCGCCGCCCCTGGCTGAACCTGGGAGCTGCCGTAACCCTGGTCGCCGCCCTGCTGCTGAGCGGCTTGGCCACCAACCGGCCAACGGCACGCCTGCTTCAGAGCCAGGCCGCCCTACTTCTGCTCGTGCCCCTGCTGTTGCTGCCCGTTTGGCAGATCGGCGATCAGCTGCGGGGTGCTCCGATCCGCCAGCTGGCGGCTGTCGCTCGGGCAGAGCGTTCTGTTGCGGAGCCCCTGGCGATGGTGGGTCTAATCAAACCCTCCCTGCATTTCTACAGCCGATCCACGGTGCTGTTTGAGGGGCGTTCGCCCCATGCCCTTGTCAACCTCACGGATCGGCTTCGCGCCGAGTCCCGGCCGGGCCTGCAGCCCTCCTCGGCCGATCGGCAGCCCACGCTGCTGCTGGTGATCGATGCCGAAACCGCCAAACAACCTCACTGGCAGACCATGGCAGGACAGCAACTGGCCCAGGCCGGTCCCTACCGCCTCTGGAGGCTGGATCGGCGCTGGTTGGAGCAGCGGGCCCGCTTACTTCAACAGGGGGGGATCGAGCCCACCTGGCGCAATCCGCGCCCCGAAATGATCTGATTGCAGCTTCGTCCCCTGCCTGCAGGCCCATGGCCAAGCCCTAGACCTGGGCACGCAGGCTCCTTCAGGTCTGCGGACGGCCTCCGGATCCCGGCAGCAGCGGTGCTCCATCCAGGCGCCGGATCGCCACCACCCCAGGCCGGGGGGCCGTGCCGGCTGTCGTGGAGGGCCAGTTGGAACCGAGCGGCACCTGCCTGAGCTGCTCAAAGCTGCCGCCGTTCCGGTCTCGCAGGGTGTAAGCCTGCACCTCCTCGTCGCCGCTGCGGTGGGTGGCGTTGTCCTCGCCGGGGTGCTGGACAGCGAGAAACAGGGTGGATTCGCTGGTGTCGAAGCAGGGCCCCGTGAGCTCGCATTCCATCGGGCCGGTGGCAAAGAGCAGCGGCTCGCCACCTGCCGCTGCCGTGGCGGGAAAGATCCAGCAGGCGTTGTTGCCAAACACATCGGCGCTGCCGTTCACCGCGGCCCGGTCGGTCACCATCCAGACGTTGCCGGAGCGGTCGATCGCCAGGTTGTCTGGGTTGGCGAAGCCCATGCCCCCCTGCCAGGGCGTGCCACCGGTGGCCGCCATGCGCCAGCGAAACGCTCCCCCCGGTTGTTCCGCCCCGGCTGTGGAATCCTCAAGACGCATCAGCCAGCCGAAGGGCCAGCTGCTCTCGCCGTTCGGACCCCGGAAGATGGCGGGGTCGGCCTGCCCCTCCCCGTCCGATCCGCCGGCGGTGAAGGTGATCAGCAGATCCCCCGTGCCCGGATCGAGTTCGGTGTCCTCTGGCCTTGCCGTGAGGGTGGCCCCTGCCGCGTTGGCGGCCAGGTGGGCATCGATCAGGATCGCTCCGAGCTGCTCATCCCCCCGGCCCGGGTAGAGATCGGCCAGGGTGCCGAAGCGTTGGCGGTAGGCCTTCAGCTGGGCATCGCTCTCCAGCAGCTCGGCGCCGGCTTTGCTGCGGTCGCTGTGGGGCAGCGGCAGCACCGCAGGCAGATCGAAACGGGAGAAGTGGGAGGGGGGCAGGGGGTTGAGCCGTGTCTGCGGCTGCAACGGGATCCATTCACCACCGCCCTTCGCATCGAAACGGGCCACCTCCAGCCGGCCCCGCTCCAGCAGGCGCGAGTTAGCCGGATCGCGGGGATCCCGCACGATCGCGGCACTCACAAAGCGATAGAGATGGCCGCCATGGCGGTCGCAGCCGGAATACACCACCAGGGGCTCACCGGCGCGGGCCCGCACGGCCACGGCCTCATGGCGGAAGCGGCCCAGGGCCGTGTGCTTCACAGGCGGGCGCTCCGGCCGGCGGGGATCGATCTCCACCATCCAGCCGTACTTGTTGCCCGCCAGGCCATAGGGGTTGCCGAGGCCCTCGAGCCGTTCAGCGTCGAAGCGGAAGGGTCGCTCCGCCGGCGAGGGCGAACTGCCATCGGCGTACACCGCCTCCACCACATGGGTCTGGATGTTCTCCTCGGCAGAGAGCACCGTGCCCCAGGGGGTCTGGCCGCCGGCGCAATTGGCAAAGCTGCCGATCACCCGATCGCCGAGTCCGTCGTCGTAGCCAAGCCGCTGGCGCCTGCGGAACACCGCCGCCGCCGGACCGCTGACATGCAGCCTGGCTTCTGGGCTCTCCAGCCCGGTGAGGCCGCTGATGCGCCGGTCGTAGCGCGGTTGGAAGCGGCCGCTGCGGCGACGCCAGCGCCGATCGGCACTGCGCTCGATCTCCACCACCCCGAGGCCCACATCCTGCATCGCGGCAGTGGCCACCTCCAATAGGGGGCGGCGGAGCGGATCGTCCGCTGCGAGGCTGAGGACATCAACGCTGCCGCCCCGCCCCGCCAGCAGCTTCCGCAGCGCCTCGAAGGGCAGTGCGCGGCCGATCACCTCCCCATAGGCGGCGGCCCAGGGCCTTGGGCTGATGTATTCGAAATTCACCGTCAGCAGTGCCCGCTGCCCATCAAGGGGCGTGAAGGCGAGGTAGTCGTTGTTGAATCCGAAGCGACCGCTCCCCAGCGGATCACCCCACTGCAGCAGCACCTCACTGCGGTAGCCCTCCGGCAGCAGCAACTGATCCTGCAGGGCCACGCGGGCGTAGGCGCGCTGCTGCTCCGCAGCGCTGAGGCCATCGCCGGGCAGGGGGATGGGGCCGCGCAGGGGCTTAAAGGGGAGCACCCGGCTGGGGCCAGTGGCGGATGCCATCGAGCCTGGGGCTGCCTTCGCTCCACCCGCCGTTGCTCCAGGGGCGGGCAAACCGGGGCGTGAATCCCCCGCCCGCACCTGGGCGGCTACGGAGACAGCCCCCAGACCGAGCAACTGGATCAAGAGCGCGCGGCGATTCATCACGTTCCGGCTGGGATTAAGGAGATAGCCCACCTTCAGAGACTTCCACGCTGAATGGGGGCACCTCCACAGCCAGATGGGAGGAATCACCAGACGCGAGGCCCGCAGACGGGTCAAAACCTCAAAAATCCAATATGGAGGCAGACCTCAAAATGCGGCGCATCATGCGGCACCTCGAAGGGTCGGCCAGGCGACGGCAGCCTGTGCGCAGCGGGACGCTGCAGCCCTCCGCCGTCAAGACCTTCCCCGTGGCGAGGCACCAGGGCGGGTCGCACAGCAAGGCCCTGAGCTTGACCAAGCCTTAACGAGTCCATCGGGGATTACCGGCAGCCTGAGGAGGCGCGTTCACCTCCACCGCCATGAGCCTCCCGATGACCACCCTTGAAGCCTTTGCCGCTATCCCCCTGGCGGCGGTGTGCTGCGACCAGACCTTCGGCAAGGACGAAGCCCGGGTGATCCGTGTGCAGCTGATGGGGCGTACGGCCTACCGGAAGATGGAGCCCTACGCCTTCGGACTGTTGATTTCGGGTCTGCTCGAGCGTTTCCGCGAGGAGTCGTGGCAGGGACTGATCGCCAGCGCGGCCCCGCTGCTCAGCCCGGAGCAGCAGGAGATGGCCTTCGCCCTGGCCTGCCAGCTGATCCACTGCGATCGGATCGTGGCTCCTCAGGAGCAACAGTTCCTGGCGGTCCTGGCGCAGCAGCTGCAGTTCACCACAGCCCGTGCCGAGCAGATCCTTGAGGTCTGCGACCTGCTGAACCGCGACTTCGTCACCGACCAGCCGGTTTAAGCCCGAGCCACCGCTGAAGGCGCTGTGACCAGCTTGCGATGAAACGACAGCTTCGTTTTTAACCAGATCCAGTCTGAGCCAGATCCAGGTCGCAGCTGGGGTCACAGATGCTGCGGAAATGATCCTGTCACCTAATGGTTGTGCAAGACTTGATTTGTCCAGGTAGACTATTCATTTATTTCGATAAAGAGATGTTTCATATCCGCTGGCCCTTGCAACCGCAACAGGTGGATAGAAACCTTTCCAATCTAGCCGCGATTGCGTCACCACCGCTCCTGCCAGCGGAGAACCTACTGCAGTCAGCAAGGGAGGAGAACGCTGCTCTGTTGGAGCGTCTCAACACCACCCCAGAGGGTCTCTGTGAGCTGCAGTCAGACCTGCGGCTGAAACGGCTTGGCCCCAATCAGATCGCCCATGAGAAACCCGTTTCCTGGATTGTTCAGTTGCTGAACACGTTCAAGAATCCGTTGGTGATTCTGCTCGCCTCACTGGCGGCACTATCGCTGCTGAGCGGCGACAGCAAAGCAGCGCTGATCATCCTCAGCATGATCAGCTTTAGTGTCATCCTGCGCTTTTCCCAGGAGTACAAATCGATGCGTGCGGCCCAGGCGCTGCGTCAGCTCGTTCATACAACAGCCTCCGTGAAGCGGCGGGATCTCAATAAGGACATCTCCCCGGGCCTGGCAGCAGACCTTGGCCTGCATCTGGACCAGGGGTCTCCACAAGATCAGGAAGTGCCGATCGATCGTCTTGTGCCAGGGGACATCATTCTCCTGGCAGCGGGAGACATGATTCCAGGCGATGTAAGGATACTTGCCTCGAAGGATCTATTCGTAAGCCAGGGTGCCCTGACAGGTGAATCCATGCCTGTGGAAAAACATCCCAAACTGCCAGTCAGCCAGCTCAATTCCCGCCAGCCCCTCGAACTCGATAATCTCTGCTTCATGGGTACCAGTGTGATCAGCGGCACGGCCAGTGCTGTTGTGATCGAAACGGGTGCCCAGACCTATCTGGGTTCGCTGGCCAAGGAAGTGACGGGACAACGGAGCCGTACGAGCTTCGACCGAGGCATCAATGATGTGAGCCTGCTGCTGCTGCGCTTCATGATGGTCATGGCGCCAGCGGTGTTTCTGATCAACGGGGTCAGCAAAGGGAACTGGGGAGAAGCCTTCTTCTTTGCCCTTTCGGTTGCCGTTGGTCTCACACCGGAGATGTTACCGATGATTGTCACGGCAAATCTTTCGCGGGGCGCTATCTCGATGTCAAAGAAGAAGGTGATTGTGAAAAATATTGACTCTATCCAGAACCTGGGTGCGATGAACATCCTCTGCACAGACAAGACCGGCACCCTCACTCAGGATCGCATCGTTCTTGAGCTGCATCTCGATTACCTCGGCAGGGATAATGCTGAGGTTCTGCAGCTGGCATTTCTAAACAGCTTCTACCAAACAGGTCTCAAAAGCCTGTTGGATGTGGCCGTGCTCAATCACCTCGAAATCCATGCAGCCCTGGAGATCGAGAATCGCTTCATTAAGATCGATGAAATTCCCTTTGATTTTCAGCGTCGATTGATGTCGGTGGTTGTGGAGGAGGAGAATCATCACCACGAATTAATCTGTAAGGGGGCCGTGGAGGAAATCATGGCGATCTGCATCCAGGTTAAAGATGGGGATCTGATCAAGCCGCTGGATGATGTCATCCGTGAGGGTGTGCTTGAGTTGACCTCCAACCTCAACAATGATGGGCTTCGTGTCATCGCCGTGGCCTACAAGGAGGTACCCCGCCAACACAAACCCTATTCCATCGCTGACGAATCGGCCCTGACCTTGGTGGGGCTGATCGCCTTTCTCGATCCCCCGAAGGAATCAGCGGCTCAGGCGATCAAGGACCTCAATCGCGGCGGTGTGGCCGTCAAGGTGCTCACCGGTGACAATCAAGTGATCGCCCGCAAGACCTGCAAAGATGTTGGCCTGCATGTGGAAGGAGTCCTGCTGGGCTCTGAGATCGAGGCCATCTCGGAGCAGGACCTTGGCGCCAGGGTGGAGGGGGCCACCATTTTCGCCAAGCTCACGCCTCTGCAGAAGTCGCGGATCATCAAGGTGCTGCGAGGCCGTGGCCATGTGGTGGGCTTCATGGGCGATGGCATCAATGACGCAGCGGCGCTGCGGGAAGCCGACATCGGCATCTCCGTGGACACCGCTGTGGACATTGCCAAGGAATCCGCCGACATCGTTTTGCTTGAGAAAAGTTTGCTGGTTTTGAATGATGGCGTGGCGGAAGGAAGGCGTACGTTTGGAAATATCGTGAAGTACATAAAGATGGGAACAAGTTCGGCATTTGGTAATATGTTCAGCATGCTCGGTGCCAGCATTGTATTGCCATTCCTGCCAATGTTGCCCGTTCAGATACTTCTGAACAATCTCCTCTACGACTTTTCGCAGACCGGAATTCCGTTTGATCACGTCGATCCTGAATATTTGGAGAAACCCAGAAAATGGAAGGTGAACGAGATCCGCAGGTTCATGGTGTGCATCGGGCCGGTGAGCTCCTTGTTCGACTATGCAACATTTGCACTCATGTGGTTTGTTTTCAAGGCCGATAGTGTCGACAACCAGCACCTCTTTCAAACAGGCTGGTTTGTGGAGAGCCTGATGACCCAGACCCTGATCGTTCACATCATTCGCACGGCGAAGATCCCTTTCCTTCAAAGTCGACCATCGCTGGCCATGGCCCTTGTCACCGTTTGCGTGATGGGAATCGGCATCATGATTCCCTTCGCGCCGATCGGTTCGTCACTTGGCATGGTTTCACTGCCGGGCGTGTACTTCGCCTGGTTGGCTGCTATAATGATTGGCTACTGCACCCTCACCCAGCTGATCAAGAGCTGGTTCGTAGGGCGCTATGGATATTATTAGGTTTGCGCTACAATTTGATTGCTGTTTTTTTCGAGTTGCTGGCTTGACAGGAAAAGTCAGCCCGCTGCGTTTCCACCGTTGACGCTCCCCTCCCCCTCCTAAGGCAGCGGATCCAGCCTTTGATCTGATGGAGTCCCAGTTTTGTCAGGTATTACCCCAGTCACGGATCCAATGACGCGCGAACGACGGCTGCTGCTTGAGCTCAATTCGCTGCGCGACGCCATGGATCGCATCGAGATTGAGGAGCAGGCCACGCTCGCGGCAATCGCTCCGCGCTTTCAGGCCAGTGCCACCAATCTGCTGCACTTCATCGCCTTCCACCGCAACAACCATCCCGGGCTGCAGATGGCGATGCGAGAAGCCGGCCTTTGTTCCCTGGGGGGCTGTGATGGCCATCTGTATGCAAGCCTTTCGACTGTGATCGGGGTGCTCCAGAAGCTCCAGGGTCTGCCAGTGGAACCCCCGAGTCCTTCGGCGGCTCCCTCCAGTCTTGGAGGCCAGGCCCTCCTCCAGGCCCATGGCGAGCGACTTCTCGGGAGGCAGCTTGGAGAGGGAATCGGTGCAAGGACCGCAGCGATCATGGTCACCCTGCCTGCCCTCGCCACCGAGCAGGCGGGACTGATCGCCGAACTGGTCGAGGCCGGCATGGACATCGCCCGCATCAACTGCGGCCACGACGGCCCCGAGGTGTGGAAAGACCTCGTGGCTCTCGTGCGATCTGCCGCCGCCGCCGCCGGAAGGAACGTGCGCATCGCGATGGATCTGGCCGGACCCAAGATCCGGATCGGCGCTCTGACACCCCAGCCCGGTGTGGTGGACGCCAGGCCCCAGCGCAACCGATACGGAAAGTTGCTGCAGAGCGCCAGGATCCTGGCTGTGCCAGACGAAGGGGCTGATGTTCAGCCCGCCCGCCAATCGGAACTGGCGCCAGTGAATCGTCTGCCGATTCGCAACGAGGGCTGGCAATCACTCACGATCGGTAATCGGCTGCGGGCCAGGGACTCTTCAGGCCGCTGGCGGGAACTCACCGTGCTGGATCGCCTTCCGGGGGGTCTCCTGCTCAGCTGCAATCAACGCTGCCATTTCATCTCTGGACTGGAGTTCCTCCAGGAAGGTGGTCCAGGCAAGATTGTTGTTGGCGACCTTCCAGCCCTGGAAGGGGACGTGCTGCTGCGGGTCGGCGACAGGCTGTGGCTGACCTCCAGCAGCGAGCCAGGCCAGCAGTGGGGGACGATCCCGGGGGCGATCAACTGCAGCGTGCCCGAGGTGCTTGCGGATTTGCAGGTGGGGGAGCGTGTGTTGTTTGATGAGGGCAGAATCGCCGGTGTGATTCGGGAGGTGTGCCCAGGGGCCGTGGAGGTGGATATCACCCAGGCGCGGCCGAAGGGCACCCGGCTACGCGCCGAGAAGGGGATCAACTTCCCAGACAGCAGACTGACGATCCCCGCCCTCACGAGCCGGGATCTGAGCGATCTGGCCTTTGCGGCAGCCCATGCTGACATCGTGAGCTATTCCTTCGTCTCCCGCGCGGCGGATATCGAAGTCCTGCAGCAGGAACTGCAAGGCCATGGCCGGGAGGATCTTGCCGTGGTGCTGAAGATCGAAACACGAAGAGCATTTCTCAACCTTCCCAGGCTGCTGCTCACGGCGATGCGCGATCCCAGGCCCCTGGGCGTGATGATTGCGCGGGGAGACCTGGCGATCGAATGCGGCTGGGAGGAACTGGCGGAGATCCAGGAGGAAATCCTGAGGATCTGCGCTGCGGCCCACATTCCCTGCATCTGGGCCACCCAGGTTCTCGATGAGATGGCGAGACATGGCATGCCGACCCGAGCCGAAATCACTGACGCGGCCATGGGCGCAAGGGCCGAAGCCGTGATGCTCAATAAGGGTCCCAACCTCACTGCCACGGTGCGCACTTTAGGTGCCATCGTGGCGCGGTTCCATCCCCGCCAGCCGGAGAGCCCACGTCATCGGGAAGAGTTGCTCTCCTGTCTGGCCTTCCGCACCAATAGCCCGGTGTCCGAGCGAAAGCAAGGCTGAGCGGGGATCGTGGTGAGCTGCGATTGAAAACTAGCGGAACTGCGGAAGTTTATTCACATCAAAACTCCGCCGTAGCGCTTCGCCGATGCTGAGGCCTATGGGCAGATCACCAGAAAATGCGCTGCCGGTGATTCGCTTGTATAGCTTTGATTCAACAAGGTTATAGGTGCTGGCTGGAAGTGGGATGTCTCCTGCTTTGCCAACGAGTCGGAGGCCATTGTTGATCGTAAATACAGTGAACTTTCGCAGATCAGCTCTGCTGGTGAGAGCCTTATCGTTGATGTAGATAAACAGGGGTCGAGAAAGTGGCCGATAGCGACCTGCTTGAACATTGGCAACCGATGGAATCACGGTTCCCGATGGTGTAACAATGCCGAGGGCCCTTAGCTTGCCTTGATTGGCTTTGTAGTAGCTGAGTCCAAAATAGCCAAGGGCATTAGGATTCTGCGCCACGCATCTAACAATCACATTGTCATCTTCGCTTGGACTATAGTCTTGTCTCGAATTCTCAGGGCTACCGTTAATGGCTTTGTTGAAATAGTCGTAGGTGCCCGAGTCCTTGCCAGGGCCGCAGAGCTTGATCGGTCGATCAGGCCAGTCAAGGTTCACCTCATTCCACCGGTCGACCTTCCCCTGGGCCTGGCGCCCCCAAAGCCGAGCTAGTTCCTTGGTGCTGATCTGGTTGGCCCAGGTGTTGGAAGGATGAACCACGATCGTGAGAGCATCGAATGCAATCGGCAGCTCGATGAAATCGATTCGATTGCTGGCGCAGGCTTTGAGCTCCTTGCTGTTGATCGGCCGTGAGGCATTGGCGATCTCTAACTGGCCGGAGCAGAACCGCCTGAATCCATCGCTGGTTCCTGTCTCCTTGAGATCGATGGGTGTGCTGTTTCCGGCTTCGCGGAACGATCTGATCGCCTCCTTCATGATCGGGAACACCGTGCTGGAGCCGCCGATCCTGATGGTGGAATCCTTGCTGCCAGCACCCTGGGCAAGAGATTGCGCGTGGGCCAGTGGCGATGTTGCCAGGACGGCGCTGCAGACCGCGGCAATCGGAATCGAGAGGACCGGGCGCTTAGGCCGAATGGGGGAAGCCATGACGATCAATTCAAGGTCGGTGAAGGAACCGGAATGGCAATCAGCGATTAGCCATTTTCTCTTTGAGCTGCTGCAGACGCTGCTCCAGATCATGCAGCATCTCAAGGCTAAACATGGGCAACTCCTGGATGGCAAACAGAAATTCTTCGCGGTTCATCTCCAATAATTCACTGTCGCAGAGGGCCACGGCAGTGCCGAAACGGCGATGCTCTGGATCCACCAAGGCTCCGACACCAAAGGAACTACCTGGCCCGATGATCTCGATGCCATGATCACCCCAATTGAGCTGCACCTCTCCTGACACAACAGCGTAGAGCTTTTCGCCAAGCTCTCCTTGTTTAAATATAACGTCACCTTGTTTAACGCAAAGGTGATCGCGTTTTCCGGCCAGCGCTGCGATGGTATTCAGCTCAAGATTTGTGTTGATGCTCATAACGGAATCGAAGTGGCTTTGAAGGGAAGAGGGCAGTCCATGCGATCGCAAGCGGTCATCCCACGCCGGGTAGGTTCGACATCATGGCCAGTCTGAAGATAGGAGTCGACATCAGCAGTCATGATGCATCCTGCTGCCGAACTCAACTTACCAACCCTAGGTTAAGAAGTCCGGCCCTGTTGGAGTGTGGAGCCCCCATGGTTGCTTTTGGATGCCTCCGCCTCCACCCAGGGTCCTGCCCTGCACGTGGAGAACTGGTTCCCCTGCTGGCGGAGCTGGCCGGGCCGCATCGGCGAGGAACTGGAAGCCCAGGGGTTCGCCTCGCCTTCCATCATGGTGGTGGGCGAGGTGGTGGCCCAGCGGGTGGAAGCCTGTGCGTCGGAACCTGCCGACGCCGAGCTGCCGATTCCGTTCTGAACGGCCGTCAGGCTTGATGGCATCAAGGAGTTCCGTTCCCGTTCATGCCCTAGGTCTGGATTTCAACGCAACTGGAGCGGCGACAACTCGCCGTTACTGCCTGCCCTCCCTGTCCAGCCAAATCAGCGCCGCCTGGGTGCGGTTGCTGACCTGCAGTTTTTGCAGCAGCACGTGCACGTGGCTGCGCACCGTGCCTTCACCGATCCCAAGTTGCTCGGCGATCAAGCGATTGGTATCGCCAGCCGCCAGGCAGGCCAGCACCTCCCGCTCGCGTTGCGTGAGGTCGTTGAGTCGCTCGCTCTGATTCGACGCTGCTACGGCCTGGAGGGAACCCGATCGTTGCAGCGTCGCCGATGCCTTCTGATCCCACCAACTGGCCCCGACCATCAGGGATGCCAGCGCCAGCTCCACCTCCACCTGCGCCAGGGCCCTCTCCTTGTGCAGATAGCCCCGCGCACCGGCGTCCCAGATTTGTCGCACCCAGCCACTGTCTTCTTGGCTAGTGAGGATCAGCACCGGTAGAGCGGTGTTGACTGTGATGCGGCGACAGGTGGCGAGGCCGCCCAGCCCCGGCAGCACCAGATCGAGCAGAACCAGATCCACAGGTTTGCTCCCCAGCAGCTCCAGGCCCAGCTCGCCATCCTCCGCGACCCAGACCTCTTGCACGCCAGCCAGCTGGCGTAAATGGGTGGCCATCGCCAGCTGGTAGGCCTGGTCGTCTTCGATCAGGAGGAGTTTCATCGCGATGGCTCCAGCTGCGGCAACTCCACCAGCACCCTGGCACCGCCGCCGGGTGTGTTGCTGGCTTTGATGATTCCCCCGTGGGCCTCGGTGATCAGCCGGCACAGATAGAGGCCCAATCCTGCCCCCGCTGAGCCATTGCCGCTTTGGGCAAACCGCTGAAAGAGTCGCGGCAGCTGCTCCGGCGGGAACCCCTCACCGCCATCACGAACATCGATCCACCATTCACCCTCCTGGCGACTCAGCTGCAGCCACACCCGCTGGCCGCGCAAGTTGTGGTGGACGGCATTGAGCAGCAGGTTCTCGATCAAACGCTGCAAGAGAGAGGGGTCGGCGAGCAACTTCATGCCGCAGCATCGTTCCTGGCGCAGCACCAAAATGATTTGGCGTTGAGCCGCGATCGGCTCCACGGTGCGCAGGGCTTCCTGGGCAATCGCCAACAAATCACATGGCTGAAGGTCGATCTGCAAGCCCTCCTGCTCCGCGCGAAACACCTGCAGCAGGTCGTCGATCAAGCGCAGGCAGCGTTGCTGGCTGTTGCGGATGGCCTCCACCGCAGCACTGCCCTCCAGAAGGGAGAGGGAGGCAAGGGTTCCCAGCACCGGGGTCTTGATGTCATGGGCAAGGGTGGCGATCACATCGCCGCGAAGATTCGCCTGCCCCAGTGCCACCTCGATCGCGATGCGCTGAAGCTCCAGCTTCTGGTTCCGCACCAACAGAGCTGTCGTGACGACCAGGCCCAGGCATACCAGCAGGCGGTCGATCAGCACGGAGGCGATGTTGTGATGTAGCGGCAACGGCACCAGCAGATTGAGCAGTGTGGAGGTGCAGCAGATCAGCAGAAACCTCCAAGCCTGGGTGGGGGTGCGCTGGGACGCCCCCAGGAGCAAGGGCACGACATAGAGAATTCCGAGCACGACGGCCGGAGGCGTGGCCAGCTCCAGCAGCAGGATCAGCAGCCAGATCGCCCACACCAGAGCGCTCGAAGCTCTTGCGAGCGTCACGCTCCTTGTTCCTCCTGGGCCTCCGTTGGAATCCCATCGGAGATCAGGTGCAGATCGATGCTTTGCCCCCGCAGCTGGTGCTGCAACCGCTCCGAAAGGGGCCTGCGAAACAGGGCCTTAAAGCGTGAACGCATCGTTTGGCCCAGCACGATCTGGGTGATCCGATGTTCCTGGGCCATGCGGGCGATCGTGGGTAGGATCTCGGCGCTTTCTTCGCGCAGGAAGGTGCCACCCACGTCGTTGCACAGCTGGCGGCATTCCTCCTGGAGGAGCGATTCTTCGCGGCTGAGAAAGCGGTTGGGATCCTGCACGGTCAACGTCAGCAGCGGCGCGTCCATGGCGGCGGCCAGGCGGGCGGCCCGGCGCAGAAGGCGCTTGCTGGTGTGGTGGTGGCCGAGGCAGACCATCACGCGCTCGCGCAGGGGCGTGATCGAAGGGAGGATTTCGTTATCGACGCGATCGGCCACCTCCCGCAACGACAGCTCCCGCAGGGCTACCAGATGGCGCCTCTGGAAGAAGTTGCTCAGGGCCTGCCCCACCTTTTCAGGGGCGTAGATCTTTCCCTCCTTGAGCCGCTCCTGCAGCGTCTCCGGTGTCACATCCACGAGCACGACCTCATCGGCGTGCTCCAGCACGCGGTTGGGGATGCGTTCGCGTACCACCACGCCGGTGAGCTCGGCCACCAGGTCGTTGAGGCTCTCCAGGTGCTGGATGTTGAGGGTCGAATAGACATCGATGCCGGAGAGCAAGAGCATCTCCACGTCCTGCCAGCGTTTTTCCCGTTCGCTGCCGGGCACGTTGGTGTGGGCCAGCTCGTCGACGAGCACCAGCTGCGGATGGCGACCCAGCACCGCGGCTACATCCATTTCCTCAAGATCCACCCCCTGATAGCGGAGGCGTTTGCGTGGAATCTGCTCCAGGGCTCCAGCTTCACGGGCGGTGTCCTTGCGGCCGTGGGTCTCCAGAAGTCCAATCACCACATCGGTACCCTCCCGCAGCGCCTCCTTACCCTCCTGGAGCATGCGGCAGGTTTTGCCCACGCCTGGCGCCATGCCCATGAACACCTTATGGCGGCCACGCCGGTGGGTGGAGCGGATCATCGCCTTGCGGGGACCGGAGGGCTCTGCGTGGTGGATGTAGAGGCCAGTTGGTCGAGGGCCAGATTGAAGCTGAGCACGTTGACCACGGGTCCGATTGCCTGCAGTCCTAGGGGGCCTTCTTGGTGCTGGGGTATCAGTCGCTCCAGCTCAGCCAGCGGCAGCTGGCGTTCGCGGGCCAGGCGGGGCAGCTGCTGGCGGGCGGCCGCCAGGCTGATGTGCGGATCGACCCCGGAGCCGGAATCCAGCAGCAGATCGGCTGCGGGATCGGCCAATCCTGCGCTCTGCCAGCGGCTGGCGGCAGCCGCCACCCTTTTCGCCAGCTCTGGATTGCTGGCGGCGAGGTTGGGGGCACCGGCCGGACGGCCCTGCAAGTAGCGCGCCGAGCTGAAGCCCTGACCGATCAGGCGCGAACCCACCACCTGACCATCGCGCCGGATCAGGCTGCCAATGGCGGCATCGGGTGCCACCAGCCGGGCCAGGCCGAGCAGCGGCAGGGTGATCACCACCACGGTGAGCAGCCAGAGCACCAGGGTGAGGCGCAAGCCCCGGAACAGTTGGGCAGCGATGGACATCAGAACTTCTCCGGTTGGGCGATCACGGCGAACAGGTAGCCCGAGAGGGCCACGGTGCCGCAGAGCAGCAGAGCCAGGGTGTGGCTCTGAAGCGGTGGTTGGCTGTGGCGCAGCTGAGGAGCGACCATGACGGTGCCGGCTGCGAGCAGCAGTGGCAGCCAGAAGCGGATGGGCAGCATGCGGGCCATGGGATGGTTTGGAGCGGATGTGTGAAAACGGGGTTGTTGAAAACGAGAATCGCCGTGAAATGGTTAACGGAACAGCCAGAAGCCGTTACACCAGCCGCAGGGCGCCGAGGGCAAGATCGATCAGCTTGATGCCCACAAACGGAGCCACCACGCCCCCGAGACCGAACACCAGGAGATTGCGCCTGAGCAACTGTTCGGCGCTCAGCGGCCGGAACTGCACCCCCTTGAGCGCTAGGGGCACCAGGGCCGGAATGATCAAGGCGTTGAACACCATCGCCGAGAGAATCGCCGACTTCGGTGAGGCCAGATTCATCACATTTAGCGCCTGCAGGCCTGCCCCGGCGAACAGGGCCGGCAGGATCGCGAAATACTTGGCGACGTCGTTGGCGATCGAGAAGGTGGTGAGCGCCCCTCGGGTGATCAACAGCTGTTTGCCGATCGTCACGATGTCGATCAGCTTGGTTGGATCGCTATCGAGATCCACCATGTTGGCTGCCTCCTTGGCGGCCTGGGTGCCGGAGTTCATCGCCACGCCCACATTGGCCTGGGCCAGGGCCGGGGCGTCGTTGGAGCCGTCGCCGGTCATCGCCACCAACTTGCCGAGCTTCTGCTCCTGCTGAATCACGGCGATCTTGTCTTCGGGGGTGGCCTCGGCGATGAAATCATCCACGCCGGCCTCGCGGGCGATCACCCCGGCGGTGATCGGGTTGTCGCCGGTGAGCATCACGGTGCGGATGCCCATGCGGCGCAGCTGATCGAACCGCTCGCGGATGCCCGGTTTGATGATGTCCTTGAGGTAGATCACCCCGAACACCTCGCCCCCCCGGCACACCGCCAGGGGTGTGCCTCCGAGCCGTGACACCTGTTCGAATTGGCCATCGAGCCCCTCGGGAACCGTGCCGCCGCGGGAGCGCACGAACCCCTTGATGGAATCCACGGCCCCCTTGCGGAATTCCAGCCCCTCGGGTGTGTCGGTTCCGCTCATGCGGGTGCGGGCCGAGAAATCGATGCCGCTCGCGCTAACAGCATCGAAGGGCAAAGCGGCTCCCAATTTCTCAGCCAGCCGCACGATCGAGCGCCCCTCCGGCGTCTGATCGAAGCAACTCGCCCCCAGGGCCGCCTCCGCGAGTTCGGCGCTGCTGTGGTCGCCCACCGGCAGAAACTCCTCGGCGAGGCGGTTGCCCAGGGTGATCGTGCCGGTTTTGTCGAGGATGAGGGTGTTCACATCGCCGCAGGCCTCCACGGCACGCCCGGAGGTGGCGATCACATTGAATTGGGCCACCCGGTCCATGCCGGCGATGCCGATGGCGCTCAGCAGGCCGCCGATCGTGGTGGGGATCAACGCCACCAGCAGGGCCACCAAGGTCACCACCGAGGGGGCCTGATTGAGAAACCCGGCCAGCGGCGAGAGCGTGGCCACGGCGATCAGAAACACCTGGGTGAGCACCGCCAGCAGCACCGTGAGGGCGATCTCATTCGGTGTTTTGCTGCGTTCGGCGCCCTCCACCAGGGCGATCATGCGGTCGATGAAGCCCTTGCCAGGATCGGCGCTGATCCGCAGCGTGAGTTGGTCCGACAGGATGCGGGTGCCGCCGGTGACCGAGCCCGCCACATCGGATCCGGCCTCCTTGAGCACGGGAGCCGATTCACCGGTGATCGCCGATTCATCCACCGAGGCCACCCCGTCGATCACCTCGCCATCGGCGGGGATGAGATCGCCGGCCTGCACCTGCACCAGATCGCCCCTGCCCAGGGTGGAGGAGTCCACCAGCTCGATTGAGCCATCGGCCTGCTGGCGCCGCGCCTGGGTGCGGGCCTGGGTGCGGCGCAGGGCATCGGCCTGGGCCTTGCCACGGCCTTCCGCCAGGGCCTCAGCGAAGTTGGCGAACAACAAGGTGGCCAGCAGGGTGAGGCTGATCAGGGCGTTGAAGCCCCGATCAGCCGCTGGGGCCTGCGCATCGAGAAGGTTCGGGACCAGGGTGAGCAGTAGGCAGAGCACGGTGCTGCACCAGACCACGAACATCACCGGATTAGCCGCCGCCAGCCGGGGGTCGAGCTTGCGGAACGACTCCACGATCGCCCTCTGCACCAACCCCTGCTGGCGAGGCCGCTCGGTGTAGCGCCGCTCCTGGCGCGGACCCCGCGGCATGCGGGGGAATTGAATACGCGCTGTTGTCGTCATGGCGGCGGATTCAGGAGGCAAGGTGGAGGACATCGCCGATCGCTCCCAGGGTTTGCACCGGCAACAAGCTGAGGGCTTCCGCGATCGGGCCAAGGGCCAGCACCGGGAAGAAGGTGAGGGCTCCGAGGATCACCAGCACCACCGCCGTGACGCCTGTGAACAGGCCGGTGTCGGTGCGCAGGGTGCCGGGGCTGGGCTCGAGGGCCGGCTTGCGGCGGAAGCCCTCGGCCAGGGCCAGCAGGGCGGCGATCGGTAGAAAACGCCCGCCCAGCAGGCTGAGGCTGGTGGTGAGGTTCCACCAGGGCGTGCCATCCCCCAGCCCCTCTAAGCCGCTGCCGTTGTTAGCTGCCGCCGAGGCGTACTCGTACACCACCTGGCTGATGCCATGGGAGCCGGGGTTGCTGATGCCCGCCAGCGAGGCTCCGCCCGCCAGGGTGAGGGCGGCCGGGATGAGCACGAAGATCGGGTGGATCAGCAGGATCAGGCTGGCCCACACCACCTGGGGCTTCTCCACCTTGCGGCCCAGGAATTCCGGCGTGCGGCCCACCATCAGGCCGGTGAGAAACACCGCCAGCAGCACGAACACCAGCAGATAGGCGATGCCGGTGCCCTGGCCGCCGAACACCACCTGCAGAAACAGGTTGAACAGGGTTGTGAGGATCGTGAGCGGCATCGCCGCATCGATGGCCCCATTCACCGCCCCGGTCATGGTGCCGGTGGTCACTACCGCCCACAGGCCGGTGAGCGCCGGCCCGAAGCGCAGCTCCTTGCCTTGCAGGTTGCCGCCGTTCAGCCAGCGCTCCAGCACGGGGTTGCCGGCCTGCTCCGCCCCCATGGCAACGGCGGCGCCGATCAGCAGCAGAGCGAACACCAGCGCCAGCAGCAGGTTGCTCTGGCGCCGGTTGCCCACGAAGCGCCCGAAGGCATCGATCGTGGCGGCCGGAATGATCAGCATCGCCCAGGTGCTCACCAGGTTGGTGAGCAGGGTGGGGTTTTCGTAGGGATGGGCCGAGTTGGCGCTCACAAAACCGCCGCCGTTCTCGCCCAGCTGCTTGATCGCCTCGAACTGGGCGATCGGTCCGCGGGGCAACAGCTGCCGGCCCCCCTCAAGGGTGGTGATCTCCAGGGGCGGGGCCAGGGTCATGGGCACGCCGCACACCAGGAAGAACAGAGCCAGCAACAGCGAAGCCGGGATCAACACCCGGGTGAGCGCGCGCACCAGGTCGCGATGGAAACTTCCGATCGGTCGGCCACTGAAGCCGCGGATCACCGCGAAACCCACCGCCAGGCCCGTTGCCGCCGAAACAAACATCAGAAACTGCATCGCCCCCAGCTGGGCCAGGTTGCCCAGGCTTTGCTCGGGAACCAGGTGCTGCTGATCGGTGTTGGTGAGGAAGGAGATCGTGGTGTGGAGCGCCAGATCCCAGCGCAGGCCGCCAAGACCCAGAGGGTTAAGCCAGGCCGGTTGCACCAGCAACAGCGTCAGTGCCAGGGCCCCGAACAGGGCATTGCTGATCAGCAAGGGCATCAGATAGCCCATCGCGGTGTCGGCGCTGCGGCCGTTGTCACCGATCCAGCGCAACAGGCCGGCTTCGATCGGGTTCAGCCAGCGGTCCCAGGCCGGCTGGGGTCGCTCAGCAAACACTTCAAACAAGTGACGCCCCAGGGAGGGAGCCGTGAGTGCAACGGCCGCCAGGGTGATGGCGGCCAGTAGCCAGGGGAGCATGCAGGCGGGGAGGGGTGCATTCCGGTCCAACTTGGAACCGCTGCCGCCCCTGGTGCAACTGCCGAAAGGTGGAGAGCCGGGGACGGCGCCACCCGGCCACCGGCCCCCGCCGATGTTCCGCTAATCGTTGGAATCGTTACCCAGCGGCGATCCGATTCTCCATAAGGTTGCTGCTGTGGCGGCTGAGGCCAGCCCATGGAACGGTTTTTTCTTGAGCTCGAATCGCCCGCGGCGGTTATGGCCAGCTGGCCCCACGTGGTGGTGGTGGGCGGCGGCTTCGCGGGGCTCAAGGTCTGCCATGCCCTGGCCCGTCAGCCCGTGCGGGTCACCCTGATCGATAAACGCAACTTCAACCTGTTTCAGCCCCTTCTCTATCAGGTGGCCTCCGGTCTGGTGTCCGAGGCGGATGTGGCCTCACCGTTGCGGCAGATGGTGGGTGAGGCCCCCAATATTCAGATCCTGCTGGGCGAGGTGGTCGACATCGATCCCGAGGCCTCTGAGGTGGTGCTCAACGGCCAGCACCTCGGCTACGACCAGCTCATCCTGGCCACCGGCTCGGGCAGCACCTACTTCGGCCGGGAGGAGTGGCGCTCGCTGGCCCCACCGATGAAGATCCTCGAGCACGCCGATGAGATCCGTCGGCGGCTGCTGATGGCCCTCGAGGAGGCCGAGCAGACTCGCGACCCCAGCCAGCGCGCCTTCCTGCAGACCGTGGTGGTGGTGGGGGCCGGCCCCGCCGGCTGCGAGCTGGCCGGATCCCTGATCGAGCTGATGCAGAGGGCCGCGGGGCGCGATTTCAAGCAGCTGCGGCTCGAAGACTGCCGGGTGGTTCTGGTGGATCCGGTGGATCGGGTGCTGCCCACCATGGCGCCGGTCCTCTCCGAGGCAGCCGCCGCTTATCTGCGGGCCGCTGGGGTGGACCTGCGGTTGGGCCTCAAGGTGGAGGGGATCGCCCCGGGGCGAGTGAGTCTCAGTGGTGCGGACGGCGAGATCGAGCTGGAGGCGGCCACGATCTGCTGGACCGCCGGGGTGCGGGCCTCCCGGTTGGGCAAGCTGCTGGCCGGCCACACCGGTTGCCCGCTGGATCGCGGTGGGCGGCTCGTGGTGGAGCCGGACTTCTCGATTCCCGGCCATCCCGAGATCCGGGCGGTCGGTGATCTCTGCTCCTACACCCATACCCCCGATGGCAGCCCCCTGCCGGGCATGGCGGGTCCGGCGGTGCAGGCCGGGGGGTGGGTGGCCCGCGACCTCCTGGCGCGCCTACGGGGCCAGACGATCCAGCCCTTTCGCTGGCTGGATCTCGGCAGCATGGCAGTGATCGGGCCCTGGTATGCCGTGGCCGACCTGCGCGGTCTCCATTTCACGGGGCTGGTGGGTTGGGTGGTGTGGGCCTTGGCCCACCTCGCCTTCATTCCGGACACGGAGAACCGGATCGCTCTGTTCAGCAAGTGGATGTGGCAAATTGCCACCCGGCAGCGCACGGCGCTGCTGATCACCGGCCGACCGGATCAACACCTCGGCGTGGATGTGGGCCTGTTCCGAGCACCCCGCCCCACCGCCTAGATCTTGCGTTCACCGGATCGAGGCCACCGCTGGATCGGTCGCCTCGATTCTGGACAGTCGGCGCCTCAGCGCACGAACAGCAGCTCCTGATAGGTGGGCAGGGGCCAGAGGTCGTCATCCACCAGGGTCTCGAGGCCATCCACAGCCTCCCGGAGGCTGCCGATCAGCGGCATCAGGGTGCCGGCGCAGTGGTGCAGGTGCCCATGGGTGTCGTGGGGAGGATGGGCGAGGGCCTCCTCCAGGGCGCCGCACCGCTGCACCAGCTTGCTGTTGAGGTCGGCGATCGTGGTGGCCAGGCCCCGATCGGTTTGAATGCCGATTGCCTCCTGGTCCCGCAGCGAACGGCTCAGCCGCTCCAGGCTCTGCATCACCACCGGATAAATCTGGGTGCGGGCGATGCGCAGGGCCAGACGTGCCTCAACCTCGATGGCAAGGATGTATTGCTCCGCATACACCTCGAAGCGGCTTTCGAGCTCCACCGGCGTGAGCACCCCCTGCCGCTGGAACAGATCGCGGATCTCAGGGCGTTCCAGCACCGGCAGAGCATCGGCACTGGTGCGCAGGTTCTCCAGGCCCCGCTCCTCCACGGCCTTGCGGTGCCATTCGCTCGAATAGCCGTCGCCGCCGAACACCACGGCGCCGTGCTCGTCCATGGTGCGCTTCAGCACGGCGAAGGCGGCCTCCTGGAGGGGCGCTCCGGTGCTGAGCTGCTCCTCCAGTCGATCGCCGATCCACTGGAGCGAATCGGCCAGGATCGTATTGAGTGCCACCAGCGGACCCGCCACCGACTGCCCGGAGCCCACCGCCCGGAACTCGAAGCGATTGCCGGTGAATGCGAAGGGGGAGGTGCGGTTGCGATCGCCGGGATCCTTGTTCAGCTCCGGCAGGGTGTCGACCCCAAGGGACATCAGCGCGGCCTCGGCGGAACCCTCCAGGTGGCCGCTCTTGATCTGGTTGTAAACATCCTCCAGCTGGCTGCCGAGGTACACCGAGATGATCGCCGGCGGGGCCTCGTTGGCGCCGAGGCGGTGGTCGTTGCTGGCGGTGGCGATCACGGCCCGCAACAGGGGACCGAAGCAATGCACCCCGCGGATCACGGCCGCGCAGAAGATCAGGAACTGCAGGTTGGCGTGGGGGGTCTTGCCGGGATCGAGCAGGTTGCCCTGGGTGGCGTTGCCGATCGACCAGTTCACATGCTTCCCGCTGCCGTTGACGCCGGCGAAGGGCTTCTCATGCAGCAGGCAGGTGAGGCCATGCTTCTTGGCCGTGCTGCGCAGCACGGTCATCGTGAGCTGCTGGTGATCGGTGGCCACGTTCGCGGCCTCGAAATAGGGGGCGATCTCGAACTGGCCGGGCGCCACCTCGTTGTGCCGGGTCTTGGCCGGGATGCCGAGCCGGTAGAGCTGAGCCTCCACGTCCTGCATGAACACCTGAACCCGCTCCGGAATCGCCCCGAAGTAGTGGTCGTCGAACTGCTGACCCTTGGCCGGCGGAGCGCCGAAGAGGGTGCGGCCGGCCAGCAGCAGATCGGGCCGCAGGGCGGTGTAGCTCGCATCGATCAGGAAGTACTCCTGCTCGGCGCCGCAGCTGGAGTTCACCGGGGCGATCTCGGTTTCGCCGAGCAGCCTCAGCAGCCGCTGGGCCTGTTTGTTCATCGCGGCATTGGAGCGCAGCAGCGGCGACTTCTTGTCGAGCGCCTCGCCGGTCCAGCTCACGAACACGGTGGGGATGCAGAGCGTCACGCCGTTGGGGGTGCGCATCAGCCAGGCGGGGCTGGTGACATCCCAGGCGGTGTAGCCGCGGGCCTCGAAGGTGGTGCGCAGGCCTCCGTTCGGGAAGGAGGAGCCGTCGGGTTCACCCTGCACCAGCAGCTTGCCGGAGAATTCGGCGATCGCCTTGCCGTCGGACTGGGGTGAGATGAAGCCGTCGTGCTTCTCGGCGGTGAGGTTGGTGAGGGGATAGAAAACGTGGGCGTAATAGAGCGCGCCGCGGGCGCTGGCCCAGTCCTTCATCGCCTGGGCCACCACGTCGGACACCGAGGCATCGAGCTTGCGGCCTTCGCGGATGGAGCGCTGGATCGAGCGAAACACCCCCTTGGGCAGCGCTGAGCGCATCGATTCGAGGCCGAAGACATCGCTGGCCCAGATCTCCTCCAGGGGCGCCGCCGGCTCGACCGGCGTTGGAGGCCGCTGAAGAATCGCCTGGAGGGCCTGGAGGCGGGCTGGGGAGGGCATGGGCGGCTCTGCGGTTGGGGAGATCACTCCGACCAAGCCAACACAAGGGCTGGTGCCTTGCGTTGCAATGGTCGCTACAGAAAAGCGGAGGGAGTCGTGGATCAGCCGATCGCGGCGGCGTTCGCGAGGTGCGGCTCGACCTCGTGGGCCGACTCTTGGGAGGATCCATGGGGGATTGCCTCGGTGATCACCGTGAAGCCGTCGAGTTGGTGGGCGCCGAAGGTGCGAAGGAAGGGCACATCGGCGGCATCGCGCCCGCGGGCGATCAGCACCCTGCCGCAGCGGGGGACGTTGTGCCGGGCATCGAACACATGCCAGCGGTCGGCCAGGAACACCTCAAACCAGGCGGAAAAATCCACCGGAGCCTCGCCCGGGGCAATACCGGTGTAGCCCAGGTAGCCGGTGCAGTAGCGGGCCGGGATGTTGAGGCAGCGGCAGAGGCTGATCGCCAGGTGGGCGTAGTCGCGGCAGACCCCGGCACCCTCGGCGAGGGTATCGCTGGCCCGCTTGTGGGGATGGATCGCGTTGTAGTCGAAGCGGATGCGCTCGTGCACCCAGTCGCAGATGGCCTGCACCAGGGTCCAGCCGGGTGGAATTCCCGCGAAGGTGCTCCAGGCCAGCTCCATCAGGGCAGCCGTATCGCAGTACGTGCTGGCGTTGAGGAAGCGGTAGCTGTTGATCGGCAGAGCCTCGACCGGGCAGGCGCCCATCGCGGGCAGCACGGGATCGGTTGTGTCTGGGCAGTGGATCGTGGCGGCGTAGCGGAGCTCGGTGGTGCCCCCGCGAGCCAGCAGGCGACACCAGCGGTTGCCGCTTTGGTCGGTGAGCACCTCAAAGGTGCGATCGGGGTCCAGGTCCAGGCACTCCGGGGTCACCAGATCGCTCACCAGGCTGGTGTGGGGATGCACCAGGGCCAGCAGGGGGGTGGCCGACTCGCAGTGAAGCTGGAGCCGGCAGCCGATGCTCAGATTCACAGGGCAGGGCCGAAGGGTGATCCCCTGGATCCTGTTCGTCTTGGAGCGGATCCGCCGGCCTGGGGGCGGTCACGACAGGAACCGCTGATCGTCGGGGCTCCGTGCTCCCAGGGAGCCGGGATCCGCTCTTGGGCTGCAAAAACATGCAGGCCTGCCTGCGCTGGCGTCGATCTGAGGCGGAATCGTTGCAGGAGAAGGTGGGTTGTGGGGGATCGGCACCAGTGACAGCGCAGGAACCGCGGTTTCTGGCCGAGACCAGCAGTGAGGAGTTCTGTCTTCAAGATTCCGCCTTCAGGATTCCGCCGGCCGGATCGGCTGGATCTCCCCCTGGAGTGCTGACCCAGCCTTGCGAGATCGTGGATGCGATGGTGGCCCGGGTCGTTCTGTACCGAAACTGCGATCGCACCCGATCGGTGGCGAGCGCTACGATCAAGGGCGAGCGCGCTGGATCAACGGCGCACGCTCCGATCGACCCAGCGTTCCGATCAACCGATCGCCTGAGAGATCCCCGAAGGCCTGATTGAGGGCCACCACCCCCTTGTAGGAGGACTAAAGGTCGCTGCGGCGGGCTGGGTCGAACAGGCCAGCAAGATCGAAGTTCAGAATCGGCCGAAGCTTCTTCGCCACGCCCAGAAAGTGGTGAAGTTTGCCCAGCATCCGCATCGATTTCTGCAGATAGCTGGTCAGCTTGTCCTCCTCCTGGCTGAAGGTCCCTAGGGCACATCATTCAGCTGGGGAATCGCCGGCTCCAACAGTTCGTTGCCCCTCGCCTTGGCCAGGGTGTGGCGGGTGGTGGCGATCATCGCCGCCGCCGACCACGGCTATCAGATCACCGTGCAGCAGCTGAGCTTCTTCTCCAGCCGTCTCAACGGTGACCACTGGATCTGGGCCCGTAAGGGCGATGCCTGGCGGGAGGATTTCTTCGCCCGTGAACGCCAGCTTGACCTGCAGGCGGCCTGAGGCCCGTCCTGAACGGCGGCTCCATCCGCAGCCCGAGCCCCAAGGGCCCCGCGGCCAGCCGCGCGGAGGATCTTGTTGGCGGTGGAGCCGCCGATCGCCATTGGTGAGGGAGCGACTGAGTGACCCTCAGGCTTCCGACACCCTGCCACCATGGCCCCAACCAGGCCAGTGGCGGTTGGAGGCAACCTGATGGCTCAGGATTTAACCCATCCACCAGCCCAGCCCGCAGGCGCCTCAACAGCGATAGCGCTCACGATCGGAGGCAGCGATTCCGGCGGTGGGGCCGGCATCCAGGCCGATCTCAAGACCTTCACGGTGCTGCAGGTGCATGGCTGCTCGGCCCTGAGCTGTGTCACCGCCCAGAACACCCGCGGCGTTAGCCGGGTTGATGCCCTGCCGCCCGAGGCGCTCACGGCCCAGATCGAGGCGGTGCTCAGCGATCTGCCGGTGGCGGCCCTCAAGACCGGCATGCTGCTTAACCGCGGCCTGATCGAGGCCACGGCGCGGGCCCTGGCGCCGCTGGCGATCCCGAAGCTGATCGATCCGGTAATGGTGTCGCGGGCTGGGGCGGTGCTGCTGGAGGCCGAGGCGATCCAGGCCTACCGCGATCACCTGCTGCCCCTGGCCGACCTGCTCACCCCCAACCTCCATGAGGCCCATCTGCTCAGCGGCCTGTCGATCGCCTCGGCCGCCGATGTGGAACGAGCTGCTGCGGTGTTGCGAGAGCAGGGGGTGGCGGCGGTGCTGGTGAAGGGGGGTGGGCTGGCGGAGCTGCGGGGCCGCGACTACTTCCTGGCCGGTGCGGAACCCGGGCGCTGGCTGGTGGGCACAGCGATCGACACCCCCCACACCCATGGCAGCGGCTGCACCCTCGGCGCCGCGATCACCGCCCACCGGGCGCGGGGGCTGGCCCTGGCGGATGCGGTGCTGGCCGCCAAGACCTACGTGGAGGGCGGCCTGCGCCATGCCCTTGCGATCGGCGGCGGCCAGGGGCCGCTCTGCCACTGGCATCCGCTGCTCTGAAGCTCCCGGGTGAAGTGTTATCCCTACGGTGGCGGCCATGCAAGCCCCCCCTTCCCTGCTGGAACGCCTCGCCGCGTTGAACGGCATGGGCTTCGGCCGTCGCCGCCTGGTGCTGTTGCTCAGCCAGCTCGGTGATTTCGACAGCCTCGAATACGCCCAGGCCCTGGTGCCGCTGCTGCCCAGGCTGGAGGCCGCTGCGATCAGCCCGCTGGCGATCGCCATCGGCAACGAAGCCGGCGCCGAACGCTTCTGCGCCTACACCGGCTTCCCCCGCCAGCGCCTGTTGGTGGACGCCGAGCCGAACCTCCACCGGGCCCTGGGGCTCTATCCGGGCCTGGCCACCCCCGGCGGTGCCTGGCCCGCGCTGCTCTTGATGTGTGCAGGAATCGGCTCGCCCGGCACCCTGGCCGAGGTGCTGCGCGGCTACACCGGCGATCGCTCCGCTCCCCAGCGCATCGCCGACGACGCCACGATCCAGGCCGGTCCCCTGCCGCCCCTCAAGGGTTCCTTCTTCGCCAGGGCGGGGGGCAGCGGTTTCCAACGGCCCTTCGAGCTGGCCACGGTGCGGCTGGCCAACATGGCCGAGGTGCTCGGCCAGTGGCGCACCTATGTGCCGTGCGACGACTTCCTCACCCAGCGGGGCGGCACCTTCCTGCTGGAGGTCGACGACTCGCTCCTCTACAGCTACCGCGACCGCGGCATCCTCGGCTTTTCCGCCACCATGGCGCGGCCGCTGAGCTTCCTGGATCCCTATCTGGTGGATTGAGCTCTTCAGCCGGCCGTGGCGCTGATCCAGGTGGCGGAGATCCAGGCGCCGCTGGCGTCGTAGCGGCGGATCAGCCGCTCCAGTCGTCCTGGGGAGGGCAGCCAGCCCGCCTCCACCGTGAACGCCTCCCGGTGGCTCACCTGTAGTGGCGCCAGGCAGTAGGCGCTGTCAGGAAGCAGCAGCAGCCTCTCGGCTCCGGTGCCGCTGGTTTCCTCGACAGCGCCGATCTGGGTGTGAATGGCGAGGCATTCGTTGCCATCGCGCTGGATGGCGATGCAGCAGGGGGAGATATCCGGTTCCGGCCAGTCGGCGTTGATCGTTGCGGCCTCGCCGCTCCAGGAGCCCAGCAGGTGTTCGCCCTCAAGGGGTGGTCGCTCCGTGGCGCCGCTGCCGGCGCGGAACTCGCGGATCAGCACCAGGCTCTCGAAGGCCCCCTCGGGGCTGTGGAGCTGCACGAGCCGGTGGCGCCGGTCGCCGGCCACAAAGCCGAATTCGGCGCCGAAGGCCGTGCCCGGTGCTACTTGCAGGGAGCCCTTGCAGAAGGATCCTGAGTCGAAGAACACCACCTGTTTGCCGAGGGAGCGGTACTCCTGGCTGATCTCGCGGGTGGGTGGCGCGTCGGGCCCATTGCCGAAGCGGCGCAGGCTGAAATGCACCAACCGCTCGTCGTTGCCCTGGGTGAGGCTGAGGATTGAGGGCGTGCAGTCGAGCAGCGTGCCACTGGCATCGAGGGTGGCGAAGGAGCCGTGCCACTCGCCGAGGTTCTGCAGGAAGTTCTGCCATTGACTTCCCATCGCGGCGTGGTTCCGATTCCTAGAGGCGGGAATCTAGGCAGCGGTTCTGGGCTTCGGAGCCCGGTTCGGCCCTCGCCCTGCTGGAACGTGGCGGCCAGCGGGACCTGCCCCTCACCGGCAAATCCCAGCATCCCGAAGCTGCCGCCGCGGCCGCCCCCCGGAGCCGATGGCTACACCCTGGCCCTTTAGCTGCTGCTGACCGGCTGAGGCCACCCGGCCTCGCTGGGCCGTGCATAGGGTGCCGCCATGACCGCCCCATCTCCGGCTTCCCAGCCACCCCGGCGCATCCTGCTCACCGGCGCCAGTTCTGGCATCGGCTTCGAGGCGGCACGGCTGCTGGTCCAAGCGGGCCATGCCCTCACCCTGCCTTGCCGGGACCAGGCCACCGCGGCGGCCACCGTGGAGCGGCTGCTGGCGAAGCGCTCCAGCGAAGCCCCTGCCCTTCACGCTCCCGTCTGCGATCTCGCCGACCTGGCCAGCGTTGCGCGCTGCGCCGCCGAGCTGCTGGCGCGCGGCACGCCGATCGACTCCCTGGTGCTCAATGCCGGCCTCCAGGAGGCCGGGGCCCCCGAACCACGCCGTTCCGCCCAGGGCCACGAGCTCACCATCGCCGTGAACCACCTCGCCCATCAGGCACTCTGCCAGCGGCTCCTGCCCCTGCTCGATGCGGGCCGCTCCCCCCGGGTGGTGGTCACCGCCTCGGAGGTGCATGATCCCGCCACGGCCGGCGGTCGGGTGGGTCTGCCGGCGGGCTTGGCCAACCTGGAGGGCCTGCGCGGTGGGGCGGGTTTCCTGATGGTGGATGGCCAGTCGGTCTTCAATGCCGAGAAGGCCTACAAGGACAGCAAGCTCTGCAACCTGCTGTTCGCCCGGGAGCTGGCGCACCGCCTCCGCCTACGGGGCACTCCGATGCCCGTGCTGGCCTGGAGTCCGGGCCTGGTGATTCCTCGCGATCAAGGCGGCTTCTTTCGCTACAGCCGCCGCCACAATCCCTGGGGACAGCGGCTCTTTGCCCTGGTGGCCCGCGACCTGCTGCGGATCACCGCCAGCCCGCAGCAGGCCGGGTCCCTGCTGGCGGCCCTGGCCACCGATTCCGTGGCGGACGATGGTTTTTGCTATGGCGCCAATCGCCTGCTGGGCCCGGGGCGGCTGCGGTTTGAGCCGGCGGAGCCCAGCGCCGAGGCCGGCGATGATCGGCTGGCTGCCGCTCTCTGGCAGGTGAGCGCCGACCTGGTCGGGCTGCCCGCTGAGCTGACACCTGCGGCCATCTGAGCATCTGTTTGCGTTCTCACCACCATTCCCTTTCGGAGCCTCCGCTCAGCCCCCGAGGTTGCGGCCTGTCAGATGCCACTGCCTTCGCCAAACGTCTCAGAGATCACCTTGGCCTGGGTGATCGTGGTTCCTGCCGCAATGCTGCGGGTCAGCCATACATTGCCACCAATCTGTGCGCCCTGGCCGATGGTCACCCGGCCCAGAATTGTTGCCCCCGCATAGATCACCACATCATCTTCAACGATCGGATGACGCGGCTCACCCTTCACCAGCACACCCTGATCATCCAGGGGAAAGGATTTCGCCCCAAGGGTCACGGCCTGATATAGACGCACCCGATCGCCGATCACGGCGGTGCCGCCGATCACCACACCGGTGCCATGGTCGATGAAGAAACTTTCGCCGATCGTGGCGCCTGGATGGATATCCACACCGGTGGCCGAGTGGGAGACCTCGGCAATGATGCGGGCCACCAGGGGAGCGCCGAAGCCATGCAGGGCATGGGCGAAGCGGTGATGGATGATCGCCTGCACCCCCGGGTAGCAGACCAGCACCTCATCGAGGCTCTGGGCCGCTGGGTCGCCCCGATAGGCGGCATCGAGGTCGGAATCGAGCAGGGTGCGGATACGGGGCAGCTGGGCGGCGAAGCGGCTGGTGATCGCGGTGGCCTGTTGCTGCTGCTCCAGGCCATGGCTGTCGCCCGGGGTTGCGCGGGCCGCCAGTTCGAGGCGGATCTGATCGCGGAGCGCCAGCAGGGATTCGTGGAGGGTGAGGCCCACGAAGTCATCGATGCGGGCCTCTCTCAGGGCCAAGGCTCCCTGTTCGGCGCCCGAGGGACCGAGTCGACGGGGATAAAGCGCCGCCATGAGCGACTCCATCACCTTGCTGAGCAGCTTCGGCGAGGGCAGCGCCGCCGGCTGGATGGTGCTGCGGTTGTTGAGCGGTGAACGCTCGCGGCACCCCCGCAGGGAGTCCACCAGTTCGGCCAGATTCCATCCCTCTCGGCTCACAGCGCCACACCTTGGTCGTTGAACACGCCTTCGAACAGCACCCTCATGAGTTCAGGCCCGCCTGAATCGGTCAGGGTAAGGCTGCGATCAGCGGCAACGGTCACAGCTTTGATAACTACGACTATAGTTATTTTGTGCTCAGACCCGCGCCCTTCGATGTGATTCAGGCTACACCGTTCAGGAGCCTATTCATCACCGATGCCCCGGCAGACAACTAGGTGGGTGGAGCCTGCCTGCTGGCTAGATCAGGAAGTCCTTAGCCGATTTGCCTTGAACCCAGCCCAGCCATGGGCCAGCGCCTGATCATTTCCAACAACAGTGACAAGCCAGGCAAGCCGCTGCTGCTGGATGGTGAGGTCATTGATGCCGCCTCCACTGCCGCCTGGGTGAGGATCAAGGGCGCCCACCGGGAGGTGCTGCCGGCGGTGTTCCATAAGAAAGTTGAACAGATCCCCATGGGCTGCGCCACCGCAAGGGGGCACCACCTTAAACTAGGAAGATTGTCGCAAATCGGAAGTCATCATGTCAGTTTTGGGCACGCTATTCACCCGCCGCAATCCGACCCTTCCCCAAAACGACAACAGCAGCGAACAAACCCGCCGCCACAAGCAATTGAACGAAAGCCAGGGCAACTATGCCTGGACCGACGAGCTGGAAAACGTCGTAGGAGTGCCGATGGCAACCAAAGTGCCGGATGACGATGAACCCAGCCTATCCTGGCTACTGCTGGTTTCCGGTGTGGGATTGCAATTGGCAGAAAACCTGTTAACGGCGCGCCTTACTAAGCATCGCACAAACAGCAAAGAAAACAAAAAGCTTCAAGGCAAGCTGGACAATATTCACAGGCAAATGCAATCTATCTCCATGCTGCAAAAAGACTATTTCGATAAACCCGATGCTGATCTGACCAAGAAAATCATCGTCTTTACGAAGGAATTATTGTCACAAGACAGCATTTCTTTTGAAGAGCTGCTGCTAACCTTCGAAAAGCTCTGTAACAATCTGGACGCAGATCTGGGGGTTATGGACGCAGACTTGGGGGATATGGAAACTACAGACGAGCACGACAACGACAGTCTGGCCGAATTTCGCTTGCTGTTCCAAACCATCCCCTTGCCCGCCATTGCGGATACCTTCATGGACGATCAAAGCTTTGCCCGCTTTCGCGTGGCAGGGCCGAACCCGATGCTGATCGAGTGCATCAAGTCCATCCCAGCCAAACTGCCGCTGACCGAGGCGCAGTACCAAGCCGTGATGGGGGCGCACGACAGCATCGCCAGCGCATTGAGCGAAAACCGCCTGTATTTGCTTGATTATACCGAACTTGACTATTTAGCCGCCGTACCGGGCGAAGCCGATGGTCTGACCAAACACGTGTTCGCCCCGTTGGCGCTGTTTGCCGTGCCAAAGGGCGACAGCAGCCTTGTGCCAGTGGGGATTCAATGCGGCCAGAACCCGGCTACCAACCCGCTGTTTTTCCCGGCACATAAAGACAGCCCTACCTTTTGGGGGTGGCAAATGGCAAAATTTGTGGTACAAGTCGCCGAATGCAATTACCACGAATTGTTTGTGCATTTAGCCCGCACCCATCTGGTGCTTGAAGCGTTCACCATTGCCACCCACCGCAATCTGGCCGAATCGCATCCACTGAATATTTTGTTGCAACCCAACTTTTTTGGCACGTTGTTTATCAACAATGCTGCTTCCAAATATCTAATTTCTCCCGGCAGCCCGATTGAAGAATTTTTTGGTGCGCCCCTTGAGCGCTCGCAACAAGCTGTAGGCACCGACCGCCTGAATTTCGATTTTTACGCAAATATGCTGCCCGCTGACCTAAAACGGCGCGGCATTGCCGACCCTAAAAACCTACCAGACTTCCCTTGGCGCGATGATGCGCTGCTGCTGTGGGAAGCGATCCACACCTGGGTAGGCAACTATGTAAGCGTCTATTATGTCGATGACGAAGCTGTAACTGCCGATACCGAACTGGCAGCCTGGAGCGAGGATTTGATTCTTAATGGCAAGGTAAAGGGTTTCAAGCCAATTGTCCTTCGCACCCAGTTGGTCGATGTGCTGACGATGGTCATATACACCGCTACCGCGCAACACGCCGCTGTCAACTTCCCGCAGCGCCCGCTGATGAGCTATCCCCCCGCCATTGCCGGTGCAGGTTGGCATGGCGCACCGGACGAAGCCGCCAAACACACCGAAAAACAATGGCTGGAGATGATGCCGCCACTGAAATACGGCATGGACCAACTTAATATTATGTATCTTCTTGGCTCGGTGCATTATCGTGCCCTAGGGGATTATCGAAGCAACCATTTTCCCTATCGCCATTGGTTTGAAGACGACGCAATTACCAAGAAAGATGGTCCCCTCGATCAGTTCCTTGAAGCATTAAAAGAGGTTGAGAATAGTATTAATGTGCGCAACACCACCCGGATTACCTATGAATTCTTGCTGCCAAGCAAAATTCCAAACAGCATTAACATTTGATCGGACTAGCCGCAATGGAGTCTATTCTGGCGATCAGCGCCTTGAAAAAGCGGAAACGTCCACGTCCTTCAGTCATCGCCGAGCCAGGCATCAGGCCAGTGGAGCAGGTGAGCTGGGAAGCGGCGATGGAGCTTTGCCGGCGTCTGAGCCAGCGAACCAAACGTGTCTACAGCTTGCCGAGTGAGGCCCAGTGGGAATGTGCGTGCCGGGCGGGCACGACCACACCCTTTGCCAGCCCGCGCGACCGCCTCGAAGCCATGGTCCAGGAGATCCTGCGCAGCAGCGGCACCCGGCTGTGGAATTGAACTGACGGCCTGCCGGACGGCGCGACGCCCCTTTGCGATCCGTTTCGATCACCGACTGGTCTCGATCCACCCGTTCCCGAACGGCAACGGCCGCCACGCGCGACTGATCGCGGATGGGTTAATTGAGCAGCTGGGGGCACCGCGTTTTTCCTGGGGAGGCAGCAGCTACCTGGTGGAGGCCTCAACCTTGCGGCAGCGCTACATCGCCGCTCTGCAGCAAGGGTGGTGCCGTTGGGAGTGGGAGAGCCGCTGTGAGCCACGGTGCCCAGGCGGCGAACCTGGAGAGAAGAAAAGTCAGGGTGACGGTCAGAATCTGCCTCACAGGGAAGATCTGGATCGGCGATAGCATCAGGCCATGACCAACCCCCAGCTCATCAAGAATCTCCTGGAGGTGATCCGGAGCCTGCCTGATGAGGATCGCCGCTGGTTGCTGGAGCAGCTCGGCAGGGAGTCCGTTGATCTGAGCAGCCAAGATCTGGCCGAACTCACCCAGGCGGGTCAAGCCTTCGATGACCTCGCCCAGGAAGCTGATCTGTATAGCTTCAGTGACGGCGAACCGGTTGTGGCCGCTTGATGCTGGCTCGCTTTGACATCGTTCTGGTGGCCTTCCCGTTTACGGATGGGCCCAACGTCAAGCCACGTCCAGCACTGGTGATCTGCCAGAGCGAGCGCCATCAGGATGTTTTGCTGGCCTTCATCAGCTCCAAGATTTCAGGCGCAGCCAACAGCGATGAATCAGGAAATATTATATGGTGCAAGACAGCAATCTGCCTTTTGGATAATTATGTAGCTCTCAGGTAGCCTCACTTGTTTTCATGGCCTTTCGGCCGCATTTAACCAATCATTAATAGAGTTACTCCCAAGTGATAATAGCAAATCTTGCACTCTGACCACCCTTGCGAGCATTGAACCTTTGTCTGATTCTTCCCTTTCTTCGGACTCGGCGAAAAGGCTGGTCATTAGTTGAACAAGCAGATTTTCATGGTCGTAAAAGTAATTTACAGCATTGCGAAGATAGGTGATATAGATTTCAGTAGCAGCCAATGCATGCCCTGGATCGCGCCAGAAAATTACATTTAGCCATTTTGTAAATCCAAATACATCACGATGTCTATTTTCGCTATCCGTTTGGAGAACGGCAAAATACAGACCAATCAATTCAATTGGGATGGAAACAAAAAGCGTATCATCCTGATATATACGATTCATCTTGCGAGCGACTGCCACTGCATGATTTTTTTGGGCATTTAACCCTTTTTCGATACCAGCAAGACATTGTTCACGATGCTTATCAATATTCCTAGGATGCGTCCAAACATCCGATGCACCTTGCCAGGCTTCAGTTGTATCCAGCTTATCCAATTCATCAGCTAGAGTAGTAAAATCAATATGGCCAGACAATGCAGATAGGGCTGAAATTCGCCCCCAAATCGCCAGTTCTTGGTGACTGCCTTCACTATACATACGTGCAAGCTGGGCTGACACTATTTCAAATTTATCACGAATGGCGTAATACAAGCATGGTTCCGTGTATACCCATAGGCCCTCAGCATCTTGCATGGCAAGCTTGAATAAATCCCAGCCATAGGTCGGATTCCAACTTTGGACGACATGCAAACGCCTTAGAATCAAGGAGCGGATTGCAGGGTTTTTGTTTTCAGCAAATCGACGTAGTGTAGGTTCGAGAAGTGCGGGCAGTGTCGCACCGCATTCATTAAAATTGCCAGCCAAGATCATCAAAGATTTAACTATATTGCCACTCATCGTATTGATGCCAATGTTAATTAAGTTACCAGAAGAATCTTGTATTGACACTTCTTCATTCATCCCTGCAAAGCCTATTGCTAAGAACACTAAGCGGGCACCATTGGACGCATCCTGGATAACAAATGCGCAGCCTTCTAGTGCTTTTGCAGCGGCCCGATTGTGCTGCCAGTGAATTGGATGTCTCTCCAACTCGTCAAGAACTTGGTTCGCTAAGGAAGCTGCATCTGTGTCTACGCAAGGTATCCAGTCACTGCTGCTTTGCATATTTCCATAGTACTGAGACAAGAATAAGGAAACACCTTCCATTATGTCGTCATGGAAGTTAGCGGCAATACAACTCCAATATATTGTTAGCAAATTCAGAAATCGCGATGGATAGAGTGAAGAGGCTTTACAGAGTTGCATACCAACTTCTAACTCTCCTCCTGTCAAAAAGTCATCACCGTTTCGACAGTATCCAGTGTAGTGACTTAACAGCCGAATTACATCCTGATCTTTAGCATTAATAAATACATCATATGAAAATGGAGCGTTTATCGTGCCACTCCAGACGTCAATAGATGGCCGTTGAATCAAGAAACCATTAACTTTTTCATAAGCATCCAGTATTCCCTGCGCTTCTAATGTTCGAAGATGGCATGGGATGGCAGAGATATACCCAGCTCGCTGCTTTAATATCCAAGAATCAGGTCCATCATCTGCTTGCGTATCTTGCCACAAGGCTACAATTGAATTTATAACTTCTACCTGGGTATGAGTATCTAGGTAAATGAAGGCTACTCGTATTAATTCACCTAGTTCGTAAGAAAGAGAGAATTCGAGAAGGTTCTTGTCACAAAGAAGACGACCAATTAAGACAATATTTTGCTGTGGGGAATTTGAAAGAGCGCGGACAGCGCAATAGCACAATGCGCCTTCTTGGTTAAAACAAAGGCGTTCCTGATTATGCAGCCACCAATCAGAATGTTTCTGTGCGTTGTTGAGAACTGCTGCTTCAATTGCATCAAATAGGATGCGTATCTCATCGATAAGCCGTACATCGGTTTCAGAGTGTGCATCAAAATATGAGGTGTCTCTTAGATATCCTTCGCGATAGCCTATTCTGGTTTGGCCATAATGAACCTCATTAAGGTGAGACCATTGTTCAATCGTTTGTAAAGCTAAATCAAGTAATACTGTGGATCCCAACATCCGTTGCTTAAGATAGTCCTTTTTCGACTCTTCGTTTTGAAGAACTTGACAATGAAGTTTGTTACCTAAATGACTCTTCATCAAATCATCTTCGCTGATCTCGCCTACAACAAAGTGCCATAGCACCTCGTCATCAATAATATTAGCAGAATTGCAGCGTGCAACAATTCCACCCAGCTGCTGTTTGTCTAACTGAGGAATTGATAGTAGTTGCTCTAGTATTGGTTTAATCAGTGGAAGGTTCTCTGCCGTAAATTCTCTCAGTGAAAAAGATAAAATCTCTGCTACTTGAATGTTATTTAGCCAATCCAGCTGTAGTGTCTCCAACCAAAATTTCACAACCCCTGCGGCATCTTCATTCATCCATTGCTTTATTCGATGAACATGACCGATCACTGCATTAGAATCATGCTGTGCCTTCATCTCAGGCACCAAATAAACTAACCAGAAGTGGTGCCATTGAACCAATGATGCTTCAGCGTAAATAACCTGAAATATCTCGCGATTATTATCACGTAAGTGCAATATTAATGGCAAGTCATCATCTTGAGGTATCTGCTGAGAAAAGGCTTCCGCAACTAAGCGGCGGATGTGAAAAGCCAAATCGCCAGTCAATACTGTTCTTATCTGCCTTCTAAAGATGCGTCGATCGCCCGCCGCTAGCTGTGCAACAAAGCTTCTTATACTTGGGCGCACGAAGGGAACAGGCGATAAGCCTTTGATGAAATCATTCAGCGAGTCACCTCTGCGAATGGCACGGCTTACTACGAGAACGTCTAACAGCGTTTGATGACCAAATGACAATTTTTCATCATTTCTACATTGTAACACATTGTGGCTCTTTAGTCGAAGCAATATATCCGAGGTAGCACTAAAGCGCTGTGGTGCGATTGAGAGAGTACGTTCCTGTAGCATTATATTCGCGATGGATTCAATCGCTTGTATTGCTGTGTCCCCCAGCAAGGGATCAGCCTTCTCGATCGTATCGAGGTAGCGTTGCGCTAGCGCTTGACTAGTAACTACATTGAAGCTGCCTTCACGAAGGGCAAGTTTGACAAACAAGTCCAGTTCGCGAGGGTTTCGGATGAGTTCGCGTGTAGCTTGATCAATAGTATTCAAATCGATGCTGAGATCATCAAGCAACGGTGCAATCTCGTTCTCCCAGTTGAGTGGCAGACACTGAAATTCACAGTCCCACTCACGCACGGCAATGCGATGCTCATACTTGCGATCGAAGTCGCGGCATGCTGTGACAACGGTGATATTAGGTATCAGCAGCAATTGGTCGATTTGAGCAAGAAAATAACTCAATATGCTATGCTCTCTGGCTATAGCCAAAACATCAAGTGAATCGATTACAACAACAACCTTCGTGCTTTCTGCAAGGCGGGCAGCTTGCCCAACCCAATTATCTGGTAGACCTAGCAAGTGGCGGTCTTGGGCTGTCGCTAGGTCAGCAAATTCGCGAGACTGTATGAAAAGTGGCACTAGATCCGAACAATTTTGCTTAATTCTCTCCAGCTCTTCTTGTAAATTCAGCATCACGCAGGTTTTGCCAGAGCCTGGCAGACCCGTAAGCAAGATGCTGCGTTTACCTACATTGATAGCCTCCAAGATTTCTTTCACGGCTGGTCTTGTGAATTGCTTTCCGGCAATGTCTCGCAGCCACGTTCTCCCGATGGATGATGTGCTGACAAATGATGTCCTTACCTCCCCGCAAGACATGGTTGGGACCAGCATTGCACCAGACTTGTTAATGATTGTTCTGAGATCCTCTTTGGTAAGGCGATGCTGAGTTGAAACTGCTAAATTTTTGTTTCTTACTCTGCTGCTAAGTTTGCTAAGTTGTGAATAAATAGCATCAAAGGCACTATCCTCGTTATTCGCCATGTAACGCAAACGTTCACGAAGAGAATTCTCCAATAATTCATAATCATCAGTTGTAGTAAAGGACGTACGATTTAGAAATTCATAGGCCGAAAGATCAGGTGAATGCTCGGCGATACAGGCGGCTAAGTCACTATGTGTCACTTTGTGCTTAAGGGGAAGATTATCTATGTAATCGGTCTCATTGCTGCTATAAATGCCACTGTCTTCACATAGCTTTTGAAGTGAGCCGAAGTTGTTGCGTGAATAAAAGTGGATTTTAGCTTTTTGAAATTTTAACAAGACCTCTGAAGCCTTGCCTATTTCATCTGCAAGTTCTTTGATCGTCCATTCCTTGAAATCCGTCTGGTTCTTCTTACACTGGCAACAAATCAGGCTGCCGTCAGACTTGCCAATTACGACATCATCGACACGGTAAGTCGTAGAATCTATTTCAAGCCAATCACATGCAGGATCAGACAAAACTTCTAATGCCCATTTAAAGGCAATCAGGGTTTGATAGCAATCGCCGCGATTTGAGCGTATACCTGCGATACTCATTTTGTTATTAATGCAAGAGTTTCATGCATATTGCCCAAAGCTTCACTTGACGCTGACACTACGATAGCCTCCAGGGAATGTGTTTACGTGAATAAATGCGCACCGCACTCTTCCAGTCAATAATGGCCAGTTTTCGCATGCGCTCTTTTCGCAAACCTGCTCACGCTAGCAGTTATTTACGGGTTCGACAATCATCTGTTCGGTTCGCTACGCAATGATCGCTTGGCTCTTGATAGGCAAAAGACGCCGTTGACACCATGCCCCCCAGGGTCTATCAGAAGTCTGTCCCAATAGGCCTTGCCGAAGCGCTTACGGTTTCATGCGCGGAAACCGCGACTGCCCCTTGGCTTCCGAGCCCGCAATCACGCCTGCTGACGCAAGCGATCTGATCAACTTCCTCAAGGCGCTCCCGGATTGCCGGATGCGCCGGGGCATCCGGTTCCCGCAGTGGTGGATGCTGCTCATGGCGATCCTGTCGATCCTGAGCGGCCAGGGCTCACTGGTGGGGATGGAGCGATTCCCCAAACGCCATCGCCAGACACTCAACGAGATTCTAGGAACGGATTTCGGCAAGTCACCGTCGGATTCCACCTTTCGCTTGCTTCTGGCGCAGTTGGATGTGCCGGGCTTGGAATGCCTGCTGCTGAGCAGGTCCGGCTCCCCCCACGGGTCGTTCACCACCAGATGGGTGGGGGTATGGCCCACGACGATCAGCCAGTGCCCCGAGCCGGTGCCCTGCGGCACCATCCACCGGGCCTCGGTGGATGGTGCCGCAGGGCACCGGGATGCCACGGGCGATCTGCTCCTCGATCAGCTCGAAGTCTGCGGTTTGCACCAGCCGGGCCGTGACACCGAAATGGGCGAGGGCCTGCAGCTGGGCGTGAACGTCGGTGGTGTCGCCGTAGCGCTGCACCACCGCCAGGTAGGCGTCGTCGCCATTGGCGCCCGGAAGCGAGCCGGGCTTGACGGCCTCCAGGAGCATGGCGCAGCTGGAGGAGAAGCAGGTGCGATCCCGCTGGCTCAGCTGGGCAGAGTCCCGCTGCTGGAAGAAGGGCACCCCCACCAGGGGGTTGGGGTAGAGCTGGTCACTGGCCCCGGTGGGGGCTTCTGCCTTCGCGCCAGCGGCCTCCGCCGGCACGGTGCTCCACAGCCGCCAGAGTGGCCCGCCCTCCAGCAGGGCCTCGGGTTCATGGTTCACCAGGCGCTCCAATGCCGCCTGCAGCCAGGCCCGGTGGTGCGGCAGCTCCGGATCGAAATGCGCCACGTAGTCGTGGGTGGGGATGGGGCGGCTCATCGGAACACCCCCCGCCGTCCGGGCGTCAGGGCCGGCGGAGCGCTGACGGCGGCCGGCTGCATGCCGGAGGGGAAGAACAGGGCGCTCACTGCCCGATGTCAACTACGTAGGCGGGTCGCGTCAATTACGTAGGCGGGTTACCCCGGGTCCTCCCCCTGCCATGGCAGGGGGAGTCGACAGCGAAAAGTGAGCCACCCTGGCCCGGTCCTCTGCCAC
>JBIJAG010000026.1:0-51312 GCA_044345855.1 Cyanobium sp. | reverse complement strand
TTCAGAACCTCAGCTGCAGCGGCACCAAGGTGAGCGACCTGGAGCCGTTGCGGGGCCTAGCCAGCCTTCAGTCTCTCAACTGCAGCTACACCCAGGTGAGCGATCTGGAGCTGCTGCGGGGCCTCACCAGCCTTCAGAACCTCAGCTGCAGCGGCACCAAGGTGAGCGACCTGGAGCCGTTGCGGGGCCTAGCCAGCCTTCAGTCTCTCAACTGCAGCTACACCCAGGTGAGCGATCTGGAGCTGCTGCGGGGCCTCACAAGCCCTCAGATCCTCGACTGCCGTAACACCCAGGTGAGCAGCCTGGAGTCGCTACGGGGCCTCACAAGCCTTCGGATCCTCGACTGCCAATCGACCCAGGTGAGCAGCCTGGAGCCGTTGCGGGGCCTCACCAGCCTTCAGAACCTCAGCTGCAGCGGCACCAAGGTGAGCGACCTGGAGCCACTACGGGGCCTCACTAGCCTTCAGAACCTCAACTGCAGCGGCACCAAGGTGAGCGACCTGGAACCACTACGAGGCCTTACCAATCTTAAGAACCTCTACTGCGCTCAAGCCAATATTAAGGACCTGGAGCCACTACAGGGCCTCACCAGCCTTCAGATGCTCAAGTGCAGATACACCGAGGTAAACGTTCTCGAGCCACTACGGGGCCTCACCAGCCTTAAGGAACTCGACTGCCAATCGACCCAGGTGAGCAGCCTGGAGCCGTTGCGGGGCCTCACCAGCCTTCAGAACCTCAGCTGCAGCGGCACCAAGGTGAGCGACCTGGAGCCACTGCGGGGCCTCACCAGCCTTAAGGAACTCGACTGCAGCTCCACCAAGGTGAGCGACCTGGATCCGCTGCGGGACCTCAACAGCCTTCAGTCTCTCATGTGCCAGGACAACCAGATAAGTGACGTGAAGCCGCTTAGCGGCCTCGCCAGACTTCAGGTGCTCGCCTGCGGCAATTCAAAGGTGACAGACTTGGAGCCGATCGTTGCCTTGCAAACCCTTCGAATTCTTTGGTGCAGGGCTCTAAAAATTAGCGAATTCCCACGCAAACTAGTTTTCAGCGAAAGTCTTTCGGAAGTCTATCTTGAAGGTGCCAGTATTCCAGGTATCCCAGAAGAAGTCTTTGCCCCCGATAAAAGGATTTTGATGCTAAACTGCCTCTCGGCTCTCCGCTCCCACGTCCTCGATCTAGAAGTAGAAGCAATACCAATCAATAGCGTAAAAATACTCGTACTTGGGAATGGCGGTGTGGGCAAAACCCAGCTCTGCCGCCACCTCGCCGCCGAACCCTTCGATCCTTCGGTGCCCTCCACCCACGGCATCGCCTTACGCACCATTGCACCGACTTCAGAAGGGGATGCCACCTACTACATCTGGGATTTCGGCGGCCAAGACGTCTACCACAGTGCCCACACCCTGTTTATGCGCACCGCAGCCGTATTTGTGGTGCTCTGGACGCCCGAGCAGGAAGCCATGGTGGCCAGCGACAACGACGACGACGATCCCCTAGAGCGCCGCCACCCACTCACCTACTGGCTCGAATACGTGCGCACCCTCGGCCGCCCCGACTCCCCCGTGCTGGTGGTGCAAAGCCAGTGCGACACCCCCGCCCAAGCGGTGCCCGTGCCGCCGGTGGATGCGGCCCTGCTGCAAAGCTTCGGCTGCCTGAGCGTCTGCAACTTCAGCGCCCGCACCCGGCGCGGTGCCGCCAGCCTCCAGGAGGCCCTGGCCGATGCCAACACCTACCTGCGCGATCGCGATGGCATCAGCAGCATCGGCAGGGGCCGCCACTTGGTGTGGCAGCAACTGGAGGCCTGGCGCCAGGCCGATCAACAGCTGCCGGCTCAGCAACGCCTGCATCGGACCCTCAGCCAATCGGATTTCGCCAGCCTCTGTGAACAGACCGGAGGCGTGAGTTCCCCCGAAGCACTGCTGCGTTTTCTGCACAACAAGGGCGTGGTCTTTCACAGCCCGGATCTCTTCCACGACCGCATCATCCTCGATCAATCCTGGGCGCTCGATGCGGTGTATGCGGTGTTCGAACGGGGCTCCACCTATCCGCTGATCAAAGCCAACGACGGCCGGCTCTGGCCTTCCCTGCTCGCCGCCACCGTCTGGCGAGAGTATGAGCCAGAAGCCCAGAAACTGTTCCTGAGCCTGATGGGCACTTGCGGCATCGTTTTCCCCTACCGCCAGGCGGATGCCGACCTGGGACTGGAAGCCGAATACTTGGCTCCCGATCTGCTGCCGCCCCGATCGTCTCCCCAGGTGGGCAGGCAACTGCAGGGCCGCTGGGAGGGTAGTGATCCCTCCCTAACTCTCACCTACACCTACAGCTTTTTGCATGGCGGACTGGTGCGGGCTTTGCTCTGCGATCTGGGCGACCATGCCGGCGATGGCGGCGTCTACTGGCGTTACGGCGCCTGGGTGTACGACGCTCGCCAAGGCTGCATCGCCCTGCTGGAGCAGCAGATGGAGAACGACCGCGCAGGCAGCATCACGATCAACTTCCAGGGTGCAGGCAGCATCAAATTAGCCGATTGGTTCATTAAACGCCTGGCCGAACGCAACCGCCAATTCGGCTACGCCGATCTGCTGCCAATCATCGCCGGCCCCTTAGCCAGCCAAGCTCTGGCCGGCGACAAAAGCCTGCTGCTGGATTTGAGCGATCGCAGCGAAGCTTCAGCCGCACCTCCCCCCGAACTGGTGCCGGCGCCGGTTGAAACCTTCCACAAACCTAGGCGCGAAGTTTTCATCTCCTATGCCTGGGGTGATGATAGCCACGAGGGCAAAAAACGCCAACAGATTGTGGATGGTCTTGTCGATGCCCTGCGCAAGCACTCCGAGTCGATCGCGGTACGAATCGATCGCGATGAAATGCGGCCCGGTGACTTGATCAGCGCCTTTATGGATCGTCTGGCCGCCGCTGATCGGGTGATCGTGGTGATCAGCGCCAAATACCTCCGCTCGGAGTATTGCATGCATGAGTTGTTCATGATTTATCAAAACTGCCGCAAGAAAGCAAAGGATTTCAATCGGCGCATTATCCCGATCATCCTCCCCGACGCTCGGCAATGCGGGGGGCTTGCTGCTCGATTAAAACTTGCCGCTGAATGGAATCAAAAATTGAATGAAATCAAACCATTTTTCGATGAAAACCCTAGGCTCTTCGGCACAAGTGGATATCAAGAGTATCTACGGATTGACGAGTTCGCCTGCAACGCCTCCAACATGATCAAATACCTCTTCGACCAACTCCAACCCCGCAACTACAACCGCCAAATGGCGGAGGGATTTCCTGAACTCTGCGAGCAAATTCTGGCGGACTGACTCTGGCAGCGCCATCGCCCAAACTGTTATTTGGGCCCAGCTGGGGCCCGCACTGCTGCGGGTGATTCCGACAGCCAGGCCAGCAACTCCAATCCCCAGCTCCCTGAACAGCGGCCTGCCAACCACATCCCCCAGGCAACCAGGACCTGGTCCGCCTCGGTTCAAGGCGCCAGAGCCTGGTCCAGCCGTTGTGCCGCCTCGTTGAGCCGCCGGTCGAAACTGGCCAGGCTGGCGCCAAGCCATCCCGGCCGAGGCCGACCCGCTCACCGTCGCCCCTCGCTCACGAAGTTGGCCACGTCGGCATCGGCGACACCTTGAATCCGTGGGAACCCCTGCAGGGCGTGCACAGCAGCCTTGAGGCTATGGGCGGACTGGCTCCGATGGGGCACCAGGTCGGCAATCGGCTTGCCGCGCACGGTGATCGTGAACTGCTCGCCGTTCTCCACGGCCCGCAGCAGTCGGGAGAGCTGGGCCTTGGCCTCGAAGGCACCGATGCAGGAGTCCATAACGGAGGGGCGGTAGGGGTGCGGGCGGTAGGGCTGCGGGCGGTAGGGCTGCGGAGCTGGCTGGATCGGACAGATTGATCTGGTCTGTGACCTAGTTTAGTGAGGATGCGCTCTGTGAGCTAGCAGCAGGCCATGCCTCCCCGTGGCGCCTGCTGGTTGCCGCTGGCGTGGTGCACCGATCGGCAGCGTTGCCAGTTGAAGCAGGGCAGTTGCAGCCAGGCCAGTAACTCGGCCTTGCTGGAGTAGCCGGTAGGGATCAGGCGCCCACCTTCTGAATCCGGTCCACCCGCCAGGCCTCATCCACCTTCACGAAGGTGAAGTCGAGCGGCAGCTCCTCCTTGCCGTCGGATTTGAGTTTCACCGTGAGCATCACCTGGTCGTCCTGCAGGCGGGGGCGGCCGGATTTGAGGTTGCGGAACTTGTTGAGCTGCAGACCCGCCAGGAAGCGGATGAACTGCTGGCGGCTGACATGGGAGCGGTAGTTCTTGGTGGTGAGCAGGTAGGCGCCATCCACCTGGCCGGAGGCCACCTGGGTGAAGAACTGCTTGATCAGCGGGTTGATGCCGCGGGCGCTGAGCACCAGCTTCACCGCCGAGATCGTCCAGTAGAGGAGAAGCGCGCCGGCGCCGGCAAACAGGGCCTTGCTGCCGATGCCGCGGGCCAGATCCCAGTCCATGGGGTGTCTCAAGGGTTGCAAGGAGCTGAGTCTGACCGACGACCCCGCCCGGCAGTGGCGATACTGCCCGGGCCCCCGCTGCCCGTGGGGCCCGCTCCGGCCGCTCTTGCTGGCCGCTCCCGTCCCGTCGGTGCCCCCGCCGTGCCCCTGGAACCCCTGCCGCCCCTGTTCCACCGGCTGAACCGCGAGCATTTCGAGGGCGCCCTGCTCCGCGAGGGCAGGCCCCTGGTGGACCTGCGCTGGAGCGACGGTCGCCTCACCCGCACCGCCGGCCTCTATCGCAGCGGCCGCCGCGCCGATGGCTCCGACCTCTGCGAGATCGTGCTCTCCCGGCCGCTGCTGGAGCCCCTGCCGCGCCAGGCCACCCTCAGCACCCTCTGCCACGAGATGATCCATGCCTGGATCGACCGGGTGCTGGGGGTGCGGGAGGTGCACGGCCCCCACTTCCGCAGCCGGATGGCAGCGATCAACGCCGCTCAGGCGGAGTTCGCGGTGAGCGTGCGCCACACCTATCCCGTGCCGGTGGAGGCCGCCCGCTGGATTGCCCGCTGCCCGCGCTGCGGTCACACTTGTGCCTACCGCCGCCGCCGGAGCGGTCTGGCCTGCCGGACCTGTTGCGAGCGCTTCCATGACGGCCGCTGGGATGCCAGTTGCCTGCTGGTGTTCGAGTCGGGGGCGGCCTGACCGGCAACCGCTTGCGACCCCGGCGCCATGGGGAACGCAGGCCCTCTAAGGTCGGCCCACTACATGCCGGCCATGGCCACCTTTCTCTGGACCCTGGAGTGGGGAGGGGTCACGATCGCCCTGGTGGGGCTCGGCCGGGAGCGCTGGCTGGCGGGCCGCCGCCGGTAACCTGGCCCTATGGATGAGGCCTGGAATCGTTGGGACGGGTTGCCGGATGGCCGTCCCGAACAAGCGTCCGATGATGGCGCCTTGCGGCTGAACCGCCGCTCCGGATCGTTCCGGGAGCCGCATGGCATCGCTTCCTCCCGGAATCGCGCCGCAGCGGCCCCTCGGGATGGCCGTCGCCCCGGTCGCGATGGCCCTGAACCGCTCGAGCAACGCCTCGACCGCTGGGTGAGCCGTGGCCGGGAGTTGGTGGATGGCGTGGCCGGCGCCCGGCCCGGATCGCGGACGCCTGGCCCCGAGGGTGCCGGGCTGGGCCATCGGGGCCTGGGGGCGGGGGGTCTCAATCCCGCCCGGCTGGGCCGCTGGGTGGAGGAGCGGTTCGACTGGCTGCTCGAGGACGACGCCGACGACGACTGGCGGGAGCCCTGGCAGGAGCCCGTCCGCGGCACCGGACGCCGGCCGACCGGCTCTCCGGAGGCCCGTCGGCCGGAGCGCCCGAGCGAATCCTGGGCCGCTCCCCCTGCGGGATCCCCCTCCCCTCGCCGGAGCGACCCCCAGCCGCGCCCCTGGGAGGCCTCCGTGGCCTCGGAGCGCCGAAGCCTGGAGGCGGTCTCCCGTCGCCCATCCCGGACCGGCCCGCCCGGCTCCGCGCCGCCGCCCCTATCCGGGGGCACCGGATTCAGACCCGTGGCCGGCCCGCCGCCGCCGCCTTCCCTTGGGCGTGCCAGCCTCAGAACCGATCCGGGCACTCTTTCGGCGCCCACAGCCAAGGGCTCTGCTGCCCTTGGCGACCCTGCGGCTGCTATCTCGGGCGGCGCTGGTGCCGCCCCCGACGGGTCCGAGGCCTGGCCCGACGACGCCATCTTCACCCTGCAGCGCTGGCAACGCACGCCCCCCTCCCCGGGGCCCGCGCCGCTGGCGGCGGAGCCTCCGGCGGCGAGGGCCGCTGCCCCGGGCCGGCCGCTGCCCCGCTCCAGCCGGCGCCGCTAGGAGGCGGCCGCAACGGAGCGGGAACGCCAGCCCACTCCATCCCCCTGCCCATTCCTGCGGTTCTGCACTTCGGTATGCGGGGGAAGCCGGCGAGGTTCCTATCCCGCCCGAGCGCCGGGGCCTACGAGCCGATCCGATCTCCCTACGGTTCAGGGATCAGCAGGCGGCCACGATGAGCACCCGATCCTCCAGCCAACCGACGCAGCGCGGCATCAGCACTCTGGTGGTGGTGGGTTTCCCCACGGTGGCCGAGGCCGAACAGGTGCGGCGCGAACTGGTGGAACTCCAGAAGGAGGCCCTGGTTGCCTTGGAGGATGCGGTGGTGGTGGAGCATGACGCCGAGGGCCGGGTGCATCTGCACCAGGCTCTCAACCTCACTACCGCCGGTGCGGTGGGGGGTGGCTTCTGGGGCACCCTGGTGGGTTTGCTCTTTCTTAATCCGCTGCTGGGGGCGGCCCTAGGGGCCGGGGTCGGGGCGGCCTCAGGGGCCCTGAGTGACCTCGGCCTCAACGACGGCTTCCTGCGGGAGATTGGCGGCACCCTGCCCAGCGGCGGTGCGGCCCTCTGCGTGCTGCTGCGGGAATCGGCGCCCGATCGGGTGATTGAGCGCCTGCGGGCCCATGCTCCTCAGGCGCGCCTGCTGCGCACCAACCTCAGCCATGTGGATGAGGATCGTCTGCGCCTTCTGCTGGAACGTGTGAGCGGGCAGGCTGAGGTAAGCCAGACGGCCTGAGGGCCGGCCGCACCTGGAAGCTGCAGCCCCGTTCCCGCAGCTCCCTGTTCACCGGTTGCACCAGATCGCCTGGGATCTCGTCGGCCATCTCCTCCGCTGAGGTGGCGATGTCGGGGGCTCCCTGCTGCAGGGCGGCCAGGAGGTCGGCCCAGAGGCTCACCAGGGTGCGCTCCTTCTGAGGGATCACGCCCTGGCCTTCGAGATGGGGGGCGCATCCCTGCCGGTGCCACAGGGCCTGGCGGTGCTGGCCGGAATGTTGGCGCTGGGCCAGGCCGCTCTCCAGGGCGGCGGGACTGGGATCGCCATCCGCCAGGCGAAGGCCGGCGGCCACCAGCAGTTTGCCGGTGTGCACGGCGGAGATTCCGTAGACCCGGCCGAGGTCCGTGAGGCTCAGCCACTCGGCAGAGAGCGGGGCGTTGCCCGCTGCGGCGGCCCGGTGGGTGCGGCTGCTGCTGGTGGGAGATGCCGGAGAGCGGCCGTTCGGGGCCCGAACGGGGGTGGAGGGGGCGCGGCGCGGTGTGGCCATGGCTGGACGGATGGGTAAGCGAATCCTGGCCACACCATGTAGGTCGTCAATCCGTCAAGTGGAAACGCCAACGCACCGTTACCAAGTTGATGAATTGTTGTGAATCGAGGCTGACGCAGGCCCCAGCCACCGTTCCAGGGCGGGGGAGAACACCTCCCGGATCACGGTGAGCTCGCGGCCCTGGCGGAAGAAGCGGTAATGGCGGCTCCAGAAGGGCCCGGGGCACCTGAAGCGGTGTTCCAGCCAGGGGGCCTGCACCTGGCCTAGGCCGTCCACCTCTCGGAACAGCTCGGTGCGGCCCTCCGTGAGGCTGCGCCAGATCGGCTGACTGCGATCCCGCAGATGGGATTCCGCCGCGCTGCGGTTCCACCAGCTCTCGGCCCAGCCCAGGGTGAGGTCGCCGCAGGAGAGCCACACCTGCCGCCGCATCAGGGGCTCCTCCAGTTCCGCCACTTCCGGTGGCACCAGCGGGTCGCGCTCCGGTTCCGGGGCCATGGCGATCAGGTCCACCTCCAGGGGCTGGCCGGTGAGCAGTTGCAGGTGGCGGGTGGGGCTGCCATCCCCCAGCAGCATCAGTTTCCAGGCCCCGCTGAGCTGCTGTCCTGCCCGGGCCGCCAGCACATCGGCCATGGGGGCCTGCCAGAGGGAAGCGGGTGAGGCAAGGAGGCGGCCAGGGGGGTCGGGAGCGGCGTCGGGGTAAGGGTTGAGGGTTGGGCCAGCGGAATCAGCCACCGCTGCCGATCGCGATGCGACGCAGATCGCCGTCGTGCTCGATCATCACGCTGTCGCCATCGGTGGAGCGCAGCCGCCAGCCGCTGTTGCCGATCGATTCACCCACCGACACCGTGCTGGTGCTGCCGCCCATCTGGAAGATGGCGGAGCCCACCTTGCCCGGGGCACCCACCACCCCCACGAGCAGGGGCAGGGGGCCGGGTGGTGGGCTGCGGCGGACCGGTGCGGCGGCGGCGGCGGCTAGCTTCGGACTCACCGGCACCCGCAGGATCGGCGCGCTCCGCTGGGGCTGGGGCAATTCGCCCAGCTGCTCGATCCAGGCTTCCTGAGGCGGCGGCGGCAGGTCGTTATCAGAGGGCCCGGCTCCCTGGCTGTAGGCCTGGGACTGCACGGCGGCCTGAGGGGCGCCGGCTTGGGCGGTCAGGCCGGTCGGTGGGGCCAGGGCGGGGGCTGGTGGGGTGGCGGGGGCCTGGGCGGCGGGTCCGAAATTGCGCAGCCGCTCCACCAGCAGCAGGCTGCGTTCCTGCTGAAGGGAGTCCTGGAAACGGTTCCACTGGCTCAGGGCCAGCACGCCGCTGCTGGCGCTCACCAGGCCGGCGGCGGCAAACGCTCCGATCAGCATCAGAGGCTGTTGGTGGGCCGTGAGGGTCGCCAGGGTTGCCTGAAGGCCCCGTTGCGGAGCCGGGGCGGATACCGCTGGTTCCAAGGGGGCCGGGCTGACTGCGGCTGACCTGTGGGGATCGATCTGGGGGCTGGCCTGGGGCCGTCGGGCCCGTTGCCAGCGGGGTGCTTTGGCGGCCGAAGCCGCAGCGGCGCCGGGGTTGGCTTCCTCCTGCGACGCCGGAAGCGCCAGGGCGTCGAGGTCGCTCCGATCGGCGTCGGTGGGAAGGTCGATGGTGTCCACCGGATCGAAGATCCGGTTCATCAGCTTCTCGGCCTGCAGGTCCCAATAGGCCCGGGAAGTCGGGATTCCCCGCGGTGCGTCCACCTGCCCCTCAGCGGATTGGATGGGCCAATGTAGCGGCTTTGGCTCGGCGTTGATCCAATTCAAGCCAGAGCAGCAGGGCGGTCACATCGGCCGGACTCACCCCTGGCACCCGTGAGGCCTGGCCGAGGGTGGTGGGCTGCACGACATTGAGCTTCTCGCGGGCCTCGGCGGAAAGGGTGGCGATGCCGCCGTAGTTGAGATCAGGGGGCAGGGGGCGCCCCTGGGAGCGCCGCACCTGCTCGATCTGCTGCTGCTGGCGGGCCAGGTAGCCGCTGTACTTGATGTCGATTTCGGCCCCCTCCCGAACGGCCACGGGCAGATCGGCCGGAGCCAGGCCGTGGCGCACCAGATCGCTGCTGTGGAAGCCGGACCGCCGTAGCAGGTCGGCCAGGGTGATTGAGCCCTTGATCGCCGCGCCGGTTTCCGCCGCCACCGCCGCCGCCACCGGGTCGCTGGCCTTGAGCCGCACGGTGTCGAGCCGGCGGGCTTCGGCGCTGATCGCTGCCTGCTTGGCCTCGAAGAGCTGCCAGCGGCGCCCATCGATCAGCCCCAGCTCCCGGCCGAGTGGGGTGAGGCGCCGGTCGGCGTTGTCGCCCCGCAGCACCAGGCGGTACTCGCTGCGGCTGGTGAGCACCCGGTAGGGCTCTCGCAGGTCCTTGGTGATCAGGTCATCGATCAGGGTGCCGATGTAGCTGCCTTCCCGCGGGAAGTGGATGGGCTCCTGGCTCCGCAGCAGCCGGGCGGCGTTGAGGCCCGCCACCAGGCCCTGGGCGGCCGCCTCCTCGTAGCCGGTGGTGCCGTTGAGCTGGCCGGCGCTGAACAGCCCCGCAACCCGCTTGGTTTCCAGGCTGGCCTTGAGCTGGGTGGCTGGCAGGTAGTCGTAGTCCACCGAATAGGCGGGCCGCAGCATCACGCAGCGCTCCAGGCCCGGCAGGGTGCGCAGCAGCTCCAGCTGCAGCCGCTCCGGCAGGCCGGTGGAGAAGCCCTGCACGTAGAGCTCGGGGGTGTCGCGGCCCTCGGGTTCCAGGAAGATCTGGTGGCTTTCCTTGTCGGCGAAGCGCACGATCTTGTCCTCGATCGAGGGGCAGTAGCGGGGGCCCTTGCTGTCCACGAAGCCGCCGTAGATCGGCGTGAGGTGGAGGTTGGCCTGGATCAGTTGGTGGGTGGCGGCGGTGGTGCGGGTGAGGTGGCAGCTCATCGGCTCGCCGCTCACCCAGGCGGCCGGATCGAAGGAGAAGAAGCGATCGTGGGCATCGCTGGGCTGTTCTTCGAGCCGGTCGAGATCCACGCTGCGGCGGTCCACCCGGGCCGGCGTGCCGGTCTTGAGGCGGCCGGTGCTGAAGCCGAGGGCCGCGAGGGCCTCGGTGAGCCCCTCGGCGGCCTGCTCGCCGGCCCGGCCGGCGGCCATCGAGCGATCGCCCACCCAGATGCGGCCGCCCAGGAAGGTGCCGGTGGTGAGGATCACGGTGCCTGCGGCGTAGACGCTGCCGAAGTACGTGCGCACCCCCAGCGCCCGGCCCAGGGGGCTTTGGGCCGGATCCGCGCCGCCAGAGGCGAAGTCTCCCTCCACCACCAGGCCTGTCACCATCGCCTCGCGCAGGTGCAGGTTGGGGGTGTGCTGCAGCAGTTGCAGCATCTGGCGGGCGTACTGGCGCTTGTCGGTCTGGGCCCGAAGGGCCCACACGGCTGGGCCGCGGCTGGCGTTGAGGATGCGCTTCTGCAGGGCGGTGGCATCGGCGAGGCGGCCGATCACCCCGCCGAGGGCATCCACCTCGTGCACCAACTGGCTCTTGGCCGGGCCCCCCACGGCCGGATTGCAGGGCTGCCAGGCGATGCGATCGAGATTCAGTGAAAAGAGCGCGGTGCGAATGCCCAGCCGCGCTGCCGTGAGGGCTGCCTCACAGCCGGCGTGGCCGCCGCCCACCACGATCAGCTCGAAGGATTCGGTGGGCTGCTCGCCCGTGGAGATGCAGGAATCCATCGCTTCAAATTAGGCGGCGATGCGGATGGGGGGCTGCTCCTGCCCCTGGCAGCCCACCGCTGGTGGGCGACCATGCTTTTCATCCTTCCGGTGTGGGCTTCGTTGGATTCCCGGCTCCCCCAGGGGTGGCAGCTGCCCCTGGCCCTGCACCTGCCGCTCATCTCCCTGGTGCTGGCGGCGATCACCTGGCTGTTGTGCAGCCTGCTGGCCCGCCGATTGGGCCGCGCTTCCCTGCTGCGTGCCCTGCTGCTGCGGGTGCGGCTGAGCCTGGCCATTCCCCTGCTGCTGGGAGGCGAGCTGCTCTGGCTGCTGAGGCTGCTGCCGCCCACCGATCTTCCCTTGCCCAGCGCCCAGGACCTGCGCCAGCTTCTGGTGGTGGTGGCTCTGGCCTGGAGCCTGGCCCGCTGCCGGGGGACTCTGCTCGTTTGGGTAGAGAGCACGGCGGCTGTGGCGGCTCTGGAGGGCCGGGAGCGCCTGGCCCTGCTCGATCTGCTCGACAAGCTGATCGGGCTGCTGGTGGCCGTGCTGCTGGGCTGGCAGGTGCTGCGGCTGCTCGGGGTGTCGGCGGGGGTGCTGCTCACCGCGGGCGGTTTCGGCGCCGCAGCGCTGGCGTTTGGGGCCCGCACGATCGTGGAGAACGGCCTCAGCGGCGTGGGGCTCTACCTCAGCCGCCCCTTCGTGGTGGGCGATGTGATCCGCCTGCCCGCCCAGCAGCTGCAGGGGGAGGTGGAGGCGATCGGCTGGTTCCACACGCGCCTGCGGGATCCGGAGCGGCAAACGGTGTATATCCCCAATGGCACCTTCATCAGCCAGGCGGTCCAGAACCTGGCCCAGATCGACCGCCGTCGCCTGGAACTGGAGGTGAGCCTGCGGCCCCGGGACCGGGACGCCGTGCCGGCCATCGTGGCCGAGCTGCAGGGGCTCCTGGCGGCGGAGCCGGCGGTGGATCCAGGGCTGCCGGCACGGGTCCATCTGGTGGGTTTCGGCACAAGCGGGCCGCTGCTGAGGCTGGTGTGCCATGCCGCCACCGCCGACCAGGCAGCAGCCCTCGACCTGCAGCAACGGCTGCTGCTGTTGATCGGGACCGTGGTGGAGCGCCATGGCGCCGTGATCGCCCTGCATTCCCGCGTCCAGGCTTGAGGGAGGCCCGCTGTCATCGCGGCCAGCGCCTGCCCCCGTTGTGCTGCAGTGGTGGGACATTGCCATAGCCCGATCACCCTCACTGCACGACCCTCTCTTAGGGAAAACCCGGCCTCTGGCCCCACCAGCGTCGCCGGCTATGCCCGGGAGCTGCGCCCGTTCCTTCCCGCCGAGGCGTTCGAGCCCGACCGCACCCTGCTGCCCTTGTCGGCGATCAACGGAGCGATCCTGCTGCTGGGCTGGCTGATGGCCGACCGACTGGACCGGTGGCCGCCGCTTTGGCTGCCGCTTTGGCTGCCCTTCGCCCTGATCATGGGCAACAGCGTGTTCGTGCTCGGGCTGAGCATGCATGAGCTGCTGCATGGCAGCGGCGTGCGGGGGCTGGCGCGGCGTCGGCTGGTGGCCCTGCTCGGCTTCAGCATGTCTTGGATGACCCCGACCCTCTGGCAGGCGGTGCACAATCGGGAGCATCACCAACACACCAACGGTCTGAGAGATCCGGACCGGGCCTATCTGGAGGCGCAGCCGCGCAACTGGGGCAAGCGGCTGTTCCAGCTGATCGCCCCCTCGCTGGAGGTGTCCCCCCTGGGTCTGGCGCTGGGCATGAGCAGCGCCTGGGCCCTGCATCACTTCCGCACCACCTGTTCTGTGCTGCTGTTCAACACCGGTGCCACCCGCTTCGGTCCGGCCCCGATCAGGGTGAGCGGGCGAGAGCGCCGGCGCATCGCCCTGGAGCTGCTGGCGGTGATCGGCCTGCACGCCGTCGTGGTGATCTGCCTCGATGCCCAGCCGCTGAAGCTGCTACTGGGCTATTTCCTGCCGCTGTGGTGCGCCTATGCCATGGCGATGGCCTACATCTACACGAATCACATGCTCTCCCCCCTGCGGGAGGACAATGATCCTCTGCTCACATCAGTTTCCCTGAAACTGCCTCTGTTTCTGGATTGCCTGCACGGCAACTTCTCCCATCACAGCGAACACCATGTCTTCCCCGGCCTAAACGGCCGCTATCTGCCGCTGGTGAGGCAGCTGCTGCTGCAGCATCATCTCGACCGTTACCGGCTGCTCAGCGGCACCCAGGCCTGGAGGCTGCTGCTGAGCAGCCCCCGGCTCTACCGCGACGCCGGCACGCTCACCGACTGGAACGGCACCGGCTCTATGTCGGTGCCGATGCTCGAAGGGTGAACCGGTAACGGCCCTGGCCCCGAGGCGCGTTCAGACCGCCAGGTTGCGGAAGCGGGTGAACTGGGGCTCGAACAGGAGCTTGCAGGTGCCCACCGGGCCGTTGCGGTGCTTGGTCACGATCACCTCGGTGATGCCGCGGTCGGGGGTTTCGGGGTTGTAGTACTCGTCGCGGTAGATCATCAGCACCAGGTCGGCGTCCTGCTCGATCGAGCCCGATTCGCGCAGGTCGCTGAGCATTGGCCGCTTGTTGGTGCGGGCCTCGACGCCGCGGCTGAGCTGGGAGAGGGCGATCACGGGCACGTTGAGCTCCCGGGCCATGCCCTTGAGAGCGCGGGTGATGCGGGAGAGTTCCTGCACCCGGTTGTCAGAGCCGGAGCCCTCCATCAGCTGCAGGTAGTCGATCACGATCAGCCCGAGCTCCTTGCCCTGCTGGGCCATCAGGCGGCGGCAGAGGGAACGCATCTCCAGCACGCCAGCGTTGGGCTTGTCGTCGATGTAGAGGGGTAGGGCGCCCAGGCTGCTGATGCCCTTGCCCAGCAGGGGCCACTCCTCCTGTTGCAGCCGGCCGGTGCGCAGTCGGCCGCTCTCGATGCCCACCTCCATCGAGAGCAGGCGGTAGGTGAGCTGCTCCTTGCTCATCTCCAGGCTGAACACGGCCACCGGCAGGTTGTGGAGCTGGGCAACGTTCTTGGCGATGTTGAGCACGATCGAGGTTTTGCCCATCGCCGGCCGGCCCGCCACGATGATCAGGTCGCTGCGCTGCAGCCCCTGGGTCAAGGCGTCGAGGTCGTAGAAGTTGACCGGGATGCCCGCCACGGCGGTGCCGAGGGAGCGGGTTTCGATCTCTTCGAAGGTGCGGGTGAGGATCTCGGCGGTGGCGGTGAGCCCCACGCTGGGTTTTTCCTGGCTGATCGCGAAGATCTTCTGCTCGGCCTCATCGAGCACCTGATCCATCGGCTTGCTCTGGTCGAAGCCGAGGCCGATCACCTCATTCCCGGAGCGGATCAGCTGGCGGCGCAGATACTTGTCCATTACCAGGCGGGCCACCTGGTCGATCGAGGCGGTGGAGAGGGTGCGCTCCACCAGTTCCACCAGACGGCTGCTGCCGCCCACTTTCTCCAGGTGGCCCATGTCGGCCAGCCAGGCGGCCATGGCGGTGAGGTCGGTTGGCTTGCCCTGGCTGTGCAGCATCAGGGCGGTGCGGTAGATCTCGCGGTGGGCGCCCAGGTAGAAGGCCTCGGGGTGCAGCACCTCGGCTACCCGACCGATGGCGTCGGGATCGAGCAGGATGCCGCCCAGCACCGCCTCCTCGGCCTCCAGGTTCTGGGGGGGCACGGAATCGGGCAGGGCTTCGAAGCTGGCGTTGCCGTTGCCACCGGCCCGGGAGCGTCTCCCGGGGGAGACGCCGGAGTCATCGGCCAGCGAGGTCGGACCGGCCAGGGGCACGCTCACCATGGAATCTCGGGGGGGAAGGCGCCGCACGGGCGCTGGGGGGGAACCGGCAGACAACAACGCCGCCGAACCCCTGGGGTTCCGGCGGCGAAGGGGTGAGATTTATTTTGACCCTGCCATCCGGTTTTGACCAGGTACCAGGTCACCAGATCTGGTGGCTTGATCCCAGATCGGGCCACGGGCCCCTCCAGATCTGGGGGGTGTCCAGCCTCAGTGGCTCACCACCTCAAGGTTCACTTCGGCGGTGACCTCGGGATGGAGCTTGACCTGCACCTTGTAGGAGCCGGTGCGGTGGATCTCGGGAACGATGATGTCGCGCCGGTCGAGTTCCTTCTTGGTGGCGGCCTCAATGGCCTCGGCCACATCGCCGTTGGTCACGGTGCCGAAGAGCACGTCGTCGCCGCCGGTCTGCTTCTTCACGGTGAAGCGGCCGATCGTGTCGAGGGCTGTGCGGAAGGCGACGGCTTCGGCCTTCAGGGCGGCCTGGCGCTCGGCATCCTTGGCCCGGCGGTGCTCCACCTGGCGCAGCACGGCGGCGGTCACGGGAACGGCCTTGCCGAGGGGAACCAGGAAGTTACGGGCGTAGCCCGGGGCCACTTCCACCAGATCCCCATCCTTGCCGAGGCTCAGCACGTCTTCGCTGAGCACCACCTGAACGCGTTTGGCCATGTCTACGAACCCTTGAAACCGACAGAAAACCGATTTGGAACCTTACGACAGTGAAGGGCCTACTTCGCTGTTCGCTGAAGCAGGCCCTTGAGCCCGGGGACCAGCCGGGCCGGCTTGGAAATGCATGCCAGGGCCTGATCACCCCGCCGCGCTGCCCGGATCTGCCGCCTGGGGCAGCCGCACCTGGGTGGCCAGGCCGATGCCCTGCAGCAGGCGAATGTGCTGCCAGGTGAGGTCGATCTGGCCGGGGCCGAAGCCGTGGCGTGCCGAATGGGGGAAGGCGTGGTGGTTGTTGTGCCAGCCCTCGCCGAAGGTGAGGGCTGCCACCCAGGGGTTGTTCATCGAGTTGTCGCCGCTGTCATGGCGGGCCTCACCCCAGCAGTGGGTGGCGGAGTTCACCAGCCAGGTGCAGTGGTACACGAGCACCAGGCGTAGGGGGATGCCCCAGAGCACCAGGGCCCAGCCGCCGGCGCCGGTGGCGGTGCCGATCCAGAAGAGGAGCAGGCCGAGCACCACCTGCAGGCTCAGAAACCAGGTGTTCAGCCAGCGGTAATAGGGATCGCGGCCCAGGTCGCCGGTGAGGCGGGGCACCGCCGCCATGGCGGGGATTTCCTCGAACATCCAGCCCATGTGCGACCACCAGAAGCCCTTGTTGCTGTCATGGTGATCCGCATCCGTATCGGAGAACTTGTGGTGGTGGCGGTGCAGTCCCACCCAGTCGATCGGACCGTGCTGGCAGCTGAGGGCGCCGCAGGTGGCGAAGAAGCGCTCCAGCCAGGTGGGCACCTTGAAGGCCCGGTGGCTGAGCAGGCGGTGGTAGCCGATCGTCACGCCCAGGCAGGCGGTGACCCAATAGAGCACCAGCAGGCTGGCCACGGCCGGCAGGCTCCAGAAGCGGGGCAGCAGGGCCACCAAGGCCAGGAGGTGGATCACCACCATGAAGCCGATCGTGCTCCAGCGGCGCCCGGGCGGTGCCACCGGAATGGGCTCACCGCGGCGGGGCTGGTGCAGGGCGCTGGCGCGGCGATGGGCGCTGGCGCCGCCGCTGATGGTGGCGGCCGCCCGCGTGTGGAGAGCGGCGGGGCGGGGAAGGGGTGTGGCGGCCATGAAGGACCGGCTCCGGGTGGATCGATAGAATGGTAGCAATACGGATCCAGATCACTTGGGATATCGAGATGACATCGCATCGGGGCGGGTGGCCTTCGCTCATCTGATCCGTCACTGGCACGGCTGCAATGGCTGGTCCCACCGGGTGCTGCCGGGGCTGGCGGAGGCCCTTGATGTGGGTCGGGTGCACAACTCCCAGCTCTCGATGCTGCGCAACGGCAAGCTGGCCTCTCCAGGGCCGGAGGTGTTCCTCGCCCTGGGGCGGATCAATCGTTGGCTGGCGGCGGAGGCTCCAGAGGGCCGGCTGGAGCCCGACCGCGCCGAAGCGCTGCTGGATGGCCACCATCCCGAGCTCTACGAAGCCCTGCAGGCTTCCGCCCTGCCGGTGCGGGGCGATGGCAACGAGGTGCTCGGGCCGGGGGAGCTGCTGGAGGTGTTCGTGGGTCTGCGGCAGCCCCCCTCCGCCTTCGACCTGCGCGTCGACGCCGCCGAGGCGGCCGATCTCAGTGCCGCCCTCGCTCTGCTGTTCACGGCCGGCAGGCCCTGGCGGCTCTGCCGTGAGCAGCTCCTGGCCGCCTATCCGGTGGAGAAACGCCAGCGCCGTGAGCGCTTCGCGGCCGTGATGGCCGGCCAGGGGGATTACAGCGCGGCGGAACTGGAGGCGGAATTGCTCGACCTGCGTCGCACCCTGGCGGTGCTCGGAGCGGCTGGCGAGGAAGACCTGGGGGCCGACCGTTTCCTGGAGCTGCTGCGCCGGAGGGCTCGCCAGCAGCCCCCGTGGGAGGGTCCGGTTTCGGTGGACCTGGCCAGTGCCATCCGCCGAGAACTGGATGGAGCCGCCTGAGCTGGATGGGATCGCCTAGCCGCCTAGGCCGGCGCTTCGGTGCTGGCGGGACGGTCGGAGGCCCGGCGGCGATCCGTTTGGAGCTCGGTGGGGTCGAGCACGATCGGACTGGCGGCGGCGGCGGCTTGGGCCCGCAGGAAGCCCGGTTGACGGGAATCCAGGCCGAGGTGCGTCTCGATCGCCCTCACCCGCAAGGCCAGACTCGAGAGTGTGGTGCGGCCCTTCGGATCGGCATTGAGATCGGTTTCCAGAACCGAGAGCACATAGGCGGTGAGGCTCACACCAGCTTCATCAGCCCGGGCCCGCACCAATTCGTGCAGGTCTACAGGCATCAACAGATGAACCTGTTTGCGCGCCAAGGTGCCTGTCGTTTGATATGACCTGCCAATTATAGGAAGCCTCAGAACCTGCTGCCAGGGGCTGAAGCGGTGCGGATTCGCTGAGCCCAGCCAAGGGTTCGCAGCAGGCGGATGTGCTGCCAGGTGATGTCGAATTCAAACCAGCGCAGGCCGTGGCGGGCGGAATGGGGGAAGGCGTGGTGGTTGTTGTGCCAGCCTTCGCCGAAGCTCAGCAGTGCCACCCACCAGCAGTTGCGGGAGAGATCGGGAGAATCGAAATTGCGGTAGCCGAAGGCATGGGTGGCGGAGTTCACCAGCCAGGTCACGTGATACACGAGCACCAGCCGCAGCGGGATGGCCCAGAGCACCAGGCCGAGGCCGCCGCCATGGACTCCGGCGTGTTCGCCATAGAACCAGAGGGCCAGGCCGAGGGGCAGCTGCGGCAGCAGGAACCAGCGGTCGAGCCAGCGGTAGAAGGGGTCCTGGCGGAGATCGCCGGTGAAGCGATGGATCTCCCGCAGGGCCGGGATGTCATGCAGCATCCATTCGCTGTGGGCCCACCACAGGCCGCGTGCTGCGTCGTGGTGGTCGTTGGGCTGATCGGAAAAGAGGTGGTGGTGGCGGTGCAGGCCCACCCATTCGATCGGACCGCTCTGGCAGGCCAAGGTGCCCATGAAGGCAAGGGTGCGCTCCAGCCAGCGGGGCGCCTCGAAGCTGCGGTGGGCCAGGAGCCGATGCAGGCCTAGGGTCACACCGAGAACCGTGGTCCAGTACAGAACCGCCAGGGCCACCACACCCTGCCAGCTCCAGAAGCGGGGCAGCAGGGCGGCCACCGCGCCCACATGCAGCACGAACATGAAGCCGGTGGTGCCGCCCTTGAGCTTCCGCTGCCGGGGAGGTAAGGCGGGGCGCTCGGCCACCAGACCCGCCCGCAGCCTCAGATCTCGGGGGGAGGGTCCGGAGCGATGGCCATCGCCTGGAAAGGGGCTGTTGTCGGCGCTGGAGCCAGCCGGAGGGGGAGATCCCGCGGCGACGGAAAGGGGCATGCGGTGCGGCAAGGGCGGAATGGTGTGGGCAACCGCCCGGGGAGAGAACTCTATGCGGCGGAGCTGCGGCGCCAGGCAGCCATCGCAGCTGCCGACCGGGGCGGTCCAGATTGGGGCCTGGCGGCGATGAGGGTGATGGGCAGGGCGGAAGCGGCTGGGTTGGGAGCTGGCGCGGGCGATGGCCCCTCCTGGGCCCGGGATCGGGTGGGGGCCGCCCTGGCGGCGATCGCGCCGCTGGCCGCCGCCCGCACCGCTGCCGTGCGGCCCCGGCTGGAGCGGGTGCTGGCGGCCTTCGCGGCCGAGCGCCTGGGGGTGCAGCACTTCGCCTCGGTGAGCGGCTACGGCCACGGCGACCAGGGCCGCGAAACCTTGGATCGGGTGTTCGCCCGGGTGCTGCAGGCCGAGGCCGCCGCCGTGCGGGTGCAGTTCGTGAGCGGCACCCACGCCATCGCCGCAGCGCTCTTCGGGGTGCTGCGGCCGGGCGATCGGCTGCTCTCGCTCACCGGCCGCCCTTACGACACTTTGGAAGAAGTGATCGGCCTGCGGGGCAGCGGCTCCGGCTCCCTGGCCGAGTTCGGCATCACCTACGACGAACTGCCGCTCACGGCCGAGAGCCTGGTGGATGAGGAGCGGCTGGCGGAGGCCTTGGCGGCGCCCACCCGGATGGTGCTGATCCAGCGCAGCTGCGGCTACAGCTGGCGCTCCTCCCTGCCAGTGGCCACGATCGGGCGGCTCTGTGAGCGGGTGAAGGCGCTGCAGCCCGGTTGCCTGGTGTTTGTCGACAACTGCTATGGCGAGCTGGTGCAGGAGCTCGAACCCACCGCTGTGGGGGCCGACCTGATGGCCGGTTCGCTGATCAAGAATTTGGGCGGCACCCTCGCCCCCGGTGGTGGCTATGTGGCCGGCGGCGCCGAGCTGGTGGAGCGGGCCTGCTGCCGGCTTACCGCTCCCGGCATCGGCAGCGAGGGGGGCAGCGGCTTCGACCTGCATCGGCTGCTGTTTCAGGGTCTGTTCCTGGCGCCCCAGATGGTGGCCGAGGCCCTGATCGGCGCTGAGCTGGTGGCGCGGGTGTTCGCCGACCTCGGCTATGCCGTGAACCCCCTGCCCGGGGCCGAGCGCAGCGATGGCATCCAGGCTGTGCGGCTCGGCAACCCCGAGGCCCTCAAGCTGGTGTGCCGCGCCTTTCAGGCCGCCTCGCCGGTGGGCTCCTACCTCGATCCGGTGCCGGCGCCGATGCCGGGTTACGCCAGTGAGCTGGTGATGGCGGGCGGCAGCTTCATCGATGGCAGCACCAGCGAGTTCTCCGCCGATGCGCCGCTGCGGGAGCCCTTCGTGCTCTACGCCCAGGGCGGCACCCACCACAGCCACCAGGCGATCGCCCTGGAGCGGGCCCTGGTGGCTCTGGCCGAGGCGGGGCTGGTGGCGCGCTGAAACGGCGGCCGGGCTGTGCGGGGGGAGGCGCCGGGGCGCGGCTTCCTACAGACTGGGGCCACATCAGCGCCCCGCTCCATCCATGGCCCTGCCCATCCCCGAGGACTGCCGCTACGCCGACAGCCACGAGTACGCCCGCCCCGAAGGCGAGGCCGTGAGGGTGGGCATCACGGCCTTCGCCGTGGATCAGCTCGGCGACATCGTGTTCGTGGAACTGCCGGAGGTGGGCGCCACCCTCAGCCAGGGCGCCAGCTTCGGTTCAGTGGAATCGGTGAAGGCCGTGGAGGATCTGCTGGCTCCGATTAGCGGCGTGGTGGAGGCCCGCAATGAGGCGGTGCTGGCCAGCCCGGAGGAGCTGCAGAACGATCCCTACGGCGAGGGCTGGCTGCTGCTGGTGAAACCCGCCGATTCGGCCCAGCTCGAGGGGCTGATGGATGCGGTCGCCTATGGCGCGGCGGTGGAGGGTCATTGAGTTCGGGCCAGGGCAGGGGGTGCGCGTCGGCCTGGGCCATGAGCCTCTCCCTGTTGATTCTTCCGGTTGCCGTGGCCGCCGAGTCGCCGCGGAGTTGCCGCCGAGTCGCCCCCACTTTCGCTCGGTGCCGGATCCGGCGCCGCCACGCTCTGATGCAGCAGCTCGTTCACGTTTCTTAGGATCAACAAACCCTTAGTCCTGATCCGTGGCAGCACCCTTCCTGATCCGCCACCTCGGACCCGGGCCCGAAGAACAACAGCTGATGCTCGCTGAGCTCCAGCTTGATTCCCTGGAGGATCTGGCCGCCTCCGTGGTGCCTGCCGACATCCTGTTACCGCCGGCCGCCGCCGCCGAGGGCCTACCAGAGGCCTGCTGCGAGGCGGAGGCCCTGGCTGAGCTGGCCACCATCGCAGCCCTCAACACGCCGGCCCGCAGCCTGATCGGCCTTGGATACAACGGCACCGCCACACCGGCCCTGATCCAGCGCCATGTGCTGGAGAACCCGTGCTGGTACACCGCCTACACCCCCTATCAGGCCGAGATCGCCCAGGGGCGCCTCGAGGCCCTGCTCAATTTCCAGACCCTGGTGAGCGAACTCACCGGTCTGCCGATCGCCAACGCATCCCTGCTCGATGAGGGCACCGCCGCCGCCGAAGCGATGGCCCTCTCCCTGGCGGTGAGCCGCCGCTCTGGCGCCCGCCGCTATCTGGTGGACCAGGCCGTGCTGCCCCAGACCCTGGCGGTGCTCGCCACCCGGGCCGAACCGCTGGGGATCACGGTCGACACGATCGCTGCCCAGGGGCTGGCTGCCTCCCTGGCTGCCTCCGGGCCCCTCGGCGATGGCGGCGACGGGGCGACATTCCCGGAGGATGCCTTCGGGCTGCTGCTGCAGCTGCCCGGCGTGGAGGGGCAGCTGTGGGATCCGGCTCCCCTGCTCGCCGCCGCCCGCGCTGAGGGCCTGATCAGCACCGCCGCCGTGGACCCCCTCGCCCAGGTGTTACTGGCGCCGGTGGGTCACCTCGGCGCCGACATCGCCGTGGGCAGCCTGCAGCGCTACGGCGTGCCGATGGGCTTCGGCGGGCCCCATGCCGCCTTCTTCGCCACCAGCGAGGCCTACAAACGCCAGATCCCCGGTCGTCTGGTGGGCCAGTCCCGCGATGCCGAGGGCAATCCCGCCCTGCGCCTGGCCCTGCAGACCCGCGAGCAGCACATCCGCCGTGACAAGGCCACCAGCAACATCTGCACCGCCCAGGTGCTGCTGGCGGTGATGGCGAGTTTTTATGCCGTGCACCATGGCCCCGACGGGTTGACGGCCATTGCCCGCCGCATCCTCTCGCTGCGGGAAGCCCTGGCCGAGGCGCTCGCGGCCCTGGGGCTGCCCCCCGAGCCCGGCCCCGGCTTCGACACCCTCGTGGTGCGCACCCCCGCGGCGGCCTCCCTGCGGCAGCGGGCGGCAGCGGCCGGCTTCAACCTGCGCCAGGGCAGCGATGGCCAACAGGCCGGTTCCGATCAGTGCCTGGCGATCAGCCTCGATGAGCTCAGTAACCCAGAGGAACTTCAGCGGCTGCTGGAGGCTCTCGCAGCCGATGCGGCCCAGGCCTCCCAGGCCGTCGGGGTGCTGCATGCCCGGCTGGCGGCGGCCCCGCAGGCCTCGCCCTGGGCCCTCGCTGGCCTGCCGCTGCGCCGCGATCCCTGGCTGAGTCAGGAGGTGTTCCACCGCTACCGCAGCGAAACCGAGCTGCTGCGTTACATCCAGCACCTGGTGTCGAAGGATCTCTCCTTGGTGCACGGCATGATCCCGCTGGGCAGCTGCACCATGAAGCTCAATGCCGCCGCTGAGCTGGCGCCGGTGAGCTGGCCCGCCTTCGCCCAGCTCCACCCCTTCGCCCCAGCCGATCAGACCCATGGATACGCCCGCCTGGTGGCGGACCTGGAGGCCTGGTTGGGGGCGATCACCGGTTTCGCGGGCGTTTCGCTCCAGCCCAATGCTGGCTCCCAGGGCGAATACGCCGGTCTGATGGTGATCCGCGCCTGGCACCGAAGCCGCGGCGAGGGCCATCGGCGGGTGTGCCTGATCCCCACCAGCGCCCACGGCACCAACCCCGCCAGCGCCGTGATGGCCGGCATGCAGGTGGTGGCCGTGGCCTGCGACGAGGCCGGCAATATCGACCTGGCGGACCTGGAGGCCAAGACCATCGCCCACGCCGCCGACCTGGCGGCCCTGATGGTGACTTATCCCTCCACCCACGGGGTGTTCGAAACCGGCATCCGTCGCATCTGCCAGCTGGTGCACGACCACGGCGGCCAGGTGTATCTCGATGGCGCCAACCTCAATGCCCAGGTGGGGCTCTGCAAGCCGGGCCTGTACGGCGCCGACGTGTGCCATCTCAACCTGCACAAGACCTTCTGCATTCCCCACGGCGGCGGCGGCCCGGGGGTGGGGCCGATCGGGGTGGCGGCCCACTTGGTGCCCTTTCTCCCCGGCCATCCCCTGGCGCCGGTGGGTGGCGCGGCCGCCGGTCTGGCAGGGGGCGGCCAGCCGATCGGGCCGATCTCGGCGGCCCCCTGGGGCAGCGCCGGCATCCTGCCGATCAGCTGGATGTATATCCGCATGATGGGCGGCGCCGGCCTCCGCACCGCCAGCCAGGTGGCTCTGCTGGCCGCGAACCTGATCGCCGAGCGCCTCGATCCCCACTTCCCGGTGCTGTACCGCGGCGCCGGCGGGCGGGTGGCGCACGAATGCATCCTCGATCTCCGGCCGCTCAAGCGCAGCTGCGGTTTGGAGGTGGACGACCTGGCCAAGCGGCTGATGGATTACGGCTTCCATGCCCCCACCGTGAGCTGGCCCGTGGCCGGCACGGTGATGGTGGAACCCACCGAGAGCGAATCCCTGGCCGAGCTGGATCGCTTCTGTGCGGCAATGGTGGCGATCCGCGGCGAGGCCGCGGCACTGGAATCCGGCGAAGCCGATCCGCTCGACAACCCGCTCAAGCGCGCTCCTCACACCCTGGCCGCCGTGACCGCCGATCGTTGGGATCGGGCCTATAGCCGCAGCGAGGCGGCCTTCCCAGCCGGAGACCAGCAGCGCTCCAGCAAGATCTGGCCGGCCGTGGCCCGCATCGACAACGCCTACGGCGATCGGAATCTGGTCTGCACCTGCCCCTCCGTTGAAGAGGTGGCAGTCACCGAACTGGCTGCCTGAGGGTTCCGCAAGCTACGTTAGGTGCCCCTTATGGCGCATCATGGCCTTGCTTTCCCATTTTCCGGTCCTGGTGGTCGGAGAGCCGGAATTGCAGCCATTCATTACAGGGGACCATGAACGGCAACGGCAACGGCACAGGCGACCAATCCTCGGCCCCCAGGGGGGGCGTGAGGCGGGTGGAAGGCACCAATGTGGTGCGGGTTGCCTTCGGTGTGCTCCGGGCCCGGCGGGCCCGCCCCGAGCGTCCTGATCACTGGGCCACCCTGGTGCTACCCCTGCATGGCGGCGATGGCGGCGGTCCCACCCCTCCCCAGGCGGCCTGAGCACGTCTTGGCCGACCGCCCCTCGCATGCGGGCCAATCCAGATCGCCGCCGTTCGGAGGGCGAGGGCGGTCCGGTGACCGGTGGCTCAGGCTGGCTGCAGCTCCGGTTCGCGGTAGGGGATGAAGTTGGCTTTGCGGGTGCCGCAGATCGGGCAGGTCCAGTCGTCGGGAATCGCTTCGAAGGGGGTGCCGGCGGCGATGCCGGAATCCAGGTCGCCCACCGCTGGGTCGTAGATCATCGAGCACACCTTGCAGATCCACTTGCCGGCCACCGGTTCGGGGGCCTCGCCTGCTAGGCCCTGACCCTTCAGGGCCAGGAGGGCCACGCCGTAGCGCTCGGCGTGGTGATGCTCGATCGGCGTGAGCAGGCCGAAGTTGCGAGCGGCGGTGCGGAAGATGCCGGCATGGTCCTTGGATTCGGCGATCTGCTCCTCGAATTCGGCCGTGGCGGCGCCGTCGCGGTCGGCGCGGGCCTGGGCGGCGAATTCCGGGTACATGGTGGTGTACTCGTAGGTTTCGCCCTCGATCGCCAGCTCTAGGCAGCGAGCCAGGATCGCCTGCTTGCCGGCCTCATCGAGGCGCTCGGGGTCGCTCACCACGAGTTCGGGGTGGAGCAGCCGGAAGTGGGCGAAGGCGTGCTCGGTTTCCTGGTTGGCGGTGTCGCGGAACAGGCGGGCCAATTCGGCATTGCCGAGTTGCTTGGCCACATCGGCGAAGAAGAGGTATTTGCGGTTGGCCATGCTCTCGCCGCCGAAGGCGGCTTCGAGGTTGGCCTGGGTGGCGGGATTGGAGAGGTCCATGGGTAGGGGGATGCGTCCTGGTGAGATCTTAAGCGAAGTCGGAATGAGTATGAGCTGGGTGGCTGGGGTTGGTTGGCGGTTCCCCGTCCGCCGCTTGGCCGGCATGGTGAGCGCCTCGGCGGCTCGGCGGCGCCGCCTGGCGATGGCGGGGCGGCCCGGGGGTTGCTTCGGATTCGGCCGCCGCCGAGCGGCAGGTGGCGCAGTGCCCGTAGTACTCCAGTGTGTGGAACAGGGGCAGGAAGCCTGCGCGCAGCTCAGCCGGCAGCGGCTGATCGTGCATGGGGCACACCGGCAGGGTGACGCTGCTCCCACAGAGCACACAGGTGAGATGGTGGGCGTCGTGATCGACCGGCGCGTAGAGGGTCTCACCGGTGGGCAGCAGGCGACTGCGCACCAGGCCCCGCTGTTGCAGCCAGCGCATCTGGCGGTAGATCGTGGCTAGTCCGATGCTTTGGTGGCACTGACTCAGCCGGTGATGGAGATCCTGGCTGCTCAGTTCGGCGCCCGCATCGCGCAGGGCATCCAGCAGGAGTTGCTGGCGGGGCGTGAGCGGCACCTGGCCGGAGCTGAGGTTGGTGGTGCTGCTCATCTCCTGGATCGGGGAGTTCGCGGTGTTCCGACCTTAGGGACCCCCTCAGCGTCTCCCCCGAGGGGGCGCTGCGGCGGCTCCCAGCAACAGTGGCACACACAGGCAGGCGATCACGGGTCCCGGAGGGCTGTCGAGCAGCAAGCTGAGCCCGAATCCAGCCACCGCCACCGCCATGCCGATGGCGGCCGAGCGCCCCAGGGCCCCACGGAGGCTTGCTGCGGTGCGCAGCCCGATCAGGGCCGGCGCGCTGTAGAGGGCAATCGCCAGAATCAATCCCACGGCGGCCATGCCGCTCACGATCACCAGGGTCGTAGCGAGGCTGAGCAGCTGCTGCAGCCGATGCACCGGCAGCCCTGCAGCCGCGGCCCCTTCCGGATCCACTGCCAGGAACACCAGCTGCTGATAGCGGCTGCAGACCAGAATCAGCAGCAAGCTCAGGGCGATCGCGGCCCGCAGCAGGTCGGCCGGCTCCGCTGTCAGTAGATCGCCGAACAGGAGGCTGTTGAGGTCCACGTCGCCATCGAGGGCCTGGATCAGCAGGACCCCCAGCCCCAGGCTGGCGGCAAGCAGCGTGTTGGCCACCACCTCCTGGCCCGCGTCATCCAGCAGGCGACGGCTGCTGAGCCGCTCCGCAAGCCAGGTGACGCCCAGCCCACTGGCCAGCCCTCCTAGCAGGGGCTCGATCCCAACCGCCACGGCCAGGGCCACACCCGGCAGCACGGCATGGGCGATCAGGTTGCTGTGCAGCACCCGGCGTCGCACCACCAGGATCGGGCCGGCCACCCCGCCCATGGCACCAGTGAGCAGCGCCATCAGCAGGGGGAGCAGCCACCAGGCGATCGTGGTCGGGTCTGAACTCATGGCCGCTGCAACCGCTCCAGGACGCGAGCGGGCCGGTCATCGGCGCGAAGCGTTGTATCCAGCAGCAGGGCCCGGTCGTACCCCTGCAGGGAATCACCCCAGTCGTGGCTGCTCACCAGCACGATGCGTCCCTGGGCGGCCTGCTGGCGCAGCACCGCCAGCAGCTGCTGGCGGGTCGGGGGATCCAGGTAGGTGAAGGGTTCATCCAGGAGCAGCAGGTCGGCCTTCTGGACCAGGGCCCGGGCCAGCAGGGCCCGCTGCTGCTGGCCCCCGGAGAGCTGGGAAAGACGCGTTTCCGCCAGGGAGGCCAGACCCATGGACTGCAAGGCCTCGGGGATATCCAGCAGCGGTTCCGCCGCGGGGGCTGCCAGCGTGCCGAGGGCCACGAGATCCCGGACGGTGATCGGCATCTGCCACTGGATGGCGCTCCGCTGGGGGACCAGGGCAAGTCGCGGCCGTTGAGGGGCCATGGCCTGGCCATTCCAGAGCAGCCTTCCCTGGCTTGGGGTGAGCTGGCCGAGCAGCAGTTTCAGCAGGGTGGATTTGCCGGCGCCATTCGGCCCGAGCAGCGCCGTGAGGCTGCCGGGCCCGAGGCTGAAACTCACGTCCGCCAGAACCGTGGGGGAAGCCTTGCCTGGATAGCGGTAGCTGACGCCCTGAACCTGAAGCATCGGTAAGGCGGATCGGGATTCCGGGCAGAAGGGAGGGCGGCCCTGGGCGGCCCATGGGTTCCAACTGGTCGAAGCCTAGGGCCGCTGATGGTGGGAATGGTTATCGTTTCTGCGGTTGTTGTTGGGCATGTGTTGCTGCTGTCACCTCGTCGGGGCTTCGGTCTCAGGCGGTTCCACGTTCAGGGCCGGCGAATCCCCGGATCCGGGCCATGGCTGGCCACCCTCCTTCTGGGTGCCGCCTTGCTGCTGCCGCCTCCCCCTGCCCGGGCGGCCACCGTCGTTGCTGCGGACGGCGTGCTCTGCGACCTCACCCGCACCCTGGCGGACGGGCTGATCACGGTGGTCTGCCTTTTGCCAGCCAGCCAGGACCCTCACCAGGCGGCGCTGCGGCCCAGCGATCGCCAGGTTCTGGCCCAGTCCGATTTGGTGTTGGTGAATGGCTATGGCCTCACCCCCGCCCTCAGCAAGGTGCAGGGGCGTCGGCCCCAGGTGGCGGTGGCGGAGCTGGCGGTGCCGAACAGCCCCAGTTTCGAGGGTGCCGGCGGTGTGCGGGACCCCCATGTCTGGCATGACCCCCGCCAGGGCGCCGCGATGGTGCGGCTGATCGCCGAACGCCTGGCTCCCTTCACCGACCAGGACAGCCGGCTGCGCTCCCGAAGCCAGCAGGCCGCTGGGGTGCTCATCGATCTCGATGCCTGGACCGTTCGACAGATCGCGACGCTGCCCCCCTCGGCCCGGGTGCTGGCCAGCGGCCATCGTGCCTTCCGCAGCTTCGCCATTCGCTACGGGATACGGGAGCTGGCGGTGATCGAATCCTTCAGTACCGCCGGCCTGTTGCGGCCCCAGGGACTCAATCAGGTCAGTGATGCATTGAAGCGTTCCGGCGCTCGCGTCATCTTCCCGGATCGTCTTCCGCCCTCGAAAGCCCTCCGGCGCATCTCCCAGCGCAGCGGAGTTCCGATCAGTTCCGCGGCTCTCGTGGCCGATGGCCTGGCAGCCAAGGCCAGTTACGTGGATACCTTCACCGCCAACGTCTGCACCTTCGTGGAGGGCCAGGGCGGCAGCTGCGACCGGGCCGGCGGCCAGCAACTGGCGCGCCGCTGGGCGGCCATTCGCTGAGTGCCGCGGCGCACCTCGGCGTGGCAGCCCGCTGCGCCTGGATCCTCCTGTTTTCGCTCAATCCCTCCCCAGTCGTTTCTTCATCCGCAATCCCGTCATGGTGTTTCCATTCTCCTGCCGCTTCCGCTGGCCGTTCAGCTCGGGCCTGGCAGGGCTCCTGCTGCTCTCCGGCGCACCTGCCCTGAGCCATGGCGCCGATGGCCAGGCCGGCCGGGTGGCGCCCGGAGAGTTCCGCGTGCTGCCGCTGATCACGATCGAGGGCCATGGCGGCTTTGAGAACAACATCGAGGGCCAGCCTCGCCACTACGCCATCGATGCCCAGATGGGCACGGTGCTGGAGTGGGGTCTCAACAACGGTGGCGTGTTCGCCATCGAGATGGAACTGGGCCCGGCTTTCGTGTGGGGTGAGGCCGAGCATTTCTATGGCCGGGTGGAACCAGCCGGCGAGGAGGAGGAGGAGCACGACCACCACGGGCTGCCGGGCTCGAACTGGCGCCGCACCGACATCAAGGGTCGGCTGCAGCTGGTGTACCAGCCGACACGCCGTCTCGAACTGAGCGCCGAGTGGATGCCCTACCTGATCACCACCAGTCAGGGTGAAGATGTGCGCGGCCTGCGCCAGCAGCTCTCGCTGGCCGGCACCATGGCGCTGGGTAACGGTGATGTGAACTTTGCGCTGGGCGATGGGCTCGAGACCATTGCCGACGGCCTCTTTCTGGCGGTGGAGAACCGCAACGGCTGGGATTCCACAGGCACCTACCTGGGGAATTACACCGACACCCGCCTGGGCCTGGGTTTCAACGTGGATCTGCTCAATCTGACCATGGATGCGGGGCCGCGCTTCTACCAGCCGGGCAGCTATTCCGGCCTCGGGGGGCGGGTTGATTGGGGCGGCGAGATCGAACTGACTTACCCTCTCAGCTCCCGCACCGTGCTGTTCGCCCACTGGCAACCGATGTACAACACCCAGGTCGGCATGGCCGGCTGGGTGCATCACGTGGGCGCGGGGGTGACCTTCAGCTTCTGAGCTGCCAGCGGCGGGCCCGGCCGCCCTCAGTAGTTCGCCCCGCTGCGGCGCTGGTGTACCGCCGTGGTGCCTGCCGGATCGAGCAGGCCGCCGTGGCTCACCTGGGCGTAGAGGATCCAGTGGTCGCCGCATTCCATCCGCGCTGTGACCCGCGCCTCCAGCCAGGCCAGGGCCTCCGGCAGGAGTGGTTGGCCGCCGGGGCTGGCTTCGAGCTCCAGGCCCGCGAAGCGGTTGGCGCCGGGGGGGAAGGGCTGCAGGAACTGGCGCATCGGCCCCGTTTCCCGCCCCGCCGCCAGCACATTGAGGGCGAAGCGGTCGCCCACGTGCAGCAGACTCTCCACCGCCCGCTCCCGCGCCACGGCCACCGTGAAGCCCGGCGGATTGAAGCTTGCCTGGCTCACCCAGCTGGCCACCATCGCCCCGCCCAGGGCCGCTTCGCCCTCCCCCTTGCGGGCCGTGACCACGCAGAGGGAGCCCACCAACCTGCCCAGGGCCTGCACGGCGGGGTTGCTGCGGCTCTCCTCGAGGCCGCCGCCGCCGCTGCGCCGCTGGCTGCGGCGTTGTTCGGTCTGCAGCTGACGGCCCAGGGCGATGCCCGTTTCCTCCAGGGTGCGCAGGGTGGCCGGATCGGGGCTGAACTTCACCCGGATCGGCTCGAAGGCGAAGCGGAAGCCGCCATCGCGGAGCTTGTTCTCCAGCAGGTCGATCGCCTCGCCGCTCCAGCCGAAGCTGCCGAACACTCCCACCGGTTTCTCGCGATCTCCTTCCGCCAGCACCGTGCCCAGGGCCGAGACGATCGGGGTGGGGGCATGGCCCCCGAGGGTGGGGGAGCCGATCAGCAGGGCATCGCCGGCGCGGATCGCGGTGATCAGCTGCTCGCTGGGGGCGAACTCGCAGTTGAGGCTCTCCACCCGCACGCCGCTGCGGGCCACCCCCTGGGCCAGGGCATCGGCGATGGCGGCGGTGTTGCCGTAGGCGCTGGCATACAGCAGCGTGACGGTGAGGCCGGAGCGGCCTTGGCTCTCCCCCCAGCGGCGGTAATCGACCAGCAGGCTGCGCCAACTGGTGGCGATCGCCGGACCGTGGCCCGGCGCGATTGTGCGGATCGGCAGTTCATCGAGCCGGTCCACCACCGCCTCCACCTGGCGGGCCATCGGCGCCATCAGGCAGTCGTAGTAGTAGCGGCGGTCCTCTTCGGTGCTGCTGAGGTTGGCCTCGGCGAAGGCCTCGCCGCAGAGGTGGGCGGCGAAGAACTTGCCGCTCATCAGCAGCCCCGTGCGCTCCTCGAAGGCCACCAGGCCGCCGGGCCAGCGGGGCGTGGGCACCGGGATCAGGGTGAGGCGGTGACCGCCGGCCAACTCGCGGCTCACCTCCTGCTTCACCACATCGATCGGGGGCAGGGGCGGCAGGGATGGCACGGCTGCTTCGCCAGCCAGGCCCGGGGTGGCCTGGGAGGAAGCGGGGCCTGGGGCCGAGCCGGCATCGCCGCTCGGGATTGAATCGGCAGCACTGCTCACGCCCGAGCCGCTCGCCCCGGTGCCAGCAACACCGGAGCCGCCAGCGCCCGAGCCCGGTTTCTGCTGGTTCCAGAGGTCGCTGAGCAGCCGCGCCCCGGCATTGGAGGCCACCAGCATCAGGGCGGGCCAGCGCTCGGCCAGCTGGCGCAGCAGGGCTACCCGGTTGGGGTTCACATGGCCCACCACCACCTTGAGGGCCGCCTCAGCTGGCACCAGAGCGGCCAGAGCCTCCAGGAAGGGCGCGGCGAAGGAGGCGCCGGGCGGATGCACCAGCACCGGCGGCACCGGCTGGCCCGCGGCGGTGCTGCCGGCGGCGAACAGGAAGCTGTTGGCACTGGTGCCCCGCTCCAGGCCGTACTCCACCTCGAAGCGCAGGCGCTGCGGGCTCAGGCCTCGCAGGCAGGTGAGGCCCGGATCGATCGGCAGCACGATCACCGAGCGACCGGTGGCATCGGCCGTGGCGTTGTTGCTACCCGGGCCGGCCGGCACGCTGATGGTGGCGGTGATCGGGGCGGTGGTCGGGGCGCCCGCGGAGGGATCGGGCATGGCGGGCGCTGTGGAGGGGGGGGAGGCGGCCATCAGTAGTGGTTGCCCACCTTGCGGTGGTGCACGGCGGTGGTGCTGGTGGTGTCCGCCACGTTGCCCTCCTCTACCACCGCATAGATGATCCAGTGGTCGGGTCCTTCAAGGCGCTGGGCTACGCGGCAGCCGAGGAAGGCCAGGGCATCCCCCAGCACCGGCCCGCCGACCGCCACCCCATCGAGGGTGGCCACACCGGCGAAGCGGTCGGCACCGGGGGGGAAGCGGCGCAGGAAGTGGCGCAGCAGTTCCTGGTGGTTGTCCTCCCGCAGCACGTTGAGCACGAATCGATCGCCCACCTGCATCAGGGCCTCGATCGCCCGGTCCTTGGCCACCGCCACCGTGAGCCCCGGCGGCTCGAAGCTGGCCTGGCTCACCCAACTCGCCACCATGGCGCCGCTGCGCAGGGATTCCCCTTCCCCCTGCCGCGCCGTGACCACATAAAGCCCGCCGGAAAGCCGGCCCAGGGCCTTGTCGAGGTCGCCATCGAGGCTCTTCATTGCCGCGATGGTTTTGTCGCGGGTGAGGAGCTGGCCCAGGTCGGTGCCGGCCTCCTCGCAGCGCTGGTAATCCTCGGCCGAGGGCACCTGGCGGATCCGCAGCGGCTCGAAGGCCTGCTTCTGGCCCAGACCCCGCAGCTGGGAGGCCACGGTGTCGATTGCCTCATCGTTGCCGCCGTAGGCGTCGTAGCAGGCCACCCACTGGCCGCTCTGCAGGGCCGCCAGCAGGGTGCCGATCGAGGCCTGCAGCTCCGCATCGGGCTGGGCCGGCCAGGTGGGCACCACCACGGCGCTGGCTTCCCCCACCAGGGCGGCCAGCTCCTGGGCATCGGTGGCGCGCAGATCCACCAGCTGCACCTGGGCCTCGGCCTTGCCGATGCCGCGGGCGATCGCCTGGCTGATGCGGTCGCAGAAGCCGTATTGGCTCAAGTAGCAGACCGCCGCGTAGGCCTCCCCCTTGCTGCGGCCGGTGCTCCAGTCGCGGTAGTCGCCCAGCCAGAGATCGAGGTGGTGGCGCAGCAGCGGGCCGTGGCCCACGGCGATCGTGTTGAGCGCCGGCAGGGCATCCATCCGCTTCATCGCCTGCAGCACGCTGCGGGCGTTGGGGCCCATCAGGCAGTCGTAGTAGAAGCGGAAATCGGGGGCGATGGCGCCCGGATCGCTGTCGAACAGCTCCTCAGAGCAGTAATGCAGGCCGAAGGCATCGCAGGTGTAGAGGATGCCGGTGCCGTGGTCGAAGGAGAAGATCGTGTCGGGCCAGTGGAGGTTGGGGGCACTGAGGAACTCGAAGCGGTGCGCCACGCCGCTGCTGGGGTTGGTGCCCAGATCCAGCTCCTCGCCGCTCTTGACGGCGCGGGAGCGGAAGGGGCGGTGCACCTGGTTTTCCAGGAACTGGATCGCCACCTTCGAGCCCACGATCTCGATCTCAGGGTGGAGGTCGATCAGGTGACCGATCAGGCCGGAATGGTCGGGTTCGGTGTGGCTCACGATCAGATGGTCGATCGCGGTGAGATCGATCTCCTCCTTCAGGAGCGGCAGCCAGGTGTCCTCGAACTTGAGATGGCTGGTGTCGATCAGGGCCGTGCGTTCACCCCGCACCAGGAAGGCGTTGTAGGTGGTGCCATTGCGCAGGCCGAATTCGATGTCGAAGCGGCTGCGGTCCCAATCGAGGGAGCGGATCGCGGTGGTGTCGGCGGCGATCGATTGCCGCTGCAGAGAAAGGCGTGGCGGTGGCGCGGTGGCGGTGGCGGATCCAGGAGCCGTGGAGAGGGGCGTGTGGCTTTGGGAAGAAGGTGAAGAAGAGGTGATCGTCACAGTTCTGTCGATCCGGCATCGTGGTGGGGTGGACTGTAGGAACTTCCTGGGGGACCGGCGCCCTGCCGTGCTGGCCCTTTCGGGCTGCGATTGCCACCGGCACTCGCTCCGGGTTGCGGCGGTTCCGTCCCCAGAGGCTTGATTGCCGGCGCCAGCGCTGGCGCTGCAGCGATCCCGTCGGCCTCAGCCGACCGGCTGCTGGTAGAGGTCCACCCGCAAGGAGCTGCCAGTGGCCCCCTGCCAGCCGCTGGGCTGGCTCATGTTGGGCAGACGATCAACCGCCACCAGCGTGAGGTAGCGGCGGTCGGCGCTGAGCCCGGGCCCTGAGCGCGCGTTTTGGACTCTGGTGTGCCGGTTACCTGGCCGTTGTCGCGCACGCTTGCGATGTTCGCCGTGATGTTCTCGATCCGTGCTGGGGCTCGCGAATAGTTGTGTTGAAGAATTTTTGCCTTCGCTGGATCAAGGCTTTTCAAGGTGAATTTGGTGTCTTTGCTAATAATGCTGATCCGGAACAAATCCCCTCATCCAGTAGAATGAAATCACCTGCGGCGCAGGGTAGCGATGAAGGTTGGTCACCAACTCGCAGTTAGCCGCGGGGATGGTGGCGGAGTCGAGGCGCCACAGATGAGGTGAGCGTGCGTACGGCGATTCCAAGATCATCTGCTGTTGCGATTTTTCAATCGCTGGCTGAGAGTCGGCGGCAGGGTTTTTCAGAGCCACCACCAGCTCTCGAAGCAGGCGGCCTGACCGCAGGCTTCCCCTGCCTCGTTGCGCAGGGTCCAGAGCCTGGCGCCCTCGATGCGGAACCGGCGGCCCTGGCTGTCGATGCGGATGCCGCCGTAGTTGCTGATCGCCTCGCGGCGCAGGGCGAGGGCCAGGGCGCCGGCGCGGGCCTGCCGTTCCGCCGGTTCGGCCGTGAGGCGCGAGGGCATGCCCACCATGGACGCCCAGGGGCGCTGCCACAGCCGCAGCGCTGCCGCGTTGACGAAGGTGAGGCGGGGATCGTCGCCGCCGTCGTGGGCGAGCACGACACTCGCCGTGGCGAAGAGTTCCTGGGCCTGGAGCCGCAGCGGCCGCTCCGCAGGACCCGCCAGCAGCGGCACTCCGTAGGCACGGCGGTGTCCCTCCAGGATCCGGGCCGTCCAGGCCTGGCCCTGGGGATTCAGCCAGGGGGGCTCGGCAGCGGTGGCGTTGTCTTGGGCCATGCCGCCGGAACCACTCACCCCACCGCTCCTGCCCCATCGCCGGATTCTTCCCCGTTGGTCGTGGAGTCCGCGCCGGCTGCCATGGCGCGCACCATGGCCAACTGGCCCATGGCCATCCCCTGCTCCCGCAGACGTTCCAGGAACAGCCGGTTGGCCTCCGGGAAACGGGGTTCTTCCGCCAGGGGTAGGGGACCGGCCCCCTCCAGTCCCGATTCGCCCTCCAGGGCAGGGGTGATCACCACCAGGTCGGGATCGAGGGCGGCGTCGTAGCGCCACCAGCGGGCCGGATCGGCGATCGCCGCATGCACCGGATGGGGCACATGCTCCTGCCGCAGCACCGCCCCCTGGCGCCGCCGCTCGGCCAGGTCGGCCAGGAGCTGGCTGCGGGTGCGCCCGCGCAGTTGGAAGAGCACGAAGGGATCCTCCGAGAAGCGATCCCCCATCAGGTAGTACACCGCGCTCACGTGCTTGCAGGGATTGGCCTTGTCGGGGCAGGTGCATTCACTGCGCACCTCCTGCAACTTGAACGGAAACAGCCGCTTGCCGCTGGCGGCGAAGGCCCGCTCGATGTCCTGGGGCATGATCCCGGCCAGCAGCTGGGCCGACCAGCGCGCCTTCAGGCTCAGGGCCTCGAGCACGTAGCCCCAGTCCTCGTCGTTGAGCACATCGAGCCAGAGCTTCACCTTGTAGGGATCCTCACCGGTGCCCTGCACGCGGGCATGCACCCGCCTTCCTTCAAAGCGGATCGACACCACATTTCCGGAACGGGCGTAGTCCCAGGCTCGCTCCAGCCGTTTCTTGAACCGGTAGGCGTTGATCAGCTCCATCCACTGCTCCACCCACCAGGGCTGCTGACCCAGGCCCTGCTGGCCCAGTTGAGTGGTGATTCCGTTGCTGTTTCCCGTTGTGGAAACGACCATGCTCGGAAGGATGATGGGCAGGTTGGATGTGTGCCCAGTCTGCCCTCTCCGAGCCATACCCCTGTGATCTCCGGCAGTGTCACCGGATTCTTGACCGTTGCCTGAAACCGCACCCCTGATCATCGGTGCCGGTGTGGCAGGCCTGGCACTCGCTGTGGGCTGGCGGCAGGCCCATGGCCACACACCGCTGCTGTGTGAGCGGCTGGAGGCGCCTGCCCATCAGGGCTTCGGTTTTCTGCTGCTGCCCCGGGGCCTTCAGGCCCTGGGTTCCCTCGGGGTGGACACCGACCAGGAACTGGAACCCCACCCGATCGATCACACCCGCCTGGTCACGCCGGAGGACGACACCATCGCGGAGCATCGCCTCGAGCCGGGAACCCTGGCGCTCGACCGTTCCCGGCTGCTGGCTGCCCTGCGGAGCCGGTTGGATGAAACCCAGATCCTCGAAGGGAGACGGTTCGAGACCCTGTGTCGCTGCGCCGCAGGGCGGGTGGTGGCCGTGAGTTTCCGCGGCGGCGAGGAGATCGGCGCCAACCTGGTGTTCGGCGCCGATGGGGCGGTGTCGCGTTGCCGCCGGGCGCTGCTGCAACACCCCGCGGAACCGTGGATGCCGGGCACCGTGGCGCGGGTGCAAGAGATTGTGGCCCAGGTTTTCGCTCCGGCGCTGGCGGCCCGGCTCGGCCATGGAATGCTGAAGATCGTGGCGCCCGGCGCGGGGCTGGCGGTGGGTCTGCTCCCCCTGGCCCGCGGCCGGCTGGTGTGGTTCGTGCAGTTCGACACGGAGCGTCACGGCTGGCCCCACGCGGCGCGGCCGCTGCCCTTTCTGGAGACCCTGCTGCAGAGCTTTCCTTCGTGGCTGCGGGAGGTGATCGCCGGCACGGAGAGCGGCCTTCCCCACCACTGGCGTCCCCTCGATCTCGATCCGCCGACCCGGTTGGTGGGTCCCAACATCGCGCTGCTCGGTGATGCGGCCCACCCCCTGCTGCCCTTCACCAGCCAGGGGGTGAACCTCGCCCTCGAGGATGCCTGCCTGCTGCGCGATCTGCTGCGCGACGCCGGCGATTCCGCGGCGATCGAGGCTGCCTTGCGGGCCTACGAGCGGCAGCGGCTGCCCCTGCTGCGGCACTACGTGGCGGCGGGGCGGGGCATGGCCGCCGCCTTCCTGTCCCTCGGGCCCGACCAAGGGCTGCTGCCGGTGGCCCCATGAGCCCGCCTCCCGCCCCCCTGTTCGACGATGCCTCGGTGCCCCTGCCCCTGCTGCGGCAGCGGGCCTTCAACCAGCGCTGGGCCGAGCAGCCGGAGGGGGTGATCCCGCTCACGGCCGCCGATCCCGATTTCCCGGCGGCGGTGGTGATCCGGGAGGCCCTGGTGGCCTATGGGTTGGAGGGGGTGTTCAGCTACGGACCGCCCGGCGGCCTGCCCCTGTTCCGCGAGGCCGTGGCCCGGGACCTGCGGCAGCGGCGGGGGGCGGCGGTGGAGCCGGGCGGGGTGATGGCGGTGAACAGTGCCGCCGCCGGCCTGGCCCTGGTGGCGCGGCACTGGCTGCAGCCCGGCGATGAGGCGATCGTGTGGGATCCGGTGGATTTCCTGCTCCCCCATGTGGTGAGGGCTTCCGGCGGGGTGCCGGTGCTCTGGCCGATCGAGCGCCATGGCCCCTTGGATCTGGAGGCCCTCGAGCGCCTGATCACGCCCCGCACCCGCCTGCTCTGCCTCTGCAATCCCCACAACCCCCTCGGTCGCTGTTTCAGCCGCCAGGAGCTGGAAAGCCTGGGGCGCCTCTGCCTGGCCCGGGGTTTGCGGGTGCTCAGCGATGAGGTGTGGAGCGACATCGTGTATCCGCCGGCGGTGTTCACCAGCTGGCTGGCCCTGGAGCCCTCCCTGGCGGCGATCGGCGCGGTGGTGCAGGGCTTCTCCAAGGGCTTCGCCTTGGCGGGGCTGCGGGTGGGCGCTGTGGCGATGGCCGATCCGGAGGCCCTGGCGGCGCTGCTGGCCGCCAGCGACCAGCCCAGCACCGTGGATGGGGTGGCCACCCTCAGCCAGGTGGCGGCCGCGGCGGCCTGCAGCCCCGAGGGCCTGGCCTGGCTGGCGGCCTTCCTGGAGCATCTGCGCCAGCGCCGCGACCAGACGATCGACGCCCTGCGGGCGATCCCCGGCCTCAGGGTGAGTCGCCCTGAGGCCACCTATGTGGCCTTCGTGGGCCTGCCGGCCGGCGGGGAGGACCCCGAAGCGCTGGTGGAGCGGCTGCAGCACGAGCATGGGCTGGCCCTGGTACCCGGCAGCCCCCGCTGGTTTGGGCCCGGCGGCGCGGGCCATGTCCGCCTCTGCTTCGCCACCGGCGAGGCGATCCTGGCCGAGGGGCTGCGGCGCTTCGCGGCGGGGATGGCGGCAGCGCAGCCCCGGCGGAGCCCCTTTGCTTGAGGGCTGGTTGAGGGCTGGCGGAGCTGGGCGGTCCGCCGTGTTGCCTGCCGTGCGAGCCGCTGAAGCGGGGGCTTCTTCGGCCACGGCCGGCCGCTCAGCTCTCCTCGAGGGCCACCAGATCCCGCAGCTGGCCGATGTCGAGGCCGCCCAGCCAGTCCTCGCCGCTGCCCACGATGTCGGCGGCGAGCTTCGATTTCTCCTGAATCATCCGGTCGATCCGTTCCTCCACCGAGCCGCTGGTGATGAACTTGTGCACCAGCACCCGGTTGGTCTGGCCGATGCGGTAGGCGCGGTCGGTGGCCTGGTTCTCCACGGCGGGATTCCACCAACGGTCGATGTGGAACACATGGCTGGCGCGGGTGAGGTTGAGGCCCACGCCGCCGGCCTTGAGCGAGAGCAGGAACAACTGGGGCCCGCGGGGATCCTCCTGGAAGCGATCCACCATGGCCTGGCGTTCGCTCTTGCTGGTGTTGCCATAGAGAAAGGGCACCTCCTGGCGCCAGCGGCGTTCCAGGTGCGCCTTGAGCAGCAGCCCCCATTCGGCGAACTGGGTGAACAGCAGGGCCCGATCGCCGGCCTCGATCACCTCCTCAAGGATCTCCTCCAGCCGCTGCACCTTGGCGCTGCGGGCCGCGAAGCCGGCATCCACCCCCTGCTCCTTGAGGGCCAAGGCGGGGTGGTTGCAGATCTGCTTGAGCTTCGTGAGCAGGGCCAGCACCTGGCCGTGCTTCTGGCCAAGCGGCGCGCGGGCAATTTTTTCGAGGCTCTCCTCCACCGTTTTGGTGTAGAGCTTCTTCTGCTCGGGGCTGAGGCCCACCCATTCGCGCAGCTCCACCTTCTCGGGCAGGTCGGAGATGATCGATTTGTCGGTCTTGAGGCGGCGCAGGATGAAGGGGCCCACCCGGGCCTTGAGGTCCCGCAGGGAGCTCATGTCGCCGTAGCGCTCGATCGGCAGGCGGTAGCGCTGGCGGAAGAAGGGTTCATCCCCCAGCACCCTGGGATTGAGGAAGTCCATCAGGGCCCAGAGCTCGCTGACGCGGTTCTCCACCGGCGTGCCGGTGAGGGCGATGCGGAAGCGGCCCTTCTTGCCGGGGCGGCCGAGGTCGCGGGCGGCTTGGCTCTGCTTGGCGGCGGGATTCTTGATCGCCTGGGCCTCATCGATCACCACCCCCTGCCAGTCGATCGCTTCGAGCAGCTCGCTGTCGCGCTGGAGCAGGCCGTAGCTGGTGAGCACCAGGTCGACACCGTCGAGGGCCTTCCTCAGGGCCGCCTCCGTGGTGGGGCGGCGGGGGCCGTAGTGCTCCCGCACCCCCAGCTCCGGCGTGAAGCCCGCCGCCTCCCGTTTCCAGTTGGTGAGCACCGAGGTGGGGGCCACCAGCAGCACGGGCCGCCGCAGTTCATCCTCCGCCTTGAGGTGCTGCAGGAAGGCCAGCAGCTGGATCGTCTTGCCCAGGCCCATGTCGTCGGCCAGGCAGGCGCCCTGGTCGAAGCGGTGCAGGAAGGCCAGCCAGCCCAGGCCCCGTTCCTGGTAGGGCCGCAGCTGGCCGGCGAAGCCCTCCGGCGCCGGCAGGGGATCGGGGGCCTTCTGCTGGTGGTATTGCTCCAGCACCGCCTGGAGCCGCGGGCCCGCTTCGAAGTGGTGCACCGGCAGGCGGTGGAAGGTGTCACCGGCGCTGCCGGTGAGGCGCAGGGCGTCGTCGAGGCTGAGATTGGGCTTGGCGGTGGCGAAGCGCTCCGCGTTGCGCAGGTCGGCGGGGCGCAGCTCGATCCAGGCGCCCTTGTGCTGCACCAGCGGGCTCCGTTTGGCCGAGAGGCGCTGGAGATCGTTGAGGCTGAGGGTGACCCCCCCGATCATCAGCTCCCACGACCAGCTGAGATCCTCCCCGAGGCTGAAGCCCCGGGAGCGGGTGGGCAGCTCGGCCACGATCGACAGGCCGAGGCGACTGGCCAGGCCACCGCTGAGGCTGGGGGGCAGCACCACTCCCACACCCACATCGCGCAGCTGGGCGGCGGCGGTGCGCACCAGCACGAAGGCCTCGGCGGGGGTGAGCTGCATGGTTTCCGGCGCGGCGGCGTCGAGGCCCCGCTCGATCGGCTCGAACACCTGCAGGGCGCGGCCCAGGCCCTCCAGCAACAGCAGGCCCGGCTGGCTCACGCTCACCTCCCCCATCTGGAGGGTGGTGTCGCCGGCGCTCCAAACCGCCCCCGCCGGCAGCCGCAGGCTGGGTTCCGCCTCGGCCTGGAGGGAGAAGCGCAGCTCCCAGAGCTCCTCCTCCGGCGGCGGGGCGAACAGTTCCAGGCAGGCCCGCGCCGGCGCCACCCGGCCCGCCACCGCCTCGCGCCAGTGGTGGGTGGCGATCTCCAGCCGTTCGATCGCCTCGCTATCGAGGGCGATGCGGCCATCGCCGGGGCCCAGGGATCGCTGCCAGGCGGCCAGCAGTGGATCGAGGCCGGTGGCTGGTGGCTTGAAGCCGGCCCGCAGTTGGCCTGCCAGCAGGGCCTCCAGCAGACTCGCCACCCGCAGCCGACCGCTGCCGGGGCGGCGGCAGGCCACGGCCTTCTCGCCTGGCGATCCGGGCCCGATGGCGCAGGTGGCCACCTGGGGCAGCCGGATCGCCATCTCCTCCAGCCGGCGGCGGTCGCCTTCGCGGTTGAGCAGGGGCCACCAGCGGGCCTGGCCCTCCTCCACCAGGGGCAGCCAGCGGCCGCGGGCGATCAAGCTCAGGGCCCAGCGCTGCAGGTGGCTCCACCAGCGCAGTTCATCGGCAAGGTCGGCGTGGTGGCCGGAGAGGGGCAGGCGGCTCAGCCATTCGCCCGCCGCGCCCGCCTCCAGGGCCCAGCCCTCCACATGCCAAGGCCACCATTGGGGCTCTTTGGGGATCGGTTCACCGGCCTGCAGGGGCAGCCCGCTCCAGGGGGCGTCGGCGAGCTTGCGCTTGCCCCGCACCGCCTGGCCGCGGCTCGGCAGGGAGAGCACCGCTTCGGCGGGGCGGAGGTCGTCGGTCCAGAGGTCGTGGTCGTCGAGCCAGCCGCCGATCGCATCGAGATCGAGGGCGAGCGGGTGTTCGGGCACCTCAAGGCCGGGCTGCACCGGCGAAGCAACCCGCCAGGTATCGGCCCAGAGCAGCAGACGGCCACCGGCCCCTTCGGGGGGATAGAGCCAGGTGGCGTGCAGCAGGCTCATCGGGGGCTCATCGGGCCGGGAAACGGCCGCGCCGCTGGATCATGGCCGCAGGGTGGGCAGCAGGGAGGGCGTCAGGCGCTGGATGCCGTGGAGCAGCAGGGCGCAGCCGGCTAGGGGCAGCCAGAGCGGCAACCAGGCCCGGGCAAGCTCCATCATCAGGGATGGCGCAACCCCGATCAGACTGGCACCCGGCGGTAGGGCGGCGGCCGCTCCCGCCCCGAGGCTGCGGATCCCGCACACGGCCCCCACCAGGCCGGCCTGCAGGTGGCCGTCGTCGGGATCGACCCGCTGCAGGTGGAAGGCCAGCAGGCCATAGAAGAAGCCGCAGCCGGCCGAGCGCAGCAGCGCATCCAGCAGGGATGCTGCGCCGCCGGTCGTGGCGGGATCCAGCAGGGCCAGGGGCAGGTTGATGGCGGCGGCAAGGGCGGCGGCCAGCAGGGCCCAGCCGAGGGAGCGGAGCCGGAGCCGGGCGCGGCTCTCGATCGGCAACGGGGTCAAGGGGGCCGGATCGCGTGGCGCCATCATGCCTGGCCCGCCGCGTTCCGCCGCTCCGGGGCGCTCGGGCCAGGGATTCGGTGCAGCATGGGCAAGGTTTTGTTGTGGCCAGTTGTTGTGGCCAGCTTTCGTCTTGGCGGGAGGTTCCCTGTTGTTGGTTCTGGCAGCCAATGTCTCCGGCAAGGCGCGGCCCCATTTGAATCGTTCACGCCAGCCTTCCTGCCAGGCCCGGCAGCCGCCCAGTGCAGCGGCGGCTGCCGGGCCTGAGCGGCTTTGTGTTGCTCGGGCTTGCCGGGCTGCGCCGACCGGCAGCGGCCGGGGAGATCACCGCCAGCGGCGCTGGGCTGTCGCTGGACATCGGGGTGAATGGCCAGGTGGGGGGATGCTGCGGTGCGGGGCCTGGCGCTGCGGAGGGTGCTCGAATTGAGCGGAACCTCGGTGGGCTTGCGGGGGCTGGAGCCAGCAGACCTGCCGCCAGCGGCGTGGTGCTGGTGGGGGAAACATTGCCAGGTCAATCTGGTTTTGTTTGGCTCGTGATCGCGGTTCGCAGGCCTTCAGTGAGCCGTAGTTGTAAGCCGTAGTCGATTCGCATTCGCATTCGCATTCACGTTCACATTCACATTCACGTTCACATTCACATTTGCATTCACATTTGCATTCACATTCACATTTGCATTTGCACTTGCATTTTTAATATGCTCATGTTCACATTGATGTTCGCGGCTATATGCGCATCTAATTCGCGTCTGTAGTGACATTTTTGCTCGCATTTGCATGCACATTCCAAGAGTGTTTTGCATCAACAATGACCGCTTGCCATTCAGCGTTGCCCGTCTTGCCGCCCGCCCCGCCCCGCCCCTGCGCGATCATGGGCGCCGAAGCGCTTGATTCCGCCGCCCATGGCCGCCGCCTCCCCCTTCCTTCCCCGCAGCGGCGCCGAGATCCGCACCGCGTTTCTGCGCTTCTACGAGGAGCGGGGCCACCGGCCGATGCCCAGTGCCTCCCTGGTGCCGGAGGACCCCACAGTGCTGCTCACGATCGCCGGGATGCTGCCCTTCAAGCCGGTGTTCCTCGGCCAGCAGGAGCGGCCGGCGGCGCGGGCCACCAGCTCGCAGAAGTGCATCCGCACCAACGACATCGAGAACGTGGGCCGTACGGCACGGCACCACACCTATTTCGAGATGCTCGGAAACTTCTCGTTCGGTGATTATTTCAAGTCCCAGGCAATCGCCTGGGCCTGGGAGCTGAGCACCGGCGTGTTCGGACTCTCGCCAAAGAACCTGGTGGTCAGCGTCTTCCGCGAAGACGATGAGGCCGAGGCGATCTGGCGCGACGAGGTGGGGGTGAATCCCAAACGCATCATTCGCATGGATGAGGCCGACAACTTCTGGGCTTCCGGCCCCACCGGCCCCTGCGGCCCCTGCTCGGAAATCTACTACGACTTCAAGCCCGAACTGGGCGACGAAGGCATCGATCTGGAGGACGACTCGCGCTTCATCGAGTTCTACAACCTCGTGTTCATGCAGTACAACCGCGATGCGGAGGGTGTGCTCACGCCGCTAGCCAATCGCAACATCGACACCGGCATGGGCCTGGAGCGCATGGCCCAGATTTTGCAGGCGGTGCCCAACAACTACGAAACCGATCTGATCTATCCGCTGATCGAAACGGCGGCGGGCCTGGCGGGCGTTGATTACCGCGCCCTCGCTGGCAAGGGCCAAACGAGCCTGAAGGTGATCGGCGACCACAGCCGCGCCATCACCCAGCTGATCTGCGATGGCGTGACCGCCAGCAACCTGGGCCGTGGCTACATCCTGCGTCGCCTGCTGCGGCGGGTGGTGCGCCACGGGCGGCTGCTGGGCATCGACAAGCCCTTCCTGCCGGCGATGGGGGAGGCGGCGATCACCCTGATGGCGGCGGCTTATCCCCAGCTGCTGGAGCGCCGCAGCGTGATTCTCGCGGAATTGGAGCGCGAGGAGGCCCGCTTCCTCGAAACCCTGGAGCGCGGCGAAAAGCTGCTGGCGGAGGTGCTGGCGGCCAGCCCGCAGCGGATCTCCGGTGAGCAGGCCTTCGAGCTCTACGACACCTACGGCTTCCCGCTGGAGCTCACCGAGGAGATCGCCGAGGAGCACGGCCTCACGGTGGATCTGGCGGGCTTCGAGGCGGCGATGGAGGCCCAGCGCCAGCGGGCCAAGGCGGCGGCGGTGAGCCTCGATCTCACTCTGCAGGGGGCGATCGAGCAGATGGCCGCTGAGCTCGACGCCACCGCTTTCAAGGGCTACGAGGCCCTGGAGCACCCCAGCTGCGTGCTGGCCCTGGTGGTGAATGGCCAGCCGGCCGAGCGGGCCAGCGCCGGCGATGGCGTGCAGCTGGTGCTCGATACCACCCCCTTCTATGGCGAGGGCGGCGGCCAGGTGGGCGACCGCGGCGTGTTGGCTGGGGCGGGCAGCGGCGATGGCCCCGCCGCTGAGGGCGTGATCGTGGCGATCGAGGGCGTGGGCCGCAACCGCAGCGTGTTCGTGCACAGCGGCCGGGTGGAGCGGGGCAGCCTGGCGGTGGGTGATCTGGTGAATGCGCGGGTGGACCGGGCCTGCCGCCGTCGCGTGCAGGCCCACCACACCGCCACCCATCTGCTGCAGGCCGCCCTCAAGGAGGTGGTGGATCCGGCGATCGGCCAGGCCGGCTCGCTGGTGGATTTCGAGCGGCTCCGCTTCGACTTCCACTGCCCCCGCGCCGTCACGCCGGCCGAACTGGAGCAGATCGAGGCCCTGATCAATGGCTGGATCGCCGATGCCCACGCCCTGGAGGTGCGGTCGATGGCGATCGAGCAGGCCCGCTCGGCCGGCGCCGTGGCGATGTTCGGCGAGAAATACGGCGATGTGGTGCGGGTGGTGGATGTGCCCGGTGTGTCGATGGAGCTGTGCGGCGGCACCCATGTGGCCAACACCGCCGAGATCGGCCTGTTCAAGATCGTGGCCGAAGCGGGCGTGGCGGCCGGCATCCGCCGGATTGAGGCGGTGGCCGGCCCCGCGGTGCTCGCCTACCTGAACGAGCGCGACGCGGTGGTGCGGGCCCTGGGCGATCGCTTCAAGGCCCAGCCCGGCGAGATCGTGGAGCGGGTGGCGGCCCTGCAGGAGGAGCTCAAGGGCAGCCAGAAGGCCCTGGCGGCTGTCCGGGGCGAGCTGGCGGTGGCCAAGGCGGCGGCGCTGGCGGCCCGGGCCGAGGCGCTGGGGGCCATTCCGGCCGGCTCCGCCCGCGCCGGCGAACCCTTTGCCCTGCTGGTGGAGCGCCTCGATGGGGTGGAGGGGGCTGGCCTGCAGGGGGCTGCCCAGGGTCTGGTGGATCAGCTCGGCGAGGGTGCCGCGGTGGTGCTGGGCGGCCTGCCTGATCCCGCCGATGCCGGCAAGGTGGTGCTGGTGGCGGCCTTCGGAGCGGCGGTGATCGCCGCCGGCCCCAAGGCGGGTGCCTTCATCGGCACGGTGGCGAAGGCCTGCGGCGGCGGCGGCGGCGGCCGGCCCAATCTGGCTCAGGCCGGCGGCAAGGATGGCGCTGCCTTGGACGGAGCGCTGGCGGGGGCAAAGGAGCAGCTGCGGCAGCAGTTGGGCGTTGCGCTGGGCGTTGCGTTGGGCTGATGGGGCAGGCGATCCTCCGCAGCCGATGCGATGGCTGTGTTCGAAGGATCGAAGTTTCCAGCCTAATTTACAGCTAATTTATGGGCGAATAGATGTCACCAGTCCGCCAGATTTCCTGTAAAGAAGTCGAAAAGCGGCGCCGTCGATACCGGGTCCGGATAAAATCCCTACTTCCCCACCGTACAATCCCCCAGACCCATTGCACCGCATGCCCATTAGAGCAAGCTGCCGACTTCCCATCGGCTGCATAGGCCGACATCGGCACCCACCGCAGAGCGGATACCGGACCCGCCCATACAGCGTTAGGCTTCTTTAGCAAACAAGAGAGCGATGCTAAATCGATCTCAACAGACAACCAAAAAGGAGAAACCATGAGCGACTACGCTGTTCAACTCTCTAATGGCGCATTTATGGCGGCACCCAGCAGTACAGCCTACGACTTCGGCACAGGAGACTTCACTCTCGAAGCTTGGTTCAAGACTAATGTGCCTGGTACCGTCATCTCGCGTAAATCGACGGATGGTGGGGCCAGCAATGGGGGCTTCCTTCTCGTTCTTAAAGAAGGCGGCAGTATCAAACTAGCCACCGACAGTGGTTTTGGATTCTATGAAATAGATTCCACTCCAACTGTTGCCTTGGACGGTGAGTGGCACTATGTAGCTGGCGTTCGTGTTCAGGGACAGCTCAGTCTGTACTTCGATGGTGTCGAGTTAAACACGAGTGTACGTAACAATACCAGTACACCCTGTAATATCAATAATACCCAGCGCTTGGTAATGGGTGGTACCGACCAGGAACAGGAACCATTCAACCGTTTTACGGGCGTATTGGACGGAATTAGGGTTTGGAGTGTAGCCCGATCCAAGACCGATATCGTCGCCAATATGGATCGCCGCTTAAGTGGATATGAGGCTGGGCTCGTCGGATATTGGACGTTCAATGGTGCTAACGGGGCTGATGGATCTACGGTGCACAATGTCGCGGTTGCAGTCGGTCAAGTCGAATATGTAATTCCAGGTGCGCCTACCAATCGAACTGCAACCATTGCCAATGGGTTAGTCGCTTACTACCCTCTTTTCACTGATGGTAAGGACTACAGCGGGAACGGACACGATGCTAACGCCAGCTCGGCCGTCGTCTTCGGTGCTGGCTTGTTCGGCGGCGGAGCCAGTTTCACCGCCACTGGCGCTACTGTTGCCCTCCCCATGAACTTTGAGCGATATGCCGATCACTACACCATTGCCGCTTGGGTAAGCATGTCATCAAACCCGCCACCTGACGTCTCGGATCAATCATCCATTGCCGGGCGCTTGGCGGCACAACGAACTGACGGCAAGCTTGTTTCTATTTCTACTTTGACAGCGCTTCAGCCGCAGACAACCAACTGATCGTCCTCAGCTCAGATCAAGGCATTACAAAAGACCAATGGCACCATGTTGCGGTAGTCTACGACCATGACGCTCGCAAGTTGGCATTCTACATCGACCGTGACCTAGTCAATATGGTGGATCTGAGTGACAAGGTATCACGTAATGATCGACCCCAACTTCCCTACTTCTCCAACATTGGCGGAAAAAATGGCGCTGTTGGCGTGTTCAACGGTGCGATTAGCGATGTTATTCTCTTAAACGTCACATGCGAAAAGGATGATGTGAACTTCCTTGGCGGCATTATGACACCACAGATCGAACGCCCGATGATTGGCGCAACGGACAGGCGCGTTATGGCCACGCTAAGTGTGCAAAACTCATGCGCCCCTGCGTGGTGGTGGATAATTCCTCTAGTGGGCCAAATCGCACTTTTACAAGCGGCTAATTGTGCAGCACAGCCAGTTGATGCTCCACCGTCAACCTTTGCCATTGTTGGTTCAATTTATCGTGCCTTCGCTTTGGTGTCCCCGGCAGCGATTCCAGCAGGTCGGCAGCTAAGTCGTAGCGATATCGGGTTGCAGGCTGGCGTGCGGGTACATCTTGATGTGGGCGGCGAGGGGCCGATCAGTTCATCTGGAATTCGTACCGGGTTCAATAACGCCATTAATATTCAGGCCGCAGACGGTGGAATCGGTGACGGCATACGCCAGACTCAGCCGCCATACGGACCTATCCCCAACCTGGTTCGCATGGCAAGCTGGTCCCAAGCATATCCGTTCAAGGATGGTTTTGCCGACTATATCACGATGCAAAATGCTCCGCTCTTCGATCATAACGTGGACGAGATTGCACGAGTCATCAACAAGAGTAGTGGTGAAATTGCTCTATGGATCGATGTCGCGGCCTTTCGAGACAACATCATAAAGCTTGCAGATCGCTTGAATGCGCGGGTCATATGGAATGATACCGATGAGTTCCATGGCGCAGCCGGTTCGCCGAAGACAACAATCGTACTTGCCTACCAACACGACGAGCTTTAGGCAGATATGTCGGCACTGTTTGAGATAAAAACTCGTAAGATGGGTAAATTGTAGGATGGGTAGAGCGATAGCGAAACCCATCAAATATTTAACAACCACGCCTAACTCAACGCTCCAGCGGAGCTTCGCTTCGTTCGCTACCGCTCACTTCGCTCAGCCCGCTGAGCTTTGCGTTAGGCTTATGCATTCCTCTATAAGAGCAAAGGAGGAAAAGAATGACTTCGCATAGCACAACCACTTCGTTTGTGGCGATTGGAATTTCCTTGGTAGCGCTGGCCACTACTATTCTTAACTTTAGAAGGAAGAGCAATATCAGCATCTCCGGCTCAATAATCTACTCCCTTGGAAGCCCTACTTCCAACGCTTACGTCAGCAAGATATTCCTTGACAACAAGAAAGATCGCGCTGTAACAATTTACGCCGTCTATCTTATGATTTCGCCAAACTATTTTATTCAGCTTGAGGACCTCGAGGGAGAACCGCTTATACTCGCTCCGTATTCTTCAGTCGTAAGAGAATATGGACAGGTTCACTTTTACAGTATTAACCTCAAGAGAATTGATCTTAATAATCTCTTTGAGCTAAAGAAAAATAATCGGACTTCAAAACGGAAGAAGTTTATCGTACTTGCAACCTCTGATGGCAAGTATGTCGTTAAAAACTCAATTAAGCGGTGGTCCCCTGTGGGATTGTTCTTTCGAAACCATTTGACCGCGATTATTCAGCCCAGAACTGTAAAGTATAAAGACCAGTTTGTTGATCCCCGAGCCAGGTTCCTGGTATTGTTGAATTATAAGGATAGCGAACAGATCCTGATGGTCAGGTCTGATGAATACAAGTATATCCGATTCAAAGGCTTCCAGCTTTCAGAATCCGACCTAAAAGACATGGAAACCTTAAAGAAGTTCTTTGAATTGCAACGGAGTAAAGGGAATGTCAATTTTGACTCAGTAGAGGTACTAGATTCTTCTAAATGGGTCGAGGTTCCCGATAAAGTGCTTAAAGCTCCAGAGATTAGTTGGCTGGAGTATAATCTAACGGGCTTAGTCAGAACATGGATTTCCAACAAGATGCTCGACTATGCAAATAAGAAGCGTAAATTCAAAGCCTAACGTCCAGATGCAGAAGACGGGAGCTGAGGTTGGTTTCTATGCTGTGATCTCAGCCCGCTTCTGATCTGGGGCGTTAGGCGTCACACTCCAAACCTATGCACTCCATCCGAAAGCCACGCGTCTTCCTGTCCCATTCCAAACGAGACGTCGAGTTCATCAGGAGGCTTGACTCCGATCTTCGGGCTGCGCAATGTGACCCTTGGTTAGATGAGATAGAACTTCGGTCTGGTCAACCTTGGCTCGATCAAATTTTCGGCTCGGGCATTCGTTCTTGTGAGATTGTGTTGTGTTACGTCACCGAAAACTCTATCGAGTCCGCTGTGTTTAAACAGGAGATGGATGCTCGTCTGCTTGAGCGCCTTCAAAACGCGAGAGTATCACTTCTTCTGTACGTCGCCAGCTCAGATCTACGGTCCAAGTTGCGCTTAGACATACAACGATTGCAGATGCCGGAACTCAGTGTCAGAAACTACCCTGAATCCTTCCCGCGTATCGTTGCTGAGATTTGGCGCTCGTACGCCGAATCCATAGTACTGTCATCAATCGAGGCGGAAAGAGTAAAGCGGCTCGAAGCCGAGCTCCGCGTCAAGGAACTTGAGTCCAATGCCACCGCGACGGTTTTTACGGCGAGCGAAAACGCAGAGTTCACAATCATTTGGTCGCAACTGGATCGCAAGTTGCGGGCAACCGCAGAAGTCCTCCAACGGACTAAGAGTGAAACCCCGAATGAGAATTCGGAGGCGTTGACGCAGCTCGGAAACCCTACTGCTCGCCAAGCGAACAACTACAGCTTCGTCGTTGATTTTGGCCTTCTCTTTCGCGTCTGCATACTGAGTCAGAAGTTTCAGCCATCCTCGTATACCGTTAAGGATCGAGTTCGCCGAGATGTTCTACTGCACTTCGGCTTATCATCTTCTGAGTTCGCCGCGTCAATCGATATGCCGATCGACGTAGACGCCGAGCTTCTCCGATATGGCTTCGTTCAAAGGCAGTATGCCCCTTCAAGCACAAACGAGAATAGGGTAGTGCTCATGATGCAGGATCCGTTCAAACTGATGTTCACCTCGAAGTTTGATCGCTTCGGTTTCTGGATTGAGCACAATTTCGGTGCTTGCGAGGCCCCGGTTTCCGTTGTCGTACCCAGTGACGCCTAACCCTTCCATCGAGGGGATGCCCAAAAGGCTGCGCCTTTCGGTCACCCCTCATGTCAAACGTTAGAAGGGCAGGTGGTGGAGCTGATGGCGTGGAGCATCACAGCTTCTAGCCGTGAGCCGAACCCAGGGACGGCTAGCTCAGGATTTGGGAGCAAGGAAACGGATCGGCGGCGCGACCTTGAGCTGGGTGTTGAGGTTGCCCTGTAGTGATGGGTTGGTCTCGATGGCGATGGCGCGGATGCCGCTACCGGGGCTGAAATCGATCTGGCGCAGATTCAGCCACACCATCTGGGGTGAGAGGGCTGAATCGAAGTAATACACCCCATTCTTCTGATCGAGCAGGGTGCGCCACCAGGTGGGGGAGATGTTGGGGTGTTCGGGATCGGGTGTTCCCCAGGGCACGGAAATGTTGCGCATCACGCTCATCACGCCGGCCAGTGCCTGGCGTGGATCGGTGGTAAGCGGCAACTGATCGTTGTAGTAGGCCCCCCTCACGAAGCGGTCGGGTGACTGGATCGAGCCGGGAAGATCGTGGGTACGGTCCTTTGTAGCCCAGAAGGCATTGAGCTTGAGCTGCTCGCTGTACACCGGGCTGTTCGTCATCACCTTGAACTGGCGGCCATGGTGAATCACTGGTTTACCCTTGAGGTATTCGATCACCGCCGAATCACCGCTGGCATCCGACACCGCCATATGCACAGTGGCCTTGGCCTTGCCACCGGGCCCGAAGGGCACAGGCACGATCTGTATGCGGTCCTGCTGCACAGCCGCTACCAGTTCCCTCACTGTTGCGTACTGGCTAAGCAGGTAGAGGGTCCAGGCACCAAAGGAGAGGCGGGGGCGTTTCATATCGGCAGTTGCGAGGCCGAAGTCGTTCTCAGCTAGGTAGAGAAGGTTGGCGGCCAGCCCTTTCTCATTCATGCCATCGAATACAGCATCCACGGCTCCGCCAGGTTCGGTGCTGCCACTCACCAGCACGGCGCCATAACGGCTGTTGAAGCTCAGGCTGTTGACGCCGCCTGCACCATCGATCGCCTCGCCGCGGGGGATCACATAGAAGTGGGAATTGAAGCCGTAGGGCCAATCCATCGACCGGCCTGTGATTACCTGCTGATCCGGGCCTGACCAAGTGACGCGGGAGCAGGCCAGAGCACCGACGGGCATGAGTTGTCAGCCGACATCGAATACTGAGCCAGCGCCGACACCAAAAGTGAGCCACCCGGAAGCGATGGGGGAGCCGTTGCCGGCCGCGTCAGCGGCGGGTAACGGCTCGGTATTTCAACGGTCATCGGCGG
>JBIJAG010000025.1:0-53617 GCA_044345855.1 Cyanobium sp. | reverse complement strand
CGTTGTTGCCGTTGAGGCTGTCGTCGCCGTCGCCGCCGATCAGGCTGTCGTTGTAGGAGCTGCCATGGATGGTGTCGTTGCCGGTGCCGCCATCGAGCAGTGTGCCATGAACTGGCACGTACCACTCGCTGATCCAATCGTTTCCAGCCCCACCGCTGACTGTGCTGGGTTGATAGGCATTAATGACGTAGGGGGAGTGGTAGTAGAGAGTGTCATTGTCGTCGCCGCCATCGATCGTGCCAGCGCCATAAATAGTGTCATTGCCCGCGCCACCGCGGGCGATGTTGTTGCCCTCGCTGTCTTGTAGATAGTCGGCGCCATCGCCGCCCTCAGCGCTGTCGTCGCCGGCATTGCCGTAGAGGGTGTCGTTACCGGCCTCACCGACCAGGGTGTCGTTGCCGGTGTCGCCGGAGAGGATATCCAGGCCTATCCCTCCCAAGAGACTGTCGTTGCCACGGCCACCGGAGAGTGAATCGTTGCCTTCGCCGCCTTCAATCGTGTCTGGCGCCCCCAGACCCTGCAGGGTGTCGTTGCCAGCCAGCCCGCGCAAGGTGTCAGCGGCGGCTGTTCCAGAGAGGTTGTCGGGGCCCAGGGTGCCTTCAATCAGGGCGCCAGTGATGGAGCCGATGATGAGATCGTCATCGGCAAAGCTAAGGATCTCCACGCCGCTGATCAGATCGGTGCCCTCAGGCGAGCCGGAGCGTGCGTCCTGCAGGGTGTAGCTACCGGTCGCTGAATTGTGGGTCAGGAGATAATTCGCGATGCTGCCGCTATAGGTCGCCATGTCCACACCATCACCGCCATCGATGGAGTCGTTACCGGCGCCCCCGTTGATGGAGTCTGCGCCGAGGCCTGCGTTGATGGAGTCGTTGCCGTTGTTGCCGTTGAGGCTGTCGTCGCCGTCGCCGCCGATCAGGCTGTCGTTGTAGGAGCTGCCATGGATGGTGTCGTTGCCGGTGCCGCCATCGAGCAGTGTGCCATGAACTGGCACGTACCACTCACTGATCCAATCGTTTCCAGCCCCGCCGCTGACGGTGCTGGGTTGATAGGCATTAATGACGTAGGGGGAGTGGTAGTAGAGAGTGTCATTGTCGTCGCCGCCGTCGATCGTGCCAGCGCCATAAATAGTGTCATTTCCCGCGCCACCGCGAGCGATGTTGTTGCCCTCAGAGTCATAGAAATAGTCGGCGCCAGCACCGCCCTCAACGCTGTCATCGCCGGCATTGCCGTAGAGGGTGTCGTTCCCCGCCTCACCGAACAGGGTGTCGTTGCCGGCGTTGCCTTCTAGGTAATCGTTTTCGGAGCCGCCGCTGATGGCGTCGTTGCCGTCGCCGCCGTAGAGGCTGTCGTTCTCGGAGCCGCCAGCGAGGGTGTCGTTGCCGGCTTCGCCGTAGAGGGTGTCGTTGCCGGAGCCGCCATCGAGGGAATCGGCGTCGCTGCCGCCGAGCACGTTGTCGTTGCCGCTGCCAGCTAGCACCGTGTCGGCTCCGGCGCCAGCATTGATCACATCGCCGCCATCGCCGCCCTCGATGCTGTCGTTGCCAGCATCGCCGTTGAGCTGGTCGTTGCCGCCGAGGCCGAGGAGGGTGTCATCACCACCGGAACCATTGATCTGATCGCCGAAGGCGCTGCCGGTGAGGGCGTTGGGGTTGTTGTCTCCGTTTTGGAGGGTGCCGGTGTTGGCGATTGTGGGTTGGAAGAGAACGCCACCGGAGAACAGCAGGGTTTCTACATTGCGGATGCGATCGAGGCCTTCCGGGCTGCCGCTGCGGTTGTCGTAAACGAGAAATTCGCCCCCGTCTTGGAGGACGGTGTACTGCTCGATTGTGCCGCTGTAAGTAGCTAGATCAAGGCCATCTCCACCATCGAGGGTGTCATTGCCAGCTCCAGCGTTGATGGTGTCATTGCCATCACCACCATCGATGGAGTCGTTACCGGCGCCCCCGTTGATGGAGTCTGCGCCGAGGCCGGCGTTGATGGAGTCGTTGCCGTTGTTGCCGTTGAGGCTGTCGTCGCCGTCGCCGCCGATCAGGCTGTCGTTGTAGGAGCTGCCATGGATGGAGTCGTTGCCGGTGCCGCCATCGAGCAACGTGCCATGAACTGGCATGTACCATTCGCTGATCCAGTCGTTTCCAGCCCCACCGCTGACGGTGACGGGTTGATAGGTGCCGGCGAAGTGGTAGTAAAGAGAGTCGTTGTCGTCGCCACCGTCGATGGTGCCAGCACCATAAATGGTGTCATTGCCGGCGCCACCGCGGGCGATGTTGCTGCCCTCGCTGTCTTGTAGATAGTCGGCACCAGCACCGCCCTCAGCGCTGTCATCACCAGCATTGCCGTAGAGGGAGTCGTTGCCCGTCTCACCGAGCAGGGTGTCGTTGCCGGCGTTGCCTTCTAGGTAATCGTTTTCGGAGCCGCCGCTGATGGCGTCGTTGCCGTCGCCGCCGTAGAGGCCGTCGTTCTCGGAGCCGCCAGCGAGGGTGTCGTTGCCGGCTTCGCCGTAGAGGGTGTCGTTGCCGGAGCCGCCATCGAGGGAATCGGCGTCGCTGCCGCCGAGCACGTTGTCGTTGCCGCTGCCAGCCAGCACCGTGTCGGCTCCGGCGCCAGCATTGATCACATCGCCGCCATCGCCGCCCTCGATGCTGTCGTTGCCGGCATCGCCGTTGAGCTGGTCGTTGCCGCCGAGGCCGAGGAGGGTGTCATCACCGGCGGCACCATTGATCTGATCGCCGAAGGCGCTGCCGGTGAGGGCGTTGGGGTTGTTGTCTCCGTTTTGGAGGGTGCCGGTGTTGGCGATTGTGGGTTGGAAGAGAACGCCACCGGAGAACAGCAGGGTTTCTACATTGCGGATGCGATCGAGGCCTTCCGGGCTGCCGCTGCGGTTGTCGTAAACGAGAAATTCGCCCCCGTCTTGGAGGACGGTGTACTGCTCGATTGTGCCGCTGTAAGTAGCTAGATCAAGGCCATCTCCACCATCGAGGGTGTCATTGCCAGCTCCAGCGTTGATGGTGTCATTGCCATCACCACCATCGATGGAGTCGTTACCGGCGCCCCCGTTGATGGAGTCTGCGCCGAGGCCGGCGTTGATGGAGTCGTTGCCGTTGTTGCCGTTGAGGCTGTCGTCGCCGTCGCCGCCGATCAGGCTGTCGTTGTAGGAGCTGCCATGGATGGAGTCGTTGCCGGTGCCGCCATCGAGCAACGTGCCATGAACTGGCATGTACCATTCGCTGATCCAGTCGTTTCCAGCCCCACCGCTGACGGTGACGGGTTGATAGGTGCCGGCGAAGTGGTAGTAAAGAGAGTCGTTGTCATCGCCGCCGTCGATCGTGCCAGCGCCATAAATGGTGTCATTGCCCGCGCCACCGCGGGAGATGTTGTTGCCCTCGCTGTCTTGTAGATAGTCGGCGCCAGCACCGCCCTCAACGCTGTCATCGCCGGCATTGCCGTAGAGGGTGTCGTTACCGGCCTCACCGAGCAGGGTGTCGTTGCCGGCGTTGCCTTCTAGGGAATCGTTCTCGGAGCCGCCGCTGATGGCGTCGTTGCCGTCGCCGCCGTAGAGGCTGTCGTTCTCGGAGCCGCCAGCGAGGGTGTCGTTGCCGGCCTCGCCGTAGAGTGTGTCGTTGCCGGCTTCCCCGGCGAGGGAATCGGCGTCGCTGCCGCCGAACACGTTGTCGTTGCCGCTGCCAGCCAGCACCGTGTCGGCTCCGGCGCCAGCGTTGATCACATCGCCGCCATCGCCGCCCTCGATGCTGTCGTTGCCGGCATCGCCGTTGAGCTGGTCGTTGCCGCCGAGGCCGAGGAGGGTGTCATCACCGGCGCTGCCGTTGATGATGTTGTCGAGATCGTTGCCGGTGTAGAGAGGCATGGTTGAACTCGTGGCGTGCTGGTCTGCTGTTGGTCTGCTGTGGTGGCTGGCGAACGTGCCAGACAGATGTTAATGGAAGATCGAGGAAGCAATCAAATGTAAACATCTGCTTTCATCCCTAACTGTAACTTTCGACTGATACAAGGGTCCTGTCGACAACTGCGGTCACCAATCGCGGTGATCTTGCTCACAAGATCAGCTTCTCAAGCGATCGCACCAGAGCGACGGGACACCGCAAGGAGCGCCCCGCCAGGCAAGGGGCAAGACTCCAGCCCATGCGCAGTGAGCCCCATCCGGGCGATCGCGCACCCCGCCCTGAGACCTTCGGTGATCGCCAATGAAAGCGGTGCCGCCGTATCTGTGAGGCCTGGACCTAGGCGTCGGCAGCGATTAACAGCAGGCCAGGGCGCTAGGGATAAGGAGAAGCGCGAGAAGATCGACCTGAAGAACCAGGTTGAAACCCTGATCTACCAGGCCGAGAAGCAGCTCGGCGAACTGGGCGACAAGGTGGCCGCCGCCGACAAGGCCAAGGTGGAAGGCTTCACCGCCGACCCCTAGGCCGCCGTCGAGAAGGACGACACCGCTGCGATCAAGGCCACCCTGGAACAACTCCAGCAGGCCCTATGCCGCCGGTGCCTCCGTGTACCAGCAGGCCGGCGCAGATGGTGCTCCCGCCGGTGCTCCCGGAGGAGGCAACGGCAATGGCGCTTCCGCCGCCGGCAGCTCCGCCGATGATGTGATCGACGCGGAATTCACCGAGAGCAAGTGAGCCGGCCGGACTGATCTGATCCGCGGTTTGCCAGCCCATGGCTGTCTCCAGCCCCGCGAAAGGGGGGCTTTTGCCTGTCCCTATCCTGAGGATTGTCATCCGTAGCCTTGCCGAGGGATGGCACCGACCCCGCCGGAGCTTTTATTGGTGACCACAACTGCAACTGCCGATTCATCTGCGCTGTTTTCCGTTCGTCGCTTGAACCGCTTGGCGGAGGCACTTTCATGCCGCACCTATCTGGAAATCGGCGTGAACAAGGGAGAAACATGCTTAGATGTCAATGTTGCCAGTCGTGTTGGGGTTGATCCTGAGTTTTGTTTTGACTGGAGCTCGTATCATGGCAAGGATGGGATTCAGCTGCATCAGTGCCTAAGCGATACGTTCTTTGATTCCATTGATCCTGCCACCACATAGGATCTGATCCCCTGCGATGTCTTCTCGACCAGCCGCAGTCTTCAGGACTGCGTGGGGATGCGTTACTCGCTCACCGGAGTGGCTGACAGCAGTTGGCATGGTGACACCTATAAGGTGATTCCTCTCTTGACAGCGTTCAATAATGATCTTCGCCTGATTACGCTGATTGATGGCGGCAACCCCTGGACCCTGATCTGGAGGCCGCCCATTCCGATCGCCGAAGATGAGCTCCGCACCATGCAGGCGATGTGGGCCGTTCAAAATCTTAGCGCCGCCGATTACCTCTGGTTTTGCAGCAATCTTTCACTCTATGCACCCGTTTCCGAAGCGGATGGCCTTCGCGAGGTGATCCATTCCTTGCGCGCCTCTCACCTCTGATCGGCCCTCGCTGACCCAACGCCCCTGGGCCGTCCGTGATCAAGAGCCTTGGCGGCCCCCCCCCCCCCAGAGGGTGCTTGGGTTACTTGGTTCGCGCTGCCATCCACCGCAGCGCCCAGTCCGCGCTGGCGGGGGCCAGCAGCACGCCATTGCGGTAGTGGCCGCTCAGCAGCAGCAACCCTGGCGCCACCTGCTCCAGGAGCGGAGCGGGTTGCCCCAAGGGCCGGCAGCGCAGCCCCTGCCATCGACGCCGTTCGTGGGCAGCCTCCAGCCAGGCCGGCGCTGCACCGCCGAGCTCCCGCAGGGTCTCCAGCTGCGCTGGGTCTGCCCCCAGGCCTGGTTCCAGCGTGGCTCCGAGCCAGAAGCGACGGCCTCCTGGCAGGTCGGGCCGGGGAACCAGGTTGATTCCGCCCTGCACCACGGCCCCGGGCCAGTTCCAGAGGGTCTCCGGAGGGGTCGGCTTGGGGGCGTCGTTGGGTGCCCGTTCCAGTTCCAATGCCTGTCCCAGCACCGGCTCCATCGGCTTCAGCCCATCCAGGGGTTCCAGAAGCGCCCCGGAGGCGACCCCCGCACACACCAGCACCCACTCAGCTTCGGCTACGCCCCCTGGCTCGAGGCGCACCTGCCAGCCGCCACCGCGGGGCTCCAGCGCCACCGCCCGACCGGACTGGTGGCAAAGCCCGGCCTCGATGCCATCGCTCAGGAGTGCGTGCAGGGTTAGGCCGGGATCCAATTGCCCGTCGGCTTCCGAGAACAGGCCGCCCACGGCGACGGGCCCTGCTGGGCTGAGTTCCGCCAGTTTCTCCTGGCTCCAGAGCTGGAGGCCCATTCCCTGCCGCGTGGGGTCCGCCACCAGCTCTTTGTGCCGTTCCAGTTCCGCCGAATCTCTGGCCAGCAGCAGCAGTCCGGGCCTCCAGGGGATGGGCCGACCCCGGCTCGCGAGGATCCGCCGCCATTGCCCCCACAGGTCGAGGCTCTGCTGGCGCAACCGCCAGGCCCGACCCCGGCTGCGATGAAACACCCGGGCCATCAGCACCCCCAGAGCCGCCTGGCTGCCGTTCAGGCTGGCGCCGTCGCCGGATCCGGATGCTGCTTGGGATTCATCGTCGGATCCACCGCCAGGGTCCACGATCAGCACCCGGTGGCCATGGCTCTGGAGCCACCAGGCAGCTGAAACGCCCACCAGGCCGGCCCCCACAACGATCACGGTGGAGGGCCTGAAGGGGTAGATGCGACTGCTTTGGGTCTGCTCAGACTCTGTTGCTGGCCCGAAGGGCAGGTCAGTCACGGCGAAGGGAAACCCCTCCGGATCAGACCTGCTTCAGGGCCACCTTCACGTCCTCGGGCAGGAGCTGGGCATACAGACCGAACCCACTGGCCACCTTGATGTAGGCCTTGCGCAGCGCCTCGCCGTCCTGCAGGCGGGCGGCTTCATCGAGATCGGCCAAGGAGGCCTTGAGCTCCTTGGCCCGTTGGGTGGCTTCGGCCCGCTCGGAGGGGAGCAGCAGTTTGTTGATGTAGAGCATCTCGCGGCTCACCTCCTGCATCGGGCCGTGGATCAGGTTGCGTGTGAACACCCAGTTGCGGGTGTTCACGAGTTCGGCCAAGTCGGGCAGTCGGTCACGGGCTGAGAGGAAGCCTTCGGCCTGACGAGTGATGGCGCTGATCGCCTCGGGGGAGAGGGTGGTTGGCGCGCTCGCACGGCTGCCGCTGCAGGCCGCCACGGAAACGCTCAGCACCACGGCCAGGAGCAGGGCCGCCAGGCGGCGCAGGAGGCCCGGGCCCTCCAGGGCGGTTGCGGGGGCCGGGGCGACCGGACTGGCGGGGCGGACCATGGAATGGATCGGCACAATGCCGCGACTGTACCGAGGCTGGCCCTGTTGGAGAACGGCGCTTAGCCGGTTGCAACAGCACCCTGCCGCAGCCTCCGGCCCTCAACCCCAGGGATGGGCGCGGTTGGTGCCGGCGGGCCATTCGCAGCCGGCCGGAAGGCCCCGCTCAGGCGCCTCGCGGCCCTGTGCTTCCCACCGATCGCTCTGATCACAATGGGCGGAGTTGGAACTGGCCATGGGCTCCCCTTCGGCGATCCTGCAACTGATCTGCCCCGATCGCCCCGGGCTGGTGAGTGAGCTCTCCGGCTGGGTGGCGGCTAACGGTGGCAACATCCGCCATGCCGATCACCACACCGATGCCGGGGCCGGCCTGTTCCTCAGCCGGATCGAGTGGGGTCTGGAGGGATTTGGCCTGCCCCGGGCGGCGATCGCGCCCGCCACGGCGTCCCTGGCGGCCCGGATCGGCGGCGAAGGCCAGCTGCACTTCTCCGATGCCATCCCCAAGGTGGCCATCTTCGTGAGCCGGCAGGATCACTGCCTGGTGGATCTTCTATGGCGCACCCGCTCCGGTGAACTGCCGATGGTGGTGGCGCTGGTGGTGAGCAACCATCCCGACTTGGCCGATGTGGCGGCTGGCTTCTCCATTCCCTTCGTGCACCTGCCGGTGAGCGCTTCCCACCGCGCCGAGGCGGAGGAGGCCCAGCTGGCGCTGCTGGCGGAGAACGGCATTGAACTGGTGATCCTGGCCAAGTACATGCAGGTGCTCAGTGCCGGCTTTCTGGAGCGCTTCCCCGCCGTGATCAACATCCACCACTCCTTCCTCCCCGCCTTCCAGGGCGCCCAGCCCTATCACCGGGCCTGGGAGCGGGGGGTGAAGCTGATTGGCGCCACGGCCCATTTCGTCACCGAGGAACTCGATGGCGGGCCGATCATCGAGCAGGCCACCATGGCCGTGAGCCATCGCGATGAGGTGGAGGATCTGATCCGCCTCGGCCGCGACACCGAGCGCCTGGCCCTGGCCCGGGCCGTGCGCCTGGTCCTGCGCCGCCAGGTGATGGTCTACCGGGGCCGGACGGCGGTGTTCGCCTGAAGGGTTGCGCCGGAACAAGGCTGCGGCGGTGGCCTACGGCCGGGCGGGGACGTCTGGTGCGATCCTGCAAGACGGCTGGTTTCGCCTCCTTGAGCGCCTTTCTGCAAGCCCTTGATCGTCGGCTGCTGGCCCAGAAGCCGGCCGCAGCGGCCCCCCTGGGCTGGCGCTGTTTCCAGATCGGTGTGTTCCTTTTGGCGGCCAGTGCCTTTTTCGGTGGCCTGTTCCTGCTGGTGGCCCTGATCCTCGGCAGCCGGGGCCGACGCCCGATTCTGGCCGCCACGACGAACCGCTTGCTGCTGCTGGTAGCGGCCCTGATGGCGCTGGGCTGCTTCGGCGCCTACAGCGGCTGGCTGTCCTGGGTGGGCCTGGGCAACTGGCTGCCGTTCTTCTGGGCCTTCTGGGGCTTCCAGCCCTACCTCGCCACCGCCGCGGCCCGCCGCCGGGTGGCCCTGGCGCTGGTGGCGGCCACCGTGCCGGTGATCCTCACGGGCCTGGGCCAGCTCTGGTGGGGCTGGCACGGACCCTTCCAGGCCTTAGGCGGTCTGGTGATCTGGCATATCAAGGCCGGTGGCAACCCTCCTGGACGGTTGGCAGGCCTGTTCGACTACGCCAACATCGCCGGCTCCTGGCTGGCCTTGGCCTGGCCCCTGCTGCTGGCGGCCCTGCTGCAGCCCCGTCTCGATCCCCGTCGCCGCGCCGTGGTGCTCCTGCTGACCGTGGGGCTGGTGACCGCCATGTTCCTCACCGATTCGCGCAATGGCTGGGGGGCCCTGCTGCTGGCCGTTCCCCTGGTGGCCGGACCACTCAGCTGGGGCTGGCTGCTGCCCCTGTTGCTCCTGGCCGTGGCGGTGATCGCCGCTGCCAGTCTGGTGGGGGTGCCGGAGCTTCTCCAGGCTCCGGCCCGGGTTGTGGTGCCGGAAGCGATCTGGGGCCGGCTCAGCGACCTCCATTACGCCGGCCAACGCCCCCAGGAGATCACCCGGCTGGCCCAGTGGCATGTCGCCCTCGGCCTGATCGCCGAGCGCCCCTGGCTGGGCTGGGGTGCTGCGGCCTTCAGCCTGATCTATCCCCTGCGCACCGGCCACTGGCATGGCCATCCCCACAACCTGCCGATTGATTTGGCCCTGAGCCATGGCGTGCCCGTGGCGCTCCTGCTGGTGGGCTTCGTCCTGGGGCTGCTGCTGCGGGCATTCGGGCCGGCTCTGCTGCGTGGCGGTGTGTTCGATCGGGGCTGGTGGTCCGCCGTGCTGGTGCTGTTGGCGCTCCATGCCACCGATATGCCCTTCTATGACAGCCGCATCAATGTGGCGGGCTGGGTGTTGCTGGCGGGGCTGCCGGCCATGGTGCGGCCCGAGCCTCAGCGGGCTTTGCCTGTGGCGAGCCCGGCCCCCGTCTAAGGGTTGCGCCAGGGGCACGGCCAGTACCGCTGATCTCTGTCGCGGGTCTGCGTCAGCCTTCCTCTGGGGCGGCAGCAGGAGCGCCGCCGAGGCCTCCTGCTTCGCTGAATGCACCGATGATCGGAACCGCCATGCCGGCGCCATTGCGGTGTCGCCACAGGGTTGCGCTGTTCAGCGGCCCCTTCAGGTGCTGCCAGGGCAGCACCGTGTGCTCCTCCCAGCGTCCATGCACCACCCCATCCCAGGCGGGTGGTGGCGGCAGGCCGGGCGGTGCCGCGGCGATGGCCTCGGCCTCACCGGATTGAACCGCTCGGTAGGCCTTCTTCCAGCCTCCGAGGCTGGTGTGCGATCCCCGGGCCGCGGCGATCACCGGAGCGAGCCGCCGGTCGCTGCGGGAGAGGAGGGCCTGGATCACGCTCCAGCCATAGCTTTCCGGCCGGAGCTCGATGCCCCTGGGTTTGAGGCGCTTCGCCAGCAGCTTGAGCCGTTGCTCAGCTTCCGGCCGCACTCCGTCCCACTGGAAGGGCGTGTGGGCCTTGGGCACGAAGGTGCTCACCCCCAGGGAAAGCCGCAGGCCCGGGGTGGCCTTCTTCAGGTCTAGCAGCAGGGAGGCGGTGGCTTCGATGTCGGCCTCCTCCTCGCTCGGAAGACCGGCCATCCCATAGAGCTTCAAGCCGCTGAGCCCCCCTTCACGGGCGTAGCGGGCTGCGGCGAAGATCTCCTCGGTGGTGAGCTTTTTGTTCACCACCTCCCGCATCCGCTCGCTGCCGCTCTCGAACGCGATCGTGAGCGATTTGCTGCCGCGCTTGGCCAGGATCCGCCCCAGCTGGGGCGTCACGGTGGCGGCCCGCACCGAACTCACGCTCAGCCGCACGCCCTCGAACCGATCGCCATCGAGCCAGCTCAACAGATCGGCGAATTGCGGGTGTTGGGTCACCGAGGCGCCGAGCAGGCCGAGCCGCTGGGTGGCGGCCAGCCCCACCTCCACCGCTGGGATCAGGCCGTCCTCCAGGGAGGGGGTGCGGAAGGGGAGGGTGAGGTAGCTGGCCAGGCAGAAGCGGCACAGCTCGGGGCAGCTGCGCACCACCTCCACCATGTGGATCGAGGGCCAGGCGGCCTCCGGGGTGATCACCGTGGAGTGGCTGAGGGTGTTGCCGCGCCAGGTCTGCTTGCTGATCTGATCGGGGATGCCGGCCTCGGTCGTTTCAATGGCCAGCAACATTCCATCGCCGCTGTAGCGGGGTGCGTAGAGGGATGGCACGTACACCCCCTCCACCCGGGCCAGGTTGCGAAGCTGCTCGGCACGGGGTTGCCCCCGGCAGGCCTGCAAGGCGTCCACAAAGGCCGGCAGCAAAAGCTCCCCGTCCCCGAGCAGCACGGCATCGAGGAAGGGTGCCAGGGGCTCGGGATTGGCCGTGAGCACCGGCCCACCGCCGAACACGATCGGGTCGTGGTCACCCCGCTGGTGGCTCCAGATCGGGATGCGCTCATCCTCCAGGAGATCGAGGAGCACCGGGCCATCCAGCTCCCAGCTCAGGGAGAGCCCGAACAGTTCGACCCCTCCCCCCCGGTGCCGGTGCGGGGGATCCCCCCGGTCGGTGAAGAGCCGCCGCACATCCACATCGGCGCGGCGGGCCAGGGTGGCCCACACCACCTGATATCCCAGGCTGGTGATGCCCACCCCGTATGTGCTCGGGAAGGCCAGCACTACCCGCAGGGCGTCCGCCGTGGGCCGGGCGGGTTCAAACAGCAGGGTTTCCTGGTCCAGGGGTGGAAGGCTGGGGCATCCAGCGTGTCACCGCGACCGCGCCTGGCGTTGGGGGAAGCTGGCGTCACCGCTGCCTGGGCGGAGCATCGCCCCCTTTGAAAGGGTCTGGCGATCAGGGTCTGGCGCCAGAGCCAAGCCAAAAAAAAGCCCGGAGTTCGTGACAACCCCGGGCTGAATGCATGGTCCGAGCTGGTGGGTGGTCGGACCAGGGTTGCGCCCTGGCCCAAACCCGGACTCACTTGGTGAGCAGGGCGCTCAGGGGGCCGATCAAGCCGGTGAGGGCGGAGCCGGCGTTAGCAGGGGTGGGCGTGGAGCCCTTGGCAAAGGTGCTGAGCACCAGGTTGGCGGCGGTGTTGATCAGGGGCCACTTGTCGCCGGCGATCGGCCTGATCACGGGCGAGGCGGTGTTCCAGAGGGCCTGGAAGCCGCCCATGGCAGCAATGGCCGAGGCCATATTGCCGGCCTTGACCTCTCCCTCGCTCTTCTTGAGCAGATCGAGCACGGGGGTCACGGCCTGCCCGAGGGCCGCCTGGCCGGTGGCGGTGGCGGCGGTTTTGGCGGCATCGCCGACCTGGTCACCCGCCTGGCGGGCGGCTTCCTGGGTGCCGGAGCAGCCGGTGAGGGCCAGGGCGGCCAAGGCGGCAGCGGCGATCGTGGAGCGACGGATGGCGCTGATCGGGCGCATGGAAAAGCAAGCGGCGTTCAGCTTCCTTTTAGAGGGGCTGGGACGTTCGTCCAGCTTTGTGGGCATATCGTTACAACCGCTACTAACCACCTGACCACCACAGCTCCCGCTGCGGGCAGGGTGGTGGATCACAAAAAAAGGGAGCGTTTCCGCTCCCTGGGGCCTGTCCCGAGTCGATCGGGTGGCCTGTGGTGAAGACGCTCCGACCCGATCAGGGTCGGAGCCTGGGTTCAGCCGAGCAGGGCTTTGAGGGGTCCGATCAGGCCGGTGAGGGCGGTGAGGGCATTGTCCTTGGTGGGAGCGGTCTCGCCACCGAAGGTCTTGGTCAGCAGGTTCACGCCCTTGTTGATCAGGCCGTAGTTGTCACCGGCGGCCAGCTTCACCACAGGGGCGGCGGTATCCCAGAGGCCCTTGAACTTGGAGATGGCGTTAGTGGCGGCCGGGATGTTGTCGGCCTCCACCTCTTTCTCGGTGGCCTTCAGCACGTTCAGCACGGGGGTGAGAACGTTCTTGAGCTGTTCATTGCCGGTCACATCAGCGGCGCTCTTGGCCACCTGCACCACCGTGCGGGCGGCATTCTTGGCGTCGCTGGAGACGACGCCGCTGCAGGCGGCAAGGTTGATGGTCAGCATGAGGGCCAGACCCACCACCACCAGGCGGCGCAGGGGGGCCAGCATGGTGCGCAGGGTTGTCATCCAGGAGGCAGTCATCGGAAAGGGTCCGTTACGAAGGACTAATGGACCGTAAACGGAGAACGGCTGAACGTCAGCAATCCTTCCCGCACTTGCCTGCAAGTCATGGCAACCCTGATCAGATTCTGACGACCATCACACCCCCGCCAGCACCTTCGCCTCATCTTCGCTGCTCACCACCCGGCCCTGATCCTCGAAGCCGCTGATCTGATCGAAGTTGAGGTAGCGGTAGAGCTGATCGGCGAGGGGATCGATTTTGGCGGCCGCGATCGCGAGGTACTCCTCCTTGCTGGGAATGCGGCCCAGCTGGGCGCACACCGCCGCCAGTTCGGCGCTGCCCAGGTACACCTGGGCGCCGTTGCCGAGGCGGTTGTTGAAGTTGCGGGTGCTGGTGGAGAACACGGTGGTGTTGTCCTCCACCCGCGCCTGGTTGCCCATGCAGAGCGAGCAGCCCGGCATCTCCATGCGGGAGCCGGCCGCCTCGAAGGTGGCGTAGTAGCCCTCCTCCTTGAGCATTTCCTCATCCATGCGGGTGGGCGGGCACACCCAGAGTTGGGCTTGGTTGGCCCCCTGGCCCTCCAGCACCTTGGCCGCGGCACGGTAGTGGCCGATGTTGGTCATGCAGGAGCCGATGAACACTTCATCGACTGGCTTGCCAGCCTCTTCGCTGAGCAGTTTCACGTTGTCGGGGTCATTGGGGCAGGCCAGGATTGGCTCATGGAGTTCATCGAGGTTGATCTCGATCACGGCGGCGTATTCGGCGTCGGCGTCGGCCTCCAGCAGCACCGGGTGCGCCAACCAGGCTTCCATCGCCTTGATGCGGCGGGCCAGGGTGCGGGGATCCTGGTAGCCGCGGGCGATCATGTTTTTCATCAGTGCCACGTTGCTGCGCAGGTATTCACTCACCGTTTCCACCGAGAGCTTGATCGTGCTGCCGGCGCAGGATCGTTCGGCGGTGGCGTCGGTGAGCTCGAACGCCTGCTCCAGCTTCAGATCGGGCAGACCTTCGATCTCCATGATCCGACCGGAGAAGATGTTCTTTTTGCCAGCCTTCTCCACCGTGAGCAGGCCCTGCTGGATCGCCACATAGGGGATGGCATTCACCACATCGCGCAGGGTCACGCCCGGTTGCAGCTTCCCTGTGAACTTCACCAGCACCGATTCGGGCATGTCGAGTGGCATGGCGCCGATCGCGGCAGCGAAGGCCACCAGGCCGGAGCCGGCGGGGAAGGAGATGCCCAGGGGGAAGCGAGTGTGGCTGTCGCCGCCGGTGCCCACGGTGTCGGGCAGGAGCAGGCGGTTGAGCCAGCTGTGGATGATGCCGTCGCCGGGGCGCAGGGCCACGCCACCGCGGGAGCTGATGAAATCGGGGAGCTCGGCGTGGGTCTTGAGGTCCACGGGCTTGGGATAGGCGGCGGTGTGGCAGAAGCTCTGCATCACCAGATCGGCGCTGAAGCCGAGGCAGGCCAGCTCCTTCATCTCATCGCGGGTCATCGGCCCGGTGGTGTCCTGGGAGCCCACGGTGGTCATCAGCGGCTCACAGCTGGTGCCGGGACGCACCCCAGCCAGGCCGCAGGCCTTGCCCACCATCTTCTGGGCCAGGGTGAAGCCCTTGCCGGTGTCGGCCGGGGCGGTCGGGCGGATGAACAGCTCCGAGGTGCTCAGGCCCAGCTGGGCGCGCACCTTGTCGGTGAGCGAGCGGCCGATCAGCAGGGGGATGCGGCCGCCGGCGCGCACCTCATCGGTGATCGTGCTGGGCTTGAGCTCGAAGTGGGCCACGATCTCCCCGGTGCCCGGTTCCCCGGCGGCCCGCTCGATCGTGCCGGCGTAGGGCCGGATCGTGATCACATCGCCGGAGTTCAGCGCGGTCACGTCGCATTCGATCGGCAGGGCGCCGGAATCCTCGGCGGTGTTGAAGAAGATCGGCGCGATCTTGCCGCCCAGGATCACGCCGCCGCTGCGCTTGTTAGGCACATGGGGGATGTCGGTGCCGGTGTGCCACAGCACCGAGTTGATGGCGGATTTGCGGGAGCTGCCGGTGCCCACCACATCGCCCACATAGGCCACCGGATAGCCCTTGGCCTTGAGCTCGCCGATTAGATCCAGACCCCCCGGCATGCGGGTTTCCAGCATCGCGTTGGCGTGCAGGGGGATGTCCGGCCGGGTGGTGGCGTGGGTGGCCGGCGACAGGTCGTCGGTGTTGGTCTCGCCCTCCACCTTGAACACGGTGACCGTGATCTCGGCGGGCAGCTCCGGCTTGGCGGTGAACCATTCGGCGGCGGCCCAGCTATCGATCACCCGCTGGGCATAGGGGTTGCTGGCCGCCAGCTCCAGCACATCGTTGTAGGCGTCGTACACCAGCAGGGTGCGGCTCAGCCCGGTGGCGGCCTCGGCGGCGATGACGGCATCGGAGCTGGAGAGCAGCTCGATCAGGGCGCCCACGTTGTAGCCGCCGATCATGGTGGCCAGCAGGTTCACGGCCTGCCCCGGGCTGACCAGGGGGCTGGTGGAGCTGCCCTGGGCGATCGCGCTGAGCCAGCTGGCCTTCACATAAGCCGCCTCATCCACCCCTGGCGGGATCCGCTCGCTGAGCAGATGCAGCAGGAAGCTCTCCTCGCCGGCGGGCGGCTGCTCCAGCAGGGCGGTGAGAGCTGAGGCCTGGGCGGCGTTGAGCGGCAGGGCCGGCACCCCGAGATCCTCCCGTTCCAAGGCGGCCTGGCGGTAGCTGGGCAGCAGGTCGGCGGGGGCCAGGGGGGTGGTCTCGGGCATGGGTAGGAACGCGGCGCTCGCCGCTGCTTTGCATCGGACTTCCCATTCTCAACAACAGTGGAGCCCCTCTTGGTGACGACTGCTGCAGAACGGCGGAGGGGCGCCCACGCTCCTGGCGAGAAACAGGCAGACCGCCAGCACCTGATGCCAGTCGGCCTCGAGCACACCGCTCACGATCACCTCGCGCAGCACCGAAACGATGGCGATCTCCACGGAGACCCCGATCGACACCCCGCTGCTCCTGCAGATCAATGATCAGCAGTCGAAAGAGTTCAACCAAAATCAGGATCAAAAGGATATCGGCCGTGATCGCGTGAAACTGCGGTTTATTCAGCAGCGAGGCGAAGATCTCCTTGATCTGAGGCGCCATGATGCAGAACTCTGTCTGGAAAGGGTGGTGCCTCCGGCCGTGCCTGGTGCCCTACTCTCACCACCACAAACCTGCCGCACCGGAACGGCGCCCGCCTGGCGGCATGCGATGACCCCTCCCCCCGAACGCGATCAGCTGTTCATCAGCTACAGCCATGTCGATCGGGGGTGGGTGGATCGGTTGCAGACGATGATTTGGCCGCTGGTGCGCAGCGAGGCCCTGCGGCTGTGGGATGACTCCCAGATTCCAGCGGGGGCGAAGTGGAAGGTTGAGATCGAGAAGGCCCTCGCCAGCGCCAAGGTGGCCCTGCTGCTGGTGAGCGACGACTTTCTGGCCTCCGAATTCGTGACCAACCAGGAGCTGCCGCCGCTGCTGCGGGCTGCCGAGGAGGAGGGCCTTTGCATCCTTTGGGTATGTCTTGGCCCCTGCTTCTACGAAGCCACACCTATTCACGAGTACCAGGCGGTGCTGCCTCCTGGAGAGCCCCTTGAAGCGTTGAGCCCAGTGCAGCAGAAGGCGGCGCTCAAGACCATCGCCGAGGCCATCCGCGATGCTCTTCGCTCTGAGGTTGCCGCGGCTCAGGTTCCACCAGCCCCGGTTCAACCAGCCCAGGTTCAACCAAGGCCCGTTCCTGCGCATTTGTCTGCCCCACCTGCCTCGACAGCCGCCCCTGCTGTGACCGATTCCTCGCGGCTGCAGCGCTTCCCCACCAGCACCTGCCTGTTGCGCCAGGAAGGCGGCCGCTGGAGCATGGAGCGCCGATCGCTGCAAGTGGAGGGCTACCGGGAGGATCTGGGCGGCGGGGTTGGCCTCACCATGCTGAAGATCCCGGCGGGCAGCTTTTTGATGGGCTCTCCTGAGGACGAGCCGGAGCGTTCGGAGGAAGAAGGCCCCCAGCACGAGGTGAGTCTGGGCGCCTTCTTCATGGCCCAGACACCGATCACCCAGGCCCAGTGGCGGGCGGTGGCGGGTTGGCAAAAGTTGGAGCGCGACCTGAAGCCTGATTTCTCGAGGTTCAAGGGAGCGAACCGTCCGGTGGAGCAGGTGAGCTGGTTTGATGCGCTGGAGTTCTGCCGCCGGCTGAGCCAGCGCACGGGCCAGCGCTACGGCCTGCCAAGCGAAGCCCAGTGGGAGTACGCCTGCCGTGCCGGCAGCACCACACCGTTCCATTTCGGGGCCACGCTCACGCCGGAGCTGGCCAACTACGACGGCAATTACTGCTATGGAAACGGCCCCAAGGGTACGTATCGAAAGCAGACCATCGACGTCGCCAGCTTCCCGGCCAATGGCTGGGGCCTGCACGACATGCACGGCAATGTGTGGGAGTGGTGCCAAGACCACTGGCATGACAGTTACAACTTCGCCCCTGGCGATGACCAACCCTGGCTGATTCCTGCTGCCGCTGCTGATGAACCAAGGCTGCTGCGCGGCGGCTCCTGGGTCTTCAACCCCAGGGACTGCCGCTCGGCCTACCGCGGCCCCCTCAGGCCCGACGATGCCTTCAACGGCGTCGGTTTCCGTGTGGTCTGCCTCCCCCAGGACCCTTCCCTTAACCCTTAATCCATCAATCCCTCAACACTCGGCTGTTTTTAACCCTGGCTGTTGGTTTGCGGTCGTTGGTTGGTCGGCTGTTGGCTGTTCCGTTATGGCGCCGTAGGCGCCCGGCGTTTTTTGTATCTCTCCCTGGGGCGCCCATGCTCGCTTTGCCCCGCTCGCTCAGCCTCATCTCTTAATCTGTATACGCAACAGGCGTCAACCGTGGTGCATCTGGCTGGCGATTGGCGGCAAGGTCTCAGGCCTGGATCAGCTCCACCGCCAGCCCAGCTTCCTGGCCGGCGGCGGCAAGGCCTTGGTCCATGGTGGCGAGTGAGCCCCTGACGCGACGGTATACGGCCAGGTGGAGGGCATCACCGGCCCGCAATGGCGCAGCGCTGGCATCGCAGAGCCTGGCGGCTGATCGACCTGACTCGCTCCTTGAGGGCCAGGGCTGACGAGAACTCGGTGATGGTCCAGGGGCTGATCAACAAGGCCTTTGTCGCGCCGGCGGAGAGAAAGGCCTGGACCCTTGGGGTTCCGGGCTCCCGGATCAGAAGGGGCACCAGCAGCGAGGTGTCCAAGTATCAGGCCATCAATAGCGGGCAGCGCGGCGCAGCCCAGCCATGAAGCTGCCGGCATCCGGCGTTTGATGCATCGGTTGGGCGTTGGTGAACTGGAACAGCTCCTGCAGATCAAATCCGTCGCCGAGGCGAGCTGGTTCGGCCACGATCCTGGCGATGGCAACCCCTCGCCGTGTGATGACCACCTCTTCGCCGGCCTCCACCTGGGCCAGTACGGCAGAAAACCGGGACTTTGCGGCAGCCACGCTGATTCGATGCATCAGGGGGACCTGAGGAGTTGGTCAGATGACCAGGTAAGCACCGCCTGGCCTTGCTGAATCCCCGAAGGCGTGCAGAACAACACCCACTGCTGCCTGCTGGAACTGATCCGCACAATTTCGCCATGCAGCACGACTCCGGCATCAGGCGGATGGGGCAGTTCAGGGTTTCTGGCAGGGCCCCATCGGATGGTGGCGGCCCTGGCATCAGTAGGCCTTACCTGGTGCCCTACCCTCGCCACCAGAATTCCGCCGCACCGGAACGGCCAGCGCCTGGCGGCATGCGATGACCCCAAGCCCCGAACGCGATCAGCTGTTCATCAGCTACAGCCACGTCGATCGGGAGTGGGTGGTGCGGCTGCAGACGATGATTCGGCCGCTGGTGCGCAGCAGCCATGGCCTGCGTCTGTGGGACGACTCCCAGATCCAACCCGGAGACAAGTGGAGGGAAGAGATCGAAACGGCGCTGGCTGCGGCGAAGGTGGCGCTGCTGCTGGTGAGCTCGGATTTCCTGGCTTCCGAGTTTGTGACCAACTCGGAATTGCCGCAGCTGCTGACGGCGGCAGAGGAGGAAGGCCTGCGCATCCTCTGGGTGCCCGTGCGGCCGAGCCTTGTCAGACGCACGCCGATTTCTGCGTATCAGGCTCTGGGGGATCCAGGCCGGCCTTTGGCGCGCATGGACCCTGTGGAACAGGAGGAGGCGTTGGTGGAGATCGCCCTGGCGATCGAGCAGGCGCTCGCACCCCACCAAAATTCGCCATCAGCGGCAGCGAAAACACCAGGCGACAGTGCCGGAAGACCTCGGCAGGCTGCTACTCCCAAGAGCGGGTCATCGGTCCTTCCCGGCGCTGATCGGCAGGCCGTTGCAGCGGAGCGTTCAGGGGCAGTCCAGCCCGAGGTGGCCCAGCCCGAGATGGCCCTAACCGAGGTGGCCTCGCCATCCGCCGCCTCCCTTCAGCTGCAGCGCTTCGCCACCAGCACCTGCCTGTTGCGCCAGGAAGGCGGCCGCTGGAGCATGGAGCGCCGCCCACTGCAGGTGGAGGGCTACCGGGAGGAGTTGGGTGAGGGGGTGGCCCTCACCATGGTGACGATCCCGGCGGGCAGCTTTCTGATGGGCTCCTCTGAGGACGAGCCGGAGCGTTTGGAGGATGAAGGGCCCCAGCATCGGGTAACCCTGGGCGCCTTCTTCATGGCGCAGACACCGATCACCCAGGCCCAGTGGCGGGCGGTTGCGGGGTGGCAAAAGGTGGGTCGCGACCTGAAGCCCGATCCCTCGACGTTCAAGGGAGCGAACCGTCCGGTGGAGCAGGTGAGCTGGTTGGATGCGCTGGAGTTCTGCCGCCGCCTGAGCAATCGCACGGACCAGCGCTACGGGCTGCCGAGCGAGGCCCAGTGGGAATACGCCTGCCGTGCCGGCAGCACCACACCGTTTCATTTCGGGGCCACGCTGACGCCGGAGCTGGCCAACTACAACGCCAATCACGTTTATGGAAACGGCCCCACGGGCACCTATCGCGAGCAGACCATCGACGTGGCCAGCTTCCCGGCCAATGGCTGGGGCCTGCACGACATGCACGGCAATGTGTGGGAGTGGTGCGAAGACCACTGGCATGACAGTTACAACTTCGCCCCTGGCGATGACCAACCCTGGCTGATTCCTGTTGCGGCTGATGAAGAACCAAGGCTGCTGCGCGGCGGCTCCTGGCTCGACGGCCCCAGGAACTGCCGCTCGGCCTTCCGCGTCCACTCCCAGCCTGACGGTGCCTACTTCGACGTCGGTTTCCGTGTGGTCTGCCTCCCCCAGGGCCCTTCCATCAACCCTTAATCCCTTAATTCCTCAACACTCGGCTGTTTTTTAACCCTGGCTGTTGGCTTGCGGCTGTTGGGCTTTGATTCTTGGTTATTGGCTGTTCCGAGATGGCGCCGAAGGCGCCGGAGATTTGGAGCAAGGTTTAAGGCTTGGATCCGCTTCACCGCCAGCACCACGTCCTGGCCGGCGGGGCCAGGCTTCTGTCCATGGTGGCGATGAGCTTCAGCTTCTCGATCAGCCCGGCATCTCAAGATCAGCTGGCTGGGTTCACCAAGGCAGGCTCGGCCAAGGAGCCATTGGAGCTGATCGCGATCGAGGCTGGGCCGGAAGCACCCGAAGTGTCGCTGCGGCGGGCCCCGAGCTCCCGCGCCGTGCCGAGGATATGGCCGGCGAAGATGTCGCGGTTCACCCTCAGATTGGGCACCTGGAAATAGGAGCTATGGGCACAGCCGATGTCGTAGCCCCCCCAGAACTGGCGGCCACAGCTGGTGGGATCGAGCTCGAGGTATTCCCGGGTCACCGGGAAGCGGCCCACCAGTGGCCCGCCCACCGGATCCCCCTTGGCATCGAGGTTGATCCAGGCGTCCACCAGGGCCGGAAAAGGAGCCCGACGGCCGTTGGCGGGACGGTTCTCCGGCCGCAGGCGGCCCTGCACCGGTGCGATCGAGAGCGCACTGCCAACCGTGAACCAATTGGCGACTCGACCGGATAAGCCGCGCCTCTCCAGCTCCCGCAGGCCCTCGTAGGCCACCACCGTGCCCCAGCTGTGGGAGATCAGGTTGATGCGGGTCCCGGAAGCCAGCAGGGGACCCACCACCCGGGTGAAGCGCTCCAGGATCCGGCGGCGCATGCCGTCGTCGAGCATGTAGACGAGGAAATCGTCGATGGCGATGGCACTGCCCCGGGCGACGGGCAGCTGATCGAGGCGACCGCTGCGGGAGGCTTCATGGCTGCGGCGGTCGTCGATCACATCGAGGATCGACTGCCGCAGGGCGTTCACCTCCCCGGCGGGCAGGCTGCGCTGGAGGCTGCGGCTGCTGTTCACAAGGTCGCTCCAGAGCACCTCCTGCCTTCCCCTCCCCAGATCGCTGGGATTAAAGGTGGTCCCCACATGGGGGGAAAGGGCCTGCCACCAGCTGTTGGAATAGCCGGCGCGGTGGTTGCCGATGCCATGCACGGTCACCAGCACCCGGCCGGTCGCCCGCAGGCCCCGCTCCGGCAGGGAGACGCCCTGCAGCGCCGCCATCGTGTCGAGGAACTTCATGTGGGCCCGGTAGACCATCTGCTGGGCGCTGAGGGCCTCTGCATCCGCATCCACATCCGAATCCGCAGGCAGTTCGGCTGCCGGATCCCCGCAGGAGCCTGGAACCGATGGTGCCTCATCGGAACCGTTGTTGGCCTCAGCGGCCTGCCCGAAGATCGGTGCATCCAGCTCCCGGCCCTCGTGCTGGGGCACCTGTTCGAACTGCCCCTGCAGCTGCTGCGCCACGGCCTCGATCGCTTCCCGACTGCCGAGCTGCCCGTTGCTCCGCAGCAGCTGGCAGAAGTGATAGGTGAAGGCGCCGTGGAACTCACCCTCGATCGGGGCATCGGCGGCCGTCTGGGTTTCCATGCAGGCCATCAGGCTGGTCTGGGGAACCTCGGCGAGCCGCGTGGAGCGCGTGGTTCCCACCTCACCCCGCCAGGCCCTGGCGGGGGCCTGGGGCGGCACCAGGAAGCGGGCGGTGCTGATGCTGCTCTCGGGGGGCGGGTCGCTGGAGCGGCGGCCCTGCATTTCCGCAGGGTGGGCCAGCACGACGCGCTCCTGCCCGTCCTCGCTCCGCACGTCGATGAAGCGGGCACTCCCGCCGGAATGGCAGGTGTCCTTGAGGATGATCAACTGAACGGCGGGGTCGACCCGCTGGGCCAGCTCATACCATTCGTCGTCGGTGAGATAGGTGGAGGGATCGTTGAAATCCATGTCCTGCAGACAGGTGATCTCATCGCGCATATCCGGCTCTTCGCCACTCTCATCCGGTACATAGGACCCGTGCCCGGAGAAATGAAAGACCAGGATGTCTCCTGCCCTGGCTCCACTTGTCAGCCAGTCCCATTGCGAGAGAAGCTCTGTCTTGACAACCTGCTCATCTTCCAGTGTGTGGATTTCTTCTGGTCGGAAGCCGAAGTTGGTGATCAGAAGATTGCGGATGTTATGGGCATCATTCACGCAGCCCTTGAGGGGGGCGGATGCATAGCTGTTGATGCCACAGAGAACGGCTTTGCGTGTCATGGGAGTTATGGAGTTGATTGGGAGGAAAATTTGACGCCAGCCAACTGATGAATGCGAAATCACCAGCCACAGCTTCTATGATTAATCCTAGAGAGGATCTGGGCTGGCAGGCCTCGACCATTGCAGTTTCTTCGCACACCCTGCTCTGGTCTCCAGCCCTGGCGGCCACGACCTGGCTATCCTTGGGCTGCAGCAGGTTATGGGCTGCAGCAGGTTATTTGACTACTTCGAGGGCGGCCTTCAAGTTCACCTCGAACAGTGCCAGATCCTGATAGATCTTTAACTGACGACGCAAAGAATCAGCATTGAATGCTGGCATGGCGACACACTTCTGATAATTCAGGGCAACCCTTTTGGGATTATTGGAAGTGAGGAGCATCAGATCTGCTCGTGAAAGTGGGGCCCATTCGTCTTCCGGATAATTACGGATCGATGATTCAATGGCCAGCTCGGTCGCCGCCACCAGCTTGGCCAGATAATCAGTGCGATCCGCCAGTTCGCTTTTCGCTCTGTCCTCATTAGGGTAATTCAAGGCCCACTCTTCAGGGTGCAACTTGGCAAGCTCAATCTGAACAGATTGCATGGCGACTGCATTGAGACCTGAATAATAATGGCTGCGATGTTTTTCAAACCCCTGCAGATAGGATTGAAGACTCTTTTCAAGGAATGGCGACGACAGCGCTTTGCGTTGCAGTTCGGCGGGGTCGGATTCAGCTTCCACCGCGTTGTGCCACCGCGTTTTCCAGTTGCTGGCGATCAGCGAATGGGTCTCGGCACATTCCCAGTCCGTGAGAGAGCTGGATTGAAGCGCCCGTTCCGCGGCCTGATCTGAAACTGTAAGCTTCTTCAGCTTCTGATAGATCGTGGCAAGCTTTTGATTGGCCTCGACATCAAACATGTCGAACTCACGAATACGCTCCCAGGTTTTGGCAGAGTTTTCGTGATCACGCAGTTTGAACTGGGCTCCTCCGATCATGCGTAAACCTTCCGTTTCCCATGCTTGCCCTGCTACAGCCTCACAGAGGTTAAGCAGTTCTTCGCGGCTGGAGGCGGCTTGTTCAACCTGTTCGCGGAACTTGAGGGGCACCACGACCACCTTGCCGGCATCGAAGCTTGTGAGGCCGGGAAGTAACTGGAATACTGGGCTGTCTGGTTTCTCGTTGTCCAGGGTAGCCTTGATGGTTTGCACCAGCGCTTCAATGGCCTGGGAAGGGTGGTCTGGATCATAGGGAAGATACCTGTCGACTTTCAGATCAAACACATGGGGGTCGCCACGCTTATCGGCCTTGATCATCACCGTGTACTGGCTCTTGAGAGCATGACGAATGCCAAGCTCGTAGAATGCATTGGCATTGTGGATGGAGATATCCGCAATCACGAGGTCTGCAACCAGTAGCTCCCGGAACATATCGGTTCGAATATCTCCTTGCTGAACGAACTCACCGGTGGTGCCTCCTGTCATCCCAACCTGGGAGAGCGCCGCACTGATCAATTCCGTATCAACCCTATCGAAATTGATCGGAGCCTCTCCGAGAGAATTCGCTTTCGAGCCGAATGGCCGAACGATAAAAGCTCTTCCGCTGGGATCCGTCATGGCTGTGGACCTGTTCTGAAGAGATTTATTCTAGAGGTGGTTTCACAATGGTTGAGATCTTGCGATAGATTAGTTTTCGCAATATATTAGCTCCCAGGATAGATGAGCTCCTGGGATGGATGAGCTCCCAGGATAGATGAGCTCCTGCAATCACTTGCATGATCACTGGATCGTGACGATTTCCGAATCATCTTCCTCACCCGTGCCATCGCTGCTACCAGCGGCAGACCCAACAGCACCCACCTGGCCGCCCGTTGGCCCCAACATCTGCTGGGCAAGCAGATCCAGGCGCTCGGCGATCAGCCTGGCCCGGCTGGCCAGACGGGGGTTGAGGTGGCCCTGCGCTTCGAAGAGCACCTGCAGGATGCGCAGATGCTGCACCACCGAATCCAGCTCCCTTGGGGTTCCGGGCACATGGGCCAGGGCGTCGGCATAGGTTTTCTGCACCTCGGTGAAGCTGGTTTCGCCTGCTCGTCCCTTGCTGCCAAAGGAACGATCGAGCAGCCGTTCGGTGATCAGCGCGTCGGCCGGCATCACCGCGTTCCAGAAATCCGGGTTTGCACGCCAGGCCGCACTGGCCTGCAGGGCACACCCGCGCACCCGATCAAGGGAGGTCGGCTCCGCCTTGCCGAAATCCCTCACCGCCTCCAGAGCGAGGAGGTTCAGCACCTGATAAGGCTGCGTTCCGGCCTTGGCGTACCAGTCGATGGCCCGCTCGAGGGCAAGGAGAACATCCCCACCTTCTTTGTCGTGATCCTGGCGCAGGTTCCCCGCCAGCACGGCGGCCAACCGCTTGTAGGCACTTCCCAGCAGCGCGGCCCGTTCGGGATTGCTGAGCGCTGGCGACTCTGCTCCGTTGTTCTGTTCCGCACGATCCAGGGTGGTCGCTGCCAGCTGAACGAGCCCCTCCAAGCGTCCCAGGGCGGTGGTGATCAGCACCGCGTTGGCTGTGGTGTGGCCGGTGCGGGCTTCGAGGTTGGCCAGCTGTTCGATCGCACGGATCGGAACCCTTCCGCTCCTGTCCTCCGGGCGGATGGCGGCCAGGTATTGCTCCCGGGCCTTTTCAAAGTAGGCCTCACCGAGTTCTGCGTAGACCTCGCCGAGGGCGAAGCGCACCGCCGGCAGGCTCTTCCATGCATCGGGACAGGACTGCAACGCCATGTCGACGGCACCCGCCAGTTCAAGGCTCCGCTCGGTCGACGGTGGCTCCCCACTCGCCGCTTTCGTGGCCAGTTCCCGGAGCCGCTGCATCAGCTCCTCCTGGGTCACGGGTTTCCAGCCTTCCACCGCTTCGGAGTCGGCACGGTCGCGCAGGGGATCGATCACGAAGCCGGGATCCCCGTAAGCCTGGTAGGCACCCCAGGTGTTGAGGCCGGGGAACTCCTCGTGGGTGCGTGAACGGGCCGCGAACACGGCATCGCCGAAGGGTCTGTTGCGGAGGATCTGGCTATAGAACTCCTCGGCGAACACCCGGGCGGCGCCATCGTCCACGGCCCAGCCAGCCGCCACCACGGCCCGCACCCCCATCTCGATCAGTTCGCGGGAGATGCTGTAAGCCAGGCGGTTGAAGGCCACCGGCCGGGCATCCGCCTTGGCGAGGTGGCAGCAGTTGAGGAAGACCAGGTCGGGAACCGTTTCCATGGCCCCGATCTCGGCGGCGGTGATCAGCAGCCCATCGGAGAGCACCACGCCGCTGCGGGAGCCGCCGTCGCGGGTCTTCTCGTCGTAGACACCGTGGGCGGCGATGTGAACGATCCGATAAAGGGATCGGTAGAGCTTGTTGATGATGTCCACGGCCTTTTCACCACCGATCGCCTCCTCGCAGTCGTAGCCGTTCTGCCGCAGCACGTTCACCACCGTCTGCGCTTCGTTTCCAGCACCTTCGAGGCCATCGAGGGCTTCGGGAGCCTTCCGGGTGGGGCCATCGGCGAAGACCTTGTTGAATCCCTCGGTGGAGGGGTTGCCGATCACATAGGCGCGCTTTTCGAGGGTCTGGCGCACCTGGGTGCGATACCGGGGCGACTGCAGCTGCCGCACCATTCTTGTCGAGAGGGCCAGGGGTTTGTCGTCGGCCAGCAGCAGCTCCCAGGGAAGGTTGGCGGTGTAGCCATCGAGCACCAACACCATGCGGTCCATCTGCCGGGCCTGGTTCTTGAAGTCATGGGGCACCAGCAGCTGGAACAGGGTTCTGGAGAGATCCTCCACGTAGGCGGACTCCCGGATCGAGGACTCCACAAGGGACTCCACCAGTCCTGGCTGCCGCTGATGCAGGGTGGTTTCCGAGCGAGCCCGTTGACCGAGGTAGGCGAACCGGAGTCGTTCGGCGAAGGCCCGGCGTGGCTTGGCGGCCAAGGGTTCGGCACCCTCGGGCGGGGAGAGGCACTCCTCGCGCAGGTCCGCATCGGTCACCTCGAGCCGCGGCCAGTAGGCCACACCCAGGCTGGCATCGAGCCGCTGGCTGAAACCTTTGCCCTGGCGGAGCTCCCGGTCGGCTTCCACGCGCATGCCGTAGCGGGCGCCATCGCGGTTGATCTGCTCGGCCACCCTCACCAGGGCCCTCGCAGCCGTGACGGCGATGTCGAGGTAGAGCTCCACGATCTCCAACTGGGTGATCCGCACCGGAACGTCCGGCCGCGCTTCGGAGAATTGTTGGTTGGCCGCCAGCACCCCACGCACGAGGGCGGCCACCGAATCCTCCACACTGATGTTGGTGGTGGAGTTGTAGCCGAGCAGCAGGGCGGAAAGCGGCGCTTCGATAGCCTCGGCGGCCTCGCCAGATTGCCGATCCACCAGCTGGAGCAGGTAGCGGAGGGTGCCCACCCTCACGGCTTCCGTGAGCGTGACCGCGCTGAGTTCGCCGTAGGAGCCGAGCCCGATCACCACCGCTCCGCGGGTTCTGCCCCGTCGCCGTTCCTCGGCGTTGTTGGTGAGCAGAACAACAGTGGCCGTGCCCTGCGCTCCGGCATAGAGGCCGAGGCGATGGCGCATCGAGAGTTCACGGTCAACGATCTCGCGGTCGATCAGGGCCTCGGGCCCGGAGATGGCATCCTGCAGGTAGTGACCCACCATCACCGGTTGGGTGACGAAGCGCAGATCCATGGCCTTGCAGCACACCTGCAGGCAAGGGGCCGGCCGGGCCTGGAGCGGCTGGCGCTTCCGACCGCCGAGCAGGCTGAGGGCCACTTCCTCCTCGGTGGGATAGGGAATGGGGCCAGCGTCATAGACCACCGGTGCCATGGATGAGCGCAGCGTGGGCATGGTGTTCACCGCCTTCAGCCTGGCCGGCTCGGTGCTGCCCGTGGCGAGAAGATCGATGATTGCGGCGAAATGCGCCGCACTGTTGCAGAGGGCGGCATGTTCCACGGGCATGACATAGAAACTGCCGATGCCGGGGATGGGGCCGGAGGCCCAGGTCACCGCGCCGTCGCCCGCCGGAGTTCCGAGCATTTTTAAGCGATCGTTCTGCTCCAGGAGGCCGCAGGGGGTCATGCTGGCCTGGCCGTAGACATAGATCACCTTCTGCTTGTGCCGTTCGGGCAGCTCGGGGCTCTCCTGATCCCACAACCAGCGGGACTGGGCGAGCACGGCCTTGCTGGGAGTGGCTGCTATGCCGTCTCCGGTCCAGCGGTCGTGGTTGAGCTGCTTCAGCTCCTGCCAGACCCCCTCCTGGAAGTAGTCGTTCCGCTGCTGAACATCTCCGGCTTCCCTGAAGCCGGGCTTGGGCAGAAGCTGAAGCAGGCCGGGAAAGCCGGCCATGATGGTGAGGATCTGCTGCATCGAATGCCGGCAGTCGATGCGCGCCAGCTTGCGGATCAGGTCTGACTTACCAAGCAGGGTCTCCACCATTTGGTGTGATCCCTGGTTCGGTGTGCCGAGCATCACGAAGCGGGCACCGCTGCGGCCCATCAGCTCGTTCCAGAGTGGTTCCTCTGTTTTCACCAGGGCGCGCACCACGAGTCCCCCCATGCCGTGGGCCAGGAGGCGCACCGGTTGGCCGGAAGCCGCCGTTTCCTGGAGCAGAGCCTTCAGGCAGATTGCAAGTTCGACGGTCGTTTCCTGCAGAGGTCGGCGCCAGTCGTAGGCGAAGCGCACGACTCGATGGCTGCCGATCAGCGACTTGCAGAGTTCGCCATAGAACAGGGTGAAGAGCTTCTCGGCCTTGATGGAGCGATCGGCTGCGTTGCCGGTGGCGATCGTCTCAAGAGCGCCGAGGGCCAGGGTGCCGGGATCGAACCAGAGGCGATCGCGGGCTACCTCGTTCCAGAGGTGGGAGGCCATGCAGTCGGGCAGCACCACGACCGGTGGAAGGGTCTGCTCGGTGGCCCCATCGATCCCGGCGGAGCTTCGCAGGGACCGCTCGTCGGCACGATCGGTGTCGAGGCTGCCCTCGTGGATCAGGCCGGCGACGGGATAGAAGCCGGCGATTCCGGTGGTGTTCGTTTCGGTGAGCCAGCGCCGCAGGGCGCCGCGGGAGGAGGCATTGGCGAAGTAGTTGAAGTGGCTGACCCGGGGGCCCTGCTCGAAGAGCTGATGGGCGTTGCCGGCTCGGGCAATGCCCGCCCCCATCGAATCGGTGTCCACGACGAGGTCGTTGTTCACCCCTTCGAAGAAGATGAAGTCGGTGAACAACACCCCCAGGCGCTTGAGCAGGTGCCCGCCTTCGATATCGCCGGCGATCACGGCGAGCTGAAGCCCCTCAGCGGGCGTTGCCCTGGCCAGGAAGCGCCCCAGCGGCGCTTCCGGCAGCATCGCCTCGATGCCGGGAACCAGGCGTGGATCGGTGCGGTGCCGGGCGATCTCCAGCACCACCCGCTTCACGCAGGAATAGATCGGGTTGCCCGCCAGGTAGGGCACGGTGCCGAGCAGGGTGAGCAGGGCGGAAAGGAAGGCATCGAAGTTGCCGCTGATCAGCAGGGTGCCGCGAGCGGGCGCCGCCACCCGCACGTAGCGCTCGATCCGGAAGCCGTGCTCCCGCCCCAGCAAGGTGCGCAGGTCCCGCAGCTGTTCGCGTTGCTCGGCGTAAGCCGACTCGCCCTCCCGCTCGAGGCTCTCCCGACGGCCGGGATCGTCTGCGGTGAAGGGGGCGGAACCAGGGCGGAAGCCATCGATGAGGTCGTCATCCACCTGACGCAGGCAGAGGAGATCGCCCACCAGCCCGCCCCGGGAGTGGGTGACCAGATGGATCCGGGCCCCGGCCGGGAGGATCCGGGCCAGGGCCAGGGCGTTGTCGATGGGGCTTTCGGAGAAGGTGTAGTGCTCGAAGGTGTAAATGCGTTCCCCATAGGTCGCCCGGAGCGCCCGCCAATCCTCCTCACTCGTCTCCTGCAGATCCCCGAACGAACCGGCGCCGTTGGATCCGGTGCCGTGGATGAAGACGAGCAGCGGGCCTTGCAGGGCCTCCTGGGCCAGCTTCGGATCCGCCGCGCCGAAGACTTCCGAGGGGTCCCGGGAGCGGCCGGACCAGCGGTAGAGCCCGGGGCTGACGCGCAGCCGCTTCTCGATCGCCCACATCAGGGCCTTGGTGCCGAGCCAGGACACGCCGAGCTCGGCCACCTCGCCCAGCTTTTGCTTCGCCTTCTCCCCCAGCCGTTGCTTCGCCCACGCGAGCGCCTTGGCCTTGGCCTCCTCGATGAGGGCATCGCTGCCGAGATCGAGGCTGAACAGCCGGGTGATCAGCTGGCCGGCGCTGCTGCCGCGGGAAGCAGTGCCGGCCAGGCCCCGATCCTCCAGACCCAGCAGGGATTCTTCCCCGATCTGCTGCAGGGTGGCTGCGAGGTTGCCGGCTGAGGTGATCACGGTGATGCCCTCCACCATCTCCAGCACCACCACCTGATCGGGCGGCAGGTCGAGCGGGTTCAGATCGGTGCCACCGATGTCGCGGGATGGGCCCGAGAGATCGAAGCCTCTCTCCACCTTCAGGAATCCGGTGGGGAGGAAAGGATCCTCGCCACGGTGCTCGGTCCCCCGCGTGGCCGGCGCCAGCAGGCGGGGCAGGGGGGGATCCTGGAGACGGGTGCCAGGAACGCTGAGGCTGATGGCGTTGAGGTTGATGGCGTTGCGTTGGGGTTCCGGCATGGGGTTCCGGCAGCCTCAGGCGAGAACGTTGAACTGCAGCGCACTCCTGGCCCCCATCACCTGGGGCACCTGGGGGTAGTTGGCCGAAGGCAGGTAGCGACGGATGGCGGCGTGCCAGTTGGCATAGGTGGCGGCGGCGGGGAGAGTCTTGAGGGTTTTCAGGGCGTAGTAGGTGAAGGCGCCATTGGAGCGATTGTTGAATTTGGCGTCGTAGCTGAACTTGTTGGGGCCTTCCTCGCAGCCGGCCATCAGCAGATCGCCGCCAGGGGTGATCACACCGGCCCAGGGGGAGGTGGTGGTGCTGATCGGGAGGGTGGTGAGGGGGCGGCCACTGGCAGCCCGGGGGAGCTGATCCTCGGGAACCCAGGCCCCCATCGGCAGGAAGCGCACCCTTGGAGCATCCGCATCGGGATCGGAAGGAGCATTGCGCAGCACGGTGCCGGAATGGCAGCTGTCGGAGATCAGGATCACCCGCACGCCGATTTTGCGTTGCTGGAAGAGCTGGTGGAGCTCGTCATCGATCAGCGCGTTGCCCTGAAAGATGTCATAGGGACAGAGGGCCTCATCGAGGCCATCCGATTCGTCGCCGCTCGTGTCGGGGGCATAGGTGCCGTGCCCCGAAAAGGTGATGGCAACGGTGTCGCCGTTCTGGGCGCTGCCCACCAGGCCGGTGATGGCGCTCACCATGGCTGCCTTGGTGGCCTGGGCATCGAGCAGGAGCTTGGTGCTGAAGCCCTTCCCCTGCAGGACGGCAGCCCAGTCGTTGGCGTCGTTGACGCAGCCCTTGAGATCGCTCTGGGTTCCCGGATAGTCGTTGATGCCGATGCAGAGGGCGTTTTTTGCCATGATTTATCTCGTGAAGTGTTCTCGTGAAGTGTGAGGATTCCTTCGCCAGAGAGGTATCAGACGGGCCGACTCTGGATCTCCAGGGACCAGCTTTCTCCAGGCAGATCGAATGGCGAGATTTGCTTCATCTTTCTACATCTCTTGAAGCGTGATAGAAGAATCGAAGCGGTTTCACGCCAACTGCAGCGATAGCAAAGGCAGCGACAGCAACGGCAGTTCTCTCCCCTGCCGTCACTCCCGGCTGATCGGGCCCCAGGTCGGAGATTCGCAACAGCCATCCGCCGCCGTGACGATGGCCTCGAATCCCGCACAGAAACACCCTGCCGGCACCGCCTCGATCAGCAGCTGAGCTGCGTCAGCGATCGAACCGGCGTTCACCACCTCGAAGCGAGCTGGAGGGCATTGGGGTCCACCCCGGCCACCCAGGCGGCTCGGTTCAGTGTGCTGAGTGATGCCCTCCTGGCTGGAGGCGACTGCGGAGTTTCCCGGCTTGGTGATCGAGCTCGAGCAGATCTGGGCTGGCTGAGCCAACACCACACCATTGTCAACTCAATTCCAGTGCCATAGTGGAGAGATGGCCCGCTCAGCTGAATCCACCACCGAGGCGAATGCCAGTGGCAGTGGCACTGCCACTGGCACTGGCAGTTCCACCGTCGCCGCGGCAGGCGATCTGGATTCTGTGGGAGAGGGCGCAGCCGTGCCGGCCGTGGAAAGCAGACTGATCAAGCAGGTGGAGCTGCTGCTGCGTGAGTCGGGCAGTACTGACCCGTTTGATGCCGCCGCCTGGGTGGAGCGCTGGTTGCACCGCCCCAACCATGCCCTTGGCGGCGCCGCCCCCGAGCTCTACCTGCACACGCCTGGAGGCGAGGCCTTGCTCTCCAGCCTGATCGGCGCGATGGCAGCGGGCTCTTACATGTGATGCGGCGGCGGTGAGCGGGGAGATCAGCATCTGGCGCATCGCCAGCCAGGGCCTCACTTGGAAGGCGAACGATCTCAGCGGCAGCGGTGCCGCCCTCTCTCCGGGGCGCTGGAACTCCCTCGATCGCCCCATCGTTTACAGCTCCAGCTCGATCGCCCTGGCCTGCCTGGAAACGGTGGTGCATCTGGCCGGCGATGATCCGCTGCCATTTCCGCGCCAGCTGGTGCGGATCACCATTCCCAGCCACCACTGGCAGCAGCGCAAGATGTTTGCCAACGAGGTGCTCAGCGGTTGGGACAGCGCCCCCACCCCTGAGTACGCCGAGGATTGGCTTGCGGCCACCCGGGCCTGGGGCGATGCCTGGCTGTTGGGCCTCGACTCGCTGCTCGCCGAGGTGCCTTCGGTGATCGTGCCGGAGGAAACCAACCTGCTGCTCAATCCCCTCCACCCAGCCCACGGGGAGCTGGTGGCCGAGATTGTGCGCCCCTGGGTCTACGACACCCGTCTGCTTCCCACTGCCAGAGCCGCGACTGCCCGAACCGCGACTGCCCGAGCCGGCACCCCCCAAGCGGGCCCGCCCTGGCAGGAGCCCCTCGGCGCTGAGGTGGCCCTGGAGATGGTGCCGATCCCGGCTGGGGAGTTCTTGATGGGCTCTCCTGACGATGAAACAGGGCGCTGGGACGATGAAGGCCCGCAGCATCGGGTGCACCTGGCGGCCTTCTCCCTGGCCCGCACGCCGATCACCCAGGCCCAGTGGCGGCAAGTGGCGCGCTGGCAGCCGGCGCCAGGAGACCCTCCCTGGGAACGGGAATTGAATCCCGAGCCTTCCTTCTTCAAGGGCGATTTGCCCGTGGACAATCGGCGCCCCGAGGACGATCGGCGGCCCGTCGAAAGTGTCAACTGGTTTGATGCCCAGGAGTTCTGCCGCCGCCTGAGCAGTCGCACGGGCCGCACTTATACCTTGCCCAGTGAAAGCCAGTGGGAATATGCCTGCCGGGCGGGTACAACCACGCCCTATGCCTTTGGGGCCACCTTCAGTCAGTGGCAGGCGAATGTTGCCAGTTCAGGCACCACGGAAGTGGGCAGCTTTCCCGCCAACCCCTGGGGCCTGCACGATATGCATGGCAATGTGTGGGAATGGTGCGCTGATCATTCGCATCCAAACTATCTTGGTGCTCCCGATGATGGCAGTTCCTGGATTGATCCGACAGCAGATGAGCTTGAGAAAAGGCTGCTGCGCGGCGGCTCCTGGAGCGACTTCCCCGGGAGCTGCCGCTCGGCCTGCCGCTTCCACCTCAGGCCCGACTTTGCCTTCGACTTCGTCGGTTTCCGTGTGGTCTGCCTCCCCCAGGGCCCTTCCCTCAACCCTTAATCCCTCAATCCCTCAACACTCGGCTGTTTCTTAACCCTGGCTGTTGGTTTGCGGCTGTTGGTTATTGGCTGTTCCGGGATGGGGCCTTAGGGGCCGGCGATTTTCTTGCCTCTCCGCCTGTATCTCCCCCTCCACCAGCCAGTCCACAGCCGAACTTCCCTGCTTCGAGGCCTGTCTCGATCTGATCCGCCGCCAATGCCCCATCTTCCTGAATCCCTTTAACCTGAACTCACCCATCCCGCAGGGCCCCCATGCTCACCCTGCCCCGCACACTCAGCCTCTCTCCTTCCCAGTTCGCAGAAGTGTGTGCGGCCAACCCGGAGGCGGTGCTGGAGCTTGATGCCGATGGCACCCTCATCGAGATGACCCCCACCGGTGGCGCCTCCGGTGTCCGAAACCAGACCCTCGGAGCCCTGCTCTGGCTGGCGATTGAGCAGAGCCGCCTGCCGCTGAAGCTGTTCGACAGCTCCACGGGCTTCCTGCTCCCCGATGGCTCGGTGCGCAGCCCCGACGCGAGCGTGGTGCGGCTGGATCGTTGGCAGGCGTTGAGCGAGGCCGAGCGGGAGGGCTTTGCGCCCATCTGCCCGGATCTGGTGGTGGAGCTGGCCAGCCCTGCCGATGAGCCTCAGGCCCTGCGCCACAAGATGGCTGCCTACATGGCCAATGGGGCCTCTCTGGGCTGGCTGCTGCTGCCGCAAAGCCGCACGGTGGAGGTGTGGACGGCTGCGGAAACAGCCAACTCTCCCCTGGTGCTCACCGATCCAAATCGGTTGGAGGCGGGCCTGGAGTTCCCCGGCTTGGTGATGGATCCGCGCAGGATCTGGGAGGTCTGACGGGGACTCTCTAGGAACTGGTCTACCAAATAGCCCACCTAATGCGCTGGAAACTGGGCGGGATTCGGTTCCACTGGATGCCGAAAGCCTCAGCCGCCAGCGATGCCGACATCACGGCCTTCCCTAAACCACTTACCCTGAGATAACTCGTCCTGCAGGGCCCCCATGCTCACCCTGCCCCGCTCGCTCACCTTCACGCCTTGCCAGTTCGCCGAGGTGTGTGCGGCCAACCCTGAGGCGGTGCTGGAGCTTGATGCCGATGGCACCCTTATTGAGATGACCCCCACTGGCGGCAGCACAGGTGCGCGCAACAGCCGCCTGGTGGCTCGGCTCGAAAACTGGGCCGTGGCCGCCGATGTCGGCTGGATCGTGTTCGACAGCTCCACGGGCTTCCTGCTCCCCGATGGCTCGGTACGCAGCCCCGACGCGAGCGTGGTGCGGCTGGATCGTTGGCAGGCGTTGAGCGAGGCCGAGCGGGAGGGCTTTGCGCCCCTGTGCCCGGATCTGGTGGTGGAGTTGGCCAGCCCTTCCGATCAGCCGCAGGCCCTGCGCCACAAGATGGCTGCCTACATGGCCAATGGGGCCTCTCTGGGCTGGCTGCTGCTGCCGCAAAGCCGCACGGTGGAGGTGTGGACGGCTGCGCAAACAGCCAACTCGCCCCTAGTGATCAACGATCCAAGCCGGCTGGAGGCGGGCCTGGAGTTTCCCGGCCTGGTGATTGATCCATGCCGGATCTGGGAGGTTTGAGGGCGTAGCCCACGCCAGCGCTGGGGTAAAGCGGGCAACAATGCCATCGAGATCCCCACGCCTCCCGGCGATGAAGCCCGCTGCTCCTGGCGATACCCAGCCGCTCAGCCCCCTGCAGCCACCGTTGCGCCTGCTGCGCTGGCAGGCCCGCACCCAGGTGTTCTACGAAGACCTGGGCGACGGTGCACGGTTGACCATGGTCCGGATTCCGGCCGGCAGCTTCCAGATGGGTTCAGCGGAGCAAGAGCTAGGGCGCCATGACAACGAGGGCCCGCTGCATACGGTGTCGCTGGCTGAATTCCTGATCGGCCAGACACCAATCACCCAGGCCCAGTGGCGGGCGGTGGCGAGTTGGGAGCCCCAAAAAGGGGAACGCTGGGGCCGGGAGCTCAACCCTAAACCTGCCAAATTCCAGGGCGATGAGGCCCGCTTGTTGGCGGGGGAGATGAACACCGACGAGCGGCCGGTGGAGCGGGTGAGTTGGGAAGATGCGATCGAGTTTTGCTCTCGGCTCAGCCAGCGCACGAAGCGCAATTACACGCTGCCGAGTGAGGCGCAGTGGGAATATGCTTGCCGGGCGGGGACCGCCAGCCCCTACGCCTTTGGCTCCGCGATCACGGCCGAACTCGCCAACCTGCGCCTGGGGGCCGGCTTGGTGGACGATCCGCTGTCAGCGGATGGACAGCAGACCACCTCGGTGCGGCTCCATCCCGCCAACGCCTGGGGTCTGCATGCCATGCATGGCAATGTGGGGGAATGGTGCCGGGATCACTGGCACGACAGCTATCACGGTGCCCCGAACGACGAGACGCCCTGGATCGACGACTGGATCGACGCCAAGGCTCCGCTGACCAGGGATCGGGTGGTGCGCGGCGGCGCCTGGAGCGATCTGCCCAGCAATGCCCGCTCCGCCTGCCGGTATCGCCTGCCTCCGCAAGCCCCCGAGTCGGCGAGCGTGGGCTTGCGGGTGGTGTGTCTGCCGGGTGGTGTTGGGGACCAGCACGATCCACTGGCCCCTGAACGCCAGGCCCTGGTGGTTTGGCTGGATGACCGGCACGACAACAACCGCCGCGAACGGGCTGCGCTGGAAAACGATGGCGTGAGGTTTCAGCTGGCTTCTAGCAAAGATGAGATGATGGGGATGCTGGCGTCTGCGCCTGTTGACCTGTTGATTTCCAACATGCACCCGCATGATGATCCTGATGCAGTCGTGCGGATGTTGGGACAGATACGGGCCGCGAAGATCTTTGTGCCAGTCATCTTCTATGGGGGCTCGGTGAATCCTGCTCGGATCAAGGCTGTCCTTGAGGCAGGAGCTGTCGACGTGATCTACCAGCCTGATCAGCTACGCAAGGCCGTGCGCTCAGTGCTGGCAGGTACGATCGCTTGATGAGCACTCCGGCTGCCTATATCTCTTATGCCTGGGGCGACGACAAGACTCCGGAGGGACTTGAACGCGAAGCGATCGTGGATGATCTCTGCTGCAGCTTTGCTGAGGTGGGCATTGTGATTGTCAGGGATAAGAATGAGGTGAAGCCTGGTGATTCCATAGAGAAGTTTGGCGTGCGGATCGCTAAGGCACAGATAATCCTTGCTGTGATTAGTGAGCGATCGCTCCGCTCTGAATGGTGCATGCTTTACGAGCTTTACGAGGCTTACACACGCCGCGGTGGTAATCCCGATGAGTTTTCCGAGGATGTGGTAGCACTTGTGCTCGGCGATGCCGAGGCTGATATTAGGGATCACAAATCCCTGGTTGATTTCTGGAATGAAAAATGCTCCAAGTATGAAGAGATGCTGAAGGCTGCGGATCCAGATTTCGAACGAAGTATTGAATCCCGCAAGGTTTTGATGAAGTATCGTGAGATGATCAAGAGCTTGCCGGATATGCTTATAGCGATTAGGCGCATAGTCATGCCGCGAGGTAGTTCTGCGATTCGCCACGATGATTTCGCAGAGATACGCGCCTACGTGAAGGGTAAGCTTGATGCTGCGAAAGGCTCAGGCGCGCTTACGCCTTTCAGTCGGCGCCTGGATGATCTGCCTATCGATGGTCCAGTCCCTGACGCACCCACGGCCGTGTCGGCGCGAACGGCATGTGAGGCGGTAGCACTGGTTCTAACTCCTTCGGGACAAGAAGTACCCGAGCGTTCTTATCAGTGGAGTGCCTTTATCCAGAGGGCTGAAGAGGATTGGTTTGAACGAATACCCAATGGTGCTATTGGTGCGAAACCTTCTTGCGACAGAGACAAGCTGCCGGAGCTGCTGCAGTGCCTTCGATGCTGGATCGAAAGTGAGCTTGAGGATCCTCCCTTGCTGGAAATCTTTGCTCCTGATGATCTGCTTCACGAAGACTGGGGGAGCATCAGTCTTGACGAGGAAGGGGTTGCTAGGCCTCTGCACTCTTGCCAGCCCTTTCTGCTAAGATCTTCTGATAGGTTGCTCAATCGTAGATGGAATATTCGGCGTGGAGCATTAAAGCGAATGCATCGGCACCTCGTCGATGGAACCGGTGCTTGGCTGCCTCTCGATAACATCGCTGGCCCTGAAACTCTCGAAGATCTAGATGGGCAAAGCCCGCATGAAGATGCTGGGTATGCTGTCGTTTCTGCCATTTATTCTCAGCAGTCAGCCATCTTTAAATGCACGCCAAACTTGCTAAGGTCAATGCTGAAGTCCAGGGCTCCACTCGTGGTTTGGCCCTCTCGTGCGGGCTCCTTTAGTGAAGAGCAGTTGAAACTTTGCTTTCTCCATCTGTCGTTGGTGCGAAAAGATGCAAGCCAGGCGGACATGCTGGGAATCCCCCATTGCCCGGATCTGGCGCATCTGGCCAAGTTGCGCCACCTCAAATTGCGCCAACAGAACCCTCCCTCCGAGTGGGATCTGCGAGGCCTCACGATCTTGGTGGACCATCCCGAACGCTCACCAGATAGTGCAACGCTTCAAAACCTCTTCTCATCTCCAAACGCAGATCCCGCCAGGGCTCCTCAAGACGGACGCCCCGATCCCTCTGTCCAGCCCCTCATCTCCTCCTGAGCATGGCCCAATCACCCTCCAACTCCTGGGACCTCTTCACCAACAGCGGCATCCAGAGCGATATTCAGCTGCCTGAAGGCAGCGACTGGCTCCCTATGCCCCCCTGGCGAGAGCGGCATCTGCCGAAGGGCCTTGAGGCGCAGGTCGTGCCCAAGCTCGAACGCAACTCCAATACGGAGCAGCGGGGCCGGGCCTTTCGCCTACCTCGCGACGGCCAGGTCATCACTCCATTGGGGAAACGGCTGCGGCTGGCCGTGAATGCGGCGATCCATCTGCGCCGTCCGCTGCTGGTCACCGGCAGCCCTGGTACGGGGAAAACCAGCCTGGCCTACGCCATCGCCTGGGAGCTCATCCTGGGGCCGGTGCTGCGCTGGTCGATCTCACCCCGCAGCCAGTTGCAGGAAGATGGGTTGTTTCAATACGACGCGATTGCCCGCCTGCAGGATTCGCAGATCTATAAGAACGAATCCTTCTCGGTGGCGGACTACATTCGTCTGGGGCCTGTCGGCACGGCGTTCCTCCCCTGGAAGAAGCCAAGAGTGTTGCTGATCGATGAGATCGATAAATCCGATATCCAACTCCCGAATGAATTACTGAGCCTTTTGGAGGAGGGCAGCTACACCATTCCTCCCTTGCTGCGAGAGGTCGACCGTGCCAGAAGGCAAGCGGCGCGCAACAACCAGCCGCCGCCTCTCTCCGAAGACGTGCCGGTGCGCACCGCCGATCAAGACGGCACCGCCCTCGTGCGGGCGGGCCTGGTGCAGTGCCAGGAGTTTCCGATCGTGGTGATGACGAGCAACCGGGAGAGGGATTTTCCGCCCGCCTTCAACCGCCGCTGCATCCGTGTGGAGATGCCCCACCCCAGCGAGGCCGACACCCTCAAGGCGGTTGTGCTGGCCCATTTCCATCCCGAAGCTTCCTTGGGCAAGGGCGCCGACGAGCACCGCTTTGTGAAGGATTCGCCCGTGCCCGAGGAGATCGAAGCCTTTCTTAAAAAGGATCGAAACGGAGATCTGGCCACCGATCAACTGCTCAATGCCCTGCACCTGCTCACCTTGGAGCAGACCAGCCAGAACCTTTGGCAATCCCCTGATGCGGATGCCGCCGAGCAACTCCGCTCCATCCTTTACAGGGATCTGCATGGGAGTGATGGCACCGATCGCGATGGGATGTCCTGATGCCCGCTCGCCAGCCTGTGTCCGACAATCTGGCCGCGGCCCTTGGCTGGCTGGTGGCCCACAGCCAGGCCAGCCCCGACGAACTGATACCCGGACCACTGGAGCTTGCCGAGGTGCTCTGGCTGGCGGGGCGCCTGCCGGAGCAGCCAAGGCGCCGCAGGGTTGATCCCACTTCTCCACCGCGTGAACCAGGCGAGCCGGCTGCTGGATTACGGAACCCACCCCCTCAGCCCGAGCCGCCAACAAAAGAAACCCCGCCCGAAGACCCATCCCTGCCCCCCGATCCCTTCCTGCCCACCCCGTTCCCCGGTGCCTCGGCCGAGACGGTGGCGGAAGACCCCCTGCTGCCCGTTGCCGTGCTGCCGGACGAGCAAGACGTCGCCAGGGATCTGGTTGGCATGGGGCTGGCGGGCAGGGTACGGGAGGAGAGGCCCCTGGGCGATCGCGACAAGCTGCTGCGTGCCATGGCGCCCTTGCTGCGGCGCCGGCCGGATCCACGGCGCCAGCGCTTCGATGAGGAGCGCACGGTGGATTTCTACGCCCAGACCAACTTGCTGCTGCCGGTCTTCGAGCCTTGCCAGGGCCCGGCCTTTGATGAGGTGCTGCTGCTCCGCGATGGCGGGGTATCGATGCAGGTGTGGCGGCGGCAGGCTGAGGAGCTGCAGCGGGTGTTGGCCTCCACCCAGGTGTTCCCGAGGGTGCGATTGCAAGAGCTCCAGCCTGCGCCGGTGGTGCGCCCCAAGGTTTTGGCCGCCCGCAGGAAGGCAGTGGAGCGGCTGTCCAGAGCGGCCAAGCTGCAGCCGGGAGGCCGCACGTTGCTGCTGTTCCTCAGCGACACCGCCGGCCGGCACTGGTGGGATGGGCCCATCTTTGCGGCGCTGGCGATTTGGGCCCGTTCTTGCCCCACGGCGATCCTGCAACCCCTGCCGATGTGGCACTGGAACCGCACGGCTCTGGCGGCGGTGGATCGGGTGAAGGTGCGCAATTCAAGCCCCGCCGCAGCCAATCCGGCCTATGGGGCCGACCCCCTGAACTGGTGGGAGGAGCCCTTGCCGCCGGGGCTGGTTCTGCCGTTGCCGGTGTTGCCCCTGGATCGCCAGGCTCTGGGCACCTGGTGTGCCGTGCTGATGGGCAATCCCGCCTATGCCACTCCAGGCGTGGCTCTGTTGCCTGGGTCCCTGATCGAGCAACGGCTGGAGCAGTTGCTGGGCGATCGCGACCTCTCGGCGCCAGCGCCTGCCCCCATGCCGCTCACGGTTGAGGAGGCTTCAGCCCGCTGGGAGGCGTTTCAGGCCATGGCCTCCCCCCAGGCCCAGCAATTGCTGAGGGTGATGGCGACAGCTCCGCTGCTCACCCTTCCGGTGATCGGCCTGCTCAAAGCGGCGAAGCTGCCGGAGGTGGCCGATTCGCTGCCGATCGCCGAGGTGCTCACCGGCGGCCTGGTGGTGCGCAAGCAGGCCTCTTCTGACGCGATGAAGCCCAGCACCAAGCCGTTGAGGCCGGAGCAGATTCAGTTTGAGGTGCTGCCTGAGGTCGCCGCCCTGTTGCGGGATCAGCTGCCAGCGACCGAACGCCGTGAGGTGATCAGCCGCATCAGCGCCCTGGTGGAGCGCCGCTGGAACCGCCAGATCGGAGAGCCCTCCTTTGAGGCGGTGTTGTGTGACCCCACAGTGTCGCCGCCCGAGGGGTTGGAGGGCGTGGTGCAGTTCGCCTCCGTCACGGCCTGTCTCCTCGACACCTTGCCCGGCGAGGAAGCCCGGGCCTTCGCTGAGCGCATCCGCCAAGGTAGTGGCTTGCCGCCGGGTTCCCCTTGGCCCGCCTCGATGGCCTTTGGGGACGTGGCGTACGAAGTGGCCCAGCTGGTGGACACCTCCGAGCTGGAGGCGGTGACCTTCAGCACGGCCCGGTGGCACGACGTTGAGTTGCTGCAGGTGCTGTTCCAGACCCTGCCACCGGCTGATCTTGCGGCCTTCCTGGGCCAGGTGGAGAAGGAAGGCGGCGCCGCGGCCCGCGCCAGCCTGCCCACCGCAACCGCCTGGGCGTTCCACGAACCCTTGCAGCGCGATGCCCTACTCCCGGGCGCCACGGCTGAGGCTGCCGCCCCCCTTACCCTCACCCTCATCGAAATCCCCGCCGGCAGCTTCCTGATGGGCTCCCCCCCGGAAGAACCTGGGCGCTCAGACGATGAAGGCCCCCAGCATGAGGTGACGCTGGAGAGCTTCTTTATGAGCCAAACGCCGATCACCCAGGCGCAGTGGCGTGAGGTGGCGGGATGGCAGCCGTTGCCGGCAGAGCGCTGGGGACAGGACTTGAACCCTGATCCCTCCCATTTTTATAACAGGGAAGGCCAGGCGGAAGGCGAGGTTCGTTTGTTTGAGGCTGAAGCCAACACCGATAACCGCCCTGTGGAAAACGTGAGCTGGCTGGATGCGAGGGAGTTCTGCAACCGCCTGAGTCAACGCACTGGCCGCACCTACAGCTTGCCGAGCGAAGCCCAATGGGAATACGCCTGCCGGGCGGGAACGACAACGCCCTTTCATTTTGGGGACACGATCAGCCCGGAGCTGGCTAACTACCGCGGTGATGTTGCCTATGCCGACGGGCCTCAAGGAGTCTACCGAGAGCAAACTACGCCTGTAGCGATGTTCCCGGCCAATGCTTGGGGCCTGCATGACATGCACGCAAATGTGTGGGAATGGTGCCTGGATGAATGGCACGATAGTTACGAAGGAGCACCCACCGATGGACGAGCCTGGGTGGATGCTGCGGAAGGGGAAAAGAGTAAAGAATCAGTAAAGACCAAGCTGCTGCGCGGCGGCTCCTGGCTCAGCTTCCCCGGGTTCTGCCGCTCGGCCTTCCGCTTCCACGGCAGGCCCGTCTATGCCGACGACTACGTCGGTTTCCGTGTGGTCTGCCTCCCCCAGGACCCTTCCCTTAACCCTTAATCCATCAATCCCTCAACACTCGGCTGTTTTTTAACCCTGGCTGTTGGTTCGCGGCTGGTGGCTGTTCCGGGATGGCGCCGAAGGCGCCTCGATTCCATGGCCCGTAACCGGGTGTTGTGGCCCACCTCAGCGCAGGAGTTGAATCTCCAGCGGCAGGGCCAACCCCGCCCAGGCCCGATCACAGGTGAGCACCGGCAGATTGAGGCGCAGCCCCAGGCTCAGGCAGGCGCGATCCGCCAGCGACAAGCCGCGCGGACTGGTCTGGGGCCAGAGCTTCGCCGCTGTGTCGGCATCCACGGCGGTGAACGGCTCCACCGCTAACCCAAGCGCCTGCAGATCCTGCCGCAACCCATCCACGTCCACCCCAGCCGAGAGCGATTTCTGCATCACTTCGGCCCAGTTCACACTCGTGAGCACCGCAGCACCCAGCACCTGATCCACCAGCTCGGATCCAGGTTCCTGCCTCAGAAAAGCCAGCAGCGCCGAGGCATCGAGAACCACCTGCATCAATTCTCTTCCTGCTGGGCCTGCAGGCGCCGTTCAGCCAGCAATTCGTCCACCAGCTGGCGATCCGCCGGCACCCCGCTAAAGCGGGCCAACAGGCGTTGCTTAATGGCCTCTGGTTTTTCCAACACCAGCCTGCCCTGCTCCTGCCGCGCCACCAGGGTGTCACCCTCCCCCAGGCTCAGCGATCGACGCAGGGCCGCAGGGATCACCAGTCGCCCCTGTCGCCCCACGCTCACCTCCATGACCTGGCTTGGCTGCTCGTCCACCACCTAGACACCCCTCTGATGCCACGTCTCCTTGAATCTGGCACGGAATTCACGAGCTGCCACGCCGCATGCCCACCCCCTCCAGCGCCGAAGCTGCCTAGCCGCTGCGGCTGCGTCACCTCGCCTGCAGGATTGTGGCTGCCCGGAGCACTGATGTTCATCTGGATGTGAGCTACCTGCCGCTCGCTTCAACCAGCCTCATCCTGCAACCCCTGGGTCATCAGGGAGAGGAAGGCCCGCAATCGGGCTCGGTTGGATTCGGAAGGGTCGAGCTGCACTCGGGCGGAAAGCAATGCTGCTTGATCAAGGCGCTCAAAGCTCTTTCTCTGGCGTTCTCGCGCCTCAGTTGTTCGATCTCGCTCTCGAGCTGCTTCATCCGCCATTCGCTCTGCATCTTGCGCTGCTCGTAGCCGGGATCGCGTCGCCAGTTGAGCATCGATAAAAACTGTCGCCACCGAGGCAACGATGAAAAGGACTCCCCATTGCTGCTGGAGACTGATACAGCGGCCGAAGGCGGTGATGTGGTCATAGGAGGAAAAGAGAGCGATCAGGCCGATGATCAGACCGCCACCGGCCTGGATGGCACCGAGATGATCCAGGCCGGGCCAGGAGCGCTGTGGTGCTTTCAATTCTGGCGGAGCTGAGGGCGGCTCGATGTCAGCGGGGGCGCCAGGGGCGCCTGGAGTGGCAGGGGGCACAGGAGGCGGGAGGCAACAGAGAGCCCAGGGCTTCCCCTTCCCAGTTCCACCCTGTGCAACCCAGGCGTGCTTATGGGCGAGCACCAGCCAGTTGAGGCGCAGCGCCAGGTTCAGGCAACCCCGCACCGTCAGCGATCCTGCCTTGCTACTGCCCCGCCCATGCCCGCAGCGCGGCAGGACAAGATGAGCCACAGACCCAAGAGTCACAGACCCCGAGGGCCAGACCGGCTCCGGTGATCGGCCGGCTCCGCCGGCTGATCACCATAACCCCGGGGGTTCCCCGGCGGATCTGGGCTCCTCGCCCACCGCATCCGGATTTGCGCCCTTCTTCCTACTGTTGCTGTTGCAGTTAACGCCTCCCTGCCTGCCCCTGCCATGACGCAGCCAGCCCCCCGCACGGTGCGGTTCCTGCTGCATCACCCCAGCCAGAACCAGGGGTTTCAGGAGTGGTTGGGGCCACCGTCACCGAAGCAGATTTTTCTAGTGTCGACTTCAGTGTCGACGACCGAGATAGAGATAGGTCCGGCCGGGCCCGGGGTAAGGCCGGGCGTGCCGGTGCAGAACCTCGCGAGTACCACTGGCAAGCAACCCATCCACAAGGCAGGGGCAAACCTGGCGAAGAATTCATCGATTACCAAAACCGCGCCGCAAGGCCCACTGGAAGACCTGCCGGAAGCGGCGCCGCACCTCACCCTGCTCTGGATCTCACCGGGGCGATTCTGGATGGGCTCGCCGGAATCGGAGCCGGAACGCCGTGATTCAGAGGGCCCCCAGCACTTGGTGCAGCTCCAGGGCTTTTTCATGAGCCAAACACCAATCACCCAGGCCCAATGGCGGGAGGTGGCCGGCTGGAGGGAGCGGCCGGGGGAACGGTGGGGCAGGGAGCTGAAGCTGGATCCCTCACGCTTCCAAAGCAATAACGACCAACACCCCGTGGAGAATGTGACCTGGTGGGAAGCGATGGAATTCTGCCATCGCCTCAGTAAGCGCACCGACCGTATTTACACCTTGCCGAGCGAAGCCCAGTGGGAATACGCCTGCCGGGCGGGCACCATCACACCGTTTCACTTCGGCGACTCGATCAGCCCGGAGCTGGCCAATTACAATGGCACCCATGCCTATGGAGATGGGCCCAAAGGGATCAATCGAGAGCAGACCACGCCTGTGGGCATGTTTCCAGCCAATGCCTGGGGCCTTCAGGATATGCACGGCAATGTGTGGGAGTGGTGCCTGGATGAATGGCACGAAAGCTACGAAGCAGCACCTACCGATGGCCGAGTCTGGGCGGAGCATGTAGAAGGAGAAAAGGATAAAGAAAGAGAACAAACTAGGCTGCTGCGCGGCGGCTCCTGGAGCCACTTCCCCAGGTACTGCCGCTCGGCCTACCGCGCCCACGGCTGGCCCGGCGATGCCGACAGCCTCGTCGGTTTCCGTGTGGTCTGCCTCCCCCAGGGCCCTTCCATCAACCCTTAATCTCTTAATCCCTCAACACTCGGCTGTTTCTTAACCCTGGCTGTTGGTTCGCGGCCGTTAGTTTGCGGCTAGGTGGCTGTCGGCTGCTGGCTGTTCCCGAATGGCGCCGCAGGCGCCTCGATTTCCTAGCTCTTCATGCCATGCCGGCATCCCCATCCTCCAGCAGCCCCTGGCCCATCAGGGTAATGAAGGCCCGCAATCGGGCTCGATTGGTTGGGGAGGGGTCGAGCTGCTCTCGGGCGGAAAGCAATGCTGCTTGATCAAGGCGCTCAAAGCTCTTTCTCTGGCGTTCAGCAGTTTCAGCCTGGCGTTCTCGCGCCTCAGCTGCTCGGTTTCGCTCTTGATCTGCTCGGTTTCTTTCTCGATTTGCTTCGTTCTCTCTTCGATCTGCTCGCTGTCGCTCCTCACGCGCAAGATTTCGCTCTCGATCAGCTTCATCCGCTGCACGGCTTCGCTCTCGTCTTGCCTCGAGCGCTGCTTGATCTGCTCGATCTCGAGCTCGATCCCGCGCACGGGTCGCCAGTTGAGAGTCGATAAAAACTGTCGCCACCGAGGCAACGATGAAAAAGGCTCCCCATTGCTGCTGGAGGCCGATGCTGCCGCCGAAGGCGGTGATGTGGTCATAGGAGGAAAAGAGAGCGATCAGGCCAAGGATCACTCCCCCGCCGGCCTGGATGGCACAGAGATGATCCAGGCCGGGCCAAGCGCGCTGTGTTAAAGGCAATTCTGGCGGAGCTGAGGGCGGCCCGCTGTCAGCGGGGGCGCCAGGTGCGCCTGGAGTGGCAGGGGGCACAGGAGGCGGGTTCCTTCCGATCCTGCATCGCCCGCAGCAGGCAGGGCGGCAAGCCCTGACCGGCATGGGTCTGCAGGCTGAGTCGCGAGCCCTTGGTGACCGGCCTGGCCCCGATGGGAAGGGCCATGCTTCTCCATCCGTGCTCCACGGAACCCGTGTAGGTTGGCTCCATGGCCAACCTCACCCTCGCCATCGACGACGCCCTGCTGCAGCGCGCCCGTGAGGCAGCCCTGCGCGAGAACACCACGGTGAATGCGTTGGTGCGCGAGTTTCTGGGCCGCTATGTGCACGCCCGCAGCCGCCGGCTCGAGGCCCTCCACCGCTTTGAGGCCGTGGCTGCCGGCAGCCACAGCGCCAGCAGTGCCCCTTGGACTCGCGAAGAGTTGCACACCTGCAGCTGATGCGGGTGTTCATCGACACCAACCTGTGGGTCTACCGGCTGGATCGCCGCGAACCGGCCAAATCGGAGCAGATTCAACGATGGCTTGCTGCCGTGATTCGCGACCACGAGGTGGTGATCAGCATCCAGGTCTTGATTGAGCTTCGTGCGGTGGCCAGTCGCAAGCTGCAGCCGCCCCTCAGCGATCCTCAGATCAGCGAACTTCTGGAAGCCATGATTGGCTTCGAGGTGGTATTCACCGACGACACCCTGGTGCTGGATGCTCACCAGCTGGCCGGCCGCGAACAGCTCAGCTGGTTTGATGCCCTGATCGCCGAAGCGGCGATTCGCAGCCGCTGCTCCATCCTCTTCTCGGAAGACTTCCGCCACGGCCGCCAGATCGCCGGCCTGCTGGTGATCAATCCCTTCCTAGAGCCAGCGGGGGGAGACTGACGCCACTGCGATCCCGCCCCGGCTGGAGGCCGAGCTGGCGTCCCTGCGGCTCCGAGCCCATCCGGTCAAGACCCAGAATCCGCCTCTCGTTTGCCTCGTCTGCAGGTTTGTGGCGGCCCTGAGCGCTGGTGTGCTTTGGATGTGGGCTGCCACGTCGCTGCCGTTGCTGTTTAGAGGGCCCATCGCTGCCGGAAGGCGCCGGCAGCGCCCTTAGGGTGGAGTGCTGGATTGCCAGGGCATCTGCCGTTCATGATCCCCACTTCCGATCTCCACATCGTCGAAACCCGGCCCCTGGTGCCACCGGCGGTGCTGCACGCGGAGCTGCCGATCAGCGAGCAGGGCTCCCGCACCGTGCAGCAGGCGCGCGAGCGGATCAAGGCGATCCTCCACGGCGGTGACCGGCGCCAGCTGGTGATCGTGGGCCCCTGCTCCGTTCACGATGGGGAGGCCGCCCGGGAGTATGCCGAGGCGATCCTGGAGGCGCAGAAGCGCCATCGCGAAGACCTCGAGATCGTGATGCGGGTGTACTTCGAGAAGCCCCGCACCACCGTGGGCTGGAAGGGGATGATCAACGATCCCCACCTCGATGGCAGCTACGACATCAACACCGGCCTGCGTCGGGCCCGGGGCCTGCTGTTGCATCTGGCCGAGCTGGGCCTGCCGGCCGCCACCGAGCTTCTCGATCCGGTGGTGCCCCAGTACATCGCCGATCTGATCAGCTGGACCGCCATCGGCGCCCGCACCACCGAAAGCCAGACCCACCGCGAGATGGCCTCGGGCCTGTCGATGCCGATCGGCTTCAAGAACGGCACCGATGGCAGTGTTGCCACCGCGATCAATGCCATGGAGGCGGCCGCCCGCCCCCACCATTTCCTGGGGATCAGCCAACAGGGGAATGCGGCGATCGTGAGCACCACCGGCAATCCCGACGGCCACCTGGTGCTCCGCGGCGGCAAGGATGGCCCCAACTACGCCCTCGCAGCGGTGGAGGCCGCCGCTGCCCAGCTGGCGCGCGATGGGTTGCCGGCCCGCCTGATGGTGGACTGCAGCCATGGCAATTCCAACAAGGACTACCGCCGTCAGGCTGAGGTGCTGCGCGAGGTGGCCGACCAGGTGCGCGCCGGCTCCGTGCATGTGATGGGGGTGATGCTGGAGAGCCATCTGGTGGCGGGCAATCAGAAGATTCCGGCCGATCTCTCGGCCCTCACCTACGGCCAGAGCATCACCGATGCCTGCATCGATCTGCCCACCACATTGGGGTTGCTCGAGGAATTAGCGGGCGCCGTTCGCCTGGTGCGTGAACAGCAGCTGGCCGCCGCATGAGGCCAGGCTCATCTGGCTGGGGCCCGGGTGGGCTGGAAAACGCTTCTTTGGCACTCATCATCTTTGAGTGCCAAAACATCAACCCTTTTGCGGGATGTTCGGGCTGAACAGTTGATTGTTCTGACCTGATTACCCTTGACCATCCCTGGTTTTGGGCGGTTTGGGTTCATGGTCTATCTTCTGCAGTTCTGCGGTTTCACCGATCCCCTCGAGCTGTTTTATCTGGAGCAGCGCAGGCTGGCGGCCTACTCCGGCGGCGCCCCCTGCGGCCTCGCCTATGGCGGCTTCCGGCCGTTCCAGCTCGACGCCCTGCTGAGCTGGGCCCTCGACACCGCCCGGGGACGGCACTGGGATGGCGACGCGATCCAGCGCACCGTGCTCGATGTCTGGATGGAGCGGGCCGAGGTGATCCGGCAGTGGCAGCTTCGCCTGCGAGAGCAGCCCGATGATCGCCTGCTGGTGGCGGCGCTCGGCAGCCGCGGCGACTGGGACCGTCAGTGCGAGGACCTGCTGCGGGCCTGAGCAGCTCTTCAGGCCACCATCAGGCCACCATGAGCTGGCTCCAGAGCCAGGCCACGGCGAGGGGCACGGTGAGGTTGTCGAGGCCGCCGATCGCCACCTGCTCAAGCAGGGCGGCGGCCAGGGCGATTCCCACCACGGCGGCCGGTGTCGGCACCGGCTGGCCGCCGGCTGCCGCCAGAGCCGCCAGGGCGAGCAGCACCGCCAGGCTGGTGAGCGCCATCGTGGCAGTTCCGACCAACGAGCGCCGTTGGCCCAGGATGGTCCAGCTCGGTGAGGCCACCTGGGGACCCAATAGGCCAGCCAGCCCATCAGCGAAGGCCATCACCAGCACGCCGCTGGCCACCACCAGCGGCTCCCAGGGCCACCAGACCAGCAGCAGCAGGGTGATCGAGGCTCCGTAGGCCACCGTTCCGTAGCTGGCGCGGTCGATATCTTCGACGCCCGGCAGCAGCCGACGCCGGTGGTTCACGGCGGCCAGCAGGGTGGCCAGGGCGGCGGTGGGCAGGGCGACCCAGCGATCGATGCCCAGGGCCCAGGCGATCAGCACCACCGGGCCGGCCCCGATGTGCACCACCTTGCGGCTCCATTCCCCCCGCTCTGGCCAGCGGGCCCTGACCGCCAGGGAGATGCTGGCCACCAGGGTGAGCCACACCAGCACGGCGACTACCCCGATCGATTGCCGCCCCCACCAGCCCATGGCCACCCCGCCCATGGTCACGCCGCCCATGGCCACGCCCCTCAGGCGGCCTGCTGCATCGAGCTCATCAGCCGCAGCTTCAGGATCGCCTTGGCTTCCAACTGGCGCACCCGCTCGCGGGACACGTTGATCTGGCGGCCGATCTCCGCCAGGGTGAGCGGCTCATTCCCCTCAAGGCCGAAGCGGAGCCTCAGGATCTTCTGCTCGCGGTCGTTCAGCTGGGCGAGCCAGGTGCCGAGGTGTTCCTTCTGGAGATGCCGGTCCATCGAGTCGAGATGCTCGTTGCTGGCGGGATCGGCGATCAGCTCCCCGAGGGTGCTGCGGTCCTCCTCGCCACGGGCATGGGCATCGAGGGAGGCGCAGGGGGCGGTCTGGGCCAACAGCTCCTCCAGCTCATCGGGGCTGGTGCCGAGGGCATGGGCCAGTTCCAGCCGGTTGGGTTGGCGGCCGAGACGGTGGGAGAGCTCGCGAGTGATGCGCCGCATCTTGGAGAGCTTCTCGCTGATGTGAATCGGCAGCCGGATTGTGCGGGCGCTGTTGTCGATCGCCCGGGTCATGCCCTGGCGGATCCACCAGTAGGCATAAGTGGAGAACTTGTAGCCCATTGCCGGGTCGAATTTATCGACAGCCCTCTCAAGGCCGATCGCCCCCTCCTGCACCAGATCCAGCAATTCGAGGCCCTGATTCTGATACTTCTTCGCCACGCTCACCACGAGGCGCAGATTGGCCGCCATCATCCGATCGCGGGCCCGCTGTCCCATGCGGATCCGCCGGTTCTGCTGGGGGGTGCGTTGCTCGGGCTCCAACGACTGGAGCTGTTTGCCCGCCTGCACATGGTGTGCCAGCTCGATTTCCTCGGCCGCCGTGAGTAAGGGCACCCGGCCGATGGTGCCCAGATACCAGCCGATTGAATCGGCGCTCAGGCGGCCGGCGGCTCTGCTAGCGCTCCCGCTGGACCCCTGACGGGATGGACGGTTCGCGGTGCCGGAATCAACACGTCCATGGGCTGACTTCGCCCCCGTGGAGCCACCGCTTGCGGCAGCCCCATTGGGTGCGGAATGCAGAGGTGTCCCCATCACCCCAGGCCTCCGAAATGAATTTTGCCGGAATGTAGCACCCCTGCGCCGAAGGGACAGCTTTGAAGTGGAAGATTTCCTGGATCAGCGATGACGCGAGATCGATGCCTGTCGTGGTGGTTACATTTTCAGGCCGCCGCGCCAGCGCTGCATGAGAATGTCTTGTGAAACAAGTCCATCATTTTCGGGCTGAATCTGCAGGAAGCTGCCGTCGCTCTGCATGTGCCATGCGGTGCTGTCCTGCAGATAGAGCTCAAGCAGAAGGCGGAGTTGCTCTCTGAGCTGGGCCTCTTCGATCGGCGCCACCGCCTCGACCCGCCGATCGAGGTTGCGGGGCATCCAGTCGGCACTGCCGAGATACACCTCATCTTGGCCACCGTTGCCGAACCAGAAGATGCGGGAGTGTTCCAGAAAGCGACCGATTACACTCACCACCCGGATGGTCTCGCTCAGGCCCACCAGGCCGGGCCTCAGGGAGCACATGCCTCGAACCACCAGATCGATCTGCACCCCGGCCGCTGAGGCCTCGTAGAGCAGGGAGATGATGGCGGGATCCACCAGGCCGTTCATCTTGGCCCTGATCAGTCCGCCGCGGCCCTCGTGGGCATGGCGGATCTCGCGGCGGATCAGCTCCTCCATGCCGCGACGCAAGGTGACCGGTGCCACCAGCAACTTGCGGAAGCTCTGTTGTTTGGAGAAACCGGTGAGGTAGTTGAACAGTTCCACCAGGTCCTGCCCGAAATCCTCCCGGGCGGTAAGCAGTCCGAGGTCGGTGTAGAGGTTGGAGGTGCGGGAGTTGTAGTTGCCTGTGCCGACGTGCATATAGCTGCGCAGGGTGTCCTTCTCGCGCCGCACCACCAGGGCCACCTTGGTGTGGGTCTTGAGCCCCAGCACGCCGTACACCACATGCACGCCGGAGCGCTCCAGCTGGCGGGCCCACTGGATGTTGTTGTCTTCGTCGAAGCGGGCCTTCAGTTCCACCAGGGCCATCACCTGCTTGCCGTTTTCGGCGGCGCGGATCAGGGCCGCCACCACCGGGGAATCCTTCGAGGTGCGGTAGAGGGTCATCTTGATCGCCAGCACCGAGGCGTCGTCAGCGGCCTGGTTGAGGAATTCCTCCACGGAGGTGGCGAAGAGGTCGAAGGGGTGGTGCAGCAGCACATCGCCGCGGCGTAGCACCGAGAAGATGCTCTGGAACTCATCGGCCTTGATCGAGCCGTCCTCCAGTTCACTGCGCTGGGCCTGCACCAGGGCTGGCACGGTCCTTCCCTTGAAGGGCAGGTCCTTGATGTCGGGCAGGGGAATGGCCAGCAGGCTCATCAGGTCATCCAGCCCGAGGGGACCGTTGATCCGGTAGAGGTCTTCCGGTTCCACACTGGTGCCGTCCATCAGCAGCTGCACCACCTCATCGGGCATCTCGTTGGCCACCTCGAGGCGCACCACCTCCCCACCCATGCGGCGTTTGCGCAGGCCCTCCTGCAGGGCCTCCATCAGGTCGTCGGCCTCCAGATCGCGCAGTTCCAGGTCGGCGTCGCGGGTCACCCGGAAGAAGTAGTGACCCTCGATCACCATGCCGGGAAAGAGCAGTTGCAGGTTGAACGCCACCAGCTGCTCCAGCGGCACCGCCGTGAACACCGGCGCGGGTTCGCGGCTGCAGAGCTCGGTGGGGATCGGCACGAAGCGCGGCAGGATCTTCTGGGGAACCTTCACCCGTGCGAACTGCTGTTGGCCGCTGTCGGGATCGCGGATCAGGGCCGCCACGTTGAGGCTGAGGTTGCTCAGGAAAGGAAAGGGGTGGGCCGGATCCACCGCCAGCGGCGTCAGCACTGGAAAGATGGCGCTGCGGAAGTAGGCGTCGGCCCAGTCCTTCTGGCGAGCGTTGAGCCGGGTGTAGTCGATCAGCTGGATGCCGTATTCGTCGAGGTTGCGCTTGAGCGAATGGCGGTAGTGCTGCTGCTGCAGTTCGAGCAGGGGGCGCAGCTTGGCCTGGATCGCCTCCAGTTGCTCCAGGGGGGTGAGGCCGTCGTCACTGAGGGTGGTTACCCCGGCCTCCTGCTGCGACTTCAGCGAAGCCACGCGCACCATGAAGAATTCGTCGAGGTTGTTGCTGAAGATCGCGCTGAACTTGGCCTGCTCCAGCAGGGGGGTGTGCTCATTGAGGGCCTGGGCCAGCACCCGCTGGTTGAAGGCGATCCAGCTCAACTCCCGGTTGATGTAGTGCTCGGGGGCGACGAGGGCAGGCGTGGTGATGGACGCGGTCATGGTGTTCTGCGGAAACCCGCGTCGGCGGGATGGGAAAAGTTAGCAATCACAAGCGGATTAACCTGGTGTCGACGCCGTCTGGCGCCGCGTGCCGCCCGCCACCAGCGCCGCCACCGCCACCATCAACGCGATGCTGAGCCAGAAGGGGCTCCGGTGGCCCAGGGTTTCGTAGGCCAGTCCCGCCAGCGGCGGCCCGAGGAAGCTGCCGGCGCTCTGGAGGCCCTGCAGGCTGCCCAGGGCGGCCCCCTGGCCGGAGCCCTCCAGCCGCCGGCTCACCAGGCTGCGCAGGCACGGGGTCACCAGTCCGGTTCCGAAGGCCAGGATGGCCACCCCGATGAACACGGTGGGAATGGCCGAGCTCGGTCGGGCCAGGGGGATCAGCAGACAGCCCGTCACCACACAGCCCAGGCCCACCAGGCTCAGTCGCCACTCCCCGATCCGTTGCACCAGGGGGCCGATCAGGCCGCCCTGGACCACGGTGGCCACCACCCCCACCACCAGGAAGGCGAGGGCTGCCAGCTCCGGCCCCCAGCCGAAGGCCTGGCGGAAGTAGAGCACCAGCATGGCGGTGAAGCCGCTGAAGGCCAGAAAGAAGACGAAGAAGGCCGCACACAGTCGCCGCAACCGCGGGTTGGCGAACACCGAAGCCAGCTGGCTGAAGGGCTGCAGCTCCCGCCGCCGGGGCAGGGCGATGCGCGCCTTAGGCGGATGGGTTTCCGGCAGCAGGGTGAGCACCACCAGCAGGTTGACCACCGCGAAGCCCACCGCCACGAACAGCGGCAGGGTCACGGAGTAGCGCGCCAGCAAGCCCCCCAGGCCCGGGCCGAGGATGAAGCCCAGGCCGAAGGCCACGCCGATCAGGCCGAAGGCCCGCGCCCGCTGCTCCGGTGCGGTGATGTCGGCCAGCACGGCGCCGGCGGTGGCGGCGGTGCCGCCGCTCAGGCCATCGATCAGCCGGGCGAGGAAGAGCAGGGCCAGGGGCAGTCCGGCGGCTGCGGTGCCGGGCCACAGCTGGGACCAGGGCAGGCTCACCGTGAGGGCGAACAGGCCCAGCCCCAGAACGGATCCCGCCACGCAGAGCGCCATCACGGGCCGTCGCCCGAAGCGATCACTCAGGGCCCCAATCAGGGGGGTGGCGCTGAAC
>JBIJAG010000004.1:0-143592 GCA_044345855.1 Cyanobium sp. | reverse complement strand
TGGGAGAAGGTCAGACTTAAGAAGCTTCAGGATGAGATAGAGCCTTTCAAGAACGAGAAGGGTTTTGAGCGCATCGCTCAAGAGCTTGGCATTGCTTCCCCAAGAAAAAACCGCCTCTAGGAGCAGCATGAAGTTCCGGGTGATCCAGTCGAATAACCGCGGCTTGCTGACCAAGGAGGGCGATCGAACCTATGCCCGTCGTAAGCCTGCCAAGGGGGAGGAGCAGCTTGAGTTGCCAACCCTCTTCATCTGGGTAAAGAAGCCACAGCGCCTCCTAGCCCGCTGCTGGACGCGCTGGACGGGCGAGGTCCTCGAGCAGGACTTTGTCTATGAGGTGACGCGCTTTCGGGAGGTCATTGATCTGCAGGGAGAAACCTGCTTCCATCAGTGGTCCTCTCACCAGCTCAGGCAAGAGATGTGGACGATGAGCGGAGAAGTTGTCGATCTCAGCCAGCTGAGCTGCCCTGATCCAGAGGATGTTTATGAAGACAATCGACACAAGGGTGGCTCCGGCCTTCAGCGGAGAAAAGCACGTATCATTGCTCAGTCGCCGCTGCTTTCGGAGGAAGAGAAGGAGCGTCTGAACCAGATTTATGGTCTTCGAGACTCCCTCAATCAGGCTGAGGCGCGCATCAGCTATCACGTTGATCATATTCAGCCACTAGCTGCTGGCGGCCTGCATCATCCTGACAACCTGCGTGTACTGACAGCTTTTGAAAACATGCGCAAAGGAGCCAAACTCCCTGACGCTGCTACTGGCTAGCAGGAGGCTTGTGTGTCAAGCAGATCAAACCATTGGAAACTGACGTGATTGTTGGTTGCAGGGATCTGATAGTCAGGCACTCCTGCTCTGACGCCAGGCAAGCCGCAAAGATTCAGTTCAGATCCAGCCCCTTGAACGTCGCCGTCTTCACATCGTTGTAGAAGATCGGGTCGATCTTGTCGATCTCATCGGTGTTGATCTCGAGGAAGCTGCGCTTGTTCTCTCCCGGGATCAGGGCGCAGCGGGCGCCGTTGTCCATGGCGACCTGCAGGGGTTCCACCAGGGAGCGGGCAGCCTTGATGTTGCCCTGGATGCTCATGTCACCCATGACGAGCATGCCGGCCCTGGCGGGGGAACGGCGGATGGCGGAAAAAGCAGCCAGGAAGAATGCCACGCCCACCTCGGCTTCCACCTTGTTGCCTAGGAGGTCGATGGCTTCGACGTTGTAGTCGTAGCTGTCGGCCTCATGGCTAATCGAGAAGGCGCTCTTGTTGGCCTGCAGATAGGCGAAAGCGCGCTGGATGGATTCCTTCATTTGCCCGTTGATCCCCCCGGCCGGCTTGAGCTTGCCGTTGCCTGCCGCTATGGAGACCTCCAAGCGGTAGAGGCCCACCGTGCCATCCCCGGTTACGGACGCGGTATAGACCGAACCCGGTGCCATCGGCTCTGCGGCGATCAGATCCTGACCGCCCTGCTCGGGAACACCGACGAAATGCTCCTCGCCAGTGTCGTTGTCTGAGTAGCTGAAGGAGGTCTGGCTGTACTCGAAGGAGCCCATCTTCTTGAGCTGCTCCTTGACGCGCCTGCGGCACTCGATGGCGAGCTTGACGATGTCTTCGAGGTCTTCCTTTGACGGCTCCCCATGGGGATGGATGATCTTGACCAGCCCGGAGACGGTGCGGCGCACGGCCTTGCGGTCGCGGGTGTTGAGGTGGCTGCCCAGGCCGAAGTAGGTGTCGCAGAGTTCGGTGTAATTGAGTTTGCGCAGGTCCCGCAGGGCTTCTGCCAAGTAGTCGATCACGAAGCCATAGTGGTCCGTGAAGAACTCATTGCGCATGTTGGGCACTTCCCAGCCCGGCAGGTAGCAGTGCAGCCGGTCGATGAAGGCCCGATCATCGCGAATCACGTCGGGCATCGGAGCAAAGAGATGCCCGGTCTGAACCATCACATCAATGGGTTGCTGGGTGTTGCCGAACATGGCGATGCTGGCGTCGCCGGCAAAGCTCTCGGCTCCCCGTTGAAACTGCCCGGATTCGCAGTAGGTCTTCATGGTGGTGATGACCTCCTTTGGCATCTTCTGGAGGTCAGCCACCTCGTCGAAACCGACCACGTCCCAGATGGACACCATCCCCTTGACTTTGCCGTTCATGTGGCCGAAGAGGTTGGCCACGGTGGTGGGGCCGGTGAGCAGGGCGGCGTAAGGGGAAAGCTCCTGCACCGCAAAGCTCTTGCCGGTGCCGCGGGGGCCGAGCTCCACCAGGTTGTAGTTGCGCTCGCAGAGGGGGATCAGCCGCAGCAGGAAGAGGGTCTTGAGTCGCTGGCTGAACTGAGAGGGCTCGTAGCCCATCGAACGGATCAGCAGGTCGATCCACTCCTCGGTGCTGAACTGTGTGCGGAGCTTGCGGTATTCCTCCAGGTTGAAGCTCGCCAGCTGGATCGGCGTGAGCTGGCTGATCGAGAAGGGCGCCTTGCTGTCGCTCTCATCCCACTCCACCTCCACCTGGGCCCATACCCCACCCGTGAGCAGACGCTCGAAGGTATGCACATCGTCATCGGAGATGCGCAGGGTGTTGCTGCCGAAGTTGACGCACTCGGCCACATAGGTGTTCCCGACTAGGCGCACCTTGACTTTGTCGATGAAGGTGTAGCGGCCCTTCTGCTTGACCTTGCTCTGGGCCTTGGTGGCTTCGTCTGGGCGGATGTAATTGTTGGCCAGGGTGTCGCGCACCACGGCGAGGCCCAGCTCAATGGCCGCCGAGTCGGACGAGGCGCAGTACTTGCCGAGCAGGTACTCGAGCACGAAGACCGGCACGTTGGCGCCCACCTTCACGGCCCGCACCAGGTCCTTGCGGACGCACTTGCCCGCAAAGACCTGATTGACTTTGTCGTCGAGGGCGTCGCGGGCGGGGGTGCTCATGGATGAATCAGGAGGTGATGGCGGGGGTGCGGTGCTTGCTAGTACAGGGCGGCCTGGGCTTGTTTGGCGATTAAAGGACTAAGTAGCGGGATTAGCTGCTTCCAATCGAGTCTCGGTGGAGGGAATCCACTCAGGTTGTGTAGAATAAATGTCATCATGCAAATGGCTCTGTTGGTTGCTGCTGCATGATTGCCGCCAGCATTTCCGATCCCATCTGCGTCAGCCGATATTTTTGCTGAGGACTACGAGGTGCGTCGGGCATGGTCATCTCAACGATTTTTGCAATCATAAGTGGGTCTAGCAGTTTGGTGCTGAAGCTAGCGGGGCGCTTTATCTCAGCGAAATCCATTAGCTCACGTTTGCTGCGTTCACCTTTCGCCATAAAACTGATCAGTTCATGCTGTTCCTTGGATAGGCTTTCACAAGAAGCACCCATGCCTTTTGCTGGTTCTGCAATTTTTCCTTGCTCTCTTGCTTGAATATTCACATCAACGCCATCTTGTACGCTAACTTGAACGCTGTCTTGTACGCTAACTTGAACGCTGCCATGTACGTCAGCATTATTGGATGCGTTTAAGGAGCGTGAGCTACTTGATGTTTTCGGATTTTGAGGGTTTATCCATTGTGGATGAACAGGCAGTGTTACCAAAAAGAAGGTGCGGTCATCATCCGTATCAAACACAGGGCGAGGGGAGCCATTGGCCAGCATTTCCTTGATCATTATTGGAATCCCCGTCGCGCGACCTTCACAGAGATCCAGTTCCTTTAGAAATTCACCGATTCGTCGGTTCCGGTAACGGCGAGCAACAGCTTTCCCCTCTTGAAGCCGCTCCAGCGAAATGGAGCGATCTGGACCAGGAAAGCTGAGAATAGATATCTCGTCCGGTGTGATGCGAATTTCAATGGGCTCTCTAAGTTCATAACTGCGGTGATATACGGCATTGACAACGGCTTCCTCAAGGGCAATGAATGGATAGTTGTAATGGCGGGTGGCTTCAGGTCGATCAAAATGCTTAACAACTGCTTGAACTAGGTGGTTTCTCTTGATGTAGTCGAGCGATTCAATCAAGATCTGCGAGATTGGGCCGCTGAATGTTTTTTCCGTAAACGTTGAGCCCCCAGACCCGTCTGGCATCCAAACAACGTCAATCTGGGTTTGAGGAAAGAAATTAGAAGGCTCTTCGTTGAAGAACAGTAAGCCAACGTTTAGGGGCCAGAGGTGCTCTTGTGGCCCACGAGCGATTTGCATTTGCTTTGCCAGAGCCTCCATGGGCTGTCCTGCAACTTCAGAGGCAAGATCGCTATTGATGGCATAGAGAAAATCCGTAATCAGTCTTGGAGAAAGGTCGTTCAGCTTGGCATGGTGATTGATACGATCATCAAACGGAACAGACGCAGCGAGCCCTAGCAACTCCTGCTCCTCCTCTGGCTTTGCTTTTACAGTTGTCGAATTTCTACGAATGTAGTAAATATAATCCTTGCAGGCCTTGGTGGGCGTTTGCTTTGCCTTGTACGGCCTGCTCTCGCCACCTGGGCACCAAATCACCAAAAGATGTCGATCTTCGACAAGATACGGGAAGGCGATAGGATGATATGTGGGCTGAATGGCTGAATTACCAAGTTGAATAAGGTCCTTCTGGATTGCATCAAGTGAATTGACTGGCAGGCCAGAAGGAGGAAACATCGCGATTCCGCTTATCTCTTTGGCTCCAACAATGATATAGCCGCCACCGAGGTTGTGAAAGTCGTTGGCGTATGCGCAGATTGTATGAAGGATTGCCTCTGGATTCCATCCTTCCTTGAACTCTAGGCGTTCCGATTCAACATGCTTGCCCATTAGCAGGGCGGAAACATTGAGAGGTGGAGGTAACTGATGTAGTTGAGCCATCAGCCGATCAGATCCACTGGCAGATCTGGGCTCTTGTGCAGCACCAGGTCGGTGGCGGCATCACGCAGCTCCAGGTAGAGCTTCTTGCCGCTCCAGTCGCCTGGAATGAGTAGGCCGATGGTGGCGGCCTGGCCAGGGGTGAGGGTGAGGCGGTTGGTGTCGCGATCCAGTTCAGCGCCGATGGCCTGGATGGGTGTGGCCACCAGCTCTTGCGTTTTGCAGTCGTAGGCGGCGAGCACCGTCTGGCGGGTGTGGCCCTGGTTGAGCAGATCGACGGGCAGTTCGATCGGCAACATCAGGATGCGGTTGGTGATCTTCTCAACGAGTGTTCCTGGCCAGGGCTTTTGCTTCTTGGCCTTGCTGCCGATGGCTGAGGACGCGGCACCCCCTTCTGCTCGGGCCGGCGGGGCACAGCGGAAGCTGAGCAAGGGGATCAGCAGCTCCTGGAGGCTGCTGCCACCGTGGTGATAGCAGAGGCTGCCGCCGGCCTTGAACACCCCGGCCGACCTGGGCACCGCCACGGTGAGACCGTCTTGTCCGTACCCAAGGGCATAAGGCTGGATCTCGACGCAGGGCGGCGTCACGGCGGAAGGATGGCCCAACCAGCAGCGGCGCTCCAGCTTGAAGGTGTTGCCGGCGGGGGGATCGATGCGCATCGCCGGTTGGCGGCCCAGCGGCAGATGCAGAAAGCCGTGATCGGCCGTGATCACGAAGCGCTCCAGCGGATGCTCCAAGGGCAGCTCAGCGAGGGTGCGAACCGCCTTCTCGATGGTGTCGAGCTCACGCTGCATGTCGGTGCGCACGTTGGCGAGGTTCTCGTCGGTGTCGCGCTCCCCGGCGTTGTCGATGCCGACGCTGGTGACCACCACGGGGCCGTTGCCGGCCAGCTTCTCGATCAGCACGGCCTCCTTGCTGCGGATCAGATCCACCAGCGAGATCACCACCGCCGTGGTCACCCGCTGCTGCAGATGGGCCAGGCGTTTGGTTTTGCCCTCGCTCCAGCCCACCGGCACCCCATCCACCACCGAACAGGGGCTGCCATCGACATCGGCCACAGCAAAGCTGCGTTCGGCGCCGGGCAGCAGGGCTGCCATGCCAACGAGCGTGATTGAGGGCAGGGCGGCCTGGGCGATCTCCAGCTTGAGGTCGGTGAGCTGCTCGCGGCTCCAGCCGCTGAAGCGCTCGTGCAGGGTGGCGCCCATCTCGTAGCGCAGGGCATCCACCCAGAACACCACCGCCCTGCCGGCGCCGGGCTGCACCCGTTCGCTCCAGGTGCGCGTCTGGGGGAAGGCACCAGGAATCAACCAGCCGGCCTGCTGAAGGGCATCGGTGAAACGCTGGGTCTGCTGCTCCAGCAGGGCCTCATAACGACCCCGCAGCTGCTCCAGCCCAAGGGCAATCTCCACCTCGGAAGCAGAGAGCTCAGCCACCTGTTGCTCGAGGCGCCGCTGCAGACCATCGACTTGATGGGCGATCTCCGCCTGATAGGCCAACCAGGCTTCGACGGGAGCTGCAGCCTTGGGCAGCTGAGCCTGCGCCTGATCAAGAGCGAGGCCGAGTGCGGCAGCCGTGCGGGCCAGATCCCACTGCAGCCGGCGCCTCGATTGCTGGGCATCGGTCGGTTGGCCCACCAGCCAGAAGCTGTCGTGGCGGGCGTCCACCAGCTCCTGGGCTTTGGCGTAGTCGCCCTTGGCCAGGAAGGCATCGACGCTGCGCAGCAGGAACTGCTCCTCGCAGGGGAAGGTGTCGATCGAGCCAAGTACGCCGGGCCGCTCACCGCTGATCAGTTCGGACAGCTCGAGTTCGGCTTCGATGCGGAAGGCGATGGCGATGTAGGCCTCGGCGTGACTGCGGCGCAGTCCTTGAACATCGGCGAGGGCGTTTTCCTCAGCGGCCTTGCCGACCGGCAGCGATTGTCTGGCGAAGGAGGTGAGCTCATCGCCGTGCCAGTCATGCAGGAACTCATGCAGCAGCAGGGCCCGCTGGGCCCGCTGGCGCCACTCAGCCAAGGAGCTGTCGGCAGGGAAGCTCAGCCCCCAGCGGCTGTGGAGCAGATCCTGAAGCTCGTTCTGCAGGCCCTTTGCCGTGATCGCGGCATCGAGGGCCTCGGAGGACAGCCAGAAGCGGGCCAGCTCGGCGTTCTCGGGGGAGCTATTGCGCTGCAGCTGCTGCTGGAACAGGGCCTTGAGCTGGCTGAAGCCGCCATCGCCGGACTGCTCCAGAGCCAGGGCGATGTCGCGGTAGCTGAGGTTGGGCTGTTTGAGCAGCTGCTCCACCTTGTCGGGCTCCAGCACCTCACGTAAAAAGAAGCGGGCGCGATTGACCAGCTGGATGTCGAAGGTGGAGCCGGCCCGGATCAGTTCCAGCAGCACGGCGCGGGATTCGCTTTCCTGGTGATCGGGCAGGTAGACGAGCAGCGGATCGGGCAGATCTGCTGAGACATGGGGCTCCAACTGGCTGCGAAACTGATAGAGGCTGGAGCCGGCCGTCAGCCAGCGGGCCTGCTGCTCGCCAAGGCTGAGGCTTCCCAGTTCACTGCCGCTGGGCGTGGCTGTCGCGATGTCGTCGAGAAAAGGGCGCAGCTGCTGGCCGGGATCAAAGACCAGCAGCACCCGATGCTCACTGAGCTGCTTGGCGAGCTCCTGGCAGAGGCGGCGGTGGAGCTTGTTAGGGGCTGAAGCGGTCACCTGGTCACCTCCTGGTTGGCGATGAGGTTCTCGACGATTTCTGGGCTGACGCCGAATCGCTCGGCGACCTGCTCCACGGCCGGTTCGGAATAGTCGCCACAGAGCTGCTCCATGGCGCCCTCAGCAGGGCAAAGAAATTCAGCGGCAAAGGCTCGCTGGATCTTCTGGCGATATGTGGGAATGTCGCTACTCACGTACCACGACTCAGGCCTGGATCCGGTGACCAGGACATCACCGATAAAGCGAGCAAGCTCAAAGCGACGTGCTGACGGGTAAAACTTGCGCAGATGCAGGGCAATCTGTCCGGTTGGCCCTGTCACCCCTATAGCGATGGGTTGGCGTCTCGGTGGCAGGGTTGACTCAAAGGCTTGAGGCGACAATCCAAAGAGATCGCAGAGCAGAGTGGTTGGGATGGGTTCATTGCTGAGGCCCAGGTTCTGGCGGAGGGCATGCGCCAGCTGTTGAGCTCGGCGCCAGGGCGCACGCGACAGGATCGGCTTCTGAAGCACGACCTCAAACACCTGCAACCTGGCCTCAAGAGCTGGGCTCTCCAGCAATTGCTGAAGCTGCTGGAGGCCCGGAGCCTGGCCTTGGCCTTGGCCGTTTCGCCCATAGACAGGGGCAATCTCACTGAAATTTTGAGGCCCCATGGTGGATGCCATACGGATCGCCTGCTCCATCAGCGGTTCCGGTGCCTCATCGGGATCAAACCCCAGGCAGGCTTCCAAGCGCCTGTAAATGCTGGAGTCTTGATCTGAGCGCTCAGCCTGGACTTCTTGCCAAAGATCGAGCAGCTCGGTGTGGATCGCAGCATCCCAGGCCTCCAGACGCCCGAGCACTGAGCTGATGAAGGCGTCGAGTACCGATTCCACCTGTTCCCGTGAGATCGAAATCGGTGTATGCAGCGTGTTCAGGTAGCGAACCGACTGCTGGCGGGAGCCTGCCGCGATCGACGCCTGGAACTGAATGGTGTCGCCCTCGCTGGCCATCACCACAGCGGGCCAGATGGTGCCTGCGTTGGCGGCAGGCCACTCATGGGCCAGGCGCCAATCCGTGGAGGGCCGCAACCGATCGGGTGGCCGGGGTTCGTGGAGCAGCCGCCACCAGTTGGCCGCAAGCCAGAAGGCCAGTGGGTAGGCAGAAACCAGCACTTCCTGGCGGATGGTGCGGGAGAAGGTGTCCTCGTGTTCGGTGAGGTTGATGTCGCCCACCTGCAGGCGCAGCCGCCCGGTGGAGGCGAGCACCTCGGCAGTGCCTTGGCCAGCGGCTTCCCAGTTGCTGATGCTGAGCTGCAGGTCGGTCATGGTTCGTCTCCCAAGCGCTGCAGCACCAGCTCAGCGAACGGATCTTCGGGCTGCAGGGGGTACCCGTGATAACTGCCTGTTTCACTCTGCTCAAGCTGCGCCTCCAGGACGCGACCCTCTTGGAGAGCCCAGATGTTCTGGGGCCAGCCGTTGACGCAACGCTCGCTGATCAGGCCAGCGGCAACACCGGAACGCAGCAATTCCAGGGCTTCCTGCCTGTGAAAGATGCCAACTTCGTCGCAGAGCATCTTTCCGATTCGGGCACCACTGGGGGGCGTGAGGCCGAAATCACCGGGATTGCGCTTGTGCTCAGGGTTCCCTCCGTAGAGCAGCCGCTCGCCAAGCTGCTTCAGGCGTTCGGGCGGCCATTGCCGCAGATCGGCCAGTTGGCGTTTGGTGTTGTAGGTGCCGTTGCGTCGCTTCATGGGTGCTGACCTCCGCTGCCAGCCTGACGCCTTTCAGCTCCCCTCGATCGGCGGCTAGCTCCCCTCAATCCGGCCTCAAACTCCCCTCGATTGGCTGCCAGCTCCCCTCGATTGGGGCGGAGCCCCCCTCGATCGGCGGAGTTTCCTGCTGAAAGTCGGGGAGCCAGCGTGGGAGCCAGCTCCTGGCAGAGGCGGCGGTGGAGCTTGTTTGGGGCTTCCGCTGGCATCATTCGGCCTCTCCAGCCTGGCTCTCAACAGCCGCAAGACCTGACTCGCTGAGCCGGTACTTAGCCCCACGGGCGGCCCCAAGCTGCTCGATCTGGCCACCTTCCTTGAGCTGCTTGATCACAGCCGTAAGGGAGGCAGCCTCCACAGCCAGCAGCTCGGCAATGGCGTTTCTGCCAAGGCCTTCTGCTGGGGCGGCTGTGAGCACCAGCAGAGTCTGGCGGGAGGTTTCCGCATCTACCTCGTGGGCATTCCCGCGAGTCTTGCGGGTGGCGCCGGCGGAGGACGACTTCGTTGCCCGTGGGGCGCGTGTGCGAGCAGCTGCCACCGGGGGAGGCGCAGCCAGGAAGCGCTCCAGCGCGCTCTGCACCGCAGGCTTGCTGTGCTCGGTGATCAGGGCCTGCAGCTCAGCCTCCGAAACCTGACGCTGCAGCCAATTGCCCTTGTTGGTTTCCTGCCAGAGGCGCTCTTCTAAGCCGTGGGCGATGGCGAGGCTGCGATCGGTGACGCATTTGGTAATCACTCGCTCGGGCCAGAGATGGAGGGCGAGGTGGGCCCAGTCGTAATCGCCCTTCACCAGCTTGTCCCAACACTCCTTGCACTTCTTCTGCCAGGGGGTGTAGGGCGTGATGCGCCAGAGGATGGCGTGGTTGATGATCACGCCATCGTTGAGATTGGGATTCCAGAGCGGAGCTACGAGATCCAGCTCGCTATTGAGGAGGCGCAGATCCTTCAACAAGGTCTGTATCTCCTGGATCCGGTCGGCTTCTTCCGCTGAGAGGGTCCCCTGTGCTCCAAGATCAGTTATTTCTCGTTCAGCCTCCTCAAGCCGGAGTTTCACTATGCCGAAGACTTGATAGAGCGTGTCCGCAGTGAATCGGTGGTAGTAAAGCCAGACGCAATAGCTGCCACTGCCGGCTGTGAGCTGCCAATAGATTGGCGCTTGACGGCGGCTCTTGGAGTAGCGCTTTAGGTGATCGGCGAAGAAGCTGGTGGGCTTGCGAAAATAGTCGCGGAGCGAATTCACTCCGAGGATTTCACAGGCTTCATGTGCAACAGACTCGGCTGTGGTACCGCCCTCCTGGCCACTCAAGATGATTTCGATGACCTCGCGGATACGGAACTGGAGGTCCAGCGGATGATTTGGATCATCCACGAGGATTCCATTCCACGGAATGCTGACTGGATACTCGACGGGCACATCCTCCGATTGGGCAGGTAATCCGTGCTCGTTCTGTAACTGGCCGGGAGGACAGATCGGCAAGGGCGCGAAAGGGTCGGGCAATTCCGGAGGTGACTGCTCTCCCGTTGCATATCGGATGTCCCACCGACCAAAAGTGACACCAACAGAGAAAGACAAGTAGCCCGACACCAAGGTCAATTCTTCGATTGCATCACAAAAGGAAATTTTAGCTTTATTCTGCTCTAAGAATGTGGCGGCGGTGTTTTTGTAAAGGAGCTCTAGAGCACGTGGCGAGAGAGAGTACGCTTCTTCACTGATACGGTCAATTTGACAGGCATTTTCGACGACTAGGTCGACAATAAGAGACCTTGCGTGTGCTTCAGATCTCCAATGCTTGTTGAAATTGTCCTTGTCAGAAGGCTTGCTCAAGAATGGCAAGATGAATCGGTGCCCGGTTTCTTCAGTGCTGGCAAGTCGTATCAACTGTCGTGCACATTCCTCAGCCATTACCTGTACTAACTGCTCCTTACCTGAGACACCAATCGGAATGGGAACAGCCCGAACGTAACCTACTTCATACTTTAGTGATTGGCCGCTTGTCGCCCCACGGGGCATTAGTAGATCAAGTAAAGCACGATAGGTTCTGGAATTCAGGATTCCTAACAACCAAAGGAGATCATCTCTCGAGGATTGAACCGCTGGCCCACTATTTCCGAAAATCACGCCGGAAGGCATCACCCAAAAGCTTCCTTGCGGATTCGGCCGCGAAGACCAAGTCAAGCCTGGCAAGAAATAGCGGGCGTACGCGTTTAGTTGACTTGTCCACTGATCAGCAAATCCTCTGGCTTTCCTGTATTCGGTGAGAAAACATTTTAGCTCGTTTCCATCGTTGGCCCAATTAATAGTAAGCGGGAAGTCAGCGTAGAATGGCGTGTAACTTCCGCCCTTGGTGTAAGGGACCCATGCCGCTGATGACTTGGAAGTCCATCCACGCCCGGCATCTGCCGGACACGTTTCCCACCAGTTTCTAACGAAGCGAAAGTCATCCTGAGTAAGCGCGCCAATAAATCCCTTACGAGTATTTGTCTCGAATCGTGGCAGTTTTCGGAATGCTATTCTAACCTCGTCCGGAACAGTGTAAGCGAAGGGAGAACGGTCAATCGCCTTGAATGTTGAGGTGTCGCACAAGAACACCGCGTCTATCATCAGGCCATGACTGCTTGTCGCTGTTGCTTTGTGTAGGTCTTTTTCTCGGCTTGCGTCGTTGAGAGCTCTCACGAACCAACACTGCCGATCAAGGCGCGAGGAGGCGTGAATCACATGGGCAGCAGTTTCTATGGTTGCCTCCAGAACACCGTCTCCAAAATCAGCAAATATCGCCACTGAAGCACTGTCGATAATTACATTCTCCCTCCATTGTGATAGATAAGAAAGGAAAAAGAGTGTGCGAGTTGTAATGCTGCCCACGAGTCCGTTTCGGTTGACGAGACCCAGCCCACGCTCAAGGAAAGCCGAAGCGATGTCATGTTTGACTGCAACGTATTGGGCCTGCAACTCGAGGTTCGGTCGAAGAGGCGGATCGCCAAACGGCGGATTCATCAGTGCCACGTCATAGCGTCTGCGGCAGACATCAATGAAGGCAAAGCCCTGCGCAGCGTCTTCAGCAAAGAGACGGCGTTGCAGACCGCTACCACTTTGGGCTTGTTCGGCGTAGTCACGTAGAGCGTTGTAGATCCGCTCCTCAATATCTAACCAGAAATCTCTGGTCAGATTCATAAGATTAACGTTCAGTGAAGAACCGACTTGTCCCAGTTCCGCTATTTCGATGGGGCTAAATAAATCCTGCTGCTGGACAGCAAGCTTTTGCCATTCCCTTCGAGCCTGATCGATCGCATCGCTGATTTCTTCCTCAATTTTGAGCAGGGAGCCAGCCTCTCCAGCCAGCTTCATCTTGTCAAAGATCGTTTCCAGTAGCTGCTGCACAAGGCCCCGTTCTGCCTCGGGGAATTGTTGATCAACAAAATCAGCCAGCAGCTGGCGTTCGCCTGGCATCGGCTCCGCACAGACTACATTGGAGCGGGTGATTGGTGGACGGCCAGCAACCTCCAGCTGTTGCTCCTTCCAAGCCCGTTGCGCCCGCAGCCAGAGCGTCATCCTGGCGATCTGGGTTGCACGGGAATCAATGTCGATGCCGTGGATGTTGTGCAGTAGGATTAGCCTGGGCACCTCACGCAGGTAGTCCGCCTTGTTGGCAAAGTCGGCTGCAAACGCAATAAAGGGAGCAAAGGCCTCGCCTTGCTTGGCCTGCTCGTCTGAACCCTGGGCGATCTCCCATGCCTCTGTATAGATTTCAAGATAGAGATCAAAGGCATAGAGGCCAAAGTGCATTGAGCCGCAGGCCGGATCCAGCATGCGGATCTCTCTCGGATCCTTCAGCGGGCGATGGGGGATGGGCACTGGCTGCTGGAGCAACTCTTCCTGGCTGAGGGCTTCATCAGCCATTACTTCCGGTGGTGCGTCTTCACCTGGCCGCAGCCAGATCTCATTCGGCCGCCGCACCAGATAGCGGCAGCGCTCCTTCAATCCCGTCTGGCCCTGGCGCATCTCGTACCAGATGCCTCCCAATGTGTTGTCCGTGAGGAACTCCACTACATAGCGCGGAGTGAAGAACTGGTTGCGCACCGCCAGCTCACGGCTGTTGCGCGGCGCAGAAGACTCTTCGCGCATCTTCTTGCGCTCGGCATCGCCGTTGAAGTACTGGTAGACCCAGCCCAGGGTCTCGTCTTCTCCCCAGAGTTCGGCTAGTTCTGGCCTGTTGAGTATGTCCAGCAGCTCCAGCAGAGCTGTGCGCTTCGGCCAGAGCAGGCTGGCCGGATCGCGGGGATCAAATAGGGCCCGCAGCTCGCGGCTCACATCCTCAAAAATCGTTTCCAGGTAGAGCCGGTAGGCCCCCTCCTGATCCGCCAGCAGCCCCTGGGCCACAGCGGTGAACTCCTGGAACCCCTCGCTTTCCAACCCACCGCTAACGCAGGGCCGCACCAGCTCGCGGGCTTCCATCAGCTTGAGCGCCACGAATCGGTTCAACGCCGTGAAGGCCATCTCCCTCAGCGTCAGCAGCAGGGCTTCCTTTTCGTCGTTGATCTGTGCTGACCTGTGCTCGATCCAGGCCACGAGCTTCTCGCGGATCAACCGCTGCTCGGCCTGCAGGTGGGCGCCGGGTTCTTCATTACAGCGTCCCGAGGCCACATTGATGTCGTAGGTCTGCAGCAGCTGGCCGGCGAACTCCTCCTCCAGCAGGCGGCGAGCGTCTTGGGTGGCTTTCTGCAGCCTGTTGCGTTGTTCCTTTTCCATGGTTCAGGCCCTCCTCACTGCAACAAGACCTTGCGGTCGTTGCCCAGCTCCTCTTCGCAGCGCTGGCGGATGCGGTTGAGTACGTCGTCGAGACCCGCCGCATCGAAGGGTTCGCGGCACAGCTCGCGCACGCTCACCGTGCTCACCTCCTGCTCGGGGAAGGCCCACTTCTGGGCGATCTGCTCCTGCTGGCGCAGGAGGCCTTCGAGCATCGCCGGCTGATCGCGTAGCCGCACTAGATCCAGGGCCTCGGCGTCGCTGGCCTTCTGCTGCAGCGGTGCCTTCAGCTGCTGCTGCCGCTGCGGCTCCAGCGCCGTAAAGCCAGGGGTCTGCTCCAGCTGCTGCACGCGTTGCTGCACCTGGGCAGCAAGGGTCTGCTGGGCTGTCTGGCGCCGCTGCGAGTAAGCCTCCTCCAGCTTCCTGGTGAGCTGATCAATTTCAGCCAACTTCTCGTAAAAGCTGGGTGCCTGCAGCCGATCCTCAAGGAAGTCATGGGCCTCCTGCAGGTCAGCCGGCAAATCAGCCTCCTGCCGCAGCTGGCCCCAGAGCTGAGCGCTGAGGGCCTGGCGGGCACGGCGCAGGTCTTCGCTGCGGGTCTCCAGGGCCTCCTGGATTCCCTTGGCCCGCTGCCAGGCCTCCTTTACAGCATCGGCGCTGCTCTTGAACGCCAGCACCACCTCCTCGTCGTTGTTGTCCTGCCAGGTGGACACCTGTTCGCTGGCCTGCTCCAGGGCCTCGATGCCCGGCAGCAGCAGCGGCGCCATCGCCCGGCTGACGCTGTTGAGATCCGCATTAACGCCCACCGCTTTGGCCCGGATCTCGCGGGCCAACGGCCCGGGCTGGACTCCAGGCACTGTTTTGCCTGCGAACCTCTGGAACAGCTGGCTGGCCGCCAGGACATCCTCTGGCCTGAGCACACCGGCGTGGGCGGCAAACAGGGTGGACCTGAAGTTGTTGTTGTTGGCGAACAGCGGCCGCACCTGCGGGTTGGCGGTGCCCACAAAGCTCTGGGCGTTGTGGGTGGCCTTGAGCTTGCCGCCCACCTGCAGGGCCGCCACCAGGAACTTCACCGCATCCAGCATCCAGCCATAGGGGGCCTCGCCGAAGTGGTCGGCCAGCTCCTTGCCGCTCCAGCCAGCCGACTTCATCTGGATGCGGTTCAGCACCGCCTGCAGGGCCGGGCGGTTGGTGTCGATCACCCACTGGCCGCCTTCCTCTTTGCAGAGCCGCAGCTTCTCGATCGAGCCGATCAGGCCCTTGAGGTTGTCGGCGCCGAGCAGCTTGTTGAGCTCATCGCTGCTGGGGCTCACCTCTGCATCGCCAAAGCGGTCATAGATCTTGGCCAGCCCCTCCTTAAGCGCCTCGCGCATCGAATCGACGGCGCTGGCTGGATTCGCCGGTAGATCGCAGATGCCGCCATTGAGCAGCACCTTTCCATGGATCAGCGTCTGGTCCAGCAGCCGGCAGGCCTCCTGACGGAAGCCATCCAACTTGCGGCGCTCCTCGCTCACCAGCTGCACCTGGCCCTTGTCGGTGGCGCCTTGGCCCTTGAGCTCGATCACCTTCCGGGAGCGGAACCACTCGCTCAAGGCACGGTCCAGCTCCTGGCTGGCGCGCATCGCCCAGAAGAAGGTGTTGGTCTCCTGCTGACTGGTCTGGCGCAGCTGCTCCACCCGCTCCTCCAAGACTTCGCTGCCGTCCACTCGCTCCACCCTCACGGGCACCTCGCCTTTCACCAGCTCGCTACCGCGGAAGTTCAAGGCAGCCTTGAAGGTCTTGACGCCAGCGCCAAGGGCGGCGCTAGGCACCGGCTCCCAGATCAGCTTCAGGGTGTCGCCCAGCAGTGCATTGCGGTCGTGCACCGTGGGCGACTGCTGGCTTCGGGTGATTTCCCAGTCTTCTTCCTGGGGTGTGGGAATTTTGTAGGTGCCATCAGCCGCCTTGCGGATCAGGTTGCGTTCCACGAGGTGCCGGCAGGCCTCCTGCACCAGGGATTCAAGCGAATCGGCATCGACGGCTGGATGCAGCACCACCGCCACATTGCGCTCGGTGGCGGGTACCTGATCGACGAACTGCAGCAGGCAGATTGCCTTGGCCACCGGCACCGCCAGCGGATTGCTGGCCTTGGTGGCGATGTCACTGATCTTGCTGCGGTACTGGGAGTCGATGTTGTTGCTTTGCAGGTCGTAGACCCGATCCAGGGTCACCAGCGCGCCCACCGGCTGATCGGCCAGGCCGCTCTGGGGGTTGGTGAGCAGCTCCTGGGCCAGCTTGATGATGGCGCGGTTGGCACCGCCGAACTGCTTGCTGGCGCCGCCTGAGAGCCGCAGACCCGACACCACCTGAATGATCAGCTCGATCTGATAGGGCAGCAACGGATAAAGATCGGCGAAGCTCTTGCCATTCAGATCTGGTAAGCGGATCTTGGTGTCGAGCTTGGTGTGGGTGGCCAGGCGACCCTGGTGCTGCTGGAACAGCTCCGTGAGGGTCACCTCCCCCTTGGAGCTCTTGCCCAGCACCCGCCGGCTGGTGACTTCGGCAATGTCCGAGGGCTCCAGCACCGGCTTGTACGGAAAGCGGTCCTGCAGGCGGGCCAGCTCGGTGCGGTTGTCGTCGAGGTAGCCCACCACATCGGAGAGCTTCTCCTGGGAGGTGACCATCACCCACACCTTGCCCCGGCCCTTGATGCCGAGCTGCTGCACGATCGCTTGGAGATCGAGCATCTTCTGGATGTCGCGGGCCACGTACTGGCCCACCTCATCCACCACAAACATCAGCTGCTTGCCCGGGTGCTTGCGCCCCAGCAGCTCGATCGTGCGCTCCGCCAGGCTGGTGGGGCTGATCGGCACGTTCTCATCGCGGGCGTTCCTCAGCCAGCTGTCCTTCTCGGCGTAGGTCTGGGGTTCAAGGGCGTGCATCACGGCACTGGCCCTGGGCATCGCCTGCAGCAGGCGCGTCTTGGCGATGGCCCAGTCCTCGCCGGGGTAGAGCTGGGCGAAGGCATCGAGGAAGGCCGCCATGCGGCCCTGCTCTTCCAGTTCGATCTCCAGTTCGGCCACCTCCAGGCTGCTGGAGTAGCCGAGGTGATCGAGCAGCTTGCGGTAAAAGATCTTGGTGAGTGCTTCGCTGGCGTTGACATTGCGATCTGCCGAGACATCAAAGATGATCGCCTCGGTGGGGATCTGCTGCTTGATCGCCCCCAGCAACGCCTTGATCGCCTGATTGTTGGCCCGTTGCGCCAGTAGATCGCCCGCGCTCTCGCCGCCCAGGTCCCGGTTGCTGATCGCCAGTCCCACATACTTGGCGAAGCTCGACTTACCCGCCCCGAAGAAGCCAGCCACCCAGATCGCGATCGCTTCACTGGGCTGGTTGACCGATTGCCGGTAACCCTCCAGCACCTTGAGCATGTTGCGCTCAATCGATTCGGTGAGGATGTACTCATCGATCTCCTGGCGCACGATCGCCACGTCGTTCTGATCGACCTTGATCACCTCTTCGATCTTGCGATCGATCCGGCCGGAGAAGAGTTCGCGAATGGTTTGGGTGGTCATGGTCAGGCGAACAGTTTGGGGCGGTAGTTGTGGTCGGCATCCAGTTCATCCATGAAGCGGAGCCCCGCCGGACCATCCCGCTGGCCGGGGTAGAAGAGCACCACCGGATGCAGCACCCGGTTGCGGAGGTTCTCCAGTAACGCCGACGGCCGATGCAGGTCGAACAGCACACCCACCCGCTCCAGAAAAACGATGTGGCTGCTGGTGGGTTTGGCGGTATCCACCGCCTGGGCTACCAGTTCATCCAAGGGCACCGAGCCCGCCGCCTTGCCACTGAGCAGGTCGCGCAGGGTGTCGCGCACCATCACAGGACCCAGCGTGGCTTCGGCCTCGGCAATCTCCTCCATCGAGAGTCCGGCGGCCTCAATTGCCTGCTGCAGCAGCACTGCCATCGAAAGGCGCTGCACCGTCTTGCCGGCGTTTGCCAGACGGATCACCAGATCACGCAGCTCTCCCCTGAGCTCCCATTCGTCTTCCGGTGGGTACAGGAAGATCCCGAAGGGCATGTCGGTGTAGGTGCTCAGGCCGACGCCGGAATCGGCAGCGGAGAGCACCGGTTCGAGCTGCTGGTGCAGGCAGCGCTGCCATACCTTGATCCCCACGCCTTGCGATCCCAGCGACTGGCTCATGTCCACACCTCCTGCACCAGGGCTTCGGCGCTGGTGGCCGGCAGCTTGAGATCCACAACCGAACCGGCGCGGTAGTAGCTGATCACCTTCGCCTGGTGGAGCAGCAGCAGCCGGTGCTCCAGCTCCGCCTCCGGTAGGCGGAACCACAGCCAACGTGGATCGGCCAGGGCCGCCGCGGTGGTGCGGTTGCTGGCCAGGGCCTGCAGCAGCACGTAGAGCAGGGGCTCATCGGCCAGGTAGTAGGCCGTAAAGCGGCGCTTCACCCGGCCCTGCAGTAGGCCGAGATCCACGCCCGCCTTGAGCAGGCCACCGGCGACCCGTTTGCGGGTGGCCTCACTCCAGGCGGCCACCTCGGGGTGGTCCTGGCTGCCGGTGCCCTCCAGCCAGGCGAGGGCCTGACTTGTCTGGAGCAGATCGCCACCGGCGCTGTAGATCTGCGCGCTCCAGCTCAACCCATCGCCCAGCAGCCGATCGCTATTGGCGAGGTGCCACAGCAGCAGGGGTTTCCAGTGGCGCTGGCCCGTGGTGGTGCGGGTCGCCAACACCAGGGGCCGGTCCCGGCCGGCGGGATCAAAGCGGGAGCTGATGGCACCGCAAACCTTCTTGAGCCAGGCCTGGGTGGGGGCGCCGATGCTGTTGGTCAGGCGCAGCTGTTCGAGGTTGGCCCTTTTGCTTGCCTCCAGATCCCACTCCTGAAAGGCCTGCAGGGTGTCAGCGATCAGGGGGCCGCGGATCAGACCATCACTGCGATAAGCCGGGATGGCCGGGGCTTTGGCCTTGTTCTTCAGCTGGGGCTGGGGCTTCGTCTTGGTGACTGCCTGGTGCGGGGCTTTGGTGGTCGCTGGCTTACCCGCTGACGGAGGTTTCTGGAGCGCCGATGGCGTTGGGGATGACGTGGCAGCCGGCTTGCGCCTGGCCTTGGTTGCGGGGGCCATCAGCCGGCCACCTGCAAGTAGGGCACCACCAGCTGCCCGGGCTGGCCGCAGAGGAACCCTGCCGCCAGGTGCTCGATGTGGCCCTGGTGGATCTCGAAGGGATCGTCAAGCCGCAGGGCCTTGGCTGTTTGCGGCGTCTGCTGCCGCGCCCAGTCGAGGGCGGCCTGATCCAGGTCGGCCAGATCGATCAGCGCCTGTGGCCATTGTTCCGAAGAGAGGGCCCAGACCGCCTTGAAGCACTCCGTCCACGCCGCGGACTCATCCATCCAGCGGTTGCGCTCGTTCTCGAACGCGTCCTCCAGCTGGGGCGTGAGCCGGAATAGATGACAGGTGACCGGCCCACCGGGAGTGGGCTGGATCGCCAGGGCCTCGTCGCAGGCCAGCTGGGCCACCCGGAACCCTGCCCGCGTCTGAGCGAAAGGCGAGGAGCGAGGGAAACCCTGCTGGAACAGGAATTCCCCAGTGCCGGTGAGCACGCCACTGTTCCACCAGACCAGTCTCTGGGTTTCGCCCATGGCGGCCACCACCAGGCGGAGCTTGAACAGCTGGCGGAAATCCAAGGGAGAGGCGCAGTCTGCGGCTAGTTGAACCCCAGCATGATGCCTCGTTGGCGCAGCTGGTCACAATCTGGCAGAACCTTGCGGTGGCTGGTGTTTGGGCGAAGAGACCGACGGATCAAGAACTATGCAATGGGTGCATATTTTCCTCTTCAGCTCCCGCCAACTCCATGCAACTGCAACGCCTCCTCGTACTCCGCCCCGATCCCCAGCCCTGAGTCCTCATCCGGCATCAGCCGTTTCATGCCCCATCGCCTCCTGCCCCGCCATCCCCTTGGCCAGCTCATACTCCCGAGCGAAGTCAATCCCCGCGTCCTGGCCCGGCAGGAGCAGCTGCACGCCCACATACAGGATGCAAACCACCTGCAGGGCCGAGACGGTACTGCCACCGCGGAAGTGCTGGAGGTGGTGGTTCTGCTCGGGGTTGTTGATCGACAGGCCCTTCTGACCCACCGCTCCCGCCTCCGCCAGCAGCTGCTTCTGGCCTTCGGGGTCCAGCTCGCGGTAGGCCTCCAGGGCACTGCTGAGGTACATCACCGCATCCAAGCGGGGCATGCCCTGGGCATTGGCGCGCATCACCCGATCGGCGAGGTGGCGCTGCTGGTTCTTGATCTTCTCGGCCAGCTCCCCCACCGGGGCCAGCCGTAGGGCTCTCTTGAACAGTTCACCAGCTTCCGTCTCGTGGGACTCGCCCTCGATGGCGAGCAGGCACTGGGCATAGGTGAACAGGTTGATCGGATCGTCCGGGGCCACGGTCGCTGCGGCCCGCAGGTGGGGCAAGGCCGCCGGGACGTTGTCCTTCATCAGCTGCAGCTGGCCAAGAGCGCGGAGCGCAAAGGGATTGCGGGGCTGGAGCACCACTGCCTTCTCCAGCGGGCCCTGGGCACCGTCGGGATCGTTATCCCGCAGGGCCGCGATCCCGAGGGCCACCTGTCCGTTGGCGTGGCCGGGGTCCAGCTCCACGGCCCGACTCAAGAGCTGGCGGGCTTCGGTGAGCTGCATCCGGTCGCTGTAGACCATGCCCAGGTTGTAGAGGCTCTCCACGTGCTCGGGCTCAAGCTGTAGCCGGGTTAGCAGCAACTGGATCGCCTCGTCGTAGCGGCCGGACTCCAGATGAGCGGTGATCGTTTCGCTGGCCGGCTAAATTCGCTATTCGCAAATGGCGAATGCTGATCGGGTCATGGCTCGTTCACCCTCCAACCCGCAGCTTGTCCTGCGCCCGCAGGATCTGGTGGTGCTGCTGCGCCTGGCCCTGGATCCAGGCCCCGCGCCCACCTATGCAGCCCTCGGCGCTGAGCTGGGCCTGACGGCCTCGGAGGTCCATGCGGCCGTGGAGCGTGCCGTGGCCGCCAAGCTGGCGATCAAGGATGGGGCTGGCAAGCCCGCGGTTGTTCGCGCCGCCCTGAGAGCCTTCGTGCAGCACGGTGCCCGCTACTGCTTTCCCGCAACGCAGGGCGGGCTCAGCCGCGGCGTACCCACCGGCTACGCCGCCTCTCCCCTCAACGAGCAGATCAGACCGGGCAGCGACCCACCACCGGTGTGGCCGTGGAAGAAGGGAACAGCCCGCGGCATCGCCTTCCACCCGCTCTACCCGAGTGTTCCCGAGGCAGCGGAGCGCAACCCGGCCCTGGGGGAGCTGTTGGCCCTGTTCGATGCGGTGCGCGGCGGCAGCGCCCGTGAACAGGCCCTGGCCCTGACGTTATTGGAGGAACGGCTGCAGCCATGAACCCCAACGACCCCAATGTCGCCCTGCTGGAGCGGGCCGCTGAGCAGTTGGGCGAGGCGCTGCTCGAGCAACTGGTGTTTGTCGGCGGGGCCGTGGCTGGTGTTGATCACGGATCCGGCGATGCCGGAGATCCGGCCCACCCAGGATGTGGATGTGATCTGCCGCGTGATCGCCAGGAGCGATTACCACCAGCTGGGGAGCCAACTGCGGCAGCGGGGCTTCCAGGAGGACAGCAGGCCAGGGGCACCCCTCTGCCGCTGGTGCGCAGACGACCTCGTGCTCGATCTGATGCCAACCCAAGGCGAGATCCTGGGCTTCTCCAATCGCTGGTACCCCCTCGCTCTGGATACCGCCCAGCCACAGGAGCTGCCGAGTGGCCGTTCAGTTCGGATCGTCACCGCACCTGTGTTCCTGGCCACCAAGCTGGAGGCCTTTCGCGGTCGCGGCCAGGGCGATTTCCTTTTCAGTCACGACCTGGAGGACCTGATGGCCGTGGTCGATGGCCGTGCCTCGCTGCTCGAGGAATGCAGGCTCAGCCCGCCTGAGCTGAGGAATGATCTGGCGGCACAGTTCCTGGAGCTGTTGAACACCTCAGCCTTCCTGGAGGCCCTTCCTGCCTTCCTCCCACCGGATCAGGCCAGCCAGCAACGACTGCCGGACCTGTTGGAGACGCTGCGCGGCATCGTCGGCCTGAGCAGCCCATGAAGGTCAGGATGGGAGGCACCCTCGCTGCCGAGCCCCGCTTCCTGTCGCCTGCCCTAGCCCAGGCGTTTCTGCAGACCGAGCAGCCCACGCTCACCCCTGAGCTCCCCCCGCGACCTCAGCTGTTTCCGCCTGCTGCTGCCCAAGGGCACCCTGTATGGCGAGGAGGGCCCGGAGAGCCGCTCGGTGGTGGTGGCCGAGGTGCGGGCGATGGAGGGTTGGCTGCCGGACAACTTCGAGCTGGCCGGCGGCGGCCTGGCCTGCATCGGCCTGGGGGAAGACGGCTCCACCTACCTGGCCAGCAACGTGCTCGACCCATCGACCAAGGCGCAGCAGCCGGCGCACACCGACTTCAGCCCAACGCTCTGGGACTGGGATGCCGATGGCGTGCGTGGCACGGCGGCGCGGATGGAGCAGCTCTGCGTCCATGCCCTGCTGGTGCAGCTCTACGCCAAGCACCTGGTGGCGGAAGGTGAGATTCCACCGGCGCCGGGCGACAACGGCTTTGGTGGCAGAGCCGCCCTGGGCTACGGACCAGCTGAGGACTCGCTGCGGCGTCCGGTGTGGCTGGGGAAGGACTACCAGCTGCAGTGCCAGCCGGCTGGAGGCGCAGGAATCACCAAAGGCAGCAGGCAACGGGGCCACTGGCGCGCCCTTTCACCACTGGTAGGTCCGGTGGCCGCACCGATGGAATGGGTGGAGCCGGTGCTGGTGGGGTGAGGCAGAACTGTTGTCTGTCCTGCCCCAACCGCTCAACCCCAGCAGTCCCTCACTCCTCCCCAGCCGCGCTCAAAAGGATCAGCTGGATCTGCTTATGACCGAGCTTGATCTCGAACTCATCGCCGGGTTTCAGGCCCAGCTGGGCGGTGTAGGCCTTGCCAACGAGCAGGTTGCCGTTAAACTGAACTCTGCTGTTGAAGCTCAGGCTGCGGCCAGGCCGCCCCTTACCGCCATTGCCACCGCCGTCACCAAGGCTGACGCCCTTGGCTTCCAGCTGGGCCTCAGTGAAGGCGGTGAAGTTCAGGCGCTCGGTGCTGTCCTTCTTGGTGCTGACATAGCCGACGGAGCGAACCAGATCGGATTTCAAGGCACCGCCGAGTTCCTTGACCTTGGCAAGCAATCCGGATCCGGTGAGCGACTGTGGGATGGAGTAGGGCCGTTGGCTTGCTGGAGATCCTCGGGTGGTGGGGGCTGTTCGTCGAAACGTCTCCAGACTTTCTCCCACTCGCTCTTGCCTGTGGCAAGCCACTCAGAGGCGGTGAGCTCACTGTCTTTAGCCGGGTCGAACTTGAAGTCCTGCTTCCACAACGACCCCAGAGCATTCCATTGATCGCTGCAATGGGATTGCTGGAATCCAGAGGGGGCGACCATCCAGCGAAGGATGTCGCGGATCAAGTCGTCGACCAGCAGCGTTGAAATCCTTCTCCTCCAGGCGAGTGCCCCGCAGTTGGGCCAGGGGATGGGCCGCCAATGTGGTGAAGGCCCTGGCCATCGGCGGAGCAGAGGAAAGCGGCCAGGGTCCAGTCGCGGCCATTCCGCCGCACCCGAAGGGCAGCCTTCTGCGGCGCGCAGCCAGAACATGGCGGCTCACGCCGGGGAGTTAGAGGCTCGGCCCCAGATGCTGCTCGGCGTCGTAGACGTCAAGGCTGATCAGCTCGGGCAGGGCGCTGCGCAGCTGGGGGATGAGAGGCAGCCACTCCCGTTTGGGGTCGGTCCAGAGGATGGTCACGGGAGCTAGCTCGGCATCGCAGGGCCTCAAGCAGGGTGCGGGAGAGGTCCTTGGTCCAGCTCCAGAGCCGCCCAGCCAAGGCGGTATGGGGCGACCAGACTAAGACTTAGTTCAAGATGATGTCGGATGGCGATGGTGAACGTGCACCAGGCCAAGACCCATCTCTCCCAGCTGCTGCAGGAGGTGGAGCAAGGGCAAGAGGTGGTGATCGCCCGCTCAGGGGTGCCGATTGCGCGGCTGGTGGCCTGGCAGGCTCCAGTCCAAGCAGTAGCGGCACCTGGGGCGATGCGCGGCCAGATCCAGCTGAGTGACGATTTCGATGCGCCCCTGGATGGGTTGTTTTGAGGCGCTGCAGTGACGCGGCTGCTGCTCGATACCCGTTTGGTGCTGTGGTGGCTGAACGGCGATCCATAGCTGCCGCAGGCGGTGGTGGAGCGGGTGCAGGCGCCGGAGGCGGAGGTGTTCGTCAGCCAGGTGTCGCTTTTGGAGATGGCGATCAAGGTGTCGATCGGCCGGCTGCAGCTGGATTTACCTGAATTGGAGCGCCAGGTGCCGTTGCAGGGCTTCCGCTGGCTGCCGATCAGCAACGCCCACGTGCTGGCCGTGGCGGGGTTGGAAACTGATGGCGTCCACCGGGATCCCTTTGATCGCTTGCTGGTGTGCCAGAGCCGGGTGGAGCCGATGCTGCTGCTGACTGTTGACACACAGCTGGGGGGCTATTGCGCCACGGTGATCGTGATCTGAACCTGGCTTCGAAGGGGCCTGCTGGGAGAAGCGGACGCTCACGAACCCTCCACTCCCCGATGCCGCTCCCGGGCGGCTTCCTTGGCTGCACGGCTGTAGTGCAGGTCGCACCAGCAGTTAGCGTCGTACTTCCGCTTGGCCGCCACTGGCCGGCCGGTGCAGTTCTTACTCCTTGGTGATGCCCGCGGCGCCGATGCCGCCATCGATCAGGCCGGTTTCCGCCTCGGCTGGCCCATGAAAATCCTCCGCCCCAGTGGAGCCTTGATGGCCGTGGCGCCTGGCCCGGTGCGTCATCGCCAGATGCTGCAGCGCGCCGATTAGCGCGCCACCGCCGGCCCCGCTCCAGGCCAGCCGCCCGCCGGTCTGTTGTTGATCGCCTTTCCCGGTGGCTCCGGCACCGCCTCCCTGCTCGATAAAGCCCATCGCCTCCAGGGGCTTTTGTTCCTTCCGATCGAGCTGATCGATCTGGCCATCGCACAGGGGGGCAGAGCCCCCCCCGCTCCTCGATCTCCTCCGCTCGCCCAGGCTTGTGTCACAGGTTCAGGCCCGGGCCACCGGCACATCGCTGAGCCGGGTGGTGGCGGCCCGCGAGAGGTGGCCCCGCCGCATTCGCCAGGCCGGCGCCAGGCCGCAGGCGGCCCACTGCACCGTGCCGCTGCCGTAGCGCCGGTTGATGCCGTCCACGGCGGCCATCAGGGTGTCGCGGCGGCGCTGTTGCTCGGGGGTCTGGGGCACCAGCAGGTGGTGCTGTAGCAGGGCCACCGGCTGGAGATCCTGCAGGATCACACCGGCCTTGCGCAGGGGTTTGTGGGGGCGGAACAGCCGCTCGGCCAGGGGCAGGGCGGCAGCCAGAAGCACGGCAGTGTCGTTGCTGGGCAAGGGCAGGGTGGTGGTGGCAGCGTTGGCGTAGAAGGCGGTGCCATCGAAGGGGCTGCTGCGCACGAACACGGTGAGGGTGCCGGCCCGCTGGCCCTGGCGCCGCAGTTTCTCGGCAGCACGGCAGAGATAAGTGGCCACGGCCTCCTTCAGGGCCGCCGCCGTGTTGATCGGGGTGCTGAAGCTGCGGCTCACGCAGGTTTCGCGTTTGGCGGGCGCCACGGAGGCCAGGGGCAGGCAGCGGCGACCCTGCAGCTCCTGCTGCAGCCGTAGGCCCACGACGCCGGCGCGGCGGCGCAGTTCGCCCGGGGGCATGTCGCGCAGGGCGCGGGCATCGGCGATGCCCCGCAGCCGGCACCAGCGCGAGAGCTGGCGGCCGATGCCCCACACGTCCTCAATGGCGGTGGCGGCCAGCCAGGGATCGGGATCGGCCATGGCGGCGAAATCGAACACACCGCGCTCCCGCCAGCGGGGATCCCGCTTGGCGATGCGGTTGGCCACCTTGGCCAGCACCTTGGTGGGGGCGATGCCCACCGCCACCGGCAGCCCCAGCTGGCGCTGAACCTGGCGGCGCAATTCTTCGCCCCAGGCGGTGAGATCCTGGCTGCCGGCGGGGCGGTGCAGCAGGCCGAAGGCCTCATCGATCGAGTAGATCTCCAGCTCCTCCACCCAGGTCTCGAGGGTGGCCATCAGCCGCTGGCTCATGTCGGCGTAGAGGCCGTAGTTGGAGCTGCGCACGATCACGCCGTGGCGCTCCAGCTCGGCCCGCAGCTGGAACACAGGCGCCCCCATGGGAATGCCGAGGGCGCGAGCCTCGGCACTACGGCTCACGATGCAGCCGTCGTTGTTGGAGAGCACCACCAGCGGCCGGCCAACCACGGCGGGATCGAGCACCGCTTCACAGGAGGCGTAGAAGTTGTTGCCATCGATCAGCACTAGGGCGGTGCTCATGGGCTGAAGCTGCGGATGGCATGGGTCACCACGCCCCAGAGCTCCCCTTCCCCCAGGGCCAGGGTCGGATAGGCCGGGTGGGCCGCCACCAGCAGCCAGCGCTGATCCCGTCGCCTCAGGCGTTTGAGGGTGAAGCCATCAGCCAGCCGGGCCACCACCAGCTGGCCGTCGCGGGGGGTCGGGTGGCGTTCCACCACCACCAGGTCGCCGTGGTGGATGCCAGCACCCACCATCGAATCACCGCCCACCCGCAACAGCACGGTGCGAGCCGGATCGGGGATGAGCAGGCGCTGCAGGTCGATGGCCGCCCCCGACCGGGGGGCGTGACTGGGCAGGGCTTCCGGCACGGGGCGCAGCAGAGATCTTCGCTATAGTACATTTGTATTGGGTGAACTGGTTTGGTTAGCGGTCTGGGCATCAGCCTGGTGAGCGGTCTGGTCGTCGGTCTGGTCGACGGTCTGGTCGACGATGTGGTCGACGATGTGGTCGACGATCTGATCGACGCTGTAGTCAGCGGCTGGCGCCATTCGATGGAGGCCTGGCTGGAGGGCATCGCTGGCTGGTTTGCCCCGAAGGGTTTCGCTCAACGCCCATCACGAACTGCCGGCGGCAGCGGCGCGAGGATGCGCCTGGGCCTGCCGACAATCGGAACCTGGTGGAAAATCCCGGGGTTGGACGGCCGCGTTCAGTAGAAAGGGGGGGCCGGCCCGTGACCTCTCGGCCTCCGCTGCGACGACCCCGATGGCCCCGCCCCAGCCGCCCTCCAGCGGGCCTGATCATCCCGGTCATGGTCATGGTCATGGTCATGGTCATGGTCATGGTCATGGGCATGGGCCGGCCAGCGGCGGCGACCACGCCGACCGCCCCCATCCGGCCGTGGCGATCCAGCGCCAGCCCCACCCCCGGCAGCATGAGCATCGCCCCGGCTCGGCGGCGGCCTTCCGCTGGAGCATCGTGCTCAACAGCGCCCTATCCGGGCTTCAACTGGCAATCGGGTTCGCCTTCGGCTCCCTGGCCTTGGTGGGGGATGCGGTGCACAACCTTGGCGATGTGGCCGGCCTGTTGCTGGGCTGGGGGGCCGAACGGCTGAGTGGCCGGCCCGCCAACCAGCGCTTCACCTATGGCTACGGCCGCTCCACCCAGCTGGCGTCGCTGGTGAATGCCGTGCTGATCATGATGGCGGCGGCGGTGGTGGTGGTGGAGGGGCTGCAGCGGCTGCGCCAGCCGGTGGAGCTGGTGAGCGGGCCCGTGGCCTGGGCGGCGGCGGCCGGCATTGTGGTGAATCTCCTCTCGGCGCGTCTGTTCGGCAGCGACCACAGCCACGATCTCAACCGCCGCGCCGCTGTGGTGCACCTGCTCACCGATGCCGCGGTGTCGGCGGCGGTGCTGGTGAGTGCCCTGCTGGTGCAGCTCACCGGCTGGGCTCGCCTCGACGCGGTCACCGCGATCGGCGTGGGGCTGGCGGTGGCCTGGAGCGGCTGGCAGTTGTTGCAGGAGGCGCTGATTGTGGCGATGGATGCGGTGCCCCACGGCATCGCCATGGAGGAGGTGGAGGAGGCCCTAAGCAGCCTGAGCGGTGTGGCCGCGGTCCACCATCTGCACGTGTGGGCCCTGAGCACCTCCCAGAACGCCCTCACGGCGCACCTGCAGCGGGATCCCGGCTTAAGCGACGACATGGCCCTGCTGCACGAAGCCAAGCAACGGTTGGCCAGGCTCGGCATCGCCCACAGCACCCTGCAGTTGGAGCCCCTGGACCGTCCGGCAGGAGGGGGTTGAGCCCTTTTCCGCTCGGATCCCCGGCTCAGGCGCGATCGGAGCCGGGCCGAGCCTGACGGAGCATGGGCTTGGGCAAGAGACGGTCGTTGATCAGCCGTCCAGACTGGACAAGGGCATCGGGCACATCGTCGTGTTCAAGATGCAGGAGGTCATCAAAGGCGTCGTAGAGGTCACGCTCGGGTCCGCTGGCGCGGCGTGGCGGAGGGTTGGTGGGGCGCTTCGGGGTGCGTCGCCGGGGCGGTGCCGATGGGAGAGGGGAAGGACCTTCGCGCTCGGCGGTAGCCGATGGGGAACGGGCGCCAGGGTTGATGTTCAGAGCGGCACCAGCTCCGGAGCGCCGCCCAGGTTGGGCCACTTCCAATTCACGCAGCCGCTCGAGGTGGTGGGGCGGCACCGATCCATCGGCACTGGCCTCCATCAGGGCTCGGAACAGATCCTCAGGGTTCTCCTCAAGTTCCACCCGATGGCGGGGAGCCGTATCGGCCTTTCTCCCGGCCGGGGTCGGGCTGGCAGGCTGTGGCGGCAACGGCAGTTTCTGGGGGAGGGTGCGGCCGAGGGCCTCCAGGCGTTCACGGCTGCGGGCATCGAAGCTCATGGTCGGCGGGGCGCTGGTGGGTAGGGGCGCGAGGCGGGAGGACAAGCCGGGAGGAAACCAATCAGGCGCAGCCGAGGGTGTCACGGGTGGCCCTGCCGCTGCTGGAATTGGTGCCGTTGGCCACGGCACAGAGGCGCTTGAGGACGTCACCGCGGAGGGGCACGTTGGTGAAGTCGGCACCGTCGATGCGGACGTTCAGAAAACGGGTGTTGAAGGCGAAGGCATCATCGAGGCGGGCGTTGCGAAGGTCTGTGCCTTCGAAGACAGCCGAGTCGAGGGTGGCATCACGCAGATCCGCGCCGCTGAAGTCGGCATCCTGGAGTTTCGCCCCGAACAGGCTGGCGTTGCGCAGGTCGGCTCCGGCGAAGCTGGCCTCGCGCAGGTTGGTGAGGTTGAAGGTCACGCCGCGCAGGTCAGCCCCGTGGAAATCGGCGCCGATCAGCACCTGCTTGGCGTAGTCCATAGCGGCCAGGGCCGGGGGGGCCGGCATCAGGGTCGTCAGGGCCAGCAGCGTGATCGGGAGGGTCAGCAGGAGCCCCAGCAAGGGGACGATGGACCGCTGCGCGATCTGATGCCAGCCCGTGGCATCAGGAGCGCCGGCCTGCGTTCGGGAGCTGGGCCGCGGGAACCGGGCTGCCATGGCTGGGTGGCGAATGGGCACAACTTAGGGGGGCCGCTGTGGCGCTGATCGAGGGGGAGAGTGTCGATTCATTAGACACAACCGGAGACGCAACAGGAGACGCAAAAGGGGCGCCCTGCCCTAATCGAGGCGCCAAACCAAAGGGATCCGAGCGAGGGCCGCAGGCGCTTCAGCGGGACGCTGAACCGTGGTGGAAAAACCGCTGCGCGGGTCCGGGGGGACAGGTGCTGCTTCGGCCGGTCCGAGCGCGGGAAACCTCAGGGGATGCGTTGCTGCCTCGGCAGCACCTCCTCCATGCCCCCCACCTCCCGCCAACGCCAGGGCCGCTGGGCCGAACAGCGGGCCCTGCGACTGCTGGAGGCCCAGGGCTGGCGTTTGGTGTCGAGAAACTGGCGCTGCCGCTGGGGCGAGCTGGATCTGGTCTGCGAAAAGCCGGGTCGGTTGCTGCTGGTGGAGGTGAAGGGGCGCCGGCCGGGGCACCGGGATGGAGCCGGCAGCGTGTCATTGAGGGGCCAGCAGCGGCGCCGTCTGGGCCGGGCCTGGGTCTGCTGGCTGGTGGCACATAATAGGTGCAACATCGCTTCACGACGATGGGCGCCAGGGTCTTCAGCTACGAACGGGTCTCCAGCAGCAAGCAGGCGCAGCGTGGATCAGGGCTCGACAGGCAGGCCGAGGCTGCCGCCGCCTGGTGTCATGCCCACAGGCTGGAGCTGGACGAGACCCTGGCGCTCAGCGACAGCGGGCGCTCTGCCTTCAAGGGCGAGCACATGCAGGGTGCCCTCGGTGAGTTCCTGCGGCTGGCCGAAGCAGGGCAGCTTGGTGATGCCCCGATCTTGCTGGTCGAGGCCATCGACCGTCTGAGCCGTCTGGAGCCGGTTGATGGGCTGCATGAAGTGCTTTTGGCGCTGATCCGTTGCGGAGTGCGGCTGATCACGCTGGAAGACGACGCCGAGTATTCCCGAGCAACCCTGCGCAGCGACCCCAGCAAGCTGCTGGTGCTCACGGTGAAGACCCAGGCCGCGTTCGAGTACAGCCAGAGGCTCAGCCGCCGCATCATCGACTCCTGGGAGCGTGAACGGTCAAAGCTGCGTAGCGGCACGCTCACCCGCGTCGGCACCCTCCTGCCTGCCTGGTGCGGCATGAACGCCGAGGGGCGGCCAGTGCTGAATGCCTACGCCGATCTGGCCCGCCACGCGCTGCTGCTGCTTCGAGATCACGGCGAGAACACCACAGCCCGGTTGCTCAACCAGCAGGGGTCAAAGTCTCCTGGCGGGAAGGCATGGACGCGGGCGGCGGTTGTGAGCTTGCTGCGGGATGACAGAACCTGGGGTGCTGTCATGCTCCATAGCCCGCGTGCCGCCAGCAAGCGCACCGCCAGCATGCGGCAGCGAGGTCTGCACCCGGAACGAATTGAGGGACTGCTGCCCGTGCTGCTTCCGCAGGAAGACATCGAGGGCATTCGCGCCATCGTCAGCTCCCGCGCCGGGCACAATGGATTACGTGGGCCGAATAACAAGTTGCTGTGGATCGGACAGGGCATCACCACCTGTTCCTGCGGCACCACCTGCGGAACGAAAACGAGCAAGTGCCGCGATGGAAGCACATATCGGTACATCCGATGCCGCCACAGCTTGAGCCATGCCGATGGCTGCCGTGGCCTCAGCTACCCGCTCGATGCTCTCACCGCACATGTGCTCACGCGATTGCGCGACGGGCAAATCAGGCAGCTTCTTACTGATGCCGATGATCGCAACGTGCAGGCTGCTGCCGATCGCGCTGAACTGCAGCGCTTGGTAATGGAACTGGCGCGGGCGGAGCAGGCGGAAGCCAATGCGGGACGGATGCTCAAGGATGCGCTCAAGGTTGGTAGCGCTGATCCGCTGTTTCTTGAAGCGGTCGAGGAGGCTCGGGCTGAAACGGCGCGGCTGCGGGGCGAGACCGGAGCGGTACGGGCACGGTTGGCACAGACAGCGGGTGATGCTTGCGAGGAGCTAGCCAGCGCCTCTGCAGCACTACTGCAGAGCTTCGCCCGAGGGGAGGACACTCCCGAGCAACGGCGAGCCGTGAACGTCGGCCTAAAACGCATGGGTGTACGAGTCCTGCTCGATCCAGACAGTCCGAGAGTCGGGCTGGTTGTGGGAGTTGCGGAACCGCGCAATCAACCCTTCTCTCCCCGGCTTGCCCAGCAGGCGCTGGCAGATGGCCGCTCGGGGTCGGCCTACATGACGATGCAGATCACAAAGGAGGATCTGAAGCAGGCAGCTGAACAGGCGCAGGAGGGGCAGCCCGTGCTGGTATCCGCTCAATTCTTCGGACAACCCGATTTCGTGATCTCCTCTGGCGGCATGGAGTTCTGTAGCGATAGCTACGAGATCAGACGGAATTAAACGCTTTCCACCTATTAATCACGATTTATTTATGAGACCCTGCAATATAAGCTTTTATTTTGCGCTCGGTTATTAATCAAACTGTATTGCATCATTGGCAGTCAAGGCTCTGCGTTGCACTGCATGGAACATGGTCGCAGCATTGCACGCTTGGCCAATGAAGGCTGAACGTTGCATCCTCACATCTAGTAATAACTATTAAGGGCTTAAGTGCGTGGGAATAGTAAGAGCCTGATTTGCCAGATCAGGGCCAAGCGGCTATGCTTTCTCAAGTCGAGACCGGACCTCCATGACTGCTGCCCCGCCTCAGATTGCCTGCACATTGCGTCTTCGCAGCCCAATTCTCGCTCAGGTGGATGCCATCGCCGAGCGGGAGCAGATGCCTCGTTCCGAAGTTCTGCGGCGTGCTGTCGAGCGCTTAGTCACTGACTTTGGAACAGGATCAAATTCTCCGCTCCCCGTTGTACTGACTGAGGCTTTACGATGAACGCCCTCGAAACTTCACTACCACTATTTCCTTCTGAACAAGTAAAAACCATTTTCCCAGACATCGAAAAATTGCTGCAAGGCCCTCCCCCTGGGGATAAATGGCATTCCCCGATAGAATGCAATAAGCTGCTAAGGCAACTTGGTAAGTTACGAACGCAACTAAGAGAAAGGGAGAAAGTGTTATTGCATGTGATTTTAGATGGAGAAGGAGAATCGCAAAAAGAAGAGCTTGCCGCCAACATGCTTACACAACAACAAGCATGGAAACGCTACCTAGAGCTTGTATTTGGTGGCAAAATAAACTGGAACACTGTTGAGAGCCTGCCGCCCCTTGATTGGCAACAGAGGAATTATTTTGATCGTTTTTTTAAAGATAGGTGCATTGACCCACGCAATACATTAAGCGAATGGCTTGACAAGGGGCCGTTATTTTGCCGCTTCAAGGGAGAGGCTTGGTTGCATTGCCCAGAGATCGGCTGGCTGATTAAAATGATCGGCGTCTCAGACTTGAACTCGGCAACAGTCGCTGCGTGCTACTATTATCTATTCGATCAGTTTCCTAATTTTCCCGATATTGAGCCAGATAAAAGTCTAACAGAAGAGGAAAACTCTCTACGCGCCTTAGCAGTCAAGCCGGTATACGCAATTTGGGAGCTACAGCAGATTGTAGTCGCTCTGGGCATTGGTAAAAGCATGCGACCTTAAAATCTCCAACAGTGCGGCATAAAAAAGGGGGCCTGTACCACCAGGCACCCCTTTGACTCGAACTTCACTGCCAGTTCATAACTCGTCAATTCTATGGCATCCCCCACTCCTGACGGCGACGAACTCGCTGAGCAGCTTCACGCGAAGATCACGGAATTTCGCAAGCGCCAGCATCTGCTGACAATAGGCGGGCCTGAAGCTGCCCAGATCCTGTGTGATCATGCATTCTCGGCCGTCACTAAAAATGCTGTCGGCCGGATCCCTCAGGGCAACGATGCCGAGCTAAGCAGCGCCATCCATTCACACTGGATGGACCCCATCGGGGCGATGCTCTCGGAGGCTTTCTACGAGCTCCGGTTGGTCAGTCATGAGCTGGCGCTGGAGGTGGCGCGGCGCAGGAGAGCGATGGGCTCCATCGGCGGGGACGAAGCTGCCTGGCTGGAGCTCATGGAGTGGGAACCCGAGCCCCCCGAGTGGCTCGACGAGGAGCAACCTGCGCTGGAAGAGCTACCGCCAGCGCCCTTGGGTCAGATCGCTCTTGGGGGCTACGAGCCTGCCGAGGCCGAAGCGTTCCTGCAGATGCTCGGCCGCGACCTGCAGGGAGCCTGGTTTCGGACCTTCCACGCAAGACGCGACGGTTTTCCGCACCCTCGCGGAGGGGCAGATCTGCATGGCTTCACCCTCCCCAACCAGTTGACGCTGCACTCCGAAAACGCTGACGGTCTGGGCATCTACATGGTGGTGGGCAACGCGGAGACCGCCAGTGGCTTCAACAAGACCATCGGCAAGCCCACCGGCGCGGTGATCGACGCCGACATCACCAGTTGCCCGGCGCTCTTCACCGAATGGGACGACAAGCCAAAGGAGTGGCAGATCACGGCTTGGCAGGAGTTGGGGCTGCCGGAGCCTTCATTTCAGATCGACACCGGCGGCAAGTCGATCCACAGCTACTGGGTGTTCCATCAGCCGATCTCGCCGGCGCAGTGGCGCGAGCTGCAGCTACGGCTCATCGCCCACGGCGGCGGTGACTCCAAGCTAAGGAACCCATCACGCGTGATGCGCGTGCCCGGTTTTCGGTACTTGGACAAGGCCACCGGCGCACTGGGCGAGCGGACGCGAATCATCACCAGCTCAGGTCGTCGCTACGGCCTAAACGAGCTCCAAGCCTGCCTTCCAGAGCTGACCGAATCTCAAGAGCCCGTCAGCAACCTGCAGCCGGCCCTGCAGGGGCCTCCCGCATCACAAACGTGTGATCTGCCACCACGGCCGCTGGAGCAGGTACGAGCAGCGCTACAGCACATCCCCCCGCGCATCCCTGGCAGTGGGACCTACCAAGACGATAGGCCGGCAGCGATCGGCTACATCCATGCGGTACAGGAGGCAGGTGGCAGCCAGGAGCAGGCGATAGATGACCTGCGAGCGCATCACCCCGCCTGGACTGACATCGATCAGGTGATCCGCAGCAGCGACCTGACAGCCTTCTCGGCGGGGAGCTTCTGGCATGCGGTCAAGGCCAACGGCGGGACCACAGCCCGGCCAGACCTAAAGGGCAAGCGGCAAGAAGTTCCAGGGGATGTGACTTTCAATGGGCACCGGCCCACGCCGCCACCGCAGCGGGTGGAGCTGCCGACTACCCCCGAAGCCAAACTGGCCGACCTTCAAGCTTTCGCTGCTGAACTGCTGGAGCGCCGCGAGCAGTTCTCGTCCCGTCTGCCGATCATGCGTGCTAGGGCTCAGGAACTCTCCCTGCACATCCGCGATACGGAACTGCAGGGTCTTCTTACCAGCGCCCGCCGGCGCCGCATCCATGGCAACTCGGAGCACCTACTGGGTCCGGGTGATGTTCTCGATCTAACGCCCGAGCCGTGGGCATGGGAAGGGCTGATCCTCAGAGGCTGTTTGAACCTGCTGGTGGCGCTACCCAAGCAGGGAAAGACCGCGTTGGTCCTGGCGATGGTCGCCGCGTGGCATCGAAACAACCCGGCACTGCTGGGTTGCAACCTGTTGGGACCCTGCCCGCCGGTGATGATCGTTGGCACCGATCAGGGGCAAAGCGATTGGGGGCGGATGCTGCAGGGCGCCGGCCTGGTGGACGCACAAGGGCGAATCGGTGGCCCGATCGTGGGTCTGGCGCATGCGGGGCGCCCTCTCCACCTGGACCCTGAGGGGATTGACCGGATCGCTGAACACGCGCAGCAGCACCCAGGTCTGCTGGTGGTGATCGACAGCCTGAGCGCCTGTATTGCGCCACTGGGCCTCAAGGAGGAAAGCCCCGAGATCGCTGAGCCGGTGGCCGACCTTATGGAGCAACTGGAGCCCCACGGGGCCACCGTGGTGCTCATCCATCACGCCAGCAAGGGGCGCGCCGGTGAGGGCGCCACCAGCGCAAGTAGGGGGAGCACCGCGTTACCGGCTCATGCATCCCAGATCCTCAAGCTGGGGCCCGCCAGCAACAACCCACAGGACCATCGACGGATGCTGACAACCGAAGGGCGCTGTGGCCTGCCCCAGACGCTGGTGATCGAGCGTGACGGTGCGACCTGGAGGCTTCTGGGCGGAGCTGAAGTGCTTGAGCAGGAGCGCGAGACTGCTGGGGTCGTTGCCAAGCTCACAGATGACCAGTACGGGGCTCTGCAGTTCGTCTGCGACCGCTGGGAAGACGATCACGAGCGAACCACCACCGTCGATCTAGTGGCTGGCCTCGGGGGCAGTGGCAAAGACCCTGAGCGAGTTGTACGGAAGCAGCTCCAAGGCTTGGAGAAGAAGGGACTGCTCCAGTCGAACGGAACGCCAAGGCCGGGACGCGGGGGGCGGCTATACGCCTATTGGCCTACGGACCAGGGTGTCGCCGCCTCGCGCGCGCGGACTCCAGAACAGCGGTCCGATGGGTCCGATGGGTCCGATGAATCCCTTGCGTGTGAGGACCCGGAGCTGGATCAATCTCTCTTATCCCTTGTGCTGCAGCCAACGGACCCAACGGACCCAACGGACCACCGAACCGGTGAGCCCCGCGTGTGAGGAGGCCATCGGACCGGTCCGTTGGCTCTGGTGAGGGTGCCCCCATCACCACCACAAGAGGTGTATCCGCAGCCGACAGACGGTCATCTACACCAAAGACAATCCCGACTAGATGGCCAACTCTGCCGAATAATCCAACACTACACATCTCATGGCAAGATAATCTTAGCCTACCTTCACGCGAGATATTCAGCAATTAGCGGATAGGATCCGTTATGGTTCCATTTTGCAACTCGCAACCAAGGCACAATGAAACGATTCTTAATTACAGCTGGAGGAACATTTCTTGGAATTGTAGCAGCATTGGTAGCATGCAATGCATATGTTTCGATCAGCTCGCGTCACGCAGTGTGCAATCCGCGCTACATTAGCCCAGAGAATCAGCTAAGGGCCATGGAGGCAATTGGAATGGAGATCAACAAGGATATTGAATTTGGCGTAAGCCAGCTTATGAAAGTTGGCCGCGCGCAGGATGCATTGAGCCTTGTTCACGGAGAAATGGATAGGCTTTGTAAGTAGTAATCCAGTCATCAGCTTCACAACTGGATCAAGATTTATTGGAGCCTGCCCACTTGACCGTATAAACCTTAAGCTCCGGCCATCTTGTCCTGGCTACCACTAGGTGGATCGAGCCCTCCACCCAGGCAAAGAGAAAGGCAAAATCCGCCCACCGGGCTGGTTCCGTTTAACAACTGCGGCAGACTACTGGCAGAAGGAATCCCGAAGCAATGCCGAAGTCACGCTCCAAGGACAAGCCGGATAAGTATGGAGCCCGCATCGAGCTAATTGACAGGAGGAGAGAAGCATGGAGCATGCGTATATCCGGCTGTTCTTATGCCCAGATTGCAAAGACGCTCGGGGTTGGGATCGCAACAGCCCACAAAGACTGCCAAATTGCCGAGGAACAGTTCGGTGAGATTGCATTACAGCCTGAGGTAGTACGAGAAGGTCTTATGGCATTGCACGGAAAGCTAAATGGTGCTTTGCTGGCGTCATTAATGCGCCAGATGGAAGATGGGCAGATCGTCTCACAGCTGAATGAAAAGGGGGAGGTTGTAAGTGCGACTCGCAAGAACTGGCCAGCACCTCAAATTGCCGCTGAACTGGGCCGGAACTTACAACGCATGGCTGGCCTTGCGGGGCTTGATACTGCGCCGGTTGATGGAGGCAGCCAGACAAATACGACGATCGTGCTACAGGCCCCTGCCGATGGCGCCAGCTTCGAGGCGAAGTGGGCCAGGGCCGAGGACCAGTCACCGGCCATCGATGCCACCGCTGTGGAGGCGACCGCAGAGCCCGCATGCAGCCCAGACAAGCAGCCCGACCCACTGGAGCTGCCCCGAGGGCAATAGGAGCCCCCTGAGGGCGCCAAGGGGCATTCATCCCGCTCGGCGCATTCAAAGGCCCCCAGGGGGCATTCAGAGGGCAGGCGTTGGTGGCTGGCATCGGCCCATTCAGCCGCACCGGATCGGCATTCATCAGCAGGCTCATTCACGCGACCCCAAGCCGCACAAGAGTGCGCTTCACGGTCATTGCATTCCACCGGCTGCCGCCGCTTGGACTTGGAAGCCCGCTGCTGGTGAGTGCTTCAGCGATTCGCGCCAACGAATCACCGCGAAGCCGAAGCGGCACGATGATCAACTGCATTTGTTGCGCCCGTTGCTGTGCTGCTGCAGCACGATCGGCATTCAGCTGGGATTGTTTCGGCAACTGAGCACCAAGCTTCACACCCCGCGCCCTGGCGGCATTCAAGGCTTCACGCGTCCGCTCACTGATGCGACGCGATTCAAACTCCGCGACGCTGGCCATCACGCTGAGGATCAGGCGGCCGGCGCTTGTGGTCGCATCGACATCAGGCAGATCGCAGAACAGGAAGCCCGCGATGCCGTTGCGTTCCGCTTCACGGCTCAGCCGCAGAACCAGCTCCGCATCACGCGCCAGGCGGTCGAGCTTGGCGACGGCAACAGCGGCACCGAGTTCACGGGCATGCGCCAGCGCTGCCGCCAGCTTGGGACGGTTTGACTTCCTGCCCGATTCGATCTCGGTGAACTCACCAGCGATGACCGAGCCGCGTGCGGCCGCGAGCTCCTGCACCTTGGCGCGTTGCGCCTCAAGCCCGAGCCCCGATTGCCCCTGGCGCTGTGTGCTGACTCGGTAGAAGGCGACTAGTTTCATGGTTCTCCGTGTGTTGCGACAGCCCGACATCCGATGGGCTGTTATGGATTAGGCAAAGGGGAGCCCCGCCAGCAACGCCAGCGGGGCCTGTGCTGATCAGCGATCAGCAGACGCGGAAGATGAACACCCCACCGGAGCTGGAGCGCTCGGCGCGGTAGTCGCCGTTAAGCTCCAGCTCCCGCCATGCCTGCCGCCAGCAGATGCACGACAGAGGCCAGGCGGCACCCTCCGGGATCGAGCCGGTCTCCTCGGCAAGCTCAGCCGCGAAATCCTCGCCGCTGTCGTGCTTGCCGCAGTGGCGCTCCTCGAAATCGGACGCGGTTACCACCTCGCCGAGATCATCACAGAGCAGCCGATAAGCTTCGGCGATCTCTTCAGGATCGCCAGAGATTGCCGCCAGCTCTGAGCCAAAGGAGGCCAGAGCCTCCAGATCTGGCCACTCTGAGCGGCTCAGACAATTGGGCAACCCGCTGTGATCGTGCATGGCCCATTCTTCAGCGCCGGGCTCTGGTGAGGTGGCCAGAATCCAGGAGATGCACTCCTGCAGCTCATCGATTGAATCGATCTCTTCTAGATCAATCCACGCGCCATGTAGGCGGCCATTGTTGTAACTTGCCAGGCATGTAAAATATGCCCCGATATCAGGGAGGCCGCTTGCGATGCCTGCCGGTCTGGTGAGTGTGGCTGTCATGCTGCAGCCCTCCCGCATCGCTCAGCCCATGGCCGCCAGCCGAGCAACCGGCAGACTCTGAGCCAGCTTGAATCGGTGAGTTGTGGTGGCTGATGCACGCTGAAGCCAACGCTAAGCACGTCACCATCCACCGCTTCCGCCAGCTCCTGCCATAGGGAGCAGAGCCAAGCATCCGAATCAGATTCGAGACTGACCCAGCGCGGCACCTTGCCGCCGTCACCCTCCCAACGTCCCGATGGCAAGTGCTCCAGCAAATGGCGCAGATCCCAGCAGTCGGGCTCATCACACCAGTTGCCCAGCCAATCAACGTAGCCGCGTTGTTCAGCGTCTCCGTGTTCGCAGGATTCTGCTGTAATCGCTTCGGCTGTGACAGGAAAAACGTATCCTGCACACTTTCGGAAGCTCTGATAGGTGCGAATCAGCGTCATGCCGCCACCTCTGTATCGGCGCGGGCAAGTTCGGCGCGGGCTCCCTCGATGGCACCCTGCACGCGATCCAGAAAGTCTGCTGCTGCGCTCCTCTCCTCAAGGTTCCGGCGGCTGTCGCCGGCGCGTTGCACGAACCAGACGATCGCGTTGTGCATTTCACATGCAGCGCCTTGCCAGTCAGTTTGGCGGAATTCAATCTCGGCTGTTTCGTTAGTGTCAGGATGGCCCAGTGTGATTGTGATGTAGCCGCAGCGCTGAAGGTGCACGTTGCGCACAAGCCATTGGCCAGTGCTGTATACGTGCAACCGCTGCTCTCTGAAGATAAGCGGGTCGCCAGCTATGGCGGTCTCAGTCTGCTGGGTCACGTCCCAGGCGGGACGGTGTGCTGTACTAGGCATGGGTCTAGGGGTGCTCGGGTAACGGCCGAGCGCCCCGAAGCCCACCTACAGCCACGCTGGCCTAGATGGGCGGTTGCCAAATTTTGGGCGATCGATCGGCTCGGGCTGCTTTAATATCTGATGCCATCTTACAGCGTGATGGCCTCCCTTTGCAATGCCGGGGTACAGTTGCAGATCTGAGAATTGCGTCCCTATACCTCTCTCTATAGACAAGGAATAATCAACTTAAATGCTATTCTGAGGATGCATTAACAAAGACTTCGCTATAATGAACTGACCTAGCAAGGGGTGGGGCAGGGGTCGGGTTCTGATCGTCAGCCCTTGCCAAGCCTGCATATAATTGACCGAGAGAAGCGAATTCCCAGGTCAATTCATGCTTGCCCTTGAACCACCACCAGCTAACAACAAAAAGGTATTAGAGCCAAACCCATTGCAGCAAGTGATGCTTGACGCACCACTGAATGATGTGCTCGTTGTTGCTACGGCAAAAGCAACAGGGAAGACCTTTGGAATTGTGCTATTGGTTCTACGCGATGCACAGATCCTTAAAGAGAACTATCATTGTCTCATCACTCGCAGTACATTCCAAGCACTGCAAGAGCTGCAGACACTACTTTACCGCTATCTGTCACAAGCGTATCCAGGCACAACATGGAATGCTGGAGAGAATACGTTCCGCATAGGAGGCAAGAGCGCACCCTTCGGCACCGTTGAGCTTGCCTATACCAGCGCATCACCTCTTGAGCAGATCCGCGCATTGAACCGACTTCAAGGGCGCAGCAAGATTTGCGCGATCCATGATGAAGCGGGGGTATTATCGTCTCCGGAATTTTACGACCAGTTACAAGGTGTGCTACGCGGACCAGCAGGCGTACCAACTCGCGTGATCTTCCTGGCCAATCCAGGCGGACCTGGCCACCATTGGCTGAAAGAACGCTTTGCAGTTCCAGCTGGGTTGCCAGAGCCGATGAAACCCCGCCGCTTCTGGAGCGAGGAATACGAGAAACACTGTATCTTTCTGACCGCAAACGCCAGTGTCAACCCACATATTGATTGGAGCGCGTACAAGCGAAATGTAGAGATAATGAGTGGTGGAGATCCTGCGATGCTCGCAGCATTGCTGGAGGGGCGATGGGATATGGACCTGGGTGGCAGCTTCTTCGCCTCATGCTGGAGCCCAACGCGCAGCCGCTATGCAATCAATCCCAGAGATATTTATCTTCGGGGCCATAGCCCCAAGCCTTGGGTCGTGATGGATCACGGGTATGCAGCTCCTACAGTTGCCTACCTTGTAATTCCCAACCCTCCAGGCATCGATGCGCCTAAAGGCTCGCTGCTACTCGCAGATGAATTGTATCTGTGCTCTTCCAACGTAAGTGGGCGGCGCGATTGGGCCAGAGGATCTTGCCTCCCATCAAGCGAGCAGGCTGCAGCGATGATCGAATGGATGAAGCGCTGGAGCTTAGAAAAAGGAGATGTGAGGATCTTGGCAGATGATGCAATGTGGAACTCGAATGGGAATATCAGCGGCAGCATCGCGCAGGAGTTCAAGGCAGCGGGCGTCACGTTGTCGCGGGCCCAGAAGATGAAGACTCCCGTAGCGACAGGGCTGCAGAAGCTGCGCAATCGCATGCACGCCACAAGAAGAGATGAAACACAACCCTGGCTGCTCTGGAGCCCTGCATGCGAAGGCTGGGAGGCGACAGTGCCGAGCATTCCACGCCACCCACGCGACCCAGAGACGATTGCTGATGGGGCAATAGATCATGCGCTGGATGCGGTGCGTTATGGGGTTACGTGGTATTCGGCAGCTTCAGGGAACGGGCATATCACCGATTTCCGCATCTATTGAAACAGGTTTAGGGACAAAACTCAGCACTTTTCAGCCGTGGTGCCCTGCGCAGGGGCTTACGTGTGGCCTGTAAAGAAGTCCAAACCAACTTAATGGAATTGACCAAACAGCTATAGCCTAAAATTGGTCGCTTCTGATACCAGTCTCGGACTCTGGCCGAGACTGCTCATTTAAATTTATCCCAAACTAGTCACGCACACAATGAAGCCAGCCCGTTTTACCTTACCTTTTGTAGCTATCCTCTGCTTTGAGGCATTGCCGTCACCGGCTAAACCCCTGACATTTACCTGCCGTGTTGTAAGCGATAGCGGAACTGTGTCAACTCCAGATGTGTACCAGGTTGATACCGAACGTAACTGGGGCACAGTTACCTCTGGCAATAACGTCAAGGAGAATCTTTATGAGGTTGTATGGGGCACTTCTATAGTAAGATTTATCCATAAGTCTCCTACAATGATGGGCTTATCGTTGTCGGTTCCTGTATCTGGTGGAGATGGGACTTGGAGTTTGGTTACTGATACTGGTCTTGGTGCACCACTAAAAATCCGCAAGAATGCACGATGTAGTGTGCGTTAAGCATTCTTAGCTTTCAAGAGCAACAGAATGGAACGGCATACTAACTCGATTAAATGAGTCTTCGGCAAATCCTGAGAAGTATTATTGCCTCATTAGCACGCATGCCTCCTCGGACCTTTGCTATTTTCTCGTCGGGACAAAAAAAGAAATCGGACATTATTTGTGGTGAATGTGAGTCATTTAAAAATGACAGACGGAATAGATTGCAGTAATCCTTAGTGTATCGGCCTAACTCTTTGCGTGATTCTTGTACTCTGTGAGGACATGGCGAATAATCTCTTGCTTGGTGATTGATTCGATTGTGTAGTCTTGAGATCCGTCGCGAAGGCGTCCCTTTGCATGGTAGGTCTTGCCATCCCGGCGATTCAAGAATCGTGTTTCCGGATAGGGAAAAGCCCCACGCGTTCCGATTGCCACCGCGAGTGTATAGTCTAACTCAGTATCACCTTTGTGACTAATTGAGATGAAGGCACTTTCGTTCATTAATATGATTTTTACTTCGCGCCCATATTTTTCTAGCTCTGACTTCAGTTCTTCAAATGCTGGGACAACGACATTGTCGAAAAAAGTAGAGACTTCGCCATGAGTATTGGTTAGTTTCTGAGCCAAATCTTTCTGCTTCTGCTCCTTTTCCTGGAAGAAAGACTCGAGTTCGCCATGCCAATCAGCCATGTTAGACCTCCTTGATAAGATGATATTCTAACACATGTGGGATTCCAACACAAGGAATTCAACGCCGCACCGGGTCCCTGCCGTTGCTACCAACAGGACAGCTGCTGAAAGGATCGGCTACCTCCAGGAAAGTGCGCGCCTGCCGCCGGTCACGCGGCCATTGCCAACTTGGCCGGAGTGTTGCTGTTGTCCGGTGGCGGAGAATTGATTCAGACAACCTCCGGCTGACGCCAGTAGCGAGTGCTGCGGCTCCAGCGACATCCCCGCCGCTGGCAAGCCTGCTCGTAGGCGCGGGCACGCCGCTGGCAGATGGCATCAGCTTGGACTAGATGGCGTTGATCGGGTGACACGAGCCGGATGCCGCTTTCGCGGCGCTGGGTGGGGTCCGGCTGATCAGCTGATCAGCACGCTCGCCCGCCCTTCGATGGGCTTGATCAGAACAGCTGGGATTCACGCCGCTCCTCCGGAAGTTTCGTCCTATTGTCTGCGACAAGCCAAAAAAAAGGAGGTTAAGGATCTTAATTGTAGTGTGTTTGGCATACTAGGATGAGGCGGAGCAGCAATCGCAAACAATAGCTAGGAATTGCTATTTTCTCCTTCCGTGGGAAGTTCCTGCATCTTGCTGATAACCTCATGCACCGCATCGTGCGGCATTCTCAAAATCTCGGTTCCTTCTTGTCGCCATTCTGAGAAATGCGTCAGAAGTTCTTGCTCGAATCGAAATGCAAGTGCTGCTGACTCGCACTCAAGAAGATGCACCACAGAGCAGTTGCCAAACTGACGAATTCTCTTGGGAACGGCATTGGCTTTGCCAACCTTGTAAAAGCCGGACGTGCTTTGGGGATCTGTAAACGTATCTAGTCGTACAAAGTATACATAGGAGATGGTAATTATGGCTTTGGTATGCACTGACTTCACTTTGCCTGAGGGGGTCTGAAAGGATTCCATCTCTGGCCATACCTGTTGAGCCCATGAAATTAGCCGAGATTCCTTTAGACCCGCTGAAGTCTTCAGTGGTATCTTTTGTTCAGCACAAATTATCATCCATTTTTTGCCCTGTATCTTGATTCTGTGCTCATCACGATTCGGTCGCGTTAATGGGATATCGGCATCAGGGTACAAGGATTTGCCGGCAATGCAACTCTTGTGCACCATGACACAACCCACGCCCCGAGTGTGGTCGCTAGGATCATTCCATAAGTGAACAAATCTAGAATCCATGAGTGAAAGCGAACCATGCGATTCAAGATTCGTCTTTCCTCGTGTGTAATACCCTTTGTCAACCAAAGTCTTGATCGCAAGACTCGCTAGCTTTACATTGATCCATCTTTTGTGCTGGCCCTTTTCCAATGCGCCTAAATAGGTTTCCAGGGCTTGCTCCGATGTGATTAAGCGTACCGTTGGTTCCGACTGAAAGTTCTCGGCACCATTGATATACTTAAAACTAATTGCCACCCAACTTCCCTTCAGTCTGCTATCCAGTGGACTTTTCAATACAGCTAAATACAGTCCTTTCCATGTGGTGCCATCGTAAATGCAGAGAAGCTCTTGACCGGAACTCAGCGGAGCTGTTCCAGTCCTAGAAGTCTCGATTCCACCATCACCGGGATAGTAGTGGCGCAAGTGGTGAATCTTGGCATGGTTTTCTTGGGACACCTTAATACCTCTCGGACTTCTGCTCTTGGATCTCCTGGTAAATCCGTCTAGGCCTATCAACCAACCTCCAGATCAGTGTGGGCAAGGTCGCGGAGGGTCTCAGCGCACAGAACTTCCATAATCGGCGGAGGGGTGGGGCCCGGGCGGGGCTAGTTTCAAGCCCAGCTAATCATGGGGCAGATAGAGGTAAGCGCCAAGGGAAACTGGACTTCGAGCACCGCACCACACCCCTTAGACGGGGCAGCCGGCGGCGGGGGTGGGGCAGATAGGCGGGCCGGGGGCGGGGCCAGGCCCAGGGCTGGGGGCGATAGGCCATGACGGCGGCCAGCAGCTGGGCCTGTTCGGCGTCGGTGGCAGGGGTTGGCATGGATCCTTGAGGGAGCTCCCTAGATAATTCCCCCAGGCGGACAGGCCGGAACCGCGGCGGCCAAACTCAGATCACGCCCGCACGGGTCAAGACCAGGCTTTCCGCAGGGAAAACACCATCTTTATATATATGGTCCGAATTGCAGTACCACGTACAATAGACGTTGACACCAGTATCGTTAGGCATGATTTTTACTGCGGTCATTACAGGTCCACCAGATTTAATTTGAACAAGCGAACCAACGGAAAATTCAATTGTCATTGGGAACGGGTCCGATTCGGAACTCTGATTTGACGACTCATAGTATCTCTTTTGGATACGGATCAGGCCGGCGGCCAGGGCTTGAAACGCAACCCGGCGGCCGTGTTCCACGTTTGGCAGCTGGGCCGAGCCAGCCGATACAGCAGCTCACCAGCAGGGCCGGGGCGAGTCACCACCACCACGGGAACCCCAGCCAGGCGATCCGCTGCAGCTGCTCACCGCAGCGATTCGCAGGCCTCCCCATCGCCGTTTCTGTCTAGGTAGGCGTGCCCCTGTCTCAGCAGCTCCTGGGCGCGGGCATAGCTGCCGATCTGCCGACAGGTGAGCTTCCGGCCGCTGTAGCCGCCAGCAGGGGCCGCGACGGGTGGGGCGGATCCAGCAGCAGGCGGGAAGGGGGCGGCAGTGGATGCGGCAGGCGGGCGGGTGCCCTTGCGCCAATCCCACGGCCGCTGGATCCCCCCAGGCACCGCCCACACGCCGACCCGCTGCGATAGCGCGGCGGCCTCAGCTCCCAGGTAGGCGGAGCCATCGCAGGCGGCCAGATACTTCCTGTAGGCGAATGCCTGGCCGCTGCTCACCATCGCCAGATTGACGTTCTGGCCATTGCGGAACACCTCGGCCACGGTGCGGCCGTACTTGTCGGTGGTCTGGGTCCGAAGCGTCACCACCGAACCAACCGGGGCCAGGGCCTGCAGGAGCTGCCGCGAAGCGGCGCCGTAGGTGCTCTGGGCCGTCTCGGGGGCATCGATGCAGGCCATGCGGATCGTTAGCCGCTTGCTGCCATCCACGACCCGCAGGGTGTCGCCATCGCCCACAGATACGACCGTGGCAGCTCCTGCAGGGACAGCCAGCAGCAGGGCTAAGGCGAGGATTGCAGTAGCAGTAGCCGTGAGTGGTTTCACTGTTGGCTCAGTCGGGCAATCGGTTCCTTACCACAGCTGTCTGTTGGCCATTGTGTGTGACGCAGTAAATTTCCTGCGCTGCCACCCGGCACTCACCAGAGGAATAGCGGACAATGCGCTTACCAAACCTCTCAGCCGTCAGCACGACAGGGAAGACATTGCTGCCTTCTGGCGGCATAGCCGAAATACCCCACGTGAGCCCTCTTAGCCCGGTGTTGTCCACGTCGAAGTGGATGTTCAGCGAGCCGTCTCTAAGGGTGAATACCGTTGCCCTACATGAACCGGTGTAGGACGGCGTTTCGATTTGACAGGTTTTCCAGTGGGCTGTGGCAAGCGTCTCAGCTGTCTGCCATTGCGCCCGGGCAGGGCCAGCCAGCAGCAGGAGCAGGGCAAGGGGGGCAGGGCGGAGCATTACGGGGGAGGCTGCTGAACCCAGCACGACAGGACTCAGCCCCTGTTGACGAGGCACAGCTAAACTACTAGAAAGATAGACCCTTTCCTGTCTGGCCAATGTCTACACGCTCTGTCCTGTCTTCACTGCTGCTGGGTGGTCTGGCCCTCAGCGCGGGTTCAGCAATAGCCCAGAACTGCTCATCGTTCCAGAACTGCAAGGAAGCTGTAGCTTCTTATCAGGCAGGTAATAGCAAGCTTGACCGTGACAAGGATGGGATCCCCTGCGAGAAGCTTTGTGGCAGCAACGGCGAGAATATGAAATAAGCAGACTGTATCACTGACAATTGTCGGGGCTATCACTGATAGGGCAGCAAGGGCTCGAAGCACAATCCATCGGCAGGGTTCCAGTTCTAACAGCTGGGCCGAGCCAGCCGATACAGCAGCTCACCAGCAGGGCCGGGGCGAGTCACCATCAGCACGGGGGCCCCAGGCCAGGCGATCCGCTGCAGCTGCTCCCCGGGGGGCAGGGTGCCGGGTTCACCGGTGATAAGGGGGCACCTGTTAGAAGACCGGCTCCTTCGAGCATTTAGGATAGCGATCTGCAAACGGTGCCTCCGCTGACTTGGAAGCAGCGCCTCGGCATGGTTTTTGGCTGCCTAGCCGATCGAATGTATCAGCCGCTGCAAGCCAATGGGAACACTAACGGTTGCAAAGCTCATCTAGTGGCGAAGGTTCATGTCTTTGCTATAATAACGTTCTAAACTCTTAACATGAATGGGCGCAAAGTTATGAATCCAGCCTCAAGACTTCTCGAATTTGTGTGTAAAGCACGTTCTCTTCCAGGGAATCTCCCTGCAATACAGGGATGGGTAAATGTTCTGGACCTTGAAGATGACAACTTTATTGAAATCTATACGGGCATCGCAGATATTATTCAGCTCGCCCATGATACAAGCAAGGCAATTAACGGCCTCGATGGCTATGATAAACCACTATTCTTAGGGCAAATTAATAAAGTTTTGTCTGGAATCAGTGTTGTTAATCTGCAAGGCTCATGGGATAATGTAAAAATTCATTTTGATGATCTCACTGTGCAAGGGCTTCAGTTTTGCAGCACTGTCTTAGATCAACATTCGGGTGAGGCATCGCTCAGTGACGATGAGATAAGGATTTGGCTGCAAGAGATTGAAGACCTACTGATTAGCATCACAACAAGCGAGGTCCCAGATCAACTGAAAATCTTTTTTGTCGAACATCTTGAAAAGTTGCGATCAGCACTACTTCATTACTGGATATTTGGCACGGTGGGCGTTCAGGTGTCGGTCGAGAAAACCTTTGGTGCTCTTTTGGTTAGACGCTCACAACTTTCAGCAATTAAAGATGATTCTTTTTTCAAGCGATTCTTTGACCTATTTACAAATGTGGCCAATGCAATTACTGTGTTTGAAGGAGCGCAATCGTTAAAGGGATCTATTTTGTCTCTCCTATCAGGCGCCTCATAGAGTATAGCAATAACTTCGTGCATTAAGGTGTTATCTTATGCAATTGCAGAACGGACGCCACTCAAGCGCGGTGATGAACTATTTAGCCCAGTCCCTATACTTCCAGGCCGCACGGCCCTATCGCGGCAGAGCGGTGGTTGCCATTACAAGGTGGCTGTGGCAGATCGAACCCTGGCGGGTTTGCGGATCAGCCGGCGCCGCATGCTGATTCGACACCATGGTATCTCGGGGCGCCAGTTTGGCGAACAAGCCATGCCGTGCGGGCGGGATGGTTTGGGTCCGAAGGCGGCCGGGAACGGGAGGCAGGCTGGACAAGCTCATGGTCCCAACAATGAAGGCAGGGAGCCAGGCCGGCTGAACCGGAGCAACCACCTATTCCTTGCCGCAAATTGCACAAGCGAGCACGGTCAGAACAGGTCGGTTTCCACGCCGCTCCTTGCCTTCAGCTCCGCCAACGACTGCACCTCCAGCGAAGCGGTGAACCAGTTTTCGTGGGTGCCAGGCACCAGGCCCACCTCCTTGCGTAGCCACTTCTTCAGCTTTTTCTCAAGGGCCAGCACCTGGTCGCCGGGGAAGGGGCCGACTACCTCCAGCTCCTGCCAGCCATAGGTTTTATGAGTGTGAAGCCGCCTGTGCGGCACATTAGTGATGCCAAACTGTTGTTCACCGGGCCGAAATAGCAAATAAAACCATGCTGGAAGGCTTGGCTTGAAGCCACCTTCAGAGCAGTCAGGGCACCCCGTGCTTGCTGGTGGGGTTCGGTTTGCGATAACTGTCGTCCATGTGTGCCCCTTTTCGCAGCGCCAACGCATCTTTTTACTGCTTCCTATTGTATAAATACTCGGGTCCCAGCCATCAGCCTCTTTGGATAAATCCGGGAAAAGAGTTGCAAGGTCATTAAAGCCTTTTATCGCTTGTCGCCCTGAACAGTAAGGACAGCCGCTATTCACTGGGGGCGTACGACTTGCGACTGTAGCCAACCATGTGTGACCAAGTGAACAGCGCCAGCACACTTTCTTAACCGATTTGATGGTGACTGTTTGTGGGTCCCAGCCATCAGCCTCAGCTGCAACTCTTGGGTAGCGAGAAGATAGATCATTGAACCCTACATGGACTCGCTTGCCACTACATATAGGACATCCTGTACTGCTCGGGGGCGTACGACTTGCGACTGTAGCCAACCATGTGTGACCAAGTGAACAGCGCCAGCACACTTTCTTAACCGATTTGATGGTGACTGTTTGTGGGTCCCAGCCATCAGCCTCTTTGGCTAAATCCGGGAAAAGAGTTGCAAGGTCATTAAAGCCTGCATAAGCCTTTTTCCCTTCACAATATGGACAGCCCGTATTTTCCGGGGGCGTTCTATCCCAAACAGTAGCAGCCCAAACATGGCCCCATGCACATCGCCACCGCAGCTTCTTGTTGCTTCCAGCAGAAACTAACGCAGGATCCCAGCCATACGCTTCATTCGCCACATTTGGGCAAAGAGTTGAGAGGTCATTAAACCCCTTGAGTATCCTTTTCCCCGCACAAAATGGACACCCTGTACTGCTCGGGGGCGTACGACTTGCGACTGTTGCTAACCATGTGTGACCAAGTGAACAGCGCCAACGCAGCTTCTTGTTTGATTTTCCAGTTACTTCGCTTGGATCCCACCCATCAGCCTCATTCGCAACCTCAGGGTAAAGAGTAAAGAGGTCATTGAAGCCGGCTAATGTTTGTTGCCCGCAGCATATTGGGCAACCGGTACTTCCCCTTGTCCTGTTTTGACAAATTGCATCCCAGGTATGGCCGCTCTCGCAACACCACTGCAACCTCTTATGTGAATTACTCGCTACTGTGCTCGGATCCCAACCATCAGCTTCCTTCGCCACCTCCGGGTAGAGCGTTGCAAGGTCGTTGACGCCAGGAACAAGTTTGGCCAGGGCCGGGGAAGCTCCAATCCAGGTCAATCATGGGGCAGGAAGGGGGAAGACGCATAGCTCCCATACCTTGGAGAACGAGGCGGGGCATGCGGCGACGGGGGCGGGGCAGATAGGCGGGCCGGGGGTGAAGGATGCAAGGCCTTCAGCGGGCTGGGCCCGCGTGTGGGTTGTGTGCTTCTACTGCACAGGGAATCGGCACCACAGCAGCCAGAGACCTCGGCGGGGGCCTCCAGGTGCTCCACCCGGCGGCCGTATCAAGCCACCCTGGCCGCGTTGGGCAGGCCGTCGTCAGCATCGAAACACTGGTCCAGGGCGCTATTATCGGGCAAGGCCATTTAGGAGTTGGGGCAAGCACATAGGCCCCCGTACTTCAACCCCTTCCCCTTCAGCTCCAGGTGCTGTTTGGGGTCGCGTGCTGTGTTGGTCCTACACGCGAGGCGACCTTCTAGCAAAAGGGCCAGGACGGGCTCATCATGGCACTCACTGACTGTTAAGCCTTGTGGGTCTATTGGGATCTGTCTGCTGGCTGGTGGACCACCCAGAGCGCGCCACCTGGCCGGTGGAGTTCGTGGCGGCCCTGGTGCCCCTGCCTCCGGCCGCCGGTGAGGTGCGGTGGCTGCGCCTGGAGGGTTGAGTCGGGGGCGGGGGCGGCTGCCGGCAGCCGCCGCTCGGCAGGGAAGCCGGGAGACCCCTCAGGCCTTGGGAGGGCGCCGGAGCAATCTGGAGATCCATCCACCACCCACGCGATGACCTTCAGCGGCCACCGGGCCCGCAAGCGTTTCGGCCAGCACTGGCTCACGGATGCCGCTGTGCTGGATCGGATCGTGGCCGCTGCGGCGATCGAGGCCGGCGAGCACCTGCTGGAGGTGGGTCCCGGGCGCGGCGCCCTCACCGAGCGCCTGCTGGCCAGCCCCGCTGCTTCCGTGCTGGCGATCGAACTCGATCGCGATCTGGTGGCCGGCCTGCGCCAGCGCTTTGGCGCCGATCCCCGCTTTCAGCTACTGGAGGGCGACGTCCTGGCCCTGCCCCTGCAGCCGCCGGCGGGGCCGGCTCCTGAGAAGGTGGTGGCCAACATCCCGTACAACATCACCGGTCCCCTGCTGGAGCGGCTGGTGGGCCGGCTGGATCGGCCCCTGGAGAGGCCCTACCGCGCCCTGGTGCTGCTGGTGCAGCAAGAGGTGGGTGAGCGCATCAGCGCCCGGCCCGGCAGCAGCGCCTATTCGGCCCTGAGCGTGCGGATGCAGTTGCTGGCCCGCTGCAGCACGGTGTGTCCGGTGCCGCCCCGCTGCTTCTCACCGCCACCGAAGGTGAATTCCGAGCTGATCCGCCTGGATCCCCTTACCCCCGATCAGCGCCTGGAACCAGCCCTGGCCCGCCGCACCGATGCCCTGCTGAGGCGCTGCTTCGCCGCCCGCCGCAAGATGCTGCGCAACACCCTGGCGGGGCTGCTGCCCGAGGTGGAGCTTCAGCAGGCCGCGGAGGCGGCGGGCATCACGCTCAACCAACGGCCCCAGGAGCTGGCGCCGGAGCGCTGGCTGGCGCTGGCGGCGGTGCTTGATCCGCTCCAGGGGTCCCCATCACGTGGCAACCGTGATCTGGACAACCCGGGATGATGGCGGCACGGGTGGTGCCCTAGGCGTAGACCCAAAAGGGAACCCCTGGCCACCGCCCCGGCATGGATCCTTCCGCGGGCCATCGGATGCCACCCCTGGACATCTGCCCTGCCAGGGACCTCCGAATCCGAGCTCAAACCTGAACCCACCGAAACCGCGCCCCGCCCGCCCCTGCGCCCATGACCCTCACCGTTGAGGCCCCCGCCAAGATCAACCTGCACCTGGAGGTGCTCGGCCTGCGGCCCGATGGCTACCACGAGTTGGCGATGGTGATGCAGAGCCTCGATCTGGCCGACAGCCTGAGCTTCGCCAGCACCGCCGACGCTGCCATCACCCTGGAGTGCGACCGCCCGGACCTCAGCACCGGATCGGACAACCTGATCGTGAAGGCCGCCGAGATGCTGCGAGCCCGCGCCGGTCTGCCCGAACTGGGGGCCCATATCACGCTCAGCAAGCGCATCCCGATTGGCGCCGGCCTGGCGGGGGGCTCCAGCGATGGGGCGGCCACCCTGGTGGGCCTCAACGCCCTCTGGGGCTGTGGCTTCTCCGCGGCCGATCTGCACGCCATGGCCCAGGCCCTCGGCTCTGACATGCCCTTCTGCCTCGCGGGCGGCACTCAGCTCTGCTTCGGGCGGGGGGAGGTGATGGAGCCAGCCCTGGCGGGGCAAACGTCCGGCTCGGCTTCGGCTGGGGCTGCTTCACTCGTTTCAGGAGCAGCTCCTGCGGTGCCCCGGTTCGGCGTACTGCTGATCAAGCACCCCGAAGCGAGCGTGTCCACTCCTTGGGCGTTCGGCCGCTGCCGCGATCTGCGCGGCGATTTCTATCTCGAAACCGAGGCCGACTTCGAGCAGCGCCGCCAAGCCCTCCGCCAGGGGCCTCTGGTGGCTTCCCTGGCGGCTGGGGGGCCGCTCCCCGCTCTGCGCAATGACCTCCAGGCCGTGGTGGAGCCTGAGGTGGCGAGCGTGGGGGTGGGGCTGGCCCTGCTGCGCCGCGCCCCGGCTGCCTTGGCGGTGGCGATGAGCGGTTCGGGGCCGAGCCTGTTCGCCCTCTTCGCCGATGCAGCCGGCGCTGAGGCGGCCCGTTCTGCATTGATCGACGAGCTCACCACCGCCGGCTTCGAGGTCTGGTGCTGCCGCTGCACCGCCTCCGGTGCCAGCCTGGAGCCGACCAGAAACGACCCATGAGCGCCACCAGCCCCGATCCCCAGCCCCCGGAAGCTGCCCTCGATGGCGACGCCATCGCGGACCCGACGCCCCCGGACTCCACCCGCGACGAGATTGCCGCAGCCGATGGGGTCGCCGCGGTGGACTCGAGCGCTGCGTTGCCGGCGATCGCCGATCCGCTCGCCGCCGCTGCTGGACCGGCTGCCGCCGGCACCGTGAGTCCCCGTAAGGGCCCCATCAGCATCCTCTCAGGCGCTCTCACCAGCGGCCTGTTGGCCTGGCTCTGTCTCGGGCTCAGCCAGAAGGTGCTTGGGTACTACGCGCTTCATCCGCCCCACTACGAGGCACAAGTAGCCCAGAGCATCGCCACCGCCCTGAAGACCATGATCGTGGGCATGACCTTCCTGGCCACGTTCTCCTTTGCCTTCGTGGGCCTGGGCCTCCTCCTTGTGTTCCTGCGCTCGCTGCTGCCGGCGCGCCCTGAAACCCCTGCCTAGGGTTCGGCATGATCTGTGCTCCGGGCCATGACTCCCCACGACCTCGGCCTGCTGGTTGCTCTGCTGCTGCCCGGAATGCTGCTCTCGGTACTGCTGCTCAGCACCTTCGCTGCGGGAGGCTGAGATAGGTTGGCCGCCAGCCCGCTGACGCACCGTGGCCGAAACCCTTCTCTTCAACGCCCTGCGCGAGGCCATCGACGAGGAAATGGCCCGCGACCCGCACGTCTGCGTGATGGGGGAGGACGTGGGGGAATACGGCGGTTCCTACAAGGTGACCAAGGATTTGCATGCCAAATATGGCGAGTTGCGGGTGCTCGACACTCCGATCGCCGAGAACAGCTTCACCGGCATGGCGGTTGGCGCTGCCATGACCGGCCTGCGGCCGATCGTGGAAGGCATGAACATGGGCTTCCTGCTGCTGGCCTTCAACCAGATCTCCAACAACATGGGCATGCTCCGCTACACCAGTGGCGGCAACTTCACGATTCCCACCGTGGTGCGGGGTCCCGGGGGCGTCGGCCGCCAGTTGGGCGCAGAACACAGCCAGCGCCTTGAGGCCTACTTCCACGCCGTGCCGGGAATCAAGATCGTGGCCGTGAGCACTCCCACCAATGCCAAGGGCCTGATGAAGGCGGCGATTCGCGACAACAATCCCGTGCTCTTCTTCGAGCACGTGCTGCTCTATAACCTCAGCGAGGACATTCCCGAGGGTGATTACATCTGTGCCCTCGATCAGGCCGAGCTGGTGCGGGAAGGCAAGGACATCACCATCCTCACCTATTCCCGCATGCGGCATCACTGCCTCAAGGCGGTGAAACAGCTCGAAGCCGATGGCATCGATGTGGAACTCATCGATCTGATCAGCCTCAAGCCCTTTGATCTCGACACGATCACCCGCTCGATCCGCAAGACCCACAAGGTGCTGGTTGTGGAGGAATGCATGAAGACCGGCGGCATCGGAGCCGAGCTGCTGGCACTGATCACCGAAAACTGCTTCGACGACCTCGATGCGCGCCCGGTGCGGCTCTCCTCCCAGGACATTCCCACTCCTTACAACGGCAACTTGGAGAACCTCACGATCATTCAGCCGCACCAGATTGTGGAGGCGGCCCGCCAGATCACCGCCGGCGCTCTCTGAGATGGCACGTCAACAGGGGTGGCTAGCCCTGATCCTGGCCCTTGCGATCGCCTCCGCCACCCTGCTCGCCACCAATGGCCTCCAACTGGGCCTTGATCTGCGCGGCGGCAGCCAGCTCACCCTCCAGGTGATGCCCGCCGGGGCGATCAAGAACGTTGAACAAGAGCAGCTCGAAGCTGTGAAAGAGGTGCTGGAGCGCCGGGTGAATGGTCTGGGTGTATCTGAATCCACCCTTCAGACCGTGGGGTCCGACCAATTGGTGCTCCAGCTTCCCGGCGAGCAGGATCCCACCCGCGCAGCCAAGGTGTTGGGCAGCACAGCCCTGCTCGAGTTCCGCGCCCAAAAGCCTGGCAGCGAGAAGGAGATGAACGGGCTGCTGCCCCTCAAGCGTCAGGTTGAGGCCGTGCTGTTCGCCCGCCGTCCCGGCGCCCAGGCTGACGCTTCGAACACCATCGCTCCAGGTCAGCTGCCCAAACCCACCACCATTTCCGAAGCCGATATGGCCAAGGCCTTCAGCGCTATCGGTCTGAAGATACCGGCCGGCAGCAGCGAGGTTGATCAGCTCGAGATCCTGCAGGCCGAAGTGAACCGCCGGGTGATCAACCTCTACGGCCCTCCCCTGCTCACCGGCAAGGAGCTCACCAGCGCCGGCCGCCAGCAGGACCGCACCGGTACCGCCTGGGAGGTCACGCTCAATTTCAATCGTGAAGGAGCCGAGAAGTTCGCCAGCCTCACCCAGTCGATCGCCGGCACCGGTCGCGTTCTTGGGATTGTGCTCGATGGCCGCTCGATCAGCGAGGCCACGGTGGGTCCGGAATTCAAGGCCGCCGGCATCACCGGTGGTTCCGCCTCCATTTTTGGAAACTTCAGCACCGAAGAAGCCAGGGACCTGGAGGTCCAGCTGCGGGGTGGCTCCCTGCCACTGCCCGTGAAGATCGTGGAGGTGCGGACGGTTGGTCCCTCGCTCGGTGCCGACAACATCCGCTCCAGTCTGATCGCCGGTGTGGCTGGACTGGTGCTGGTGGCGCTGTTCATGGTGTTCACCTACCGCCTACCGGGATTCGTGGCGGTGCTGGCCTTGAGCCTTTATTCTCTCTTCAACCTGGCCTTTTATGCCTGGTTTCCTGTCACCCTCACCCTGCCCGGCATCGCTGGCTTCATCCTCTCGGTGGGCATGGCGGTGGATGCCAATGTACTCATCTTTGAGCGGGTCAAGGAAGAGCTGCGCTCCGGCAATACCCTAATCCGATCGATCGACACTGGCTTTTCTCTGGCCTTTTCTTCGATCCTCGATGGCCACATCACCGGATTGATCAGCTGCGTTGCCCTCTTCTTCCTCGGCACCGGTCTGGTCAAGGGTTTTGCCGTGACCCTGGCGATCGGTCTTCTGCTCAGCCTGTTCACGGCCCTCACCTGCACCCGCACCCTGCTGAGGTTGTTGATGAGCTATCCCAGCCTCCGCCGCATTCCCTACTTCCTCCCTGCCCGCGAGCTGCCATCGGGCGCTGCCTGAGCCACCCTCTCCCGTGACTGTTGCTTCCTCCCCCTCCCCGCGCTTCCGCATCAACCGCCATCGCTGGCTCGCCTGGATCGGTTCCGGCCTTGCCTGTCTGCTGAGCGTTGTCGGACTGGTGCTCTGCTGGCTGCAGCCTTCGATTCAGGCGCCGCTCAAACCGGGCCTCGATTTCACCGGCGGTACCCAGATTCAGGTGGTGCGCGCTTGTGGCGGCGGCTCCCAGCCCCAACCCTGCTCGGCCATCTCCGCTGACGCGATCCGCCAGCAACTTGCTTCCCTTCGCCTGGTCGCCCCCGCCGCCGAGCAGCCTCCCAATCTCTCCGGCGCCAGTGCTCAGGTGCTCGACCAGGGGCGATCGCTCGTCCTTCGCCTTCCTGCCCTCGACAGCGACCAGGCCAAGGCCGTGCTCGACGACCTCAACCGCAGCATCGGCCCTCTCAAGGCTGAAGGCACCGCCGTGGATACGATCGGCCCCACCCTGGGCTCCCGCCTGCTGCAGGGCAGCCTGATCTCGCTGCTGGTGAGTTTCGCCGCCATTGCCATTTATATCTCGTTCCGCTACAGCGGAGTCTTCGCCTTTCTGGCGCTGTTGTGCTTAGTCCACGATGTGCTGATCACCTGCGGCCTGTTCGCCTGGTTGGGGCTGCTGCGAGGGATTGAGGTGGATTCGCTCTTTGCTGTTTCACTGATCACGGTGGCCGGCTATTCCGTGACCGACACCGTGGTGGTGTTCGACCGTATCCGGGAACAGCGGAAGGCCCTCGCCCACCTATCGGTGACCGAACAGGTGGATGTGGCCGTGGATGCCACGCTCACCCGATCCCTTTACACCTCCCTCACCACGTTGTTGCCCCTCCTGGCCTTGATGTTCTTTGGGGGCAGCACCTTGTTCTGGTTTTCGGTGGCCCTGGCCGTTGGCATCGCCGTGGGCAGCTGGTCGAGCATCGGCATCGCGCCCACTCTCCTTCCCCTGATGATTCGACGATGAACCCCGCTCCTGATTCCCTTGCCCTGGGCCCTCCAACCAATGCCGTCTCCTCAGAGGCGGTGATCGGCGCGTCCAACCGCCGGCGAACCCCCTTGGTGCCCCTGCTTCTGGCCTTGCTGGCCCTGCTGGATCTGCGAGTAGAACTCCAGCTCTTGTTCGACCATCTCACGCTCACCAGTCTGACCGAAGCTGTACGCACCCACCTGCTGGCGGTGATGGTTTTGCTGTTTACGCCCTCGCTGTTGCGCCGTTATCGCTGAGCTGTTATTGCTGATCTGTTATTGCTAATCAGTACTGCCGGATCTTGTCCAGCGGTCCATGACATCGTGCACCAAGACCTCCTGGCAGATCACCTGCAGCACCACCACCAGGGGAAGGGCCAGCAGCAGCCCCGGCAGCCCCAGTAGCGCTCCGAGGCAGAGTTGGGCCATCAGAGCCACGGTGGGCAGGAGGTTCACCGTGCGGCTCAGCAACACCGGTGTGAGCACGAAGGCCTCAGCGTTCTGAAGAACCAGCCGCAACACGGCCACCTGCAACATTTTGGCGGGACTCACCAGGAGAAGCGCCACCGCCATCGGCAGCAGGGTGGCGGCTGTCGGTCCGATGGTGGGCACAAAGGTGAGCAGGGCACAGACCAGGGCGCTCAACAGCGCCAAGGGCACCTTGAGCAGGGCAAGGCCGGCCCAGCTGGCCAGGAACACCACCACGGCTGAGAGGGTCATGCCGGCCAGCCAGCCCCCCAGGGCTTCACGGCACTCACTGAGCAACTGCTGCATGCGGGCTCGGTAGAACAGGGGAGTGGCAGCCAGCAGCAGCCTCTGGTGGCTGCGGGGATCCAGGGAAAGCAGCACGGCCAACAGGGCGATGAGCAGCAACTGCACGGTGCTGTTAGCGGCACCACCGGCAAAGCCCAGCAATTGCCCCCCGAGGGGCTGCAGGCGGTCCCAGGTGGCCCCCCCCATCAGCTGCAGTTCCAGGGAGCGCAGCTGGGGAATCTGGCTCGTGAGGGCATGCAGCCGGGCAGGAAGCTGGGGGATGAGATTGCTGAGCACCTGGATCTGCTCCAGCACCTCCGGCAGTAGCAGCGCCGTGAGCAGCCAGCCCACCACGGCAAGCACCACCAGCTCAAGAATCAGGGCAGCGGGCCTTGAGAGGGGCAGCAGACGCCGCAGCAGGGTGATCGGCACATCGAGGGCCACCGCCAGCACCACCGCTCCAAACAACACCAGCAGCACCAGCCGCAGTTCCCAGGCCAACAGCCCCAGCACCACCAAGGCAAGGGCACCGAGCAGGGTGCGGCCATTCATGATTCGATGGCCTCACTCAACCGCTGCAGAATCGCAGGCTTCGGCTTCGACTTCCAGCGATCAAGGATGTCGTGGATCACGACCTCGCGAAGAATCACCTGCAGGCACACCGCTAAAGGCAGGGCTAGGACCAGGCCCAGGGGACCGAACAACACGGTGAACAGGAACTGGGCCGAGAGGGTGAGCCCCGGTAGCAGGCGCAGTTGGTGGTGCATCACCGAAGGGGTGATCAGGTAGCTCTCGAGGTTCTGCACCACCACATAGAGGGCAAGCACCGCCAGGGCCTTCCAGGGACTCTCCAACAACGCCACGGACATCGGAAACAGAGTGCTCAATGTGGGGCCCACGTTGGGAATGATGTTGAGCACACCCGCCAGCACGGCGTTCGCCGCCACCAGACGCACGCCCAGCAACGAGAGTCCGATGGCCGCCAGCGATCCCACGCACAGGGAGCTGATCAGCACCCCACCCATCCAGGCGCTGAGGGCCTCACCGCACTGGAGCAGCACCTGGCGGGCCCGGCGCCGATAGAAGGAGGGAACCAACAGCAGCAGGGCTTCCCGGTAGGCGGTGGGCTGGGCAGCCACCATCAGGGCCACCGCCACCACGAACAGGGTCTTGAGCAGCACGGTGCCCACGTTGCCGACCAATCCCACCAGGCGGAAGGTCCAGTTACCCACTCCACTGGCGATGGCTGGACTGGTTCGCACCGAACCTCCCAGATTCTGGAGCCAGCTCAGGCCTCCATCGCTACGGCCGTACAGCATGCGGGAGATGCTTTCAAGGCCTTGATGGAGCAAGGAGAGCAGTTCATGCCAGGCTTCCGGCAGTTTCTGCACCAGTTCGCTGAACTGGGCCACGAAGGGGGGCACAATTGCGGTGGTTCCCACCGCCAGAACCACAGCGATCGCCAGCAGGCTCAGGAGCAGGGCCACGGGACGGTTGATCGCGAGGCGCCGCTGCACCGCACCCACCAGGGTGCAGAGGGCCATCGCCAGCACGACAGCCGCGAAGAGCAGCATGATCGCCTCGCGCAGGCTCCAGAGCAGGAGCAGGGAAGCAACCAGGGTGATCAGAGCCAGCCACTGGCCGAAGCTCACGCGTCCTCGTCCTCCGAAGCATCCCCGCCGTCTGCCTGACCCGAGAAGCCCAGGTCGTGGCTGTCCGCATAGCGCTGGGCGAAGCGCATGAAGCGCTCGAAGTCGTCGTTGGTCTTCCAGGTGTAGGTGGCTTCAATGGCGCTGGCTTTGCCATTCACGAAGCGGGCCTTCACCTCGCGACTCACCAGTTCTCCCTCCTCATCCACGAGAAACATGCCGGTGATATCGCCCATCGTTTCCGGGGCCAGTGCCACGGGTTCCTCGAATACGAACAGGGCCTGGCCAGTCCGTCCATCCCGGGAGCGGGTGAGTCGGATGTCGGGTACCACCGGTTCATCCACTCCGCGAAAGAACTGAATGGCGGCGGCCATGGCGCAAGATCAAAGCTGGATCCTAGGCAGCGCCGTCTCCCCCGTCCGCCCGGATCCACCACTCCGCCTGCCGGCCAGCGGGGGCCGATGACATAGTGGCCCCCAGCAGATCGCCCCACGGCCGACCCATCCCGATGCTTTCCGGTTCATCGGTTTCCAGAAGCCTCGCCGCCGATCAGCTGTTGGAGCGCTTCCTCACCGGTTCGCCCCGTCAGCGACGCAGCCTCGTGGCAAATGTTCAGCTCCGGCTGGCGGAGTTGCTTCCCCTGATCGAAGACCGTCTTGACGGGTTTGACGCCACCGGTGAGGACTGGGCCTGTGGCTGGCTGCTCCAACTCCTCGCCGCTGACGATCTCGAGCGGCGGGTCGCCCTTGTGGAGCGGTATCCATCTGGTTGGCTCGCCACCCCAAGCGCCGCCGGCCTGGACTACGGCCCGCTGCAACGGCACTTACTACTCCAGGAGTATGAACCCGCCGACCGTCTCACCAGTGAGGCATTGCGTCAGTTAGCCGGGCTAGATGCCGTGAGGCGTGGCTATGTCTATTACAGCGAGGTGGCGGCCATGCCCGCCGCCGATCTCGAGGCCCTCGACCGCCTCTGGCTGGTGTACTCCCGCGGGCGCTTCGGCTTTTCTGTGCAGGGTCGATTGCTGCTCTCCTGCGATGGTCAGTGGGAGCGTCTCTGGCCCAAGCTCGGCTGGAAGGCCAATGGCATCTGGACCCGTTATCCCCGATCCTTCACGTGGTCGGTGGAGGCACCGGAGGGCCATCTTCCCCTGGTCAACCAACTCCGCGGCGTGAGGCTTATGGATGCCCTGCTCCAACACCCTGCCCTAGCCTCCCGCATCAAGGTCGCCAACCCAGCAGCCGCAGGCTAATTTCAGATCAGCAGACATTGTTGGCGGCAGAATTGCCTGCTCCCTCCAGGCCCACGGCCCCCCTTTCCATCTGGGACCGAACATTCCTTCGGCCCTGCCTCTTCGTCGTGCGTTCCCAAGCCATGGTGCCGCATGCCTGAGGCTGCCTGGTTCCCAGCAGGTCCCATGTCAAGGCTGCCGCTGGGGTTCGGATGGTCCGCCAGCTCATTGCGCTGGACGGACTACATCACCCCCTCCACCCTCCATCTGGGGCCCTTCGTGGAACTGTTGATGGAGCCCTTCGCGGGCGTCGATGGCCCCGCCCAGCTCCAGCTCGGTCTTCATGAAGTGCTTGTCAATGCCGTGCGCCACGGCAACGGTTGCGATCCTGCCAAGTGCCTGAGGGTGCGGCGCATCCTCACACCGCGCTGGCTGGTGTGGCAGGTGCAGGACCAAGGGGACGGTGTTCCGTCGCAACGGCGCTCCGGGGGGCTGCCGGACTGCTTGGATGCCCCCTGCGGCCGCGGAATCTTTCTGATCCACCATTGCTTTGATGACGTCCGCTGGAGTCATCGAGGCAATCGCCTGCAGGTGGCGATTCAGCGCAGCCGGCTCAACGGCCGTGGTCCGGGCAGCCTGGATCCCTGAGTTCCCCCTTGAGCCAGGCGAGGGCGCTGGCGGTGAGGGCGATCGCCCGCTGACGTGCTTCTCCGCCATTGGTTGCCGCCGGATCATCCGCCCCCAGCAACTGCACCAGGGCGCCCGCCAGCTGCTCAGCGGCCCGGCGGGATCGCTGGGCCTTGAGGGCGTGCCAGTCGCGATCGCTGATCACCAGCCGGCGTTGCAGGTGTTCTGCCAGCTCCCGGCTGCCATCGGGCCAGGAGTCGACCCTGCCGCCGGCTACGGCGGCAGGAGGGGAGCCGGAGCTGGGGGGGCCGGGCTGAGAGGGTTTGGAGGGATGATGCACTGGACGATTTGCCTGGACCTGATCCATCCTGGCGCCATGAGCCCCGCGTTCCGACGTTCTCCACTACGCCGGCCCGAGTTCCGGCGGACTCCCCTCGGGCCCCAGGGCCCGAGACTGCTCCACCATCTCGGTGCTCTTCACAGCTTGGCTGCGGCTCGTAGCAGTGGTGGCTCCCGCGAGCGCCGCCGCCGCCAGCACCTCTCCATGGCTCAGCGGTTGCTGGATCCCTTGCCCGAAGCTCTGGCATCGCCCCAGGCCGGGAGTGAACTCTTCTGGCGAATCTGCCGCTGGGGTGGAGCCGGGCTGCTGCTCGCGAGGCTGCTGGCTGGCTGACGCCGAGTTGCGGTCACGTTGCTGATGTCACGTTCTTCTTCTCGTGGTTGCGGACCTCTTCGGGGGCCGTCCACCCGGCTGCTTGATGACGGGCTGACGGCAGGTGCGCAGCGCGACGTTGCAAAGATGCCCAGGCAACCCCTAAATCCGTAGTGGTTGATACAGAATGATCAATCGTTCAGGGTGCCTCTTATGAGCACAACCGATTTTGCCCACCTCCCGACGGCCGTTCGTGATCGCGACAGCCTTTTCGTGGCCTGGGCCCGCGGCCGCCAGCAGGAGGAACGGCGTCGCCTGGCCCTGTTGCAAGGTCTCCAGGCCCAGCCCGACCCCAGCGAAGCCGCCGACATCCGTGGTCCGATCACCGCTTGGGCGGAAGGGCACGCCCGCGACAAACGGCGCCAGGCGAACGCCATCGCCCAGCTGCGGCAGGGGAGCTGATCTAAGGCTCCCCGATGGAGCTGCAAGGGAATCAAGCGTCGTAGTACATGGTGAACTCGTGGGGGTGGGGCCGCTGGCGCAGCTGCTGCACCTCCTCGTATTTGAGAGCGATCCAGTTGTCGATGAAGTCATCGCTGAACACACCGCCGGCCAGCAGGTAGTCCTTGTCGGCCTTGAGGGCTTCTAGGGCCCCATTGAGTGAGGCGGGCACGGTGGAGATCTTGGCGAGCTCCTCGGCCGAGAGTTCGAACAGGTCGACATCGGTGCCGTCGCCGGGATCGATCTGGTTCTTGATGCCGTCGATGCCAGCCATCAGCATGGCGGCGAAGCCCAGGTAAGGATTGGCGAGGGCATCACCGGAGCGGAACTCCAGACGCTTAGCCTTGGGGCTCGGACCGGTGAGCGGGATCCGCACGGCGGCCGAACGGTTGCCCTGGGAGTACACCAGGTTCACCGGCGCTTCGAAACCGGGCACCAGGCGCTTATAACTGTTGGTGGTGGGGTTGGTGAAGGCGAGGAAGCTGGGGGCGTGCCTCAGCAGGCCACCGATGTACCAGCGGGCAGTCTGGGAGAGGTTGGCGTAGGTGCCTTCACCGAAGAAGAGCGGCTGGTCGTCGTTCCAGAGGCTCTGGTGCACATGCATGCCGCTGCCGTTATCAGCGAAGATCGGCTTGGGCATGAAGGTTGCCGTTTTGCCATACTTCTTGGCGATGTTGCGCACCACGTACTTGTAGATCATCACGTTGTCTGCTGCGCTGATCAGTTCGGCAAATTTGATGCCGAGCTCGTGCTGGGCCGTGGCCACTTCGTGGTGCTGCTTCTCGATCGGAACTCCGAGAGCTCCCATGGTGAGAAGCATCTCGCTGCGGATGTCCTGCAGAGTGTCGTTGGGAGCAACGGGGAAATAGCCTTCTTTCAGCAGAATCTTGTATCCGAGGTTGCCGCCCTCCTCAACGCGATCGATGTTCCAAGCGGCCTCGGCCGAATCCACCTGATAGAAGCTGCCGCCATTACTACTTTTGTAGCGCACATCATCGAAGACGAAGAATTCCGGTTCTGGACCGAAATAGGCCTTGGTCGCGATGCCGGTGCTAGCCAAGTAATCGAGCGCCTTCTGTGCCAGGGCGCGAGGGCAGCGGCTATAGGGCTGACCGCTGCGAGGCTCCTGGATTGAGCAGATCAGGCTGAGGGTCTTGTGACTGTAAAAGGGGTCGATCCAGGCGGTATTCGGATCCGGCACCATCGCCATGTCCGACTCGTTGATGGCTTTCCAACCGCGGATCGAGGAACCGTCGAACGCCACACCGTCGGTGAAGGCGCTTTCATCGATCAGATCGTTGCAGACCGTGAGGTGCTGCCATTTGCCGTGCAGGTCGACGAATTTCAGATCGATCAGTTCGATTCCCTCGTCCTTGATCTGACGGAGAACGTCGTTCGCTGTCTGGGCCATGAAGGGGTGGGGCTGGTGAAGGAGCGCCCTGGGCGCGCCAAGGGCAGACGGTACGGACCGATACCGAAGCCAATTTGTAGCTGTTGCGACCGAAGCTGTCCTTGTTGGGCTGGCCGACACCCAGTTGGGCTGGGCCGGCACCCAGCGCAACCACCGCTAGGCGCGCTGCCCGGTAGTGGCTTCGACCGCCCGTCGCTCGGCACGGAGCGCGCCAGGCCGGCCGCGTAACCGTTTCTGTCAAAACGCCCGGATCCCACCAGGGGACAGGAATCTTGGCGTTTGCAAGTGCTACCTTCCGCAGCAGGTGCGTCGATCCATTTCCACCCATGCGCGATGCCATCACCGGGCTGATCGGTCGTTACGACCAGCTGGGCCGCTACTTCGACCGCTCCGCGATCGATCGCATTGACAGCTACTACTCCCAATCGACCTTGCGGCTCGCCGCCGTTGAACTGATCAACGGCGAAGCTGCCACCATCGTTCGCGATGCCTCCCAGCGGCTCTGGCTCGAGGATCCCGAGCTGATCCTTCCCGGAGGCAACGCTTACACCACGCGACGGCTGGCGGCCTGCCTCCGCGATCTCGATTACTTCCTCCGCTACGCCAGCTACGCCCTGATCGCGGACGATCTCCAGATCCTCGATGAGCGCGTGCTCAACGGACTGGACGACACGTACAAGAGTCTGGGGGTTCCGACCGGACCCACCGTCCGGGGCATCGCCCTCCTCGCTGAGGAAGTGGTGGAGAAGCTGCTCGCCACCGGTCTCGCCGACCCGGCTTCCGTGAATGCCGTGGTTCGGCCCCCTTTCGACCACCTCTGCCGCGGTCTGGCCGCCACCAACGTCCGCGCCCGCTGAAGCGCCACTTCGCTTCCACGTGCTTTGAGCATCGCGGATCAGGCCCAGCTTGGTCCTTGCACCCCAGAGGCTTCGCTCCATTGGGGAGAAGCCAATGAACCCTGGCCCGCTATGTGGGCTTGCGGTTGCCTAATCTCCATCGATCGTCGTTTCGTTCCGTACCGGATCTTGGCTTCTCTCCCCATCCCGACTTCCGTGTCTACCGCGCACAGGCTCGGGTTGGACCCCATCGCCACGCCGGATCGCCTCCTGCTCGGACCGGGCCCATCCAACGCCCACCCCACCGTGCTCCAGGCCCTGGCCAGAACCCCGATCGGCCACCTCGATCCTCTCTACATCGAGCTAATGGGCGAGGTGCAGGAGCTGCTGCGTTACGCCTGGCAGACCGACAACCGCCTCACGATTCCCATGAGCGGCACCGGCAGCGCCGCCATGGAGGCCACCCTGGCCAACACCGTGGAGCGCGGCGACAAAGTGCTGGTGGCGGTGAAGGGTTACTTCGGCCTGCGCTTGGTTGATATGGCCGGACGCTACGGCGCCGAGGTGGTCACGATTGAGCGCCCCTGGGGAGAGGCCTTCAGCAAGGCCGAGATCGCCGAAGCCCTCGCCACCCACAAGCCAGCCATCCTGGCGATGGTGCATGCCGAAACCTCCACCGGGGTGTGCCAGCCGATGGAAGGCATCGGTGATCTTTGCCGCCAGCACGACTGCCTACTGCTCCTCGACACGGTCACCTCCCTCGGGGGTGTGCCGCTCTTCCTCGATGACTGGAAGGTCGATCTGGCCTACAGCTGCAGCCAGAAGGGCCTCAGCTGCCCCCCTGGCCTGGGCCCTTTCACCATGGGCCCCCGCGCCGAGGCCAAGCTGCTTGCCCGCACCACCAAGGTTCCCAACTGGTACCTCGATGTCTCCCTGCTCAATCAGTACTGGGGCTCCGATCGGGTGTATCACCACACCGCTCCCGTGAACATGAACTTCGGCATGCGGGAGGCCTTGCGCCTCCTGGCCGAGGAGGGTATCGAGAATGCCTGGGCCCGTCATCGGCGCAATGCCGAACGGTTGTGGGCAGGCCTGGAATCCCTCGGTCTGGCCCTGCATGTGCCCGAGGAACTGCGGCTGCCCACCCTCACCACCGTTCGGATTCCCGAGGGCGTGGATGGCAAGGCTTTCAGTCGCCACCTGCTTGATCGCCACGGCATTGAAGTGGGCGGCGGCCTTGGAGCCCTGGCCGGCAAGGTGTGGCGGATCGGGCTGATGGGGTACAACAGCACCCCCGAAAACGTGGACCGCCTCCTCGATCTCTTCGCCAACGAATTGCCGGCCTTCCGGGCCAGCGCTCCCGTCGCCGCTGCCGTGGCCTGAGCCTTAGCGGAGGTACCGATCGTTCCCTCCCCATTGGGTCTCTGCCCTGGGTGCTCGGCATGGGCTCGTGTTCAATCGGGCCTTTGCTCGTCGGCAGCTCGTTGCCGCCGCTGTCGGAACCACTCCTCCAGCTGGCTGCGGGCCCGGGATTCCAGAACCCCTGCAACCACCTCCATCCTGTGATGGGCACTGGCGTGACGGGAGAGGTCGATGGTTCCCCCCAGGCCCCCCCGTTTGGGGTCTCTGGCCCCGAACACCACCTGCCCCATGCGGGCCTGCACCAGAGCTCCGGCGCACATCGGACAGGGCTCCAGGGTCACGATGAGGGTGCAGTCATGAAACCTCCAGCTGCCCCGCAGCCGCGCCGCCCGGGCCAGGGCCACCAGCTCCGCATGGCCGAGTGGATCCTGATGGCGATGGCGGCGGTTGCTCCCCCAGCCCACGGCCTTCCCATCCCCATCCAGCACCACCGCGGCCACGGGCACCTCCCCCTCCCGTCCCACCTGATCGGCCCGCCGCAGCAGCCTCTCCATCCACGTGTCCCAGGGTTCCGCCCGCACGGGGCCTCCGCTCAAAGTCTTGCGGTCCGGTTGTAGCTCCACCCCGGCACCCGGCTCGCAGCCGCCGTTACCGAGCCGCGATCCGCTTCACCTGGGTAAGGCGCCGCGGCACCGGCGAAGGGCAGAATGCCCCCACCGAACGAGCCGCCCTTGGTCAGCGTGCCCCAAGCCCCGCCACCTCGGCAGGGCACCACCACGACCGGCCTTCCCTTCCCCGATCCGCAGGCGCTTGATCCTGACCTGCAGGGGTTGCTTCAGGGCGCCTCGGCTCTGCTGGGCAGCTGGTTCGCCTCCGCCACTCACCAGCCACCCCTTCCCGGCCTCGCCATGCAGCCGCCCGTGGCTCCCGGGTGCCGCGGCATTGGCAACAACGCTCTGCTGGCCGAGCTGCAGCAACTCATGGTGGGGGCCTACAACCCCAACCACCCCGGGGCTCTGGCCCATCTCGACCCGCCTCCCTTGATTGCCTCGGTGGTGGGCGACCTGATCGCGGCAGGCCTCAACAACAATTTGCTGGCCGAGGAACTCTCCCCCAGCCTCAGTCGGCTCGAGAAGGCCCTCTGCAGCTGGCTGGCCGAAGCGATCGGCCTGCCTCCCGGCTCCGGAGGGGTGCCCGCCAGTGGGGGCAGTCTCAGCAACCTGATGGCGCTGGTGGTAGCTCGCCACCAGCGGGGCCTCGATGGCGTGGGCGAGGCGGTGGTGCTGTGCAGTGCCGACGCCCATGTCTCCCTGGCCAAGGCGATGCGGGTGATGGGCCTGCCCCCCGCTGCCTTGCGCTCGGTCGCCGTGGATGCCGCGGGCCGCCTGGATGCCACCCGCCTCGGCGAGGAACTAGCCGACCTGGACAGCCGCGGCGTTCCCGTGATCGCCGTGGTGGCCACCGCCGGCACCACCGTGAGGGGAGCGGTGGATCCCTTAGCCGCCATCGCCGCCCTCTGCCATCACCATGGGGTGTGGCTGCACGTGGATGGGGCGATCGGAGCGGTCTTTGCCCTTGCCGATTCCCATCGCCTCCGTGTTGCCGGCCTCGAGCTAGCGGATTCGGTCACCATGAATCCCCAGAAGCTGCTAGGGATCACCAAGACCTCCTCGCTTCTGCTGCTGGCCTCCCCCGCAGCCCTCAGCGCCACCTTCGCCACCGGTCTTCCCTATATGGAGCCAAGCCGGGGGGGCTGCCACGGCGGCGAGGCCGGATTGCAGGGCACGCGACCGGCGGAGGTGCTCAAGCTCTGGCTGGGTCTGCGACAGCTGGGCCTGGAGGGCATCGCTGCCGTGCTCGATGGGGCCATTGGCCGTCGTCGCCAGCTCCAGCACCTGCTCGCTGGCGACGGACGGCTGCGGGTGCTCGGCGGCAGTTTCCACCTGCTGGCCTTCCGGCCCGAGGGTCTCGACCGTGACGGCTGTGACCTCTGGAGCCAGCGGACCCGCCAGCTGCTGTTGCGGGAGGGACTGATGCTGTCGCGACCCAATTACCAAGGTCTCCACCATCTCAAGGCGGTGCTGGGAAATCCCCACACCGGCAGCGAGCACTTGGAGGCCCTCAGCGGGATCCTGCTGGGCAGCTGCGGCGATGCCGCCGGACCCCCCGGCTGAACCCGGCACCCCCACCGCGTCTGCCAACATGCCCGGGCCCGATCGCCGGCTTTGCGGCCCCCTCATGGACGACCCAGCCGGTCCGGAACCGCTCCCTGCTCCGCGCCGTGACCCCGGGCGGGATCGGCGTTCCCGCTGGGTGGCGATCCTCACCGGTGCCCTCTCGATCCTGATCGGGGTGCTCTACCTCCTGGTGGTCAGCGTGCTCGATCGCTCCGGTCCCCTGCTTCCCCCGCCTCCGGAGGCCTTCGCCGAAGCGGTTTTGGCCACTCCTGGGAGTTCGCTTTCCGGATCGGGCGCTCCCGCGGCTCCGCCGCTTGGGGATGAAGTGGCTCGGATCGCTCGTCCGGTTGGGGCGGCAGACGCAGGGCCTGCTGTTTGAGGGGCTCCACCACCTGGCGATAGGCGGCCTCTAGGAATCGCCTCAGCACGCCCTCGCGGCGGTTCAGGTCGTATTCGCGCTGTAGCACCTCCGGCAGGCCGCCGTCGCCCCAGTCCTGGCCCTGCTGGAAATACACAATGAAGCTGCGGCCCGCCAGGCGGGTGAGCCAGGCCGCGCTCACCGCCTGCACCGCCCGACTCACCAGCAGGGCCGGCAGGTTGAGGCTGAGGGCCGAGCCCAGGAGCGCCACCCCGCCCTTGACTAGGCCGAGGCCCGCCAGGCTGCGCCCCACGGTGAGGGCGAGATCCTGAGCATGGCTGCGACTGAGATTCACCCCGTAAAGACGGCCGATCTCGATCACCATCTGGGCCTGCACCGCCGCGGTGCCCAGCAGATCGAGGCCGGGAAGGGGGGTGACCGCGAGCACCCCGGCCCCAATCCACATGTACCGATCCACAAGGCCCTCGGCATCGCGGCGACGCTGCTGATCGAGCAGCTGTCGGCTGGCCTCTCCCAGCTGGCGACACTGCAGCAGCAGGTTGTCGGCGATCAGTTCCTCCCCATCGGCATGGAGCACCGCCGCGATGCGGCGCAGGAGGGGTTCCACTTCGGTTTCGGGTTGGAGGGGCCTGCCGCCTGGCATGGGCACGCTCTGGGGGGCGGCGCTGGCGGGGATGACATCCTCGGCGCTGATCCGCTTGCCGCAGCGCTGTCGCAGCAACTCCAGCAGCCGTTTCTCCTCCCGTTCGCCCCGCAGATCGCATTTGTTGAGCACCAGCAGCAGCCGTTTGCCGAGGCTCGCCAGGGTGTCGAACACCGCCAGTTCACTGGCCCGCAGGTCACCATCCACCACGAGCAACAGCAGATCGGCCCGGGCTGCCTGACGCCGGGCGAGCTCCTCACGCCGCAGGCCCTCGGCGCCCGATTCGAGGATGCCGGGGGTGTCCTCCAGGATCACGGCCCGCTCAAGCCCCCGCAGCCGCAGGCGGTAGCGGTCGGAGGAGGAGCTGGTGGTGGACCCCATCGGAGCTCCCACGCTCCCCACCAGCTCCTGCAGCAGGGCACGGATCAAGGAGGTCTTGCCCACGGATCCGCCACCGAAGACCACGATCCGTAGATCGCCGCGCTCCAGCTCGGTTTGCATGCGGATCCGCTCCTGCTGCAGGGCCTCCCGCTCCACCGCATCGCGCACCCGTTCAAGGGTGCGGTCGATCGCATCGAGATTGCGCTCCGCCGCCTCGCGACGGCTGGCGGGCCGCTCCAGGTTCAGCGGGGCCTCACCGCGACGGCCCGGACCGGTGCCTTTCCCCTGGCGCAGGGCCTGGAGCCAGGGCAGACCCACCTGGGCGAGGGCCAGTCCGATGGCGGCGAGCACGAGCAACACCAGCGGACCGATCAGCCAACCTGGAAGCCAGTAGCTGAGTTGCCAGAGCAGCTGATTGAAGGCCTGCAGCACCACCGCGACCACCACCAGCAGCAGCAGGGCCAGCGCAATCCAGAGCCAAAGGCGCTTGGGGAGCATTAGGGGGAGGCCACCGAGGAGCGAACGATCCGGCCCCAGAGTTCAGCGGCCAGGTGGCTGGTGGAACGGCTGGGCGTGTTGTCGTCGTTCCCTAGCCACACCCCCATCACCCAGTGGCGATCGGGCACCGCGCCCACGAAAAGGAGGTCGCGACCGTCGTTGGTGGTGCCCGTCTTTCCCCACACCCCGCCGCTCACCCAGGCGGCCGTTCCGGTGCCCCCGTTCACCACGCCCCGCAGCATCTCCTGCATCAGCTTCGCCGTGGCTGGGGCCATGGCCCGCCGACCGGCCGCTCCGGCCACGCCGCCGGGCTCGAGCTTGCCGGCTGCGACCTTCCCATCCTTGGATCGGGCTCCCCTTAGGGGTAGTGCGGTCTTCGGCACGCTGCGGCAACCCTTCTCCTCTCTCCCGGCTGGGCAAGCTTCGGCGTCGGTCAGATGGCGGATGGTGCTCGGGGCATGCCAGAGGCCGTTGTCGGCCACTGCGGCGTAGGCGGCGGTGAGTTCCAGCAGGGTCACCTCGCTCTGGCCCAAGGCCAGGCCCGGCACGGGATCGAGCGGTGTGCTGAAGCCCAGGTCCCGGGCCTTGTGGACCACCGCATCGAGGCCCACCCGCCGGGCCAGCCGCAGGGCGGCGGTGTTGCTGCTAATTGCCAGGGCCTGCCGCAGGCTGATCGTGCCGCCGCAGCCGCTCTCGAAGACCTGGCCCTGCCAGGTGAGAGGCCCGCAGTTCACACCATCGCTGGGCCTGGCCCCCCGTTCGATCGCCGCCGTGTAAGGCACCAGCTTGAAGGTGCTCCCCGGCTGACGCAGGGCCATCGAGGCCCGGTTGAACTGGCTGCGGCGGTAGTCGCGGCCTCCCACGATCGCCAGGATGCCGCCGTTGCGGCTGTCGAGCACCACCACCGCCCCCTCCGATACGCCAAGGGAGCGACTGGCCTCGACGTGCTCCCGCAGCAAGCGCTCGATCAGTTCCTGTAAGGCCGGATCCAGGTGGGTGTCCACCAGGTAGTTCCCTTCCGCCGCCACATCCGCCCCCACCAACGCATCGAGGTCGCGCCGCACCTGGTCGCTGTAGTAGGGCATGGCCCGGCGTTCATTGCCCCGGCAGGCATCCACACTCAGGCGGATCGGCAGACGGCGGGCGCGGCGGCCTTGATCGGCGGTGATGCGGCCGGTGTCCACCATTTTGTGAAGCACGGCATTGCGGGCCTCCAGGGCATCCTGGGGGCGGCTGCAGGGATCGTGGCCGTAGGGAGAGGAGAGCAGACCAACCAGCAGGGCCGCCTCCTCCAGGGACAGAGTGCCGGCAGGCTTGCCGAACAGTCGGCGGGAGGCATCCTCGAAGCCCCAGCCTGCACCCAGAAAGGCGCGGTTCAGATAGCTCAGGAGCAGTTCGGTCTTGCTGAAGCGCGCCTCCAGCTGCAGGGCCACGAGCAGTTCCCGCCCCTTACGGCCCAGGGTCTCGCCTTCGCCCACCTGGGCCGGGTAGAGGCTGCGGGCCAGTTGCTGGGTGAGGGTGCTCCCCCCCTCCAGCACTCGGCCGCCCAGCAGGTTGGTCACCAGGGCGCGACCGGTGCCGATCGGGTCGATGCCGGGGTGCCACCAGAAGCGGCTGTCCTCACTGGCGAGCAGGGCATCGAGCAGCACCCGCGGATAGCCCTCAAGCTTCGCCTGTTCCCGGTGGCGGCGGTCATCGGCCGAAGCGATCGGTCGATCGGCACGGTCGTAGAGCAGCAGCGGCCCTCGGACGGTCGCCAGGCTTCCCCGGATCGGCACCAACACGGCCCCCATGAGCCAGAGCAGCAGTCCTCCTCCGGCCAGTGCGGCAGGAGCCAGGATCGCCAGCCGGATCCGCCGCAGCCGCCGACCGGACTCGGCGTCGTGGAAGCTGATTTCGGGCAGATCGGGTAGCTGGGGCGGCCCCAGCCGCACCCGATCTCCATCGCGCAGCAGCAGTTCCCGCACCCGGCGCCCCTGCCACCACAGCCCGTTCGTGGACCCTGCATCGCTGAGCAGCCAGTGGTTGCCGCGCCGTTCCAACAGGGCATGGCGACGGCTCACAGCCGCCTGCTCAAGCAGCACCTCGGCGTTCGGATCCCGGCCGATCCGATAGAGGTTGCCGTGCAGGGGAACACGCCGCTCCAGCTGGTGCTCCAGATGAACGGAGAGGGTGGGGCCGGGACGCTCAGCCATGGCTGCCGCCGGGGCCGGCGCCCCGTCCGGAACCCTGTCTTCCCCGGGATCGAGGGCTACTGGGGCCGGTTCGTCGCGGCAGAAAGGCCGCCAGCTGGTCGAGGGCGAAGCAGGCCACCGCAAGGTTGATGGCCACATCGGCCAGGTTGAACACGGGGAAGGAGAAGGGCACGGTGGCCAAAAAGTCCGTCACCGCTCCATGGTTCCAGCGGTCCAGGCCGTTGCCGGCCGCCCCACCCAGCAGGAAACCGAGGGCCAGCCTGGGCCACAGGCCATGGGGCGGCTTCCAGAGGATCCACACCAGCACGGCGGCACTCACCGCCAGACTCACCACAGCGAGGATCTGCGCCGAATCTCGGAACAGGCTGAAGGCGGCGCCGGTGTTGCTCACCCGCTGGAGCGCCAGCAGACCAGGCAGGAAGGAATACAGCCTTCCTGGTTCCAGGTGGCTGAGCACCCACGACTTGCTCCACTGGTCCGCGATCAGCACCGCCAGGGCAAGGAACAGCGGCAGGGCCCTATCGCTGCGGGATCGGGGCGTGCCAGGGCCTCCTGGGGAGATGGAATCCCGCGAGGTGGTGGCGTGGGTTGGAATCGGATCGGGCATGCTCAGCCTCTCAAGATCGCACCAGCAGCACCCGCCTCAGCACCCAGGCCAGCACCCCGGCCGCGCAGCACAGCAGGGCCTGGGGAAGGATCGCCAGTCCATAGCCCACCAGGAGCGGCACCAGGCTGGCGCCCCAGCGGCCGGCCAGGGCGCCGATGAGCAGGTTGAGCAGCCCGCAGAGCTGCAGCACGAGAAGTCCAACCGCTGCTGCCGCGGTGAGGGCGAGAGGATCGTCCATGCCGCGCTGGCGGGCCAGTCGCCCCGTGATCCAGGCCGCTGGAATGAAGCCCGCCAGATAGCCGAATCCCGGATCCACCAGATAGCCGATCCCCCCCCCCTGCTGGAACACCGGCAGCTGGAACAGCCCCACGCTCAGATAGCCCACCGCGGCCAGCAGGGCGCTGCGGGGACCGGCCACCAACGCTGTGAGCAGCAGAGCGGGCACCTGGAGAGTGATCCCCAGGGGACGGAGGCTCCACCCTTCCGGGCTTGGAAGCGCCAGGAAGGCGGGGATCAGACCCCCGGCCACGATCAGCAGCAGACCGGCGATCGCTCCGCTCCAGGTAGCAAGGGCCCGCAAACGTTTCTCCGTTGGTGGTCAAGGCGCCCATCCTGCTGCAGCTAGGTTCGGCTGAGAAGGGGCGATCCGGTGAAGCAGGCCGACCAGGGAGAGAGCGGGGAGACAATCGAACCGGCCGAATCGTTCCGCTTCGTGGTGGGTGATCGCGTCTGCCTGCTGCAGAGCGTTCCCTACCTCAAGACGGCCGATCCGATGCCCATGCTGCGTCCCCCCGACCTGGTGGCCACCGGCGAGGTGGGCGCTGTGAGCGAGATCCGCCCCCGCGACCAACTGGCCGTGCGCTTCCGGCGGGGCACCTTTCTGCTGGCGGTGCGGGACCTCAGGCCGGCGTCCGGGAACGACTGAGCCCGATTCCGCCGGCAGCCTCCCAGGCGGTTGTTGCGGAGGCCAGGGCCGGCGCCGGCCCAACGAGGCTGAGGCTGGCCTGCGAAAGCCAGCGGCGGGCGGCCTGCTGCAGCGCTGCGCCATCCAGTTCGGCGGCCCGAGCCAGGCACCGTTCCACATGGTCGGCGGGTAGGCCGTGGCTGAGCACCAGGGCCAGGCGCTCGGCGATCTGGGAGCAGGTCTGGCGACCCATGGCGTCCTGGCCGATGGTCTTGGCGCGGGCCAGCTCCAGCTCCGCCAAATCCAGAGGTTCCTCCAGCAGGCGCCGCCATTCCTCCAGGAGGCAGGCGGTGGCCTCCTCGGCCCGGTCGGCGGAGGTGGAGAGGTGCATCACGAACGGGGCCGCCCCGCAGCGGGCCGGGTGGCTCACCCCCACGTCGTAGGCCAAGCCCCGTTCCTCCCGCATCACCACGAACAGGCGGCTCGACATACCCAATCCCAGGTGGGTCTGGAGCAGCCGCAGCGGTAGGGCATCGGGATGGCCGAGCGGCACGGTGGGGCACCCCAGCATCAGCACGAGCTGTTCGGTGTCCTGCACGAGGGCCCTCAGGCTGGCTCCGGCCGCTGGCGCGCCACCTGGTTCGACAGGTGGCGGCGCTACCGCCGACGAGGCCAGGGGCAGGTGGGTGGTCCAAGGAAGGCCCTCCAGGGAGTCCTCCAGCAAGGACTGGAGGTTGTCAGGCAGGGTTCCGGTGAGCACCAGAACCGCGCCCTCTCGCCCCAGACCCACCGCTAGATCAGCGAGCAGATCGGCCGAGATCCCCTTGAGCTCCCCCTCGACCCCGAGGGGATCGTGGCCATAGGGGCCTTCGCCGTAGAGCTGGCGCAACAGCTGGTCGTGGGCCAACTGGTAGGGGTCTTCTTTCTGGCGCTGCAGGGTCTGGAGATTGAGCTGCCGCTCGAGAGCCACCTGATCTGGGGCCAGGAGGGGTCGCCGCGCCATGGCGAGGAGGAGCGGCAGCAGATCCAGGGTGTCCGTGGCGGCGCACTTGAGGCCGAGCACTAGGGAATCCTCATGCGCTTCGGCCCGCAGAGCAGCCCCCGCCCCTTCCACCAGATCGGCGAGGGCGTCGGCATCAAGCTGGCCGCAGCCCCGGGTCATGGTTCCGGCCAGCAACTGGTGGGCGCCACGCCGATGCAGCGGATCGGCGCCACTGCCGCCTCGGATCACCAACCGTGCCGCCAGGATCTCAGGCCCCGGACGGCTGCGGGCGACAACCGGCAGGCCGCCACTGAGACTGAAGCTGGGCACGGGGAACGGGATCGCGGAGGTCATGCGGGCACCGCTTCAAGCACGCAGGCGCGGCGGGGATCCAAGCTGGCCAGAGCTTCGGCCCGCAGGGTCTCCGGATCCCAGGAGTCGATTGCCTCGAGGGGGGCCTCCAGACTCTCGTAGCGGCCCCAGAGGTGCCCGGTGCCGATCAGCCCGGCCACGTTGCCCGGAGCCTCCATCCCGAAGCGGTAGCTGTTCGTTACCAGCCGCCTCACCCGCGACCACTCGGCCGCCTGCACCGGCTCGGCCATCACCTCATCCCAGACGGTGTGGATGGCGGCCCGCACCGCCGGCAGATCCTCGGGATCGCACACCGCCTCCAGCAGCGCCAGGCTGCCGCATTCCATCGGGTGCAGATCCAGATCCACGCTCTCCACCAGCTGCAGCTGCTCCCGCAATCGCGCCACCAGGCGACTCCGCCGACCCTCGGCCAGCAAGGAGGTCGCCAGATCGCCCCCCATGACCCCGTGGAGATCCCGGGCCGGCGGCTGGCCCCAGGCCATCAGCAGCCGGGCCGCCTCCAAGCGGGGCAGCTCCAGCCGCTGTTCCCCGGGTTGCACCCGCAAAGGCTCAAGGGGCGGCGGCCCTGGCAGGGGGGCCAAGGAGGCGAGCGCCCCCTCAGCGGCCCTCGCCTCCAGGTCAGTACCGGCCAGGGCACCGGCGAGGGCCAGCACGCAACGGCCACCGCCGTAAAGGCGCCGATGGAAGGTCGCCATGGCCTCGGGCTCGTGGGCCAACAGGGCCTCACGCCGGCCCAGGATCGGCTGCCCATAGGCATGGCCTGGGCAGGCCATCGCCAGGAGTTGCTGCACCGCCACCTCCTCCGGCTGGTCTTCGCTCTGGGCGAGCTCCTCAAGCACCACCTGGCGCTCCATCGCGAAGGCTTCCCCCTCAAGGCGAGGCTCCAGCACCAGATCGAGCAGGAGCTCAAGAGCTTCCGGAGCCGCCTGGGGGGGAATCAGCACGTGGTAATGCACATCATCGAAGCCGGTGGCGGCATTGCTGCTGCCGCCGAGGGCCTCAATCCTGCGGTCGAATTCGCCCGCCGCCAGGCTGTGGCTGCCCTTGAACACCATGTGCTCAAGGAAATGGGCCATGCCACTCTCACTGCCGGCTTCGAACACGCTGCCGGCGCGGCACCAGAAGTCGAGACAGACCAAGGGGGCCTCGGCCAGATCGAGACTCACCAGTTCGGCTCCATTGGCAAGCACCCTGCGGTTCGGTTGCTCCAGCCCAGGGAGCAACGGGCCGCAACAACGGGAGGGGGTTGGCATGCGCTGGTGTCAGGATCGCCATTCTGCTGGCTGTGGCGCCGTGATGACACCGGATTCCCCACCCCGTGCCGCAGCTGAGCCGGTCACCGGCCCCCGGGGAGGCTCCGCTCGAGCGTCCGGGGGCATCCATCCCCTGGTAGACGCCCTTGCCGGGCGGATCCGCACCTGCCGGGACAGCCTCCCCGGCCTGGAGCCCCTGACAATCGATCCAGCCTTGGAGGCGATCAGCGGCAGCCTCGATGGTGAGGAGCTCTTTATTAGCAACGAGGTGCACCGCTGCCATGGCCTGCGCAAGCTCCATCTCGAGACGGCCCGTCTGGGGGCGGGCCTGCAGATCCTTCACTGCGTGTTCTTCCCCGAACCCAGCTTCGACCTGCCGGTTTTTGGGGCCGATATCGTGGCTGGCCGCGGGGTGGTGTCCGCCGCCATCGTGGACCTTTCCCCCGTGACGGGATCCCTGCCCGCGGGGATCGACCGAGCCCTCGAAGCCCTCGATCCCGGCCCCTTCTCCCAGAAGCGTGAGCTGCCGACCTGGGGCGGGATCTTCTCCCGCCACGTGCTGTTCGTGCGGCCGGTCGATCAGGCCGAGGAGGAGCGCTTCATCGACCATGTGGCGGCCGTGCTGGGAGTGCTCGCGGCGGCGGTGTCGGCGGGCACGGCCCAGGGCCCCACGGATCCAGCTACGGTGAGGCGCTGGGAGGGTCAGCAGCGCTATTGCAAGCAACAGAAACAGAACGACAAAACCCGCCGGGTCCTGGAGAAGGCGTTCAACCCAGCCTGGGCGGACCAATACATCGAGAACCTCCTGTTCGACGATCCTCCCGCCCCCTCCTCACCGTCCTGATCGGCTCGCTGGCCCTGGCAGCCGGAGCTGGTCTGTTGGCATTCAAAGCCGGATGGCTGGGCCAGTCGGCAGCCAAGCGGGAATCTGTATTGCGCGCCAAACCGGCGCCTGCCCGACCCGAGGCCGTGGCGGCCCTTGGCCGGCTCGAGCCCGCCGGCGACATCCGTGTGCTGGCCGCCCCGACCAGTGGTATGGGTGCCACGCCCCGGATCACCGCCCTGGAGGTGGTGGAAGGACAGAGGGTGTTGCCCGGCCAGCTCCTGGCCCGCTTCGACACCGCCCCTACCCAGCTTGCCCAGCGGAATCTGCTGCGCGCCCGCATCGCCAATCTCCGGCGCCGACTGGATGTGGAGAGCCGGGAACTGGCCCGCTACCGCCAGCTCACCAAGGTCGGTGCGATCGCTGCTGATGAACTTGATCGCCGCCAGCAGGATCACCTATTGCTGCAGGGCCAGTTGCAGGAGGCTCAGGCCGAGCTGGTGAAGGAGGAGGCCGACCTCGACAACACCGAACTGCGCTCCCCGATGGCTGGCACGGTGCTGCGGATCAATGCCCGGGTGGGGGAACGCCCCGGCGACAAGGGAATTCTCGAACTCGGCGCCAGCGACCGCATGGAGGCTGTGGTGGAGGTCTATGAGAGCGACATCGCCCGGGTGAAGCCCGGCATGGCCGTGTGGCTTACTAGCGAGAACGGCGGCTTCAGCGGCACCCTGGCCGGCCGCGTCAGCCGCATCAGCCCCCAGGTGCGGCAGCGCCAGGTGCTCTCCACCGATCCAACCGGCGACGCCGACGCGCGGATCGTGGAGGTGCGGGTGCAGCTGGATCCGGCCGATGCCCAACGGGTGCGCCAGCTCACAGGACTGAAGGTGATCGCCAGGCTCGCCCCATAAACCCGTGATGCTCCTGGATCATCTCTGGCCTAACCGCCGCATCCCCCTGGCTTGGCTGTTGCTCACTCGCCAGCCCGGCAGACTGCTGGTGGCCTTGGCGGGGATCTCCTTCGCCGGAATCCTGATGTTTCTGCAGCTCGGGTTCCGCGATGGCCTCTTTGACGCCAGCGTGACCCTGCACAAGCGCTTCGCCGCCGATCTCGTGCTGGTGAGCCCGCGCACGATGAGCTCGATCGCCATGGCCAGTTTTCCCAGGCGGCGGCTGGTGCAGGTGATGGCCGATCCAGATGTGGCAGGCACCACGCCCGTGCACTGGAACTTTTTGCTTTGGCGCAACCCCCAGACCCGCAGCACCCGCTCGATCCTGGCGGTGGGCTTTGAGCCCGGTGATCCCCTGTTCACCGATCCGGGTTTGGTTGAGCGAACCCGCGTACTCAGCCAACGGGGCCGGGTTCTTTTCGATTCCCTCTCCCGGCCGGAGTTCGGCCCGATTGCCGCCTGGTACAAGCAGGGCCGCACGATCGAAACTGAAGTGGCCGGTAAGCGGGTGCGGGTGGCGGGTCTGGTGGAGCTGGGCCCCTCCTTCGGTGCCGACGGCAACCTGCTGACCAGCAGTGAAACCTTTCTCCAGCTGATGCCCGACCTGCCCCCCGGCAGCATTGAGCTGGGCCTGATCCGCCTCATGCCAGGGGCCGATCCCGCCACAGTCGCTGCCCGTCTGAAATCCCATCTGCCCAAGGACGTGGCGATCTACTCCAAGCAGGGGTTCGTGGAGTTCGAGAAGAACTACTGGCGCAGCAGCACCGCGATCGGCTTCATCTTCACCCTCGGTGCCGGGATGGGCTTCGTGGTGGGTTCGGTGATTGTGTATCAGATCCTCCACTCCGATGTGAGTGACCATCTGCCCGAGTACGCCACCTTGATGGCCATGGGCTATCCCCTCCCCCAGCTCCTGGGAGTCGTGGCCCGGGAGGGGCTCCTGCTTGCCCTGTTGGGCTATCTGCCTGCTTGGCTGGCGGGTCAGGGGCTCTACACCGTGATCCGCAATGGCACCAAGTTGCCGGTGGCGATGGATGGTGCTCGTTCGCTGCTGGTGTTCGGCATGATCCTCACCATGTGCCTGGGCTCGGCCCTGATGGCCATGCGCAAGCTCGGGGATGCCGATCCCGCTGAGATCTTCTGAGGCCCTCGATTCCCGTGAGCAGCGCTCCCCAACCCCCCGCTTCCGGTTTCGATTCCAGCAATGGAATCGTCAGCCGGCATCGCAACGGCAAGGCCACTCCTGAGGCGGGTTCCACCGGCAGCAGCGAGGGCCTCCCGCTACCGGCCACAACACCAGCGAGCCTGGTGGTGCGGGATCTGCAGCACTGGTTCGGCAGTGGAGCTAACCGACGACAGGTGCTCGATGGGGTGAGCCTCACCATCCGCCCCGGTGAGGTGGTGCTGCTCACGGGCCCCTCGGGCTGTGGCAAGACCACCCTGCTCACTCTGGTGGGCGCCCTGCGGCAGGTGATGGCGGGTTCGGTGCAGCTCTTCGGCCAGGAGCTCCATGGTGCCGCCCGGAGGGAGCGCCAGTTGCTGCGCCGTCAGATTGGCATGATCTTCCAGGGTCACAACCTGCTGCGCTGCCTGAGTGCCGAGCAGAACGTGCAGATGGGGGCCGACCTGCTTCCTGGTCTGGGTTACCGGGCCCGGCGAGACCTCTCCCGGCAGTGGTTGCGGGCCGTGGGACTCGGCGATCACCTGGCCAAGCTCCCCCACGACCTCTCCGGCGGTCAGAAACAGAGGGTGGCGATCGCCAGGGCCCTGGCGGCCCAGCCGCGTCTGCTGCTGGCCGATGAACCCACCGCGGCCCTGGATAGCCGCACCGGCCGCGAGGTGGTGGAGCTGCTGCGGCGTCTGGCCCGTGATCAGGGGTGCAGCGTGCTGATGGTGACCCACGACCCCCGCATTCTCGATGTGGCGGATCGCCTGGTGGAGATGGAGGATGGGCGGCTATCCGAGACCACCGTCAGCGGCCGAACGCTCAGCGGTTCGGTAGGGTAAAACGATCCAAACCCCCAGGAACAGCGGTCCGCATGTCCAAGCGCAGGAATCTCAAGAAGGAAAAGCAGGAGCGCAACCGCGCCTACGCCCGCAAGTTCAAAAAGCGCAAGCTGCGCAATGAGGGTCGTGGCGAAGGTGCCGGTAACGGTGTGACCGGCACCGCCAATAACGGCGGGGCCGCCGACTGATCTGGCGCAGCGCCTTGGGCCGGCAAGCCCCAGCGGGGGGTCCCCAGGGATCCCCCTTTTTGTTGGCTGAGCGTCGGACCCATCCATCGCTGCCTATTGCCTCCCTTCCAGCTGCCATGTTCCTGAGCGTCGTCATCCCCACCTACAACCGGCTGCCGATCCTGCGCCAGTGCCTGATGGCCCTGGAGCGCCAGGAACTGGCGCCGCCGATCGAGCGCTTTGAGGTGGTGCTCGTCGATGACGGCTCCACCGACGACACCGTGGCCTGGCTCCAGGAGCATGCCGCCTCCCTGCCCCATGTGCGCCTCATCTGCCAGGACCATGGCGGCCCAGCGGCGGGCCGCAACCGGGGGGTGGAGCATGCCGACGGCGATGTGATCGTGTTTATCGACAGCGACCTCGTGGTGCTGCCGAATTTCCTGCAGCACCACGCGCGCGCCCTTGAGCAACGCTGGCGGGAGCGGGGGGACAAGCTCTGCTTCACCTACGGCGCCGTGGTTAACACCGCCAATTTCGAGAATCCCACCAGCGAGCCCCACAAGCTCAATGATGTGTCCTTCGCCTACTTCGCCACCGGCAATGTGGCAATCGATCGGCAGGTTCTCGAACGTGCCGGTCTGTTCGACACCTCCTTCCGCCTCTACGGCTGGGAGGATCTCGAACTCGGTGAGCGCCTTCGGCGCCTTGGGGTGGATTTGGTGCGCTGTCCCCGCGCCGTGGGCTACCACTGGCATCCGGCCCTCAGCCTGGAGCAAATCCCGCGGCTGATCCAGGTGGAGCGGGAGCGGGCCAAAATGGGACTCGTCTTCTACCGCAAACACCCCACTCGTCGGGTGCGGTTCATCATTCAGTACACCTGGCTGCACCGGATCCTGTGGGAACTGCTCACCCTGGGTGGCCTCCTCAATGAACGCAGTCTGCGGCCCCTGCTGGGCTGGTTGATCCGTCGGGGCCACCCTGGCCTGGCGATGGAACTTCTGCGTCTTCCCCTGAACCGTATCGGTGTTGAGGCCCTTTACAGCGAAGCCCGGCAACAGGGTGTCTAATGTCCGCTGGCGGCGTGGGTCCTCCAGGCCTGCCGCCAGCAGGCCGTTTGATAGGTTGTTCGGGTCCTGTCACACCGCACACCTGCACGTTTCGGGTGATCCGGCTTCGGTTGCAAGGGTCCCAGCGCATCCCGCGCTACTCCAACCCCGCACAATCGACCGGCTTTCCTGGCAGGTGGTGGCCAACCCGAAACCCAATCGAATCCCATGGCTGTCGTCACTCTCGCCGAGATGATGGAAGCTGGCGCCCACTTCGGGCACCAGACCCGGCGCTGGAACCCGAAGATGTCGCGCTACATCTATTGTGCGCGCAACGGTGTTCACATCATCGATCTCGTGCAGACCGCCGTCTGCATGAACAACGCCTACAAATGGACCCGCAGTGCCTCCCGCAGCGGCAAGCGCTTCCTTTTTGTCGGCACCAAGAAACAGGCCTCCGAGGTGATCGCCCAGGAGGCGACCCGTTGTGGTGCCTCCTACGTGAACCAGCGCTGGCTGGGCGGCATGCTCACCAACTGGACCACGATGCGGGCCCGCATCGATCGCCTCAAGGATTTGGAGCGCATGGAATCGTCCGGCGCCATCGCCATGCGACCCAAAAAAGAAGCCGCGGTGCTGCGTCGTGAACTGGATCGCCTGCAGAAATACCTCGGCGGTCTCAAGAACATGCGTCGTCTGCCCGATGTGGTGATTCTGGTGGATCAGCGCCGCGAGACCAATGCGGTGCTCGAGGCTCGCAAGCTCGACATCCCGCTGGTGTCGATGTTGGACACCAATTGCGATCCCGACCTTTGCGATGTGCCCATCCCCTGCAACGACGACGCCGTGCGTTCGGTGCAGTTGGTGCTGGGTCGCCTGGCCGATGCAATCAATGAAGGACGCCATGGCGCCCAAGACCGTGGCGGCGACGACGAGGGCTGAAGCCTCGGGCCAAGGCCCCCGGGCTGTGCCCATCCCACTCCATGGCCAGATCGTTGACGGTCTTGGCCCTGGAGTGTCGCCCCAGTCGGAGCACCATCAGCGGCGATTTAGGCGACAGACCATCCTCCAGGCGGTCAGCTAGAGCTGCAAACAGGCCCGCCACTGGCGCTCCGGGTCGGCCCGGATGTCGTAGCAGACCTTTCAGGGCAGGGTCCCCTGGCCTTCTCCCTGCAGATTTCTCCCCTTCCCCGATTTCCATTCCTCCCCTCCCATGGCTGAGATCACCGCCAAGCTCGTCAAGGACCTGCGCGACAAGACCGGCGCCGGCATGATGGATTGCAAGAAGGCCCTGGCCGAATCCGGCGGCGACATGTCCAAGGCCGCCGAATGGTTGCGCCAGAAGGGCATCGCCACCGCCGAGAAGAAGGCGGGTCGTACCGCTGCGGAAGGGTCGATCGGTAGCTACATCCACACCGGTGCCCGCGTGGGCGTGCTGGTGGAGGTGAACTGCGAAACCGACTTTGTGGCCCGCGGTGAGCTGTTCCAGGAGCTTGTGCGCAACGTGGCCATGCAGATCGCCGCCTGCCCCAGTGTGGATTATGTGAGCACCGAGGAGATCCCCCAGGAAATTGCGGAACGGGAAAAGGCGATCGAGATGGGCCGCGATGATCTGGCGGGCAAGAAGGAGGAGATGAAGGTGAAGATCGTGGAAGGGCGCATTGGCAAGCGCCTCAAAGAACTCGCCCTGCTCGAGCAGCCTTTCATCCGTGACAACACCATCACGGTGGGAGAGATGGTGAAGCAGGCCGCCGGTAAAACCGGCGAGAACATCCAGGTTCGCCGCTTCAGCCGCTTCACTCTCGGAGAAGGCATCGACGTGGAAAAGAGCGATTTCGCTGCTGAAGTGGCGGCCATGGGCAAGGCCTGATCCTTCCCATGGCTCCGCTGCCATGACCCCCGTCTCCGGGCCATCTGCCACGCAAGCCGATCTGCTGCGGATTCAGCGTGAGCTGGCGAGCACCAATCCGGAGCTTTATCGGCAGCTGGCGCTCTACCTGCAGGTGTTGCGCCAGATCCTGCCCCAGAGCGTGGATCAAGCGTGCTTTCACCTGGCAACCCAGGTGCAACCCGATCGCTACACCACCCTTTCTGAGGCCCAGCGCCGCCGCCTCCACGCCAACGTCACTGCCCTGGTGACGCGCTCCACCACCCTTCTCACGGTGGAGCAGCTGGCTTGCCTAGCCGGCCGGATCGCGCGCGAGCAAGCCCTGCGGGCCGATCGCATGCATCGCGATTCAGATGCTGCCGGGGACCGCCATCAACCCTCCATGACGGACGGTCCTCCTGCGGACCCTCGCTCGGATCTCGCTTCTCCCCACGCTCCGCAGGGTGGCGTCTCCATCCGCTTGCCGCACGAGGGATCGGTCCATCTCGGGCTGGATCTTCCCATTGAGGGTGGCTGGCTCGGCTGGGGTGAAGTCCCTGGATTAGACGCTAATGATTCAGCCGCGGAATCCCCAGCCGCTGAATTCACGGCACCGGAATTCTCTGCATCGGAATCCTCTGGCCTGGAGCCGGAGGATTCCGATGCCCTCCCCCCCGAACAGGCTGACCCGGATGAGGATGACACCGCCTCGGATCTGTTCAGCCTGTTCTCCGCCCTCGCTGCCGCTGCCGGGATGGACAGGGGCATCCGGGGGCTGGAGCACCCCTACGAGCAAGGCATGGCGGAGTTCTCCGCCCGGGATGATGGGGGTGGTGATGACGTCAGCGATCAGCCCTCGGCCGAAGGGGAGGAACCGGGGCCGTTCGGAGAACGGCCGGAGGATGCGGCCTTCCCGTTCCGCTTCCGTGCCCTGTCGCTGGAGTTCGATGCCCTGGAGCGTTTCTTGCCGGGCCGCTTCAGGGAGGAGGACCCTGGTGCTCTCTACCGCCCGCCGGAAGGGGGGGGACTGCTCCCCCGCGATCCGGTGGCGCTGCTGGCCTGGCTGGAGGGCGTGGAACTGGCCCTGACTCGCCAGCTGCGGGATCTCTCCCATGCCCTCAACACCGAACTGCTGCAGTGCGGGTTGATCCGGATCCTGCTACCCCTCAACCTGCTGGAGGGTGTTCTCAAGGGGCAGATCGAGGTGCAGTCCAGCCATCCCAATCTCCTGCAGCTCCCCCTGCCCCTTCCCAGCGGCCGCTCCGGCCGGATTCTCAGGGCCCAGTCCATCCTTCTGCGCCGCGCCGATCTCGAGCTGGAGCAACCCCGGTTGCGCACGGTGCGGGGCCGGCTGCAGCAGCTCCGTCAGGAGGGACGCAGAATGGCTCAGCAGTACCGCCGTCTTCAACGGCGGATCCAGGCGCACGAGGCCGAAGCACTGTGGCTGCAGGACATCCGCTCGATGCGCCCGGCTCCGAAGCACCCCTGCTGAAAACCCTGAGAGGGGAATCTTCGGCAGTGCCGGCTTCGTCGATTGTGCCCGGTTCCGGTGAAGCTGAACTGGCCCTCCCTCCCGCTCAGCCCCTGGAAGCCTGGCTTTCGTCCCTGCAGCAGGCCTGCCGGCTCGAGGCCGAGCGCGGCTTCGGCGATCTGATGGGACGCCACGAAACCTTCGCCAGTTTCGTGACCCGCAACCTTGATGTTCCCCCCCCAGATCTCACCCCGGACGCGGTGCGAAGCCTCGCGCTCTTGGCCACGGCTTTCCGCCGCTACCGATTGGAGGATCTGGGCCGCCGGCAGCAGCTGGTCCGCCAGCTGCGCCAGGGGCTCCACCAGGTCAGGGTCCAGAGTCGACCAGCACTGCCGGTGGCGCCTCCTCGCCTGCGGCTGCTCAGCTCCCCAGGGGAGGGCGCGGCCGGGGAGAACCCATCGCAGCGGGGAAGAGGCTCCAGCCTGCCGCCCTCCAGTCCCTACGCCACTCCATCCCCTTCCGGAGGTACGACCGAGCGCGCCAGTCGCCCGCTGCTGGCCGGCACACCCCTGGCCGAGGTGCCCGGCATCGGTCCTCGGACCGCCACCCAGCTGGCCGGCCTCGGGCTGCTGCTGGTGGGGGATCTGATCGCCCATTACCCCCGCGACTACCTGGATTACGCCAACCTGGTGCGCATCTGCGCCCTGGTTCCCGGTCGGACCGCCACGGTGGTGGCCACGGTGCGTCGTTGCCACGCCTTCAGCAGTCCCCGCAACCCCAATCTCTCGATTCTCGAGCTCCATCTGCAGGACAGCACGGGTCGTCTGCGGGTCAGCCGCTTCTTCGCCGGTCGTCGCTTCAGTAGCCCAGGCTGGCTGAAGGCCCAGCAGCGTCAGTTTCCTCCTGGAACCACGGTGGCGGTGAGCGGGCTCGTGAAGGAGAGTCCCTACGGACCTTCTTTTTCCGATCCCCTGCTTGAGGTGCTGGAGAGCACCGGGTCGCCGGTCCGTTCCCCCCTGATCGGCCGTCTGGTGCCGGTCTATGGCCTCACGGAGGGCCTGCGCGCCGACACCCTCCGCAGGGCCATTCAGGCCGTGCTGCCCCATCTCGATCGCTGGAGCGATCCCCTGCCGGAGGCCCTGCGCCAACGGCTCGCCCTACTGCCCCGTCAGCGGGCCCTGCAGGGCATTCACCAGCCCACCGACCAGGCGGATCTGCAGGCCAGCCGGCGACGCCTGGTCTTCGATGAATTCCTGCTGCTGCAGCTGGGTCTGGCCCAGCGGCGCCAGAAGCTCCGCCAACGCCCCGCCATTGCCTTGGATCCGCCTCCCGGGGGTGCCGACCTGGTGGGCCGGCTGCGCACGATCCTGCCGTTTCCCCTCACCGGCGCCCAGGATCGCGTGCTGGCCGAGATCCGCCATGATCTGGCCCGTCCCCAGCCGATGGCACGACTGCTCCAGGGGGATGTGGGCAGCGGCAAGACGGTGGTGGCCCTCGCTGCCCTGCTCTGCGCCATCGAGGCAGGCTGCCAGGGCGCCCTGATGGCCCCCACCGAGGTGCTGGCCGAGCAGCATCTATCCAAGCTCGCCTACTGGCTGCCCCAATTGCACGTGAGCTGTGCCCTGCTCACCGGCTCTACCCCGGCCCGAAGGAGGCGGGAACTGCTGCAGGACCTGATCAACGGCCAGCTTCAGATCCTGGTGGGCACCCATGCCCTACTGGAGGATCCGATTCAATTTGCCAGGCTGGGGCTGGTGGTGGTGGATGAGCAGCACCGCTTCGGTGTCCGACAGCGCAACCGTCTGATGGCCAAGGGATTGCAGCCCCACCTGCTCACGATGACCGCCACACCCATCCCCCGCACCCTGGCCCTCTCGATCCACGGCGATCTGGATGTGAGCCAGATCGATGAGCTTCCCCCTGGCCGCACTCCGATCCGCACCCGCCTGCTGCGCTCCGGCGAGCGGCAGGAAGCCTGGGAGCTGGTGCGCGAGCAGGTGGCCCTGGGCCAGCGGGCCTACGTGGTGCTGCCCCTGGTGGAGGAGAGCGAGAAGCTCGATTTGCGCTCGGCGGTTGAGGTGCACCGCCACCTAGCCGAGGAGGTGTTCCTCGATCTGCGGGTGGGCCTGCTGCATGGCCGCCTTTCCAGCGAGGCGAAGCAGGCGGCGATCGGGGCCTTTGCCCGCGGTGAAAGCCAGGTGCTGGTGAGTACAACGGTGGTGGAGGTGGGGGTGGATGTGCCGGAGGCGAGCGTGATGGTGATCGAGCATGCCGAGCGTTTCGGCCTGGCCCAGTTGCACCAGCTGCGGGGTCGGGTGGGCCGGGGAGCGGCGGCTTCCCATTGCCTGTTGCTGCATGGAGGCAACAATGCCGATGCTCGCCAGCGTCTTGAGGTGCTGGTGCGAAGCACCGATGGCTTCGAGATCGCTGAGATGGATTTGCGGCTTCGGGGGCCGGGCCAGGTGCTGGGAACTCGCCAGTCGGGCCTGCCCGATCTGGCCTTGGCCAGCCTCACCGAGGATGGGGACCTCCTCGAGCAGGCCCGTGCGCTGGCCCAGGAGTTGGTAGCCGCCGATCCGGACCTCGAGGCCCACCCCGGCCTGAGCCAGGCCTTGCTCGATCAGCGCCAACGTCAACTGGAGGCTGCCCGTCTCAATTAGTTGGATCCCGCGAACCGGCAGGGCTTCGAGGTTCCGTTCCCCTGGTTACCGCTGCGGCAAAAGCTGAGCAGGACGGCCGGACAAGCCATCGGCCCAGGTGGTCTCTCTGGCCGCCGATCGCTTCAGAGCCATCGTCTTGGGGGCGCCGTAGCAGGCTGGCTCCAGCACCCGTCCCCCGCCATGGCCGCGACTCGCCCCTGGAGCCCGATCCCGATCCAGGAGAGCGGCGAATCTCTGGAGCCGCTGCCCCCCAGCCTGTGGCGGCTGGAGCCCCACCCCTACGTGTGCCTGGGCGCTCCCTACGGGCCCGGGGCCAGCCCCTTCCGGCTGAGGAGCGGCGTGGTCGCGCGGTTGCTGGCGGCTGATGCCGCCCTAGCCGCGGGCGCGGAGGGCTGGCGTCTGGCGATCTTCGATGCCTGGCGACCCGTTGCGGTGCAGCGGTTCATGGTGGAGCACAGCATCGCCGAGGAATGTCGGACCCGGGGCCTGGATCCAAAGCGCGCCGATGCAGCGGCCCGGCAGGCCGTGGTGGAGGCCGTGGCCCGCTTCTGGGCCGAGCCCAGCCTTGATCTGGCAACCCCGCCCCCCCACAGCACAGGCGGCGCCGTGGATCTCACCCTGGCTGACGCCAATGGGCGGCCACTGGCCATGGGGGGCGCCATTGACGCCATCGGTCCGGTTTCCGAACCCGACCATTTCGCCGTGGCGGCAGCGGCTGATCCTGCTTCCGAGGCGGCCCATTGGCACCATCGCCGCACTCGCCTCGCGGCGGTGATGGCGGCCGCCGGTTTTGCCCGCCATCCCAACGAGTGGTGGCACTTCAGCCATGGCGATCAGCTCTGGGCCTGGAGCCGGGGTGAGACCACGGCCCACTACGGCCGGGCGCCCGCATGAAGGCTGCCTGGCCAAAATCCGAGGCCGCCTGACCAGCGGGTGCCAGGGCGGTCGGAAAACCTGGCCGGCCCGCGGTTCAGCCGGCGTTGGCCAGCAACTCCGCCACCCTGGCGTCGCCGATCTGCCCCACGAAGGCCCCGAAACTCGTGCGGCCACCCTGGTCCCGCCAGGCCAGGAGCAGCGGCTCCAGGGTGTTCTCAAGCTGCTCAAGCGGCAGCCGTTGCAGGAAGGGCTTGGCCAGCTGGGTCAGGCCCGGGGTGCCTCCCAGCCAGAGTTGGTATTCGTCCACGCCGCTTCCCACCAGACCGATTTCGGCCATGTAGGGGCGGGCGCAGCCGTTCGGGCAGCCCGTCATCCGCACCAAAACCGGCCGCACAATACCGAGTCCTGCCAGCTGGGTCTCCAGTCGGGCCAGCACCATCGGCAGGATCCGCTCGGCTTCGGTGATCGCCAGACCGCAGGTGGGCAGGGCCGGACAGGCAATCGCATGGCGGGCCAGGGGTGTGGTGTCCTCGGGGGCAGCGAAGCCGATCGCAGTCAACTCCCGCTTCAGGGAACTGCGCTGCGGGGCCCCGATGTTGCAGAGCAGCAAATCCTGGTTCGGCGTCAGTCTCACCTCCAGCTGGTAAGTCTCCACCAGCCGCCGCAGGGCCAGCTTGGTTTCCCCCTCCAGCCGACCACACAGCAGGGGCAGACCCACGAACCAGAGGCCATCGCCTTGGCGGTGCCAGCCCAGGTAGTCGAGAAGCTTGCGCTTCGGTTCGTCCCGCAGGGGGCGGATTGGCTGGGGAAAGTAGCGCGTCAGTTCCTGCTTGAACCAACCGATGCCTCGGTCGTGAATCAAGTACTTCATCCGGGCGTGGCGCCGCTGCTGGCGATCTCCGTGGTCGCGCTGCAAGGCCAGGATCGCCTGGATCAGATCCAGAACGTCGTCTGCAGCCACGTAACCCAGTGGGTCAGCGGTGCGGGCGAAGGTCTCCTCCTTGTTGTGGGTCCGGCCCATGCCTCCACCCACGTAGACATTGCAACCCCTCGGCCGTCCGTTCGGATCCGTGAAGAGCACCAGGCCGATGTCCTGGGTGAGCAGGTCCACGGCGTTGTCACCGGGCACGGTGACGGCCACCTTGAACTTCCGGGGCAGGTAGGTGGAGCCGTAGAGCGGTTCCTCGGAGTCACCGCTGAACACGGTCCCCTCTTTCTGGCGGGCCTTGACGCGCTTGACCGCCGCGCTGGGACGGATGCGGTAACTGAGGTCGCCATCCACCCAGAGGTCGAGATAGGAACCCTCGGCGGCCTCCGGCGTCAGCAGATCGGCGATCTGATCGGCAAGAAGCCGCGCGGCGGGGTACCCGCCGCCGCTGAAGGGGGCCGCTGGTGCCATCACGTTTCGGTTGATGTCCCCGCAGGCCGAGAGGGTGGAGCCCATCGAGCGCACGATCGTGCCGATCACCTCCTTGAGGTCGGCCTTGGCCACCCCATGCATTTGGAAGGCCTGGCGGGTGGTGGCCCGAAGGGTGCCGTTGCCCAAACGGTCGGCTAAACCATCGAGGGCGAGGTAGAGCGGCACCGGGATGCGGCCCGCCGGACTGCGGAGACGCAGCATCATCTGCCAGTCTTTCTCCTCTCCCTTGCGGCGGTTATCGCGATTGTCCTGCTGATAACTGCCGTGAAACTTGAGGATCTGGACGGCGCCCTCACTGAAATTCTTCGATTCGTTGGAAAGCTCACTGCCCAGCGGTTCGCGCAGGTGAGTGCTGCTCGCCTTGAGCTGCTCGAACTTGGTCGGTGTCGCAGCCTTCGATCCATTGGCCTCAGCCTTCGATCCCTTGGCCGCAGCCATCGATCCATTGGCCTCAGCCTTCGCTCCCTTGGCCTCAGCCTTCGCTCCCTTGGCCGCAGGCTGGGATGAAGCCGACTGGGCTGGCCGTTTGGATGATCCATCGGCGGTGGCACGGGAGGCAACCCTCGATGGGGCCATTCCTGATTCCTTGCGCTGGTGTACCGAAGCTAGCGAACCGCGACCGCTCAGGCCGCTGATCTCTGGCCGCTGAAACTCAACCCACCGTTTCAATACAGTTCGCCAACACCCTGCCCCGTCCATTTCCCATGGCCACGTTCCTGTTGGAGATCGGCACCGAGGAGTTACCCGCCGATTTCGCAGGCTCGGCCCTCGAACAGCTGAAGCTGCGGGTTCGGCGGGATCTGGCCGAGGCCCGGATCAACAGCAGCGCCATCTGGGTGGATGGCACCCCGCGCCGGCTCGCCCTGCGACTCGAGGATCTGGCGGAGCGGCAGGAGGATCGCAGCGAGGAACGCAAGGGCCCTCCGGCCCAGCAGGCCTTCCGCGATGGCCTTCCGACTCCCGCCGCCGTTGGATTTGCCCGCCGCTGCGGCGTGGATCCCGAGGCCCTGGAGGTGCGGGACACCGAAAAGGGGGCTTTCGTCTTTGCCCGCACCATCGAGCCGGGCCGGGCCACCGCCGAGGTGCTGGCCGAGCTGGCGCCCGCCTGGATCTGGAGCCTGCAGGGCCGGCGCTTCATGCGCTGGGGCAACGGCGACAGCCGCTTCAGTCGTCCGCTCCGCTGGCTGGTGGCCCTTCTCGATGGAGCGGTGGTGCCGATCACCCTGGCCGATTGCGATCCCCCCTTGCACAGCGATCGCATCAGCCGGGGCCACCGACTCCACGCCGATCCCGTGGTGATTGACACCGCCACGGCCTATGTCGGCACCCTGGCCGCCGCCGATGTCCAGGTCGATCGCCAGGCCCGTGCCTCCACCATCCGGCAGGCGATCACCGCCGCCGCCGAAGCTTCCACGGCCCGGCCCGATCTCCCTGACGCTCTGTTCGAAGAGCTGGTGGATCTGGTCGAATCGCCCCGCCTGATCGAGGGTGCCATCGAGGAGCGCTTCCTGAACCTCCCCCCCGAGGTGCTCAGCACAGTGATGCGCACCCATCAGCGCTACGTGCCCCTGCAGCGCCAAGACGTTCCGGCTGATCCCCTGGCGCTGGAGGCGGGCTCCCAGCTGCTCCCCCGCTTCCTTTGCATCGGCAACGGGCTGGATGCGGCGGCTGCCACAATTCGCCGCGGGAACGAGCGGGTGCTGCGGGCCCGGCTGGCCGATGCCGAGTTCTTCCTGGCGGCCGATCGATCCACCGCCAGCATCGACCGCCGCGAGCAACTGGCGCGGGTCACCTTCGCGGAAGGCCTCGGCAGCCTGCGCGACCGCGTTGAGCGGCTGGAGTGGTGCACCGATGTTCTGCTGGAGCGGCTGGCCTTCCAACCCCCGACCGCCCACCATGCCCGCCGCGCAGCCCACCTCTGCAAGCACGATCTGGTGAGCCAGATGGTGGGGGAGTTCCCTGAGCTCCAGGGGGTGATGGGGGGCAAATATCTTTTGGCCGAGGGGGAGCCGCGGGCCGTGGCTCTGGCCGTGCTCGAGCATTACCTCCCCCGCGGAGCTGGGGATGCCTTGCCTGGCAGCGATGCCGGGGCCGTGGTGGCCTTGGCGGAGCGGCTGGAACTGTTGCTGAGTATCTATGCCAAGGGGGAACGGCCCTCGGGTTCCTCCGATCCCTATGCCCTTCGCCGGGCCGGCAATGGCCTGCTGCAGATTCTCTGGGAGCGGGGCTGGCGGCTGGATCTGCCCGACCTGCTGCAGCGCTGCACCAGCCAGTGGGCTGCGCTTTTCCCCGCTTTCAAGGTAGACAGCGCTTCCCTTGCCGCCGAACTGGCGGAATTCCTGCGCCAGCGCCTCGTGAGCCTGCTCGAGGAGGAGGGGTTTGCGGTGGATGTGGTTCAGGCGGTCGCCGGGGAGGGGCTGGCCCTGGAGCGGGTGCTTGCCGATCCGGCCGATGCCCGCCGCCGGGCGGAGCTGCTGCAGGCCCTGCGCCGCAGCGGCGAGCTGGCGGCTGTGCAAGCGGTGGTGCAGAGGGCCTCGCGCCTTGCCGAAAAGGGAACCCTGGCCGGCGGGGTCTGCAGCCCCTCGGGGGTGGTGGTGGAGGCGATGTTCGAGAAATGCAGCGAGGCAGCGATGCTCAAGGTTCTGAGGGAGCTGGAACCGGTGGCCACAGGCAAGGATCCCGACCGCTACCGGGATTTGGCCCGGGGTCTGGCTGAGAGTGCTTCCACCCTCGCCGCCTTCTTTGATGGCGCCGACAGCGTGCTGGTGATGGCCGAAGACCCCGCCGTGCGCAGCAATCGCCTGAATCTGCTGGGGGTCTTGCGGAACCAGGCGGCGGTGCTGGCCGATTTCAACCGCCTGGCGGGTTAATCCGATTGTTGATGCATCACGGCTTTTCCTGCCCCTGCATCGCGGGTGCCGCCGACGCGGGTGCCCCCCTCTTCAGTGCAACGTTGCAGCCATCGCCGGGCCTCTAGGCGGAGCAGCGGTCTCTACCCTGGGTCCATGGCGATCGTCCACGTTCAGGCTCTCTGCCGCTCGTTCCGGGTGTCGGAGAAGGACCCTGGTTTAGCCGGTACCCTGCGGCATTTTCTGAGGCGCAGGGTCCGCACGGTTGAGGCCGTGCGGGATCTTCATTTCACGATCGAGCCTGGCGAGATGGTGGGCTTTCTAGGCCCCAACGGCGCCGGCAAGACCACCACTCTCAAGATGCTGAGTGGGCTGCTCCATCCCAGCGGCGGGCGGCTGGAGGTGGCCGGCCATGTTCCAGCCCGGCGCGAGGCGGAATTCCTGCGCCGCATCACCCTGGTGATGGGTCAGAAGCAGCAGCTGATCTGGGATTTGCCTCCCCTGGATTCCCTGCGGGTCAATGCCGCGGTCTACGGCCTCGACGACCGGGAGGCCGCCCGGCGCATCAGCGAACTGGCGGAGATGTTGGAGCTGGGGGAGGAACTGCACCGCCCCGTGCGCAAGCTGTCCCTGGGCCAGAGGATGAAGGCCGAACTGATGGCGGCCCTGCTACATCGGCCGGAGGTGCTCTTCCTTGATGAGCCCACCCTTGGTCTGGATGTGAATGCCCAGGCGGCCATGCGCCGCTTCCTGGCCGATTACAACCGCCGCCATGGCGCCACGGTGTTGCTCACCAGCCATTACATGGCCGACATCACGGCCCTCTGCCCCCGCGTCCTGCTGATTCACGCCGGTTCCCTGTTCCATGACGGCAGCCTCGACCAACTCACCCAGCGTTTGGCTCCCCGCCGCGAGGTACGTCTGGAGCTGGCCGACACCCTGCCGGGATCAGCCTTCAGCGCCTATGGGGAGCTCGAATCATGCAGCGGCCGCGATGTGCGGTTGCTGGTCGATCGCGACCGCCTGACCACGGTGGTGGGTCGTCTGCTGGCGGACTTGCAGGTGCTGGATCTTGAGGTTCGTGATCCCCCGATCGAGGACATCATCGGTCGGCTTTTCCGGCAGGGAAGCATCGAGCAGCCATGAGCCAGCATCCTTTGCGGCCCTTGCCAAGTGGTCGCCAGAGTGGGCGCTCGGCCCTGGCCTCCGCCCTGCGCATCGCCCGAGCCCTGTTCATCAGTCAGTACGCGCTGATGCTCGAATTCCGGGCCGAGATTCTGCTCTGGGCCCTCTCCGGAGTCATGCCCCTGTTGATGTTCTCGCTCTGGAGCGGTGCTCCGGCCGGTGCCGCGGCCGGCATCAGCCCCCAGGCCTTCGCCCGATACTTCCTGGCGGCATTCGTGGTGCGCCAGTTCACGGTGGTGTGGGTGGTGTATGCCTTCGAGGAGGACAATCTGCTGGGGCGGCTCTCTCCCCTGTTGCTGCAACCACTGCCACTGGTGTGGCGCTATGCCGCTGCCCACCTGGCTGAGCAGGCCACCCGGCTGCCCTTCGTGATGGTGATGGTGGCGCTCTTTTTCCTGGCGGTCCCCGATGCGGTCTGGATCCCCTCGCCCGCTCGCCTGCTGCTGGCCCTGCTTGCTGCCCACCTCGGCTTCTGGCTGAATTTCCTGCTGCAGCACGCCATCACGATGCTCTGCTTCTGGAGTGAGCGGGCCAGTGCCCTCGAACGCTTTCTGTTCATGCCCTATCTCTTTCTTTCCGGCATGCTCGCTCCTCTGGATCTCTATCCCGAAGCGGTGCGTCGATTCGCCTTGCTGACCCCATTCCCTTCGATGCTTTACGTTCCGGCCCAGCTCGCCTCCGGAGGTGCGATCGATGCGCTGTCAGCCTTTCGGACCGTCGCCCTCTGGCTGGCGGTGTTGATCCCGCTCAATCTGCTGCTGTGGCGCGCCGGGGTCCGCCGCTATGCGGCTATGGGGGGTTGATGGATCCAGGTTCCACGATCGGCCGCCATGGGCGCAGCTTCGCCCGCTTCTGGTCGTCCTCCCTGGCGGCCGAAATGGAATATCAGTTCAATCTCCTGATTGAGGTGGCGGCCACGTTGATCACCCTGGCAGGCAGCCTGTTCACGCTGTCGTTGTTTTTCGGTCATGGCCAACAGCTGGGGGGGTGGAGCTGGGACGCGGCCTTGGTGGTGCTGGGCATCTACACGCTGCTGAATGGATTTTCGAGCACCTTGCTACGGCCCAACCTCGGCAACCTGGTGAAACAGGTTCAGAGCGGCGGCCTCGACTTTGTGCTGCTTAAACCGATGGATTCCCAGGTCTGGTTGTCGCTGCGCACCCTCTCTCCCTGGGGCTTGCCGGAGATGCTGCTCGGCCTGGCCCTGGTGGTGGTGGGAACCATCCGCTCTGGAGCCAGGCCTGATGCCATCACCATTATCACCGGCGGCCTGATGGTCCTGGCCGGCGTCACGATCCTGTACAGCCTTTGGTTCGTGCTGGCGGCCACCAGCATCTGGTTCGTGAAGATTTGGAATGCCACCGAGGTGCTCCGCAGCCTGCTGGCCGCTGGCCAATACCCCGTAAGCGCCTATCCCCCTGCACTTCGACTGGTATTTTCCACCATTCTGCCGGTAGCATTTCTTACTACCGTGCCAGCCGAAGCGCTCCTCGGCCTGGCCAACGGCCAATCGGTGTTGGCTGGTTTTGCTCTGGCCGGTTTGAGTTTGCTGGGCAGCCGAGCTCTATGGAGGCTGGCTCTGCGCCATTACACGTCTGCTTCCAGCTGAGCTCGGCTAATGCTGCCGAGCTCGGTCAACAGCTGAGTTCAGTCAACAAATAGGGACTGACCGGTGAAGTCAGGGCTTTCCCGCCAGGGCTGGCTCCCGGCTGTCTTGGGGATCGGCTGTTCCGGGGGTTGAGGCGGATATCTCGTTGCTCGCCAGCGGCCTCCTCATCCGGATCCCACCCTTGATGGCGCTGACCGCCTCCATCTCTTCCACTTCCTCAGGGCTGCGCACCGCACTCGCCACCGGGCGGTAGGAGGAAGGGGCGAGGGCCTGGCCCCGCAGGACCGAAGCGAGAGTGAGGAAGGTGAGCTTGAGCTGCTGCCAGGGATTCATGGCCACAACTCGTTTGTAAAGATAGCTGTCGAAGGTGAGGCGTTGCACATCCTTGTCGTCGCACATCTCAACGAAGGCTTCGCGGGCGGCATCGTTGCTGTAAAAGATATTCTGCAAAATTTCAAGAACCTTGTACGTGGGACCATACTTTTTGTCCCACTTTTTGATGTATATTTTCAGGTCAGCTTCCGTGGGAATTCGCTGCCCACCTTGGCTGGCTGCCACGATCTCCTCGGCGCACATGCGACCGCTCTTCGCTGCGAAATAGATTCCTTCACCGGAACTCTTGGTTACATAGCCGGCAGCATCCCCAACCAACGCCATGCGCCCCACAACCCTGCGGGGACGGGGATGTTCGGGGATCGGGTGGGCTTCCACCTTGATCACTTCGCCCTTGAGCAGGCGATTGCTGGCTCGCTCGCGGATACCCTGCTGCAGACCCTTAATCAGGGCTTGATTCTTCTGCATGGTGCCGGTTCCCACTGCGACATGATCGTATTTTGGGAAGACCCAGGCATAGAAATCAGGGGAAACATCCGTTCCCACATACATTTCTGCCAGATTTTCGTAGTACTTCATCTCTTCAGGCGGCAGCTTGATCCGCTCCTGGAAGGCGATCGCCACATTGTAGTCGCCGGCATCCATCGCCTTGGCTACGCGGCTGTTGGCGCCGTCAGCACCCACGATCAGGTCCACTTCCAAGGTCTTGGTTTCGCCGGTCGCTTCACCGGCGGCATAGTCGGAATAGGTGAGGGTATAGGGGCCCTGCCGTTTCGCGCCGGTATCGATTTTCGTTACCAGGCCATTGACCAGATGGGTTCCCAGGGAGGCAGCCCGATCGCGCAAGAAGGCATCCATCACCTCACGCCGGCACATGCCAATATACTCGGCATTGTTGTCAAGATAGATATCCACCTCACGGTTAGAGGGGGAGATCATCTTCATGTTGCGCACCTTGCGGTCGATGATCGACTCGGGTAGGTCGAATTCCGACACCATGCAAAGAGGAATCGCCCCACCACAGGGTTTGGCGTTATCCAGCTTCCGTTCAAAGAGCCAGGTTTCGATGCCAGCTTTGGCCAGAACTTCCGCAGCACAGGATCCGCTGGGGCCGCCCCCGACAACCGCAACGCGCAACATCTTGAAACCAGCTCCAGCCAAGGGTTCTCGCAGAGAAGCTAACACCGCTAAGCCTCGTGTTGCCTGTTGTTCGGCAGGAGCGCCTTAGCATCCAGTTACCCTCACACTCACGGCGTGTCCCCGCGAGCCACAGGCCGAGATTCCCGACCGCGCGGCCCGGCCCCGGGCGCCAAGGGTCGGGGTGGGCGCAATGCAGCCAGCTCAAGCGGGCGGGAGCCCAGGAGCCGGGGGAGCACCACAACGGACATCCCTCTGGCCCGCCGCAGTCGCCCGCCCTCCGCCAGCCAGCCGAGCCTCGCCAGCCGTTTTCGCTGGAGCCTGCTCGGCAGCCTGGTGGTGGGCTCCTTGGCGGTCGTGATGGTTCTGGGGCCCCTGCGGCCCTGGTTGGTCCCGCCCCCGGTGGCGGGCCTGAACGCGAGATTGGCGGCCGATGGACGGCTGCTTGGTCACTTTCCCTATCCCGAAGCCCCGGCCGCCAGCCTGGTCAACTTCGCGCCCGGGCTTGAGTTGAGAAAGGAGGCGGCCCGCCAATTGCTTGCCATGCAGCGCGCCGCTGCCGCTGATGGGGTTCAACTCACTGTGATCAGTGCCTTTCGCAGCCTGGCCCTGCAGCGTCATCTCTTCTTTGAGGTGGGCGCCGAACGCAGCCAGAGCCCCGAGGAGCGCGCCCGAGTCAGTGCTCCGCCTGGGTTCTCCGAGCACAGCACGGGGTTCGCCGTAGATCTCGCCGATGGCCGCAGCCCCCAGACCAACCTCTCAACCAGCTTCGAAACCACAGATGCCTACGCCTGGCTCCAGGCCAACGCCGTGCGATTCCATTTCCTGCTCTCCTTCCCTGCCAACAACCGCCAGGGGGTGAGCTACGAGCCCTGGCACTGGCGGTTTGTGGGGTCCACCGAGGCCCTACGCCTCTTCGAGCCGGCCCATCGCCTCAGCCGGACCCTCCCTTAACCGGGACGGGCTCGGACTGCTATAGAATCAAGAATCGCTTCAGAACTCCAGCTTCCTCCTTGGAGTGCCCATCGCTGGGATCTTCAAACCGGGGTGACGACAGGAGCTCAGGTCTCGATCCAGCCAGAGCAGCATTTTTCTTCCGCTGCCACCTGCCCACGGATTAGGAGCGCGCAACGCGGCGTCACCCGGGCAGACGCCAACACCCCTACCCCTTGAGGACCCAGGCCCCATGAGCGGCGAAGCCAAAGGCGCCCAGATTCGCAATATCGCGATCATTGCCCACGTCGACCACGGCAAGACCACCTTGGTGGATGCCCTGCTGAACCAATCGGGAATCTTCCGCGAAGGTGAGGCGGTGCCGACCTGCATCCTTGATTCCAATGATCTGGAGCGAGAGCGCGGCATCACGATTCTTTCAAAGAACACCGCCGTTGATTACAACGGAATTCGTATCAATATCGTTGATACCCCAGGCCACGCCGATTTCGGCGGCGAAGTGGAGCGGGTGCTGGGCATGGTGGATGGCTGTCTGCTGATCGTGGATGCCAATGAAGGGCCCATGCCTCAGACCCGCTTTGTGCTCAAGAAAGCCCTAGAAAAAGGTCTGCGTCCGATCGTGTTCGTGAACAAAATCGACCGCGCCCGAGTCGATCCTGAGCAGGCTGTCGACAAGGTTCTCGATCTCTTCCTCGAGCTCGGAGCCGACGACGACCAGTGCGACTTCACCTACCTCTTTGGTAGCGGCATGGGCGGGTATGCCAAGCCCGACATGAAGACCGAGAGCGACACGATGAAGCCTCTCTTCGATGCCATCCTTCGCCATGTGCCGCCCCCGGTCGGCGATCCCAACAAGCCCCTGCAACTGCAGGTCACCACGCTCGATTACAGCGATTTCCTAGGCCGCATCATGATCGGTCGCATCCACAACGGCACCATTCGAGCCGGCCAGCCTGCGGCCTTGATCCGCGATGACGGCTCGATCAAGCGGGGCCGCATTTCCAAGCTGCTGGGCTTCCAGGGTCTGGCGCGCGTCGAGATTGAGCAGGCGAGTGCCGGCGATTTGGTGGCCGTGGCTGGATTTGATGAGGTCAACATCGGCGAGACCATCGCCTGTCCCGACCACCCCGAAGCCCTGCCCCTGATCAAGGTGGATGAACCCACCCTGCAGATGACCTTCGTGGTCAACGACTCCCCCTTCGCCGGCAAGGAAGGGAAGTTTGTGACCAGCCGCCAGATCCGCGATCGCCTCCAGAAGGAATTGCTCACCAATGTGGCCCTGCGGGTGGAAGACACCGATTCGCCGGACCGGTGGTCCGTCAGCGGCCGGGGCGAGCTCCACCTGGGCATCCTGATTGAAACCATGCGCCGGGAGGGCTTCGAGTTCCAGGTCAGCCAACCTCAGGTGATCTACCGCACCATCGATGGCAGTCCTAACGAACCCTTTGAAACCCTGGTTCTGGATGTGCCGGAAGAGTCAGTGGGCACCTGCATTGAAAAGCTGGGCATCCGTAAAGGCGAGATGCAGAACATGGAAAACACCAACGACGGCCGCACCCAGCTGGAATTCGTTGTTCCTTCCAGGGGCCTGATTGGCTTCCGCGGCGACTTCATCCGTGCCACCCGCGGTGAGGGAATCATGAGCCACTCATTCCTCGATTACCGCCCAATGCAGGGTCATTTCGACACCCGCCGTAATGGGGTGCTGATTGCCTTCGAGGAGGGAACCGCCACCTTCTACGCTCTCAAGAACGCCGAGGATCGCGGCCAATTCTTCATCACCCCCACCACCAAGGTGTACAAGGGGATGATCATCGGAGAAAACAACCGCCCTCAGGATATGGAGATCAATGTTTGCAAGGCCAAGCAGCTCACCAACATCCGCTCAGCCGGTGCTGAGGAACTCGACACCCTCCAAGCCCCTGTCCAGATGACTCTGGAGCGGGCCTTGGAGTACATCGGCCCCGACGAAATGCTGGAGGTCACCCCCGAATCGATTCGGTTGCGCAAACTGCCGGCCCGCAAACCCGCCAAGCGCTGAATCCCTTGGACCCCAGAGCCGGCGAGCCTGGTCTGGCCGGCGACCCCCGCCTGCGGGAGGCTGTGGAGCAGTTCAACCAGGGCGACTGGTATGCCTGCCACGATGGCTTCGAAGCCCTCTGGCACGAAACCCTGGAGCCCGAACGCACGGAGCTCCAGGGCATTCTCCAGATTGCTGTTGCCCATCTGCATCGCGAACGGGGCAACCTCCGGGGGGCCACCGTGTTGCTGGGGGAAGGGCTAGGTCGGTTGTCAGCTTGTGGTGATGGTGCCCTCGGCTTTGATCTGGCCCTGCTCCGAACCAACAGTGCCCGTTTCCTTGAGGCCCTCCAGCACCAACGACCGGTGCATGACCTACCTGCACCCTGCCTGCGGCCGGCCACGCCGCAGGGGCCACCGGTAGATTGACACGCCTGGTCGAATGTTCGATTTTCATCCCCTTGCCGTCACCCAAGCGCGCCATAAGAGCAGTTCCGGGGCCAAGGGCAGGCGCTCTGCTGCTGGCTTTGGGTTTGCTGGTCTGGCCCTCTCCATCCAGGCTTTCTCGGGCCCAGGCCCAGTCGGGTGGTCTCTCAACCCCTGCGGCCCCCCTCCTGCCCAGGCCTCAGGGTGCGCCGGCCGGTGAGGCAACCCCGACCGGAGCCGCAGTCCAAGCGGCCGATCCCGCTGTCCCGGCTGCGGGGGCTGGCATGGTCACGATCGAATCGGATCGCCAGCAGGCCGACAACCGCACCGGCATCGTCACGGCCACGGGGAATGTGCGGATTGTGTATCCGGAGAAGGGGATGGTGGCCACGTCACGCCAGGCCCAGTATTTCTCGAAGGAGGCGCGCCTGGTGCTGAGTGGGGATGTGGAGGTGGTCGATGCGGATGGCCAGCGGATCAAGGCCGAGCGCCTGGTCTATCTGCTCGGCAGCGAGCGGCTTCAGGCCGAACCGGCTTCGGGTCGGCAGGTGCTCAGCAAGATCCGGCTTCAATCGCCCTCCGCTCCGGCAGCCCGCCCGCCGATGCCATGAGCCTGAATCTGGATCAGGTGGCGATCTCCCTCGGGGGGCGCACCCTGGTGAATGGCGTGAGTGTGGAGCTGCATCCAGGCGAGGTGGTGGGTCTGCTCGGGCCCAATGGCGCCGGCAAGACCACCACCTTCAACATCGTCACTGGTCTGTTGCGGCCCGACCGGGGAGATGTTCGCCTCGATGGCCTCTCGGTCACCCGATTGCCGATGCCACAGCGTGCCCGTCTCGGCATCGGTTACCTCCCTCAGGAGGCCAGTGTGTTCCGCTCGCTCACGGTGCGTGAGAACCTCCAGCTGGCCCTGCAGGAAAGCGGCACGCCCACCTCCTTGAGGCGAGAGCGGCTGGACAGCCTCATCCAGGATTTCCACCTGATACCTTTTCAGCACCGCAAGGGTTATCAGTTATCCGGCGGAGAACGTCGCCGCTGTGAGGTGGCCCGTGCCCTAGCCGTCGGAGAGAAGGGCCCCCGCTATCTGCTGCTTGATGAACCCTTTGCTGGTGTCGATCCCCTGGCGGTGGCCGATCTTCAGGCCCTCATCGATGGTCTGCGCACCCGGGGCATGGGTGTGCTGATCACCGACCACAACGTGCGGGAGACTCTGGCCATCACCGATCGCGCCTACATCCTCACCGAGGGCAGGATCCTGGCCTCCGGTAGCTCCGAGGCCATGGCCAGGGATCCGCTAGTGCGGCGCCATTATCTCGGCGAGGCTTTCCAGCTTTGACTACCTTCACCCGTCTCCAGAAACTGCGGCGCTCCATCCCCATGGAGCGGTTGGCCTCTCAGGTGCGGTGGAACCGGATTCCCTTGATGGATCGCTGGTTGGTCAAGGAGTTGCTGGGGCCGTTGATGTTCGGGATCGCCGCCTTCACCGCCGTTTCTCTTTCGGTGGGGGTGGTGTTTGAGCTTGTGCGGCGGGTTGCCGAATCGGGCCTTCCTCTGTTGGCGGCCATGCAGGTGCTGCTCCTGCGCTTGCCGGGTTTTCTGGTGCTCGCCTTTCCGATGGCCACCTTGATGGCCACCCTGTTGGCCTACAGCAGTCTCTCTGGAAACAGTGAACTCACAGCCCTGCGAAGCGTGGGAGTTTCCACCAGCCGCATGGTGCTGCCGGCCCTCGTGTTGTCGCTGCTGATGAGCTTGCTCACCTTCCTGTTCAACGACCTGATCGTGCCGAAGGCCAATCTTGCCGCCACCAATACGTTGGAGGTGGCCCTCGGCAAGGCTCTCACCACCGAAACAGGCAATAATGTTCTGTATTCTCGTTTTGGACGCATCAAGCAACTCGAAGGAGAGAGTATCAAGCAGCTCACCCATCTCTTCTACTCGCGCAAGTATTTGCAGGGGCAGATGCTGGATGTCACTGTGATTGATTTTTCCAGGGGCGGCCAGCGGCAGATGCTCACAGCTGAGAGTGGGCGCTGGAACGAATCACAGGGCATGTGGGAATTCAGCAACGGCCATATCGTGAATCTAGATGATGCTTCCGGCACCACTACTTCGGCTCATTTTGACCGCTATCTTTATCCCCTCAGCCGCAATCCCGTAGACGTGGCAAAGATTCCCACCGATCCCGGTGCCATGACCGTGGGCCAGGCCCGCCGGGCCGAGCGGCTCTACGAGGAGGCCGGCAACGCCAAGGAGGCCCGCCGCATGCGGGTGCGAATCCAGGAGAAGTTTGCTTTTCCGGCGATCTGCCTGGTGTTCGGCCTGATCGGCAGCAGCCTTGGGGTGAGGCCCTACAACCGCACCAGCCGCAGCCAGGGATTCGGGATCAGCGTGCTGCTGATCTTTGGCTATTACCTGATGTCCTTCATCTTCAGTTCGCTCGGCATTTCAGGAACCCTGGTTCCGCTTCTGGCCGCCTGGTCCCCCGTGCTGATCGGCATGGCGGGAGGCCTCCATCTGCTGCGGGTGGCCAGCCGGTGACCCGCCCTGCGGAGCTTCGCCGCGGCCTCGGCCACGCGGCAGAGTGGGCGACAGTTGAGTTCATGTGGTGAACGATCCGGTCCTGGCCCTTGGGCTCCTGGCCTTTGGTCTGTTGCTCTTGGTGCTGCCTCTCTCCTTCTGGGCCCTGAGTGGCGAGCGCAACAGCCCCTGGGTGCGCCTGCTGGTGGCGGCGGCCAATCTCTGCCTGACGGCCCAGTTGGTGCTGCGCTGGTGGGAGTCGGGCCATTTCCCGATCAGCAACCTCTACGAATCCCTCTGTTTCCTCGCCTGGGGCTGCACGCTGGTGCAACTGCTGGTGGAGCGCAGTTGGCCCAGTCCCCTCGTGCCGGCGGCGGCCACACCCATGGCCCTGGGCTGTGTGGCTTTCGCCAGTTTTGCCCTGCCGGAACGGCTGCAGGAGGCCTCACCCCTGGTGCCGGCCCTGCGCTCCAGTTGGCTGGTGATGCACGTGAGTGTGATCATGCTGAGCTATGCGGCCCTGTTGGTGGGTTCGCTGTTGTCGGTGGCCGTTCTGCTCGTGGACCGCGAGGGCGTGTTGGAATTACGGAGCAGTTCGATCGGCAGCGGCGGTTATCGGCAGGCGAGTGCGGTTGCAGCCGGGGGGGGCGAGCTGGAACTCAGCTCCGGCAACTTCCGTCTCAGCGAACAGCTCGACAGCCTCAGCTACCGCACGATCACGGTGGGTTTTCTGCTGCTTTCCGTCGGCCTGGTGAGTGGAGCCGTGTGGGCCAATGAGGCCTGGGGCAGCTGGTGGAGCTGGGATCCCAAGGAAACCTGGGCCCTGATCTGCTGGCTGGTGTATGCCGCCTACCTTCACACCCGCCTGATCCGCGGTTGGCAGGGACGCCGCCCGGCAGTGGTGGCGGCGATCGGCCTGGTGGTCATCGCCGTGTGCTACATCGGAGTTAACCTGCTCGGGATCGGCCTCCATAGCTATGGCTGGTTCTTCGGAGACGGCTGAGATTGCTGGTATTGTCAAGGATTGCGAACATCAGGCTGTCTCTTTGAGAAGCCACCATTTAATGTGGTTTAATTGGGGAAACCGTTTAGATTGCAATGGAATCCTTGAAGTCTCGTATCACTTTCAGAATTTCCCGTTCTCTCAAGAATGCGGCCCTGGGGGTTGCAGGATCTGCCTCTCTGCTTGTTTTCTCTGAAATCCCTTCCGCCAAGGCTTTACCCGAAACGGGTCCTGCATTTGGCTTCAACAAGGCTCCAACAGAGCGAAAAGTAAATGATCCTCCTTTCGTTCTAGGTTATCATTTCACAACAGATTTCGATCGAAAGCTTGTACGCTTGGGAATTTATAAGCCAACCCAAACGGGTGGTCATCTCAAATCTGTTGATGATCATTCTGTTGGGATCTGGGATTTTACTCCCCCCAAGCCTACCCTTATATGGCAACAGCAATTTTTGAAATCTGAAAATTGTGCCGAAGATACCACATACTTTTGCTGGTACGACATCTCAAATGGACCTCAGCTCACCCAAAATGTTGACTACGTTGCAGCAGCAACTTGGGGAGACGAATTTTCGCCAGTTGAGGTGCCAAAAGAGGATGTTGATATTCTCGTCAAGGGATTTAAGTTAATGGAAACAGCTGCAACGCAACAAGGTGCAGTCCCTGATTTACTCATTGACCTTGATGCAGAAGATTATTCACCGACAGTCAATACAGCACCTCAGAAAGGCTTTATGACTGTAAACCTATCTTTTGAAACGGTACCTACTGTTCAAACTCCTAGTCCGCTTCCCTTGATCGGTGCTGCCGCAGCCTTCGGATGGAGTCGGAAAATTCGCCGCAGGATCAACAAATTCACTTGAATCTTTGAGGTGTTTTCAAATAACGCAAAAGCCCCATCAACGTACGGGGCTTTTTTTGATCTGTAAACTTTTTGCTCAACAGTTTTGATGCCTTCAGTTGGATGGCGAACCATCAGGCTGGGCGCTTGCTGTTGCGGATCCCCTCAATGGCGGCGGCATAATCGGCCTGACTGAACACGCCCGAACCGCTCACGATGGCGTTCGCACCGGCCTCGATCACCTGCCATGCATTACCTCCCTTAATTCCCCCATCCACTTCGATCCAGGGATCCAGGCCCCGCTCATCACACATCCGACGCAGGTCGCGGATCTTGTCCACCTGGGAGGGGATAAAACTCTGGCCTCCAAAGCCGGGGTTCACGCTCATGATCAGCACCAGATCGCACAGTTCAAGGCAGTACTCCAGGCTGCTCAGCGAGGTGCTGGGGTTGAGGACAGCGCCGGCCAGCTTTCCCAGGTCCTTGATCTGGCTGAGGTTGCGGTGCAGATGCGGGCAAGCCTCCACCTGCACCGAGATGATGTCCGCGCCGGCCTTGGCGAAATCCGCAACATACCTCTCGGGTTCCACGATCATCAGATGCACGTCCAGTGGCTTGGTGGTCACCGGGCGCAGGGCCTCCACGATCAGGGGGCCGATCGTGATGTTGGGCACGAAACGTCCATCCATCACGTCCACATGGATCCAGTCAGCCCCGGCGGCATCCACAGCCCGCACGTCCTCGCCCAGCCGGGAGAAATCGGCAGAGAGAATCGAAGGGGAGATCACCAGAGTCTTGGTGCTCATGATGGCCGCGGGGTTACTGGTGGCGCGATTGTACGGGCTGGTGGCACCGTGCTCGCTGATACGATGACGCCGCTCTAGGACCGGGAGGTCCTGCAGTTGTCAGGGACCTGAGCGGATTCGGCGGCCCCTGGCCCCGCTCCACCAAGGAACCACCGACCGGGCATCCAACCAGCCACCTTCCCGCCTGGTTCGCCCCGCGCCCTACCCATTACCCAACCGCCGGACCGCTGTGGATCGCACTCTCATCCAGGAAATTCTTGAGGTCGTTGAACAAGCCGCCATCGCCTCCGCCGAACTCACCGGTCTGGGCCAGAAGGATGAGGCCGATGCCGCCGCCGTGGAGGCCATGCGGAAGCGCATGGGCCAGATCCAGATGCAGGGGCGGATCGTGATCGGTGAAGGTGAGCGGGATGAGGCCCCGATGCTTTACATCGGTGAAGAAGTGGGAAGCGGCACCGGACCCGGAGTCGACTTCGCTGTGGATCCCTGTGAAGGCACCAACCTCTGCGCCAACAACCAGCGTGGCTCCATGGCCGTGCTCGCCGCCTCGGACCGCGGCGGTCTGTTCAACGCCCCTGACTTCTACATGAAAAAGCTGGCGGCGCCGCCGGCCGCTAAGGGCAAGGTGGACATCCGCAAATCAGCCACCGAAAACATCGCCATTCTCAGCGCGGCACTCGGAGTACCCGCCAGCGACCTGGTGATCGTGGTGATGGACCGTGCCCGCCACAAAGACCTGATCGCCGAGATCCGCTCCACAGGGGCCCGTGTGCAGCCGATTTCCGATGGTGATGTGCAGGCCGCCATCGCCTGCGGTTTTGCTGGCACCGGCACCCATTGCCTGATGGGCATCGGTGCCGCCCCGGAAGGCGTGATCTCAGCGGCGGCCATGCGGGCCCTCGGCGGCCACTTCCAGGGCCAGCTCGTCTACGACCCGGCCGTGGCCCAGACCAAGGAATGGGAGGGGCTCACCCGTGAGGGGAACCTCGCCCGGCTGGCGGAGATGGGCATCAGCGATCCCGACAAGATCTATGAGGCCGAGGAACTTGCTTCCGGTGAGAACGTGGTATTCGCCGGAAGTGGCATCACCGATGGCCTGCTCTTCGATGGCGTGAAGTTTGAGAAGGATTTCATCCGCACCAGCTCCTTGGTGATCAGCACCCTCGACGGAACAGCGCGCTTCACCGATACGGTGCATATCAAACCCGGTGCCCAGACCATCGCGCTGCGCTGATCGCCAGCTCCGATGCCTCCGCACCTGCACGTGAGCTCGCCTCCATGCACATAGCCGTTGTCGGCCTCAGTCATCGCACGGCTCCGGTGGAGATCCGCGAGCGGCTGAGCATCCCCGAGCAGAGCCTGGAAGCCTCGCTTCTGCGGCTCCGCTCCGATGAACAGGTGCTGGAGGCCTCTATCCTCAGCACCTGTAACCGGCTTGAGATCTACACCCTGCTGCGCCATCCCGATGATGGGATCGAAGCGGTGGGATCCTTTCTCACCCAGGTCTCAGGCCTCAGCCTTGAAGAGCTCGGCCCCCATCTGTTCACATACCATCACGAGGAGGCCGTGGCTCACCTGCTGCGGGTGGCGGCCGGCCTCGACAGCCTGGTGCTTGGGGAGGGTCAAATCCTCTCCCAGGTGAAGAAGATGGTGCGCCTCGGCCAGGAATACCGTTCCGTAGGGCCCATCCTGAATCGCCTCCTCAACCAGGCCGTCAGCACCGGCAAGCGGGTTCGCACGGAAACCAACCTGGGAACCGGAGCGGTGTCGATCTCCTCGGCCGCCGTGGAACTGGCCCAACTCAAGTTAGGCCAGGCCCGTGGCCTCGATGAGCTGGTGAGCCTCGAGCACCAGCAGGTGGCCGTGGTCGGAGCCGGCCGCATGGCCCGGCTGCTGCTGCAGCATCTTCAGTCGAAGGGCTGTCGGGGTTTGGTGCTGCTCAACCGCACCGTGGCCCGTGCTGAGGCCCTGGCCGCCGATTTCCCCGACCTTCCGGTGCAGTGCCGCCCACTCACGGATCTCGACCACTGCCTCAGCACCTGCTCCCTGGTGTTCACCAGCACCGCCGCCGAGGAGCCGGTGATCACCGCCTCTCGGCTGGAGCACCTCAACCGCAGGTCCAGCCTGATGCTGATCGATATCGGCGTTCCCCGGAACATCAGCTCCGACGTGAGCCAGCTGGCTGGTGTCGAATCCTTCGATGTCGATGACCTGCAGGAGGTGGTGGCCCGCAACCAGGAGGCTCGGCGCGAGATGGCCGCCGAGGCCGAGGGGCTGCTGCGGGAGGAATCCCGCCTGTTTCTCGAATGGTGGGACGGGCTGGAGGCCGTTCCTCTCGTCAACAAACTCCGCCTGCAGCTTGAGGAGATCCGCGAGCAGGAGCTCCAGAAGGCCCTGAGCCGCATGGGACCCGACCTCTCAGCCAGGGAGCGCAAAGTGGTGGAGGCCCTTAGCAAGGGGATCATCAACAAGATCCTCCACACCCCGGTGACCCATCTGCGTGCGCCCCAGCCGAGGCAGCAGCGCCATTTAGCCATGAAGGTGCTGCGGGAGCTCTTCGAGCTCTCCGACAGTGATTCTCTCCTCTGATCTCCACCCAGCCATCGATGACTAACCACCGGCTACGAAGTGTCGCCGACACTCGCCGCCTTACACCCCGTTCCTGTACGGTTTGCGCTGCGCCTGTAATCTGCCTTGCGCCTGTAAGAGGAGAACATTGATGAAAAGAGTACTGGCGATCATCCTTGGAGGAGGCGCGGGAACCCGCCTTTATCCCCTCACCAAGACGAGGGCGAAGCCCGCAGTGCCTCTGGCAGGCAAATACAGGCTGATTGATATCCCGGTCAGTAACTGCATCAATTCTGAGATCAATAAAATCTATGTCTTAACCCAGTTCAACAGCGCCTCGCTCAACCGTCATCTGACGATGAGCTACAACCTCTCGGCCGGCTTCGGTCAGGGCTTTGTGGAGGTGCTAGCCGCCCAGCAAACCCCGGACAGCCCAAGCTGGTTCGAGGGTACGGCCGATGCGGTGCGCAAATACCAGTGGCTGTTTCAGGAGTGGGATGTCGACCACTACCTGATCCTCTCCGGTGATCAGCTGTACCGAATGGATTACAGCAAGTTCGTGCAGCATCACATCGAAACTGGCGCCCAGCTGTCCGTGGGAGCCCTGCCGGTCGATGCAGCCCAGGCCGAGGAATTCGGACTGATGCGCACCACGGCTGACGGCCGCATCCGGGAATTCCGGGAAAAGCCCAAGGGTCAGTCACTTGAGGCGATGCGGGTGGATACTCAGAGCCTGGGCCTGTCGGCTGATGAAGCCAGCCGCCGACCCTTCCTGGCCTCAATGGGCATCTATGTGTTCAGCCGCGATACCCTGTTTGATCTTCTGAACTCCAATCCAGGCGCCACCGATTTCGGCAAGGAAATCATTCCCGCTTCCTTGGAGCGTGGCGATATTCTCCAGAGTTATCTCTTCGACGATTACTGGGAAGACATCGGAACCATCGGTGCTTTCTTTGAGGCGAATCTGGCCCTCACTGAACAGCCAAATCCCGCCTTCTCCTTCTACGACGAAAAGTTTCCCATCTATACACGCCCTCGCTACCTGCCCCCCAGCAAGCTGCAGGATGCCCAGGTCACCCAATCGATCATCGGGGAGGGGTCCTTGCTCAAGGCCTGCAGCATTCACCACTGTGTGCTGGGGGTTCGGACCCGCGTTGAGGATGAGGTCGTGCTGCAGGACAGCCTGGTGATGGGTGCCGATTATTTCGAGTCGATGGAGGAGCGCTTGTTGCTGCGCGAGCGCGGTGGCATCCCGATCGGAGTGGGACGCGGTACCACGGTGAAACGGGCGATTCTTGATAAGAACGTGAGGATTGGAGACAATGTCACGATTATCAACAAAGATCGTGTTGAAGAAGCTGATCGCCCCGAACTGAACGTCTACATCCGTAACGGCATCGTTGTCGTGGTGAAAAACGGAACCATTCCCGATGGCAGTGTGATCTGATCCTGACAGGGATCCCTTCCACCCGGCAGGATCCGGCCACCCTGTCCACACTGGGTTGTACGGATTTCTGCCCGGCCCCATGAGCAAGGCGCATTTCGGCCTGATCGGTCTCGGTGTGATGGGGGAGAACCTCGTCCTCAACGCTGAGCGAAACGGCTTTTCAAGCGTGGTGTTCAACCGCACCTACGCCAAAACCCAGGAGTTTCTTGCCGGCCGAGGGGCTGGTAAGCAGATCATCGGAGCCGAAACGCTGCCCGAATTCGTGGCGGCCCTGGAGCGCCCGCGCCGCATCCTGGTGATGGTGAAGGCAGGTCAGCCGGTGGACGACATGATCGCCACCCTGTCGCCTCTTCTAGAGGAGGGCGATCTGCTTATCGATGGCGGTAATTCCCTCTACACCGACACCGAGCGTCGCGTGAAGGAGCTCGAGAGCAAGAGCTTCGGTTTCATCGGCATGGGAGTGTCCGGTGGCGCCAAGGGGGCCCTGGAGGGGCCGAGCATGATGCCTGGGGGCACCAAGGCCGCCTACGACGCGATCGAAGGTCTGGTCCGCAAGATGGCGGCCCAGGTGGAAGACGGCCCCTGCGTGACCTACATCGGCCCCGGCGGTGCCGGCCACTTCGTGAAGACCGTGCACAACGGCATCGAATACGGCATTGAGCAGATCCTGGCCGAGGCCTACGACCTGATGAAGCGGGTGGCGGGTCTCGATGGAACCGCCATGGCCCAGGTGCTAGGGGGCTGGAACCAGACCGAGGAGCTGGCTTCCTTTCTTGTGGAGATCACCGAGGTCTGCCTGGCCACCAAGGATCCGGAACGGGGTGGCGATCTGGTCGAGCTGATCGTCGATGCGGCGGGGCAGAAGGGAACTGGTCTTTGGACTGTGGTGAGTGCCCTGGAAATGGGGGTACCTGTACCCACCATCTACGCCGCGCTCAATGCCCGGGTGCTCAGCTCCCTGCGGCCTGAGCGGATCGCCGCCGAATCTGTGCTGCCGGCCGGCGGGCCCGCCAGCATTCCCACCCACAGCTTTGACCTGGGTTCCCCCGACAGCGGCATGGAGCCCCTGCGGGATGCCACGATCCTGGCTTGCATCGCCAGCTATGCCCAGGGGATGGCCCTGCTGCAGGAAGCCTCAACCCTGCATGACTACAACCTCGATTTTGCCGCTATCGGCCAGATCTGGAAGGGAGGCTGCATCATTCGCGCCCGCCTGTTGCAGCGCATCCAGGACGCTTACACCGCTAATCAGCAGCTGCCGAACTTGATGGTGGATCCCTGGTTCGCGGAGCAGATCAACCGCCGTCTGCCCGGCCTGCGCCAGGTTGTCGCCGGTGCCGCCTTGGCTGGCATTCCCGTTCCCTGCTACAGCAGCACGCTCGACTACATCAGCAGCTACGCCACGGGCCGCCTGCCCCAGAACCTGGTGCAGGCGATGCGCGATTGCTTCGGCTCCCACACCTACGAGCGCACCGACCGCCCCGGCAACTTCCACACCGAATGGCTGCCATGACCTCCTACCGGATCTCGGTGGCCGCCAGCGCCGACGACCTTGCCCGCCAGTGCGCCGAGCAGATCGCTGCCGTGATCGACTTCACCCTGGCCGAACGGGACCGCGCCCAGATCGCGCTGGCCGGTGGCGAGACCCCGAAGGCGGCCTACCGCCTCCTGGGAGAGGAGCACCTGCCCTGGGAGCGCGTCGATGTGCTGCTGAGTGATGAGCGCTGGGTAAGCCGGGAGGATCCCTCCAGCAACGCCCGCATGCTCTCGGAAACGCTGCTGGCCCGTGAACCGGGCAGCCGGGCCAGCTTCCATCCCGTGCCCACCGAGCTGGCCGATCCTGAGTCCAGCGCCACGGCCTACGCGGCCCTGCTCAAGACGTTGTGTCCAGGTGATCCACCTCGCTTCGATCTGATCGTGCTGGGCCTGGGCGACGATGGCCACACTGCCTCCCTGTTCCCCGGAACTGCCGCCCCTGCCGTGCGGGATCGACCGGTGACGATCGGGGAGGGCAAGGGGCTGCCACGCATCACCCTCACGGCACCGGTGCTCTCGGCCGCCCGCCGGGTGGTGTTCCTCGTGAGCGGCGCCGGCAAGCGCCAGGCCCTGAGCCGTCTGCTCGATCCCTCTGAACCCGCCGCTCGCACCCCGGCTCGCCTGGTGCTCCCTGAGGGGGAGGTGCTGATCCTGGCGGACCAGGCCGCCGCCGAAGGCCTGGCCTGAGGGCTCCCATTCAGCCGCAGCCCAGGAGATATCGCTGCAGGGTGGATCCAGCAGCGATGCCACATGCGGACTCAGAATGGGGCTTGATGGGACCGTTCCGTGACGCAGCCTGAAGGGAAGCTGGTGGTGGCCGGCGATGGCTTCGTCGGTTGGCATGCCCTCAACGACACGATCATGGGGGGGCGGAGCAGCGGCAGTTGCAGCGTGAGCCAGGCCGGTCTGCGCTTCTCGGGGGAGCTGATCGAACAGGGCGGGGGCTTTGTGAGCGTGCGCTCCCCCCTGTTTTCGCCGCCGCTGGATCTCTCTGGTTTCGCTGCGCTTCGCCTCGATCTGGCCGGCCACGGTCGCCGCTACAAGCTGGCGGTGGCCTGTGCCGATGGTGTGGCTGGTCTCACCGAGCTGATCCCGGGGGGCCTGCGCTGGGTGCATGAATTCGGCACCGAGCGGGAGGGCTTCAGCAGCGTGCGGATCGACTTTGCTCAGCTCACGCCTTCCGTGCGGGCCCAGCCGATCGAAAAGCTGCCGATGGGGCTGCCCCTACGCCTTGATGCGTCCCGCATCACCCGCCTGCAACTGCTCCACTCCAAGTTCGATGATGCGGGAGGCCTCAATCCAGGCTTCCGCCCCGGGCCAATCGATCTGGAGCTGCGGGCCATCCACGCGGTGAACTGACCTCCAGACTGAGGAACCAACACCGATCGGCCAGGCTGTTGGGCAGTAAGCGACTAGGGCGACTGCAGCATGGAATGGGCCGATTCCGATCTCCTGGGGCCTGGTTGGCCCGATGAGTTGGCTGGGGTGAACGCCGATCTGGCCCAGTTGGTGGCAGCGGCGGCGGACCTGTGCCGCAAACCGCTACGCCATGGCGTGGTGCTAACCAGCCGGCCGGATGACTCCGATTGCAGCCTGGAGCTGGAGGTGCGCAACGCCCAGGGGGAACGACTGCCGGAGCACGATCTTGAACTGGAGATCTTCCGCAGCGGCAGCGAGGGCAGCGCCCGCCTCCATCTCACCCTGGCCTGGCGTCTTGATGACAACCTGCCCATGCTTTGGCATGGCAATCACCCGGTATGGATGGATGCCCAGGGACTCCGCTGTGAGCGACCCGCCGATGGAGCGCCGTTGGAGGCCCTGGCCCGAAGGCTCCGGGCCCTGCTCGATGCCGATCTCTGAGTGCTCTATTCAGCTTCTCTGTTTAGCCCTGGTCGGTTACCGCACCCAGGCTGCTGCTGCTCACCAGGCGGGCATATTTGCCGAGCACGCCGGTGCGGTATCGGGGTTCGGGCTTCACCCAGGCGGCGCGGCGGCGCTCCAGTTCGGAATCGTCGACGTTGAGCTGAATCACCAGTTGTTGGGCATCCACGGTGATGCTGTCGCCCTCTTGCACCAGGGCGATGGTGCCGCCCACGGCGGCCTCAGGGGCCACATGGCCCACCACCATGCCGTAAGTGCCACCGCTGAAGCGGCCATCGGTGATCAGGGCCACCTTGTCGCCGAGGCCTTCACCGATGATCGCGGCGGTTGGAGCGAGCATCTCACGCATGCCCGGACCTCCAACCGGGCCCTCATAGCGGATCACCACCACATCCCCTTCGCGGATTTGTTTGGCAAGGATCGCGGCGAGGGCCTCCTCCTCGCTCTCGAACACCCGAGCCGGGCCGGTGAGCACCGGCGTTTTCACACCACTGATCTTCGCCACGCTGCCCTCGCTGGCGAGGTTGCCCTTGAGGATGGCTAGGTGCCCCTTGGCGTAGAGCGGGTTGCTCAGCGGCCGGATCACGTCCTGGCCGGCCGGCGGTTCGGAGGGCACCTCCGCCAGCACCTCCCGCAGGGTGCGGCCTTCCACGGTGCGGCAGTCACCGTGGAGCAGGCCCGCATCGAGCAGCAGCCTCATCACCTGGGGGATGCCGCCGGCCCGGTGCAGGTCCACGGTCACGTAGCGGCCGCTTGGCTTGAGGTCGCAGATCACCGGCACCCGCTGGCGGATGGCCTCAAAATCGTCGATGTTGAGCGGCACTCCAGCGGTGCGGGCCACCGCCAACAGGTGCAGCACGGAATTGGTGGAACCGCCCACCGCCATGATCACGCTGATGGCGTTCTCGAAGGCCTCGCGGGTCATCAGGTCGCGGGGGCGGATTCCCTTGGCGATCGCCTCCACCAGCACCTCAGCGCTCCGAGCGGCGCTATCAGCCTTTTCCGGATCCTCAGCCGCCATGGTGGAGCTGAAGGGCAGGCTGAGGCCCATCGCCTCGAAAGCGGCGCTCATCGTGTTGGCGGTAAACATGCCGCCGCAGCTGCCGGCTCCGGGACAGGCGTTCTTCTCGATCGCGGTGAGCTGGGCCTCATCGATCCGGCCGCCGCTGTACTGGCCAACCGCCTCAAAGGCGCTCACCACGGTGAGATCGCAGGCCCCGAGCTTGCCGGGTTTGATCGTGCCGCCGTACACGAACACCGAGGGGATATTCATGCGGGCCATCGCCAACATGGCGCCGGGCATGTTTTTGTCGCAGCCGCCCACCGCCAGCAGCCCGTCCATGCTCTGAGCGTTGCAGGCGGTCTCGATCGAATCGGCGATCACCTCGCGGCTAACCAGGGAATACTTCATCCCCTCGGTGCCCATCGAGATGCCATCACTCACGGTGATCGTGCCGAACATCTGCGGCATCGCACCGGCCAGCAGGGCCGCCTGCTCGGCGCGGCGGGCCAGGTCATTGAGCCCCATGTTGCAGGGGGTGATGGTGCTGTAGCTATTAGCAATGCCGATGATCGGCTTGTTGAAATCGTCGTCGCCGAAACCCACGGCCCGCAGCATGGCGCGGTTCGGAGACCTCTGGATCCCCTGGGTGATGGCGGCGGAGCGCAACATGGCGACGGCGGTCAGATCGTGAGGAAAGCTACCGACCGATGGGACCAGGCACCGGATCAGGGCAGGGGCTGGAGTTGCTCCAACTGGCGGCGCACCTCATCAATGGCCTTGTTGAGCTGCTGCACCCGCTCCTGCAGCAGGGGATCGACCGAAGTGGCCGCCGGGGTGGGCTGGAACGCAGCCCGGGGCTGAAATTCAGCTGGAGCGGCCTGCTGGCGAGGCGCTCTTAGCCGCAGGGACTGGGGCAGGCGACTCTGGCGGCGGCGATCCGCCTCGCTCAGCAGCCACCAACCCAGGCCCGCTGCCCCGAGCACGGCTCCGCCGAAGGCGCTCAGCAACAGGCCGCTGCCGGAGCTGGCTGGGCGTTGCCGTGAATCAGCCATGGCTGGGTCGATGGGTCTCCTTCACCCTAGGGAGGCCAGGCCCTCGATTCCACGGAAGCGGAGGTCGGCATCCCCGAACCCAGGCACGATTCGGCCCTGGCCATCCACATCGGCGTCGATGCAGGCGCAGTAGAGCGTCAGATCACTCCATCGCTCACCAAGGGCCTTCAGGCCCGGGGCCGCCGCCAGCAGGGAGATGATCCGGAGCCGTTCACCCTGCACCCCTTGCTGGGCGAGCCGCTCCAGCACAAGCATCAGACCATCGGCGGCGGTGATCTCGGGAACGAAGAGCAGAACGCCCACGCGATCGCCGATGGCATCAGGCAGTCCGATGATCCGCCCCTGCTTCTCGATCCACAGAGGCGCCAGGGCGGAGGCGGGCAGCACGGTCCGGGCCCCTTCCCATAAACCCAGGCCTGCCGGCAGCAGGGGAAGCGCCAGCAGAGGGACGGTGGCATCCACCACCTGGCCCTCCGTGGTGGCCAGCTGGGTCTGCACCGCCACAGCCCTCTGGGGCAACCAGTCCCTCAGGGCCTCATAGGTGAGCCAGCGGCCCAGTTCCAGCATGGCGGTGCCAAACAACGGCGGCGGCGTACCGCCATCCCGGAGCACCGTGAGCCAGTGTGCAATGAGGGGATGGGGGGGAACCACCACCCGCAGGGACATCGCCATGCCTGCCATAACTGGGGCCAGCAGCGTACCGACATGGCTATGGGTAATCGCAGGCCGCCCGTCAGGGCGGAAGGGGAGATTCTTTCGATCAGCCCCGATGAGCCCTTGGCTTTGGTTGCGGCCCTGGCTGGAATCCTTCGCGCCGCTTTGGCTCCCCTCCTGGCGCTGCTGCTGGTGCTGATGCCCCTGGCGCCCTTGGCCCAGCCCGCCCTAGCGATCACGGCACCGGAACTGCGAAGCCAGCGCAGTCTCCAGGACCTTCAGCCCGACATGCACGGCCGGGATCTCAAGCAACAGGAGTTTCTCAAGGCCAGCATGGAGGGCTTCGATCTGCACGATGCCGACCTACGCGGGGCCGTGTTCAACTCCAGCAACCTGCGGCAGGCAAACCTGAGCAATGCCTCTCTCGCCGATGTGGTGGCCTTCGCCACCCGCTTTGATGGGGCGGATCTGCGGGGCGCGGTGTTCAGCAACGCCATGCTGATGCAGAGCCGCTTCCGCGATGCCCAGATTGAGGGAGCCGACTTCAGCGAAGCCGTGCTCGATCTCCCCGAACAGAAAGCTCTGTGTGCCCGGGCCACCGGTGTGAACAGCCGCACCGGCGTGGCAACGCGCGACAGCCTTCGGTGCCGCTGATTCCCCTCTGAGGTTCGCTTCAATCTTCGGGCGTTATCGGAGACTCATCCAACCTGCACCTAGAGTTTATTCAACCGGTTTCGTAGGGGATCAGCCTGCGAAGGAAACGGGGAAAGCACGGTGGGGGATCCCGATCCCGAATCCGGCACTGTCCCGCAGCTGTGAAGGCCATTCTTTGGCCCAGTCAGAACGCCCGCCGGTTTTAAATCCTCAATTCGGCGCGGACCGGTTTTTATGACTTCAGCTTTCCCTGGGCGCCGGGGTCCTGCTTTTGTGGCAGCCCTCGTGCCCACTGCCCTGGCGATCCTGGCGTTGCTTCCACAGGCGGCCCACGCCCACCACCTGATGCATCTGCTGCATCTCAAGCCCACCCCCTTCACCGGCCTACTGAGCGGTCTGGCCCACCCGGTGCTCGGCCCCGACCATCTGCTCTTTTTGCTGGCCCTCTCCTTGGTGGGACTGCGCCACCGCACCAGCTGGATGCTCGCGCTGCTGGCCACCGGTCTAGGTGGCAGTTGCCTCGGGCTGGTGCTGCCAGGTCTGCCAGCGGCCGAAGCCCTGGTGTCCTTCAGCTTGGTGTTGGTGGCCCTGATTCTCCTGGCGGGCTGGGATCGCCGCCTCCTGTTCCCGGCGATCGCTTTGCATGGCTATGTGCTCAGCGCAATGGTGCTGGGCTGGACTGCAGCGCCGATCGCCACCTACCTGATCGGGTTGCTGATCAGCCAGGGAGCGCTCCTCCTGGTGGCACTCGGAGCTCTGCGCCACAGTGCTGCCGCCTGCTCCACCACAACGCGCCGCACCCTGGCGGCCGTGTTGCTCGGCCTCGGCGCCGCCTGGACCTGGTCCGCTCTGGTGGGTTGACCATGGCCGTCTCTCCGTCCAGCCGGTTGCCGGTCACCGTGGTGACCGGTTTCCTCGGCTCCGGCAAAACCACCCTGCTGCGTCACCTGTTGCTGGAAAGCGGGCTGAAACTCGCCGTTCTGGTCAATGAATTCGGTGAGATCGGCATCGATGGCGACCTGCTGGCCGCCTGTGGCTTCTGTGATGCCGAGGAGCTGGATGGTCGCCTGGTGGAACTGGCCAACGGCTGCCTCTGCTGCACGGTTCAAGATGAGTTCCTGCCCACGATGCTGAGTCTGCTGGAGCGCTCCGACGACCTCGACGGCATCGTGGTAGAAACAAGCGGACTCGCCCTACCCGAACCCCTCGTGGCGGCCTTCGGCTGGCCCTCCGTCCGCACCCGGACCCGCGTGCATGCCGTGGTCACGGTGGTGGATGGCGAAGCCCTCGCGGCGGGACATGTGGTCGGTGATGCCGAGGCAGTGGATGCCCAGCGCCGGGCGGACCCGAGCCTTGATCACTTGCGGGCGATCGAGGATCTCTTCGAGGATCAGCTTGAGGCCGCCGATCTCGTCCTGATCAGCCGGGCCGACCGGCTGGAGGTCACCCAGTTGGAGGAGGTTGTTGGCCAGATTCGCCCCCGTCTCCGGCCGGGCACGTCCGTGCTCCCAATGGCCCGGGGCAAGGTGGATCCGTTCCTCCTGCTGGCCTCCAGGGGCGCTGATCCGAGCGACGATCCCCACCTCCGGAATGCCGCGGAGCAGGGGGCAGTCGGATCCGATCACGACCATGGCCATGAGCACGACCATGACCATGACCATGACCATGGCCACACCCATGTCGCCATGGAGGCCGTAGTGATCCGCCGCCCCGGACTCTGGGAGCGGGAATCCCTGGAGCAACAGCTCCTGCACCTGATCCGCACGGAACCGGTATTGCGTCTCAAGGGACGACTCCACCAGAAAGGTCGCCGCCTTCCCCTGCAGATCCAAGCTGTGGGAGCCCGCCTGGATTGCTGGTACGAAGCCCAGGAGATCCCGGGCTCGGGGCCCGCCGAGCCCTCCCTGGAGTTGGTGGTACTGGGGGCCGCCGTTGACGCGCCTCGGCTGGAGCTGGCTTTCGCCTCCCTCTGAGCAGCATCGGCTCGCGAACGACAGCCTGATTCTCAATCCAGGGGGATGTCGCCGCGGGCGCAGACCCCATCCCAGCAGAGGCTGTTGCGGTCCTCCCAGCGGCTGCTCACCGGCCGCCAGGAACCCACTCCGTGCTGCATGGTCACGCTGCCGCGGCCGTCGTGGCGGAATTCCCAGCGTTGGCCACCCACCACGAGAGCCCACTGGCTTCCGATCGTCACCACCTCCATCCAGCAGGGCTGCCATGGTCCCTGCTCCAGCCGGCATTCCAGGGGTATGGCCTGGGGGGATGGGGTCGGAACCGTCGCCCTGACCTGCGCTCCGGCGTCGAGCTGAACCGCGGCCATCAGTACCAGCAGCAGCAGTGACCTCCGGAGCGGTTGGTTGACCCGGACTGGCGAGGAGCCCACGTAGACAGGAGATGAAGCCTTCTTCAACCTGCTCTGATGCCTGAGGGGTGGGGGGCCGGCCTGCCAAGATTTAACAAACCTGCCCTCCGCCGGTGCCCCTCTTCAAAGCCCGTGTTCTGGTTTCCCTCCGCCCTTCAGTGCTTGATCCGGCGGGGGAAGCAACGCGAGCCGCTGCCCAACGGCTTGGGGTGGAAGGTGTGAAACGTCTGCGGATCGGCAAGGCCATTGAGGTGGATCTGGAGGCACCGGACCGGGCGGAGGCCCAGGCAAGGCTGAACCTGCTCGGTGACCGGTTGCTTGCCAATCCCGTGATCGAGAACTGGAGTGTGGATCTGGCCGAGATCGACGGCGGAGTCGAGCCATGACCATCGGCGTCGTGGTCTTTCCCGGCTCCAATTGCGACCGGGATGTGCGCTGGGCCCTGGAGGGCTGTCTAGGACTGCCCACCCGTTTCCTCTGGCATGAAGAACGGGATCTAAGTGGGATCGATGCTGTGGTGCTGCCGGGCGGGTTCAGCTACGGCGACTATCTACGCTGCGGGGCAATTGCCCGCTTTGCGCCGCTGCTACTGGCCGTGCGTGACTTCGCCGCCAATGGCGGCCCGGTGCTGGGCATCTGCAACGGATTTCAGGTGCTCACGGAGATGGGGCTGCTGCCCGGTGCCCTCACCCGCAACAGAGACCTCCATTTCCTCTGCCAACCCGTGGACCTGGTGGTCAGCAATCCCTCCAGTCCGTGGCTGAAAGCCTATGGGCACGGCGAAACGATCACACTGCCGATCGCCCACGGTGAGGGCCGCTACCAGCTCGATGCCGAACACCTCGATCGGCTGGAGCAGGAAGGGCAGGTGGTGCTCCGCTATGCCGACAATCCCAATGGCTCGGTGGGCGATGTGGCCGGCCTGACCAATGGGGCAGGCAATGTGCTCGGCCTGATGCCCCACCCGGAGCGGGCCTGTGACCCGGCTATCGGCGGCATCGACGGCCGGCGGCTTCTGGCGGCCGCCCTGAGCTGATCCGTGCATCGCCGTGGCAGCCGGCTGGTGGCGGGGGCCCCGGGCTCCTGGTGGGAGAACCCGGATCAGGAGGCCAGACTGTTGCGGCGTCGCTGCGCCGAGGCCGTTTGGACCCTGGAGGTCCCTGCCGCAGCCGGTACCGATGCGTCCCGGGGAACGGCTGGCCCAACCTTGCCCTGCCCCTGGGTCGGCTGGCGCGCCTGGATGGATCGCGGGGCCAGCTGACCCTGCTGTGAATCAGGGGCGTCACCGAAGCGATGGCGATCATAAAAAAGGGCCCCAACAGGGACCCTGACGAGAGAATGAGTGATGCACGCGAACGTGATGAAGAGAGGAGCGAAGCTCAGTTCACAGCTGCAAAGAAATCTTTGCTCTTCACGGGGTCGGGATTCATCGTCTTGTCGCCGGGCTGCCAGTTGGCTGGGCAGACTTCATCGGGATGGGACTGCACGTACTGGAAGGCCTGCAGCACCCGCAGAGTTTCATCCACACTGCGACCAACGGGCAGGTTGTTGATCGTGCTGTGCATGATTATCCCTTCGGGATCGATGATGAACAAGCCTCGCAGAGCGATGCCTGCGGATTCATCAAGAACCTCGTACGCTGCAGCGATCTCCTTCTTCAGATCGGCCACTAGGGGGTAGGCGATATCGCCAAGACCGCCGTCCTTACGATCGGTCTGCACCCAGGCCAGGTGACTGAACTGACTGTCCACCGAAACGCCAAGCACCTCGGTGTTGCGGCTGGTGAAATCGGCGTAGCGATCACTGAAGGCCGTGATCTCCGTGGGACAGACGAAGGTGAAATCGAGCGGATAGAAGAAGAGCACCACGTACTTGCCGCGGTAGTCGGAAAGTTTGATCTCCTTGAACTCCTGATCCACAACAGCCGTGGCCGTGAATTCGGGAGCCGGCAAACCGACGAGCCTGGTCATGGGAGGGGAGGTGGTGGTGTCTTAGGGAAGGTCCGAGGCCTTGGCGTTGGCGGTGTGACTCGAACCCGAGGGACTCAGGCGAAGTCGGACCGACTACCAGTTGGCTCCTTAACAACCTATCACAATTGCAAAGCCCTTGGTGTGCCGCGCCGCCATAGGCTCAGCAGATCACCCTGTTGATTGAGCCTGATGGCCTGGGATCCCGCCGTGCTTCGCAAGTACAACACCACCGGTCACTTCCGGCTTCTCAATCAGGTTCGTTCGGAACTCAAAGGAAATCCCCTGATCCGCCCGAAGGACGGCGAGACGGTGGGGGCCGCGAACCGCAGCCGCAGTCTCACGAGAGCCTTGGAAAATCGGGCCTCAAGTGGTTATGGGCGGAGCCGTGGGTCCCAGAACGCCCAAGAGGTCGTGGTGGTTGCGGCGGATCCACGGCACCAGGATCCCGTCTTCAATCAGGGCTACATACCGTGGCCAGCCAATGGTGACGACGGCTCAGCCAGGAAGCCCTTCAACCTGGCTGCCGAAGGAACGGAGAACGTGGATGGGGAATCGGAATCCGGCGGATTCCGCTCAAGACTGCGGGCGATCGACCTTCGCTAATCAACGCAAGGGTGCCCTAACTACAAGGGTGCCCTAACTAGCAGCGCCTTTGAAGAGGGCTGCCTATGGCTCGGGGGAGACTTGAACTCCCGACCTTGGGGTTATGAATCCCACGCTCTAACCAGCTGAGCTACCGAGCCCCAACGCGTTGATCTTAGGGGATGGACTGACACCCCTCATGAGCGGAGCAAGGGCGTCGGCCCTGATCAGGCCCTGGGGGGCAGGAACTGGAGCGGATTCATCGCACCCTCTCCGGGCGGGAGGACCTCAAAATGAAGATGGGGACCGGTGCTGCGTCCTGTGCTTCCCATCTGGCTGATCACCTGTCCCTGGTCAACCTGCTGCCCTTCCCTCACGAGCAGGTTGCTGTTGTGGCCGTAGCGGGTTCTGCTTCCGTCCTCGTGGGTGATCTCAACGAAATAGCCATAGCCGCCTTCGTGCCAGCCAGCGAAGCTCACCCGACCTCGAGCGGCGGCCACGATCGGGGTGCCGACGTTGTTGGCGATGTCGATCCCTCTGTGCATGCGCCCCCAACGCCAGCCATATCCAGAGGTGAAGGTTCCCTGGGCTGGCCAGATCAACGCACTGTTGCCCCGCAGATAGGGGGACGTTGGGCGCTGGTCGTTGCCGAAGGAGGGAAGTTCTGGCCAGCTCAGCCCCCCACTTCCCACCGGAGCCAGGCCGAGCAGCATGCGGCTGCGGCCGGGTGCCGACCTCACCACCTGAACCTGACTGCCGACCACGAGCCGAGCGGTTTCCAGGCCGGGATTCAGCTGCAACAGCTCTCCCATGGTGAGGCCGTAGCGCTGAGCGATCTTGAGCAGGGTGTCACCCAGGCGGACCACTGTGGAGACGGTGGTGGCCGGCGGTGGCGGCGGCAGCGAGGGCCGGCGTGGACTCTCGATCTCTTGGGCGATCAGGGTGTCCGCGGATGGGTGGGCCAGGGATGGAGAGGGCTCCACCACCACCTCATCAAGAACCTGGAAACCCTCAGGTTCCAGGGTTTTGAAGGAGGGATTGCTCGCCACTGCGCCGACCACAGGCACCAATGCCGGTGTGGCAAGCAGCAGGGGGAGCATCAATCGGTAAGGCTTCATGCAGGATTCACCCGTTGGACAAGACCCGTTGGAGAAGCCAACATCCCCGGGTCGGGCAGAGAGTAGCGCCCAGCCTCCTGGGGATCAAGTGCTCCCTGCGACAAAGCTGGCTCTGAAGGGGCACCAGACCTGGTGGGGCTCGCTCAGGAGGCGCTGCCGCTGGGGGGGCTCCAGGGGGCTGTGCCGCTGTTCAGCTGCCGGATGGCTTCAAACAGAACCACCGCCACGGCAACCGAAAGATTGAGGCTGCGCACGCCGGGGATCCCTTCGCCGGGGATCCCTTTCATGGATGGGCGAGCGAGGGGAATCGTGAGGCGGGCGTCGGCCTCCTGCTGGAGATCCGAGGGCAAGCCATCCGTTTCCCGACCGAAGAGCAGCCAGTCGTCGGGGCGGAAGCTGAAACCGGCGTAGCTCTGGGCTGCATGGCTGCTGAGGGCGATCAGGCGGCCGCCCTGGCCTCGTTGGTGGGCCAGGAATGCCGGGAGATCAGGGTGCAGCGTAAGCGGCACCAAGGGCCAATAGTCGAGGCCGGCCCGGCGCAACTGACGGTCATCAATCTGAAATCCCAGCGGTTCAATCAGGTGCAATTGGGTAGCGGTGGCGGCGCAGGTGCGGGCCACATTGCCGGTGTTGGGTGGAATCTGGGGCTGGTAAAGAACGACCCTGGGCATGGCGGAAGGGGCGGGTGCTGGGCGAATCAGGGGACACCGGGCACCGGAAGGCTCAGGCTCATGAGATTGAGAGCACGACCGTGAATCACCAGCCAGGAGGCATCGGCTTCGGCGGCCAGCTGCTGTTGCAGGACCGCGAGTCGCTCCCGGAACCGTCCTCCCACCTCCGTGGGGGGGACCACCCCCCAGCCACATTCCTCGCCCACCATCAGCAGATGGCCCGCTCCGATTCGCACCTGCTCCAGCAGGGCCTGACAACAACCCGACCATTCGCCCTGATCGGCCCCAAGGTGGGCCGCCACCCAGGTGCCGAGGGAATCGATCAGGGCGAGCTGCCCCGAAACCAATCGCCCTAGGGCAGGCGAGAGATCGCCACCCACCTCCCAGAGGTCCCAGTGCGGCGGACGACGATCTCGGTGACGTAACAGCCTCTCCTGCCAGCTGGCATCATCTTCAAGGATGGGACCGGTGGCGATGTAGATCACATCAAAACCACTGTGTGCGGCGAGATGTTCAGCCCAGCGGCTCTTGCCTGAACCGGCCGGACCACTGATCAGGGTGAAGCGGGGAAGAGTGGAATCAACCACCGCCGTTCATGGTGCGCAAGGTGGCCACCGAAGAGGGGGACACGCGATTGAGGTAGCGGAAGATCCAGTATTTGAAGATCGTGGCCAGCACCACCGGGAAGGTGGCGATGAAGAGCATGATGAAGTTTTCCTTGGCCGGCAGACCGAGGTGATGGGCGACCCCATCAAGCAGCACAGTCCAGCCTTCAGGACTGTGGAAACCCACGAATATGTCGGTGGCGAGGATGATCGTAAAAGCCTTAGCACTATCACTCAATCCGTAGACGACTTCATCGATGAAGCCGCGCAGGATCTGAATATCCCTCTGACCTAGCAGGCAGACCAGTACAAAGCCGATCAGGCTTGCGATGTCGGCAAAGACGTTCTTGATGGCATGGGTGCTTTCCTGCTTGGATTGATCCTGGAGTTCCCTCGCTTTTTCGCTGAGGCGTTTCTGAAGCTCCTCCGAACTTGGTTCGGGCTGATTGCTGAGCAGCGCTTCAAACTCCAATTCATCCTTGAAGGCGCGCAGTTCGCGAACAGCCCGTTCCTGGAGATGGGGTCTTGGATAACTCAGCAGACTGGATCTGGGGGCAAAATGATCCACCAGCGGTGACACCACATAGGTGCGGCTCACCTGTTGCAGCAGGATCGGCACCAGGATCAGAAGCAAAAGAATCCGCAGGGAGACCAGGGTGGAATCGCGCCGCCGCCGGAACCCGGCCACCACGCTGGCCTCGGCATCGGGATCCAGCTGTCGGCGCACCTGTTCGACGACCCCGAGCAGGCTGCGGGGCAACACCTCAGGGCTCCGGCTGAGGGCGGGGAGCGGCGCCCGGCGGGAGTCATAACGGTTCATCACCGACTCGATCAGCTGAAGCTGCCTTAGTTCTTGCCCGGAGAGCTCGAGGCGATAGGGCTCCACCGTGTTGAGGGCCTGCTGACAGACCTGTGAGGCCGCTCGGAAGCGACGGAGCAACTGGGCCTGAACAGACTTGGGAACGGGGAGTTCAACTTCCGGCCGGATCGGACGGTCGTTGTAATGTTCCAGCTCGATGTTCTGGATCTGCAGGGCTGCCTCGTAGCCGCGCTCCAGATCACTACTCAGGTCACGGGACTTCGCCTGACCGAAAGCTCCGATCCAATCGGTGAGACCCATGGATTTCGCGACGGTGTGGGAGAAGGGCAATCAGCGGGAGAAAACCCACCAGGTGAGCATCGGAATCACTGAACCCACCACCAGCAACACCACAACCCAGGTGAAGCCGTTGCTGCGTTCCGTTTCTTCGTGGCTGGGAATGTTGGTGGTGATCACCGCTTCGGAAGCGACCTCGGGTTCACCGGGATCTTCCCCACCCCGCAGCACCGTGGCAAGCCGTGTGAGCCCATCGATACTTGCCTGGCGATAGCGATTTCCCTCGCGTAAGGGGAGAGCCATGGTGGTGCGGGCAGTGCTGCGGAGCAGCTCAGGGGGAAGTTGTCGCTCTAGAGGTTCTGAGGCCACAACGGCGGCCGCCTTGGTCTGGGCATCAACCAGCACGAGCAGCAGCGGGTCCTGGTTCGTGACGGCAGCGGTGTCGGGGTCGGTGGCGGGGGCAGACCAGCGTTGCACCAACTCCTGACCCAGCTTCTCAAGGCTCAATCCGTAGTCGAGGCGGGCAACGGTGATCAATCGGGCGTCCACCCGCTCAGCCCGGAACGTCTCAAGTTGTTTTTCGATCTCGCCGCGGGAGGCGCGGCTGAACACGTCAGCCGAATCGAGCAACGCTGTGGCGGGTGGCGAGCTCGGGAGATCCTTCAACGACACGGCCAGGGCCGCATCGATCGGCGCCAGGGCCAGCAAGGTGAGCAGGAGAGGGGCCACGAGGCGGAGCCAGGCCCTGCTGAGGGTGCGGCCCCGGGTTGAGAGGGGGGGAGCCGGGGAGCCGGGTGCGTCCGATGGAAAGGGGTTTGTCACAGCAGGGCCACACACCGGCAAAGCTTTCCCAGTTTGCCGCCAGCCGGTCCACCTGTCCCGGTACACCTGTCGCGGCTTCAGGATCGGAGAGGATCAGGGCTCTCCAGGCCGTGCGCCATGGCCCTCTCCGCTACCGCCCGATCCGCCGTGCTGGTGGGCGTGGCAGGTCTGACCCTGGCGGTGATCAACCAGGCCACCGCGCCGGCCCTGGAACCTCCCCTGGAAAGGGCCTCGGTGCTGGCGGGGATCCTGGCGGTGTTGCTCATGCTGAGCGGGCTTCTCGGGGAGAAGGTGCTGCCGGCGGAGAGCGCCCGTGTGGCTCTGGTGGGCCGGGAGGGCCTGGAGCTGGCCGAGGCCCTTCCCGAGCCCCTGCGCCAGGAGCTCGCCTGGGGCAGCGCAATGCTGCTGAAGGCCACTCCGGCTGCCGTGGTGGTGGTGCAGCGCGGTGACCAGATGCTTCTGCGGCGGGGACTTCTGGCGGATACCAGCTTCGTGCCTGGCGTGATCTGCGCTCAGGCCCTTGAGCGGCAGCGCTCGATCTCCCTCGTGGACCTGGCCTTGTATCCGGGCAGAGACGAATTCCATACCCTCTTGGCTGATCTTCCGGCCGTGGTGGTGCAGCCGATCGGCCGGGACGGCCTGCTGCTAGTGGGGGGGTGGTCGCCACGCTGCTTCGGCCGGGGCGACCTGCTCTGGATCGAGGGTTGGGCATCCAGGCTGGCTGTGGCCCTGGCGTCGATTCCAGGGGTCAGCGGGACCGGCCCGCGACCTGAAATTGGCTGATCACCCGACCACCGGGCGCGCTAATCGCGAAGCTGCCACCTTCTCCGAGGTTGCCCTTGAGAAGGGTGGCGCGGCTGGTCTGGCGATTCGCCGCCCGCTGAAGCAACACCGAACCCTCGGCCGACACGGCCCCGCTGCTCCAATTCCATTGACAGCGATCAGCTTTGAGCTGATCTCCTGGTTGTTGGACATGGCACTGGCTCGTGATCGAAGCCACAGCCTCCGGGCCCTGAACTGTGAGACCGGTGCCCGTGACCCGACGGGAGCCATCGGAGAGCTGGAACGGCAGGTTCGTGGTTCCCGACTGGGCCGAAAGATCGAGGCGCAGATCACGCCCTACGAACCGCTGGCCTCGCCCGGAATCCTCCAGTTGCACCGCTCCTAGCAGGGAGAAGGTCTGCAGCTGGGTATTTCCCTCCAGGCGTTCGGCCACGAGCTTCTGGGGTTGGCCGCCGGCCGGCCTGCCGGCCACGCGCCGCTCTCCGACCACGGGACCGGGGGCCACCAGCGCACCCGTGCCCGGTTGCCAGCTCAGGCTGGCAACCTGAACCGTGGTTTCCGGTGGGCCCGTCGGCAGTGCCGTAAATGGATTGAAGCGTTGTGCCCAGCGATCGAGCCGGGGCGCGCCGCTCAGTTCCAGGGTGTCGGCATCGAGGCGAAAACGGGCCCGCTCAGACCGCAGCCTTCCGTGTTGGTCATAGGCCTCGGGACGGCGGTCCACCAGGAGCAACTTCTGCTGGGGGAGCCAGCGCGCACGGGCCGCCTGGATCAGCACCTCCGGTTTCGAGAGGCGCTCAACCCGCAGGTTCCCCTCCAGCAGAATCGCCTGGCCATCACCGATCACCGTGCCACTGTCGGCCTGGAGCCGGTAGAGAGGCTGGCCCTTGGCATAGATCAATCCCTTGGGCTTTTCTGCCCGGGCGAGCCGACGACGAAGGTCGTAACGGGCCTCGGGGCTGGTGAGTTGCCAGGCGGGGCGTCCGCCTGGATCCTGCTGCTTGAGGTCGAGGGAGCGGAAGACAAAGGGAGGGGTCTGGACATCGGCGATCGGCGGCCGGGAGCGACGGCAGCCGGCCAGGGGGAGCAGGCCCAGCGCCACAACGGCAGCGGCTGGCAGAAGACGGCTCACAGGGGGGATTCCAGCTCAAGCCTTTGCATCACCGGTACCGGCTCAGGCAGGGGGCTGCCCCCCCGCAGCCCTCCCCAGCGGAGTGGCTCGGACCAGGGGGCCGGAATCGCGGCGGCGCCGGAAGCACCGCACGGGATCGGCTCCAGCCCAAGCTGGGCGAGCATCCTGGTGGCCAGATCGGGGAGCAGAGGGGTCAGCAGCACCGCCACTAGGCGACAGGTTTCCAGCACCGCATAAAGGTCGGCAGCCACAGCGTCGCGATTCTCCTCCTGTTTCATCAGTTTCCAGGGCGCCCGATCATTGAGATGGCCATTGGCCTCGATGGCCAGTTGCAGAATCGCCTCGGCCCCACGTCGGAAATCGAACACATCAAGGGAAGCGATTGCCACCTCACGGGCCCGCTCAGCGGCCTGGGCGAGCGGATGCTCCATTGCCACGCCATCCGGGGAGGAAGGCACGCATCCAGCAAACCACTTGCGCGCCATGGAGGAGGTGCGATTCAGCAGGTTTCCGATCGTGTTGGCCAGATCGTTGTTGACAAGGTCCGTGAAGCGTTGCTGCTGGAAATCTCCGTCCTCTCCGAAGGGGATATCCCGCAGCAGATACCAGCGCACCGCATCGGTTCCGCAGCGTTCAAGCAGCTGTTCGGGATCCAGCACGTTGCCCAATGATTTGCCCATCTTCTGGCCCTCCCGGGTGAGAAAGCCGTGGCCGAACACCGAACCGGGCACTTCCAGGCCGGCTGAGAGCAGCATGGCGGGCCAGAACACGGCATGAAAGCGCAGGATGTCCTTGCCGATCACATGCACCCGGGCCGGCCAGCCCCGATTGGCAAGGAGGTCGAGATCGATCGGGTCGGAGGGATCGAGCAAGGCGGAAAGATAACCAAGCAGGGCATCAAACCACACATAAAAAGTATGGCCGGGATGGCCAGGCACAGGTATACCCCAAGGAAGGTTCTGGCGGGAAATCGAGAAATCCTTCAGACCGCCCGCCACGAAATTCTCCACCTCGCGCCGGCGGGATGCGGGAGCCACGAAGCCTGGTCGGGCGATCAGGGATTCGATCGCCTGCTGGTAGCGCGAAAGCCGAAAAAAGAGATTCACCTCATCTCGCCATTCCAGGGGACGGAGGTGGATGGCGCAGCTCGGCTCCGGGTCGCTGGCGGAGGGGTCCTTGAACTCTTCACAAGCCACGCAGTACCAGCCCTGCTGGCGACCCTCCACCACATCGCCGCTGGCCTCGACCCGGGCGAAGAAGGCCTCCACCAGCTGGCGATGGCGCGGCTCGGTGGTGCGGATGAAGCGGTCATTGCTGATCTGCCAGCGGCGCCACAGATCCCGGTAGCCCTCGCTCACCACATCACAGTGGGCCTGGGGCAGCAGGCCCGCCGCTTCGGCGGTTCTCTGGATTTTCAAGCCATGTTCATCGCAGCCGGTGATGAAACACACGCTCTGGCCTTGCAGCCGCTGGAAGCGTGCGATCGCATCACAGGCCAGGGTGGTGTAAGTGCTGCCGAGGTGAGCCCGATCGTTGACGTAGTAAAGGGGGGTGGTGAGCGTGTAGGTGGGCATCAGAAGGGGCGGCAGCGCTGGAGGACAAGGGCCTAGCCGGGCCCTCTCTGGCCCGGAAGGATCAGCCGCATGAGCCGATGTGGCCCGGGAAATAGTCGCCTGCTGCGGCCCGGGCCCGGCAGATGCTCGAACGGATTGAGCGGGATGCGGGAGATCGGCCGGCGGGGGTGGACTCACTGGGTTGAGGGATCCTACTGAGGCGGTGCGGCCGGCTCTCCGGCCATGCCTCGGCCGGGTGGTGGGACGCCCCCGGGGCTGGCATGGTGTTGATCGGCAGCGCGTGTTCGATGGTCGGTTCCACCTCCCAGCCCGTGGCCGTTCTGGTGTGGGGCGGTGGCAGCGGTGGCGTGGCGGCGGCGCTGCAGGCGGCCCGCTCGGGAGCCCACACCCTGCTGCTCACCCCGGGCCCCTGGCTCGGCGGGATGGTGAGCGCCGCGGGGGTGTGTTGCCCGGATGGCAATGAACTCACGCCCTGGCAGACCGGACTCTGGGGAGCCCTGTTGCGCAGCCTGGCCGCCCAGGAGCCGGGGGGCCTCGATCACAACTGGGTGAGCTGCTTCGGCTACCGACCCGCCACGGCGGAGAGGATCCTGAGGCGCTGGGTAGCCGCAGAATCCCGACTCTCGTGGTGGCCCGGCTGTCGGGTGCTGGAGATCATGCGCCGGGGTTCCCGGATCAGCGAGGTGATCGTGGCCCGCTCGGCTGCACCATCCAGCGCCACGGTGCAGCTGATCGGGATCAACCCGGAGCTGGTGATCGACGGTAGCGATCGGGGCGACCTCTTTCCCCTGGCGTCAGCCCCCTTCCGCCTCGGATGGGAAGCTCGGGAGCTCTGGGGGGAGCCCAGCGCACCGGCCGCCGCTGATCTGGCGGAGCCTTTCTTTGCTGCCCAGCCGGTGCAGTCCCCCACCTGGGTGGTGATCGGCCAGCTGGCTTCTGGCCAGGCCCCGCCGCCCACAACCGACTCCACGCTGAAGAGCGACGCGCCGCCCTCGCTGCCAGCGCCCTTCCGCAGCGCCTGTGATGCCTTCGGGGTCGCCCGCACCCTCAGCTACGGCCGCCTGCCGGGTGGCGCGGTGATGCTCAACTGGCCCCTGGAGGGCAATGACTGGCACGAGGGCCTCGGGCGGGCTTTCCTGGCCGTCGAGGCCGCGGGGTTTCCCGCCACGGCCCCTGAGCAGGAATTGGCGGATTCGATGCGCCAGCACAGCCTCCACTTCGCGCGGGTGCTGGAGCAGGCGAGCGGCGGAGCGTTGCAGCCCGGCTTCCTGTTCCCCACGCCTGAGCAGGCCAGCGCAGGGTCACTGGAGGGCGGCGAGGCGCTGGCCCTGATGCCCTACTGGCGCGAAGGCAGGCGCCTGCTTGGACGTGACCTGGTGCTCGAGCAGCAGCTGCTGCCGGTATCCCAGGGGGCCAGCATCGCCGCCCTCCCCCGCGACGAGCGCGGTGTTTGCAGCGCCATTGCGGTGGGCAATTACGCCAACGATCACCACTACCCCGGCGCGGACTGGCCGCTGGCGCCGAAAAGCTGCCGCTGGGGTGGGCGCTGGAGCGGTACACCCTTCACCATTCCCTACGGCGCCCTGGTGAGCCGCGATGTGGAGAATCTGCTCGCCGCCGACAAGTGCATCAGCGTGAGTCATATGGCCAACGGCGCCACCCGCCTCCAGCCCCTGGTGCTCAACATCGGACAGGCGGCCGGTCTGGCGGCCGCCCTGTGTGTGCTGGAAGGCTTCCTTCCTGCCGAGCTTCCCGTGCAGCGGCTTCAGGAAGCCCTGATCAACGATCCCCTGGCCCCGGCCGGACCCTTTCCCGTCTGGTCCCTGCCGTGGCATCACCCCCAGTGGGCCGAGGGGCAGCGAGCGGTGCTGAGCGAGCCCGGCCGTCTTGATAGCCGGGGGGACCTGGTGAAGCCGCCCTGGAATGGGCTGGCCGCCGATCCCCACCAGGCCCCTCCGGAGCCCGGCGAGCGCCTTTGGCAGGGAGATCTGGTGCCGGATGGTGCCGGCGGTTTCGTGCTCCACACCGCCGAGGGCCCCTGGCCCGTGATCAGCTTGGAACCGGCTCTCCATGGTTGGCTCGCGCAGCTGGAGCGGGCTACCCCGGTGAGGCTGGTGGGCTGTGCCAACCCCTGGGGCCGCTGGCTGAGGATCAGCCGGTTGGCCAATTCCTGATCAGGGCAGCCCGCTCATCCCGTGGCCTCGAGGCGCAGCAGGTCTTGGAGAGAATCCACCGCGCTGACCCGCACCAGCAGGGTGCTTCCGGGTTCACTGCGGGATGGACAGCTGCAGGGGAGCGACTGGGCCAGATCCTCCAGCCACACCAGGCCGAGCTGATGGTCCTGCCGGAGCCAGCGCAGGAACAGCCCGGGCCACGGCCTTCGCTCCTGCTCTTCGAACCACACCTGCAGCCAGTGTCGTTGGTCCTCCCGGCCGATCAGGATGCCCTGGCGCAGGGGACCCTCCAGCTCCGTGAGCAGGCTGGCGAGGTCTTGTTCCGCCAGGGGGGGCTCTTCCGCCCATAGGGCCAGGAGCTGACGCTGCACCAGCAGATCGCTATAGCGCCGGATCGGGGATGTGGCCTGCACATAGGCGGACAGTCCGAGGCTGAAGTGCGGAGCCGGGGAGGTTCCCACCAGGCCGCGGCTGAGACAGCGTTTGATCGCCGCATGGCGCACGGGCCCACAGGGAAGCTGGGCCAGCTCCGCCGCTGAGGGCAGCTCACAGGTGGGCTGGCTGCGGAAGGGAAGGGCCAGGCCCTCGTGAATTCCGCGCTCCGCCACGAGGCTGCCGGCGAGCACCATGGCCTCGGCCACCAGACGGCGGGACGGCGAAGCCTCCACCACCTCCAGCTCGGCATGCTCGCCGCGGCAGCGGACCCTGCCCTCGGGATCCTCCAGATGGAGGGCGCCCCGGGCCGTACGCCAACTGCGGCGCAAGCTGAGCAGGTCGTGAATCGCCACCAGATCGGCCTCCTGCGGTGGCGCCAGTTCGATCAACTCATCGGCATCGGCATAGGACAGGCGATAGGTGGGCCGCACCCAGCTGCGCTCGAATCCATCAGCCAGCACGGCGCCGCTGCCATCGAGCTCCACCCAGAGGCTCCAGGCCGCGCTGCGCTCCCCGCGGCGCAGGCTCATGGGGCCATGGGCGAGTTGGGGCGGAAACATCGGAAGGTTGCCGCGGGCCAGGTAGAGGCTGCTGGCGCGGCGGCGAGCCTCCAGATCGAGGGGGGTGCCCGCCGCCACGAGCCGCCCGGGATCGGCGATGTGAATCCACAGCCGCTGGTGCCCCTCCGCAGAGGTTTCGAGGGCAAGGCCGTCGTCGATGTCGAGGGTGTCGTCGTCGTCGATGGTGACGACCCGCTGCTCACAGCGATCGACACGCTCCCCATCGCCGGGGAAGGGCAGGTGAGCTCGGGCCACAAGCTGATCGGCCTCCTCCAGCAGCTGGCTGGAGAAGCCCTGCTGCCAGGTGGTTGCCTCCAGGGAAGGGAGGTGGTGGCGCTCCCATTGGCCGAGATCGACCAGCAGGTGGCGAATCGGGCCGGGCTCGAGGGGGCAGTGGATCTCCCGCAGGAGGCGCTGCAGGTCGTCGGAGAGGGGCTGCTCCGTTGCGCCGCCGGCCCAGCCGCGGAGTTGGATCAGGTCGTTCCGTTGCTCCGCGCTGAGCCCGTCGGCATCCATGGGCTGCCTGGCCTGCAGCCGCTGCAGCCAATGGTCTCGGCGCAGGCGGCGCAGGGCCTGGCGGCGCCGCTCCTGCCGCAGCGGCCGAAGTTCGTCGGCGCGGCGGGGGGTGATCCGGGCCTGGCGGGTGCGAAAGAGGGTTTGATCGCCGTGCAACCAGAGCCAGCAGGCCGCTAGCAGGGAAGGATCAGCCGCAGATCCGAGCAGATCAGCTAGATCGCTGAGGCAGCCTTCCCAGGGGTCGGGTTCCTCCACCAGCACCACCCAGGCTTCCCCGAAGGCACGGCAGCTGGGTCGGCTGGCCGCCAGGCCGGCAGGGCTGAGGCTCCAGGGTGGATCTCCGAGTCGGCCAGGGGTGCCCGCTGCCGTTGGCGGCAGGGCGGCAAGACGCTCGACATCCCGCAGCGGCACCTGTTGGAGCCGGGCATCAAAGCCGCTGCGCAGCTCGACCCGAGAACCGCGCACCGACTGAACTACAGCCAACTGAAATCCGCGGGCGTCATCGACACCCACGAGATCTCCGCTTTGGATGCTGGAAGGCTGGCCCACGCCGAGGCGGTCCCCTGAATCAGCCCTCTGGATTCACGAAGGGCAGGAGCGCCACGATACGGGCACGCTTCACGGCGTTGGTGAGGTCGCGCTGCTGCTTGGCGGTGAGACCGGTGAGGCGGCGGGGCAGGATCTTGCCGCGTTCGGTGATGAACTTCTTGAGCAGATCAACATCCTTGTAATCAATTGGATCACCAGGCTTGATCGGGGAAAGACGCTTCTTGAAGAAGGAGCTGGACATGGGATCGGAGGAACGGAAGAAGAAGGGAAAATGCTCTGCCCTGCCGGGCGAGTGAAGGACTGTCTCAACGGCAAGCTGTTGGGATGGCGCGTTGGGGTGTTGATCAGGCCCAGGCAGGTGGTTGGGCCGCGACTTCGGAAGGATTCCGGCGCGGCGCTGACCTCACTTGATTTCCTTGTGCACCGTGGAGGAATTGCAGTGCGGGCAGAACTTCTTCAGCTCCAGCCGTTCAGTGGTGTTGCGGCGGTTCTTCTGGGTTGTGTAACGGGACACGCCAGGGGACCGCTTGGCGGGGTTGGACCGGCACTCGGTGCACTCGAGGGTGATCACGAGCCGGACGCCCTTGTTTTTTGCCATGGAAGGACGTTGCGCCGCTGAGCGAAGCGATGTGACAACGGTTAACCATACCTCCGCGCCGTTACCTCCTGTCCCGGGTCGATCGCGTCGAGCTGCGCGAGAGACGGCGGGATGCCTCAGAAGCCACTGCAGGAAGAACCGCTATCAGCCGCTGCCTAGGATCCCACCAAGACAAGTTGTCACCAGAAGCATGCGGGTTTCGCTCCAGTGGCTCCGGGAACTTGTGCAGGTGGAGCCGGGGGCCCTCGATCCGGAGCACCTGGCAGAACGGCTATCGATCGCCGGCTTTGAAGTGGAGTCGGTGGACGATCTGGCCGCCCGGGCCGCCGGGGTGGTGGTGGGGCTGGTGGAGGCTCGTGATCCCCACCCGGCCGCCGACAAGCTGAGTGTCTGCCGCGTGCGGGTGGGGGCGGCTGAGCCGCTGCAGATCGTCTGCGGCGCCGCGAACGTGAGGGCGGGGATCCATGTGCCTGTGGCACTCGTGGGGACCACGCTCCCGGCGGTGAACCTCACCATCAAGCCTGCCGAGCTGCGGGGCGTGGCCAGCAACGGCATGATCTGCTCCCTGCAGGAGCTCGGCCTTCCCAGTGGCGTGGACGGCATCGCGATCCTCGAGGATTTGCTCGAGACAGTCCCGCCCCTCGGGGCCCCGATCGGGCCGGCCCTTGGGCTTGATGATCAGGTGCTGGAGCTGGCGATTACCGCCAACCGACCCGATGGCCTCTCGATGCGAGGAATTGCCCGAGAGGTGGCGGCCCTGAGCGGCGGCCAGACCCGCTTTCCGGCAACCGGTCCAAGCATCGAAGCCGCCAAGCTCCCCACCGATCCAGAGAATTGCCGGCGCATCGAGGCCGGGGGGCTGTTCAGCATCACCGCCCTGAGCAACGTCAAGGTTGAGCCCTCCCCGGCCTGGCTGCAACAGCGGTTGGAGAAGGCCGGCGTGCGTCCGATCAACAACGTGGTGGACATCACCAACCTGGTGATGCTGGAAACGGGCCAGCCGCTCCATGGCTTCGATCGGGATCGCCTGGACCAGGCGGTGGGCTCTCCGGCCGATCCGGCTGCGATCGGGGTTCGCCAGGCCGAACCGCAGGAACGGCTCGTCACCCTCGACGGGGTGGAGCGAACCCTTGATTCGGAAGCCCTGGTGGTGACGCTCGCCAATCGGCCGATCGCCCTGGCCGGCGTGATGGGGGGCCTCGAAGAGGCCGTCACCACCACCACCACATCCATCTGGCTGGAGGCTGCCGTATTCGAGCCCCAGGCGGTGCGGCGTTCGGCCCGCAGCGTGGGACTGCGCACCGAGGCGAGCAGCCGCTTCGAGAAGGGGCTGCCTCCCGATGGCACCCTCACCGCCAGTGATCGAGCCGTGGCGCTGCTCCAACAGTTGACAGGCGCAACCCTGGAGGGCCGCTGGCTGCATCGGCGCCCCTCCAGTGGGCCTGAGGCGGTGCTGCTGCGCCGCGATGCCCTCCACAACCTGCTGGGTCCGGTGCTGGTCGATGGCGAGGCGGAGGACCTCGACGATGGCCGCATCGAGGGCACCCTGCAGGCCCTGGGCTGCACCCTCACCCCCGAGGAATGGGGCTGGGCCGTGGCGGTGCCTCCGGAGCGGGCCCTGGATCTGCGCCGCGAGGTGGATCTGATCGAGGAGGTGGCGCGTCTGGTGGGGTACGACCAATTCGCAGCCCATCTGCCAGACCCCCTGGAACCGGGCGGTCCAGCGCCTGCCCAGCGCCTGGAGCGCCGACTGCGCCAGGCCCTGTGCGCTGCCGGGCTCCAGGAAACCTGTGGCTTCTCGCTGGTGGCGGCCGGAGCCGGCCGGGTTTCCTTGGCCAACCCCCTGCTGGCCGACTATGGCCACCTTCGTGACGACCTCCATACGGAACTGCTGCAGGCGGCCCGCCGCAATCTTCAGGCCTCCCGCCCGGGCTTCTGGGCCTTCGAGATCGGCCGGGTGTTCAGCGAGGCCGAGGGCGTGATCGAGGAGCGGGACCTGCTGGCGGGGCTCATCGCCGGCGAACGGCGCAGCGAGCTCTGGAGCAGCAGCGGGAAAACACGACCTGCCGACTACTACCTCGCCCGGGGTGTTCTTCAGGCCGGCCTTGATCCCCTGTTGGTGCCCGTGCAGGACCGACCCTTGGCGGCTGGTGAGGCTCCAGTCAACCTGCTGCACCCGGGCCGCAGCGCCACGCTGGTGGTGGAGGGCCAGCCCGTTGGCTGGTTCGGCCAGTTGCATCCTGCTCTGGCCCAGGAGCTGGATCTGCCGGAAGCCACCTATCTATTCGAGTTGAAGCTTCGGGGGCTGATCACTGCGGCGAACCGTCCGGCGCGGTTGCAGCCGGCCTTCCGCCCGTATGCCACGGTGCCAGTTTCCGAGCGGGATCTGGCGCTGGTGGTCGAAGGCGGCATCACGGCTGCGGATCTGCTTCAGGCGATCCGCAAGGCGGGCAAACCCCTGCTGGAGCAGGCCGAGCTGATCGACCGCTACGAGGGTGAGCCGGTGAAAGCGGGCTTCTGCAGCCAGGCCTTCAGGCTCCGCTACCGCGACGCCAGCCGCACCCTCACCGAGGCGGAGGTGGAGGTGGCCCACGGCAGGGTGCGCCAGAGCCTGGAACGTCAGTTCGCCGCCGAGCTGCGCAGTTAGCTGCGGAGCTAGCAGAGTGGTCCGTCGAGCTGGTCGTTCAGTCGGTGTTGTCCCCTGAGCGAACCCTCAGCGGCGGAGCAGTGCGGCCAGGCACTCCACGTGGCTGGTGTTCGGGAAGAAGTCGATCGGCTGGAGCCAGAGCAGCTCGTAGGTTCCCGTGCCCGTCAAATGGCCCAGGTCCCTGGCGAGGGTGGCGGGGTCACAGCTGAGGTAGGCGATTCGGGCCGGGCGAGCCGTCTCGATCGCGGCTAGGGCTTCCGGCTCCAGGCCCCGGCGGGGGGGATCCACAAACAGGTAGGGGGCGGCGACCGCCTCCGCGTGGGGCTGGAGCCGCTGGCCCAACACGTGAGCCACGGTGCTGCATTCGAACTGGGCCATTCCCTCCAGTCCATTGAGGGCTGCGTTGCTTCGGGCCAGCTCCACGGAGGGTGCATGCTGTTCGAGTCCGTGGATCCGCCAGCCCCGCTGGGCAAGCGGCAGGGAAAAGGTGCCGATGCCGCAATAGGCATCGACCAGCTCCCTGGGCCCATGGTCGCTCCCATCAGCGAGGGCCTCCAGCAGCGAGGGCACCACGGCTTCGGCCTGGGCGGTGTTCACCTGAAAAAAAGTGTCGGCGCCGATGCGGTACCGCAGACCGGCGAATCCCTCCTCCAGCCATGGGTGCCCCGCAACGGTGAGGGTGTGCTCTCCCAGCAGGCGGTTGGTGGGCTGATCTTGAAGGTTGAGGCACACTCCCACCACCTCGGGCCAGCGGGCCATCCAGTCGTTGGCCATGGCCTCCAGGCCCGGCAGGTCGCGGTCGGCGGACACCAGGGTGATCAGCACCTCGCCGGTGGCCTGCCCGACCCGTAACGCCAGATGGCGAAGTCCGCCGCCCCCGTGGCGATCGATGGGCCAGGCGCTGGCTTCGATTTCCTGCTTGAGGGGCTGGATCAGGTGGTCGATGCGGGCATCGAGGACGGGACAGCGGTTGAGATTGACGATCCTGTGGGACCCACGCCGGTAGTAGCCCGCCCGCAGGATCCCGTCGGCACTGCGTTCCAGGGGGATGATCGCCCGGTTCCGGTAGCCCAGGGGGGCGGACGCCGCAAGGATGGGCCGCACGGGGGCCTCAAGGCCCGCGATGCGCTGGAGGGTCTGGAGCACCTGCTGGGCCTTCCAGCGCATCTGGGCTCGATCGTCCAGGGGCTGGAGGCTGCAGCCTCCGCAGTGGTCGGCCAGGATGCACGGGGAGCGGCGCCGGTCGGGGGAAGGGCTGATGATTCCGGCGATCTCAGCGGACCAGTGGCCCTTATGGCGGCGCACCAGGCGGATGCGCAACCGATCGCCAGGCAGCCCGCCCGGCACGAATACCACCTCCGTGCCTAGGCGGCCGATGCCCTCGCCCTGATGGGAGAGGTCGTCCACGCTGATCTCGCCAAGCTCTCCAGCCCTGCCCATAGCCCCGTTCGCCCCCCGGACCCTGACCCTATCGCTTGCAAAGGGGCGTTACACGTTGGCGGTGAACGACGGATCCGCCTGTCGGGGTCGATAGGATGGGGAAGTCCGAGTTCGCTGCAATGAGCGTCGTTCGCGATCTGATCATCCAGGCTGACGATCAGCTTCGGTATCCCACCGGAGGCGAGCTTCGATCAATCGTGGAGTTTCTCAGCGGTGGCAATGCACGCCTCTCGGTGGTGCGGGTGCTCACCGACAACGAGAAGAAGATCGTGGACGAAGCGGCCCGTCAGCTGTTCAGCCGCAAGCCTGAGTATGTGGCCCCCGGTGGCAATGCTTTTGGCCAGAAGCAGCGGGCCCAGTGCCTGCGGGATTTCAGCTGGTATCTACGCCTAGTCACCTACGGGGTTCTGGCCGGAAGCACGGAGCGGATCCAGGAGATCGGCCTGATCGGTGCCCGCGAGATGTACAACAGCCTCGGTGTGCCGATGCCCGGCATGGTTGAGGCTATCCGCTGTTTGAAGGAGGCTTCGGTGGCCTTGGTCAACGGCGAACAAGCGGCTCTGGTCAACCCCTATTTCGACTTTCTAATCCAGGGCATGCAGACCACCACCTGAGCGGAGCCTTACTGGCTCGCATCGCTCTGATGACCAGCAACCTGTTGACCATCAACCCAACCCCGCTCCGGCGGGTTTTTTTGTTGGCCTGGAGTTCGTTTCATCAATCGCACATAAGACTGGAAACAGGTCTTATGACAAGACCAGAATGCGGAAAATCAGATCAAACTGGATTGATCCTTTGGTGGCCCGTCGATGGCGTGCTGGATGGCGTGTTGGAGATTATGCTGTCTCTTGATTCTTATCTTGGACACTTCACTAGAAGCATTGCGGGTCTCATCAGAGATCAGCGGTCATCGTTGGCGGGATGCTGGGCGACTCCAAGCGAGCGGCACCGTGTAGCCCTTGCGTACCTGTGTCTTAGACAGGTACGCAAGCACGCCGAGCAGGTCAAAACTCCAGTTAGGAACAGAAAGTCATTCCCGTCCAAAACCGTCGGGCCATTCCATTAGCCGCCTGGACCGCCTGCTTGGCCCGTGCTGGGACGGTGTGGTCCTCCAACTCGATTCTCACCATGCAAGGCGTGCACTCCATGGGCCTGACAGCTGAAATCAACGCTGAAATGAAATCCCATAAGTACCGCAAGAGTCCTGCTGCGTGACGCATAACGCGACTCAGGAAATGCTGCTGAGATGATCTTGGCGATTGGCGCGGTGGACCAGCAGCGGGGCCTTCATCCCTTACGGCTCAGATGGGAAACGTCACTAGACCCAGTACGCGTCCAGATTGGGACAGATTTGTCAACTCGCCCGTACGTCCCCTGACGAAGACGTGAGCCGAACTGGAACAGGAGCTTCGCAGATAAACCGAATGAGTCTTCAGGCAAGACTAGCTATGCGACTCATATGAGTCAGTAGATTCAAGGGAGGGATCTTCAGGTCTAGTCGGAGAGTGCGTTCTGAGTTCCCCTGCTACTGCAGGCGTGCTCCGGCGGGGTCAGCTGCTGGATGGCGATAGAGCTCCTTCAGCAGTTGGTAGGCCTCGTTGACCCGCCGCATGGCCTCCACGGAGCCACCGGAATCCGGGTGGTGGCGGAGAGCCATCTCCCGATAGGCCTCGCGGATGTCCGCCAGGGTGACCCGATGGCCGAGCTGGGTTGGCAACTCCAGCAAACGCAGGGCGCCCTGGAGAGTCATCGTGTGCTCCAGGGTCTGAAATGAGGTCCCCTTCGGCCGACGCCGGAATCGCTGAACAAAGCGATGGATCAGGGTCGGGATCCTCATCGGCAGGGTTGTCGCGCTGAAGGGATCCTCAAGAACCCCCGCCGTGACCACCACCCGCTCGAAGCTCGCCGCATCCAGACTCCAGCCATCGACCAGTTGCTGCATCAGGGCACAGGCGGCGGTCCAGGTGAAGGCCCTGCCCTCCACGGGTTCGGCCTGGGGCCAGACGTCTTGCGCCAGCCAGGTCATCGCCGCCTCAAGCACGGCCTCATTCGCCGTGCTTCCGTAGAGGCTCTGCCAGTGGTCCCTTGCCTGGGAGAGAGCCTGCTCGGCGAGATCGGCAGCCAGTCGGGGCATGGGAGCGATGCCGGGGCTGGGCTCCGGAGGGGTCTGAAGACTGTGGCGCAAGTCCCTCGATCGCTTACGCACAAACCCAGGAAGATCGATGCCGGCGCTGGAGCGTTGGTGTGACCCTCCATCCGCCTGCGAGGAGCCGCTGGATCCGTCGCCAGCTTCCCGAGGGATTCGTTCCAGGGCTCCGGAACCCACCAGCACCAGAGCCGCCTGCTCATCGAGATCGCTCTCGGCTTCACCCCGCTCGTCGCCCTGGGCCAGGGCCATGGCATCGCCCTCCGCCTCGATGGACGGAAAGAGGCCATCGAACAGCCGCTCCAGCACATCCCCCCTGTTCCGCAGGCCCCACTCCCGCTTGAGCGCATCAAGGTGCTCGATCCGGGTGCGGGAGAGCTCCAAGGTCAGGCGTCGCCGGTCCTCCTTGCCTGTTGGGGTGGTCATGGTTTCAGCCAGCTGCGCATCAAACGCTCCTGGGCTTCCAGGGCCTGACGGTAGCGATCACTCAGGGTGGTGGGCAGGGTCAACGGCTGGCGCGATGAGGGACGCAGGAGTGGCGGTGCCACGATCAGAGCCCGCTGGCTTGGTGTGGAGGCCATTCGGGGGCGGCGAGCCCGCGCGGGGTTAGCGGCTGCCGCTGCAGCGGGTGGAGTCGGGGCTGGGCCCACGGGCCGGGCCGGGAGCTGGCGGATGGGCACGATGCTGAGGAGATGCCCTGGGATGGAGTCGGCGGGTTGCACCAGGCTCAGCTGCACTCGCAGCGGCTTGTTCTCCCGGAGTTCCAGGGTCGTGAGTGTGAGGCTTTCGCCGGAGCGCAGACCGACATGCAGGGCATCGATCTCCTCCGGTTGCTTCAGGACCAAAGACCCCCGAAAAGCGATCGATGACGCGGAGCCGGGGACCTCCGGATGACTCAGGACCACGGCATAGGCACCCGATCCTCGGAGCAGGAAGTCAACGTCGAAGCGCACGCCGTAGGTGCCCACGTTGTCGAGGGCAGAATCCGGCATCCGCGCCACCAGGCGGTTCACTTGGATCTCCCCGGTACCGAAGCTCTGTCTCACCGTGCTGGTGAGCGGCACATGCAGGGGGCCTTGACGCTCCAGGTCATGACTGAGGCTGGCCTGGTAGGTGTCACCAAGGGCTACCCCACTGACCCTGGAGAACACCAGGCCCCGCTCGATGGCTTCCTGTTGGGTTAGGTAGGTCCTCCCCGGAGCCAGCCGACGGCTATCGAGGATGGAGAAGATTTCCTCATCCGTGGCCGGGGAGGGCGCCGCCACCATGGCGAGATGGAAAGGCCCATCGCTCTCGCCCCGCAGCATGCCGTTCACAACGCCCAGGGCCGGGAGGTCGGTTCTCAGCAGCACCAGGCGAGATCGGGGTGGAACGGTGAGTTGCTCCGGTAGGTCGGGATCGAGACGGCCCCGGAGCATCTGCACGGCCGTGGCATCGCCAGGGCCCGTGTTCCAGGGCCGGGGACCAAGGGGTTTCACGCCCAGCAGCTGTTGACCGCGGTAGGGCGCTGAGAAGCTGTTGCGCACCGCGCCCCGGAACAGTCGCAACCGAACCGGCACGCCGCTCGGATTGATCACGACCGCGGCGAGGCTGAGTTCCGGGCGACGACCCAGGCGATCCGGTCCTGGGCTGGAGGGGCTGTAAAGGTGATGGAAATGGAGGCCGAAGGGTCCCTGGAAGCGGAAGGTGGGATTGGTCATCGCCAAGCCCGTTTCGGAGTAAGCGATCCCCGGGCTGGTATCGATCAGGATTCCGGGTCCGTTCACCGCCTCCGGCTGATTGGAATGGAGCACGGGCACCGTGTTGAAGCTGCCCTGCAAAGCACGGGCGGTCTGTCCCGCCATGAGCGCCACGGTTGGCCCCTGGACCGGCAGTGCTGGTGCCTGGGCCCAGCCAGGGGGGCAACCGGCCCAGACCAGAGCCAGACCCAGACCCATTCGGCCGGCATCGCAGCAAACCTGCAGGCAGGGTGATGGATCCCCGCAGCGGGAAGCCGATGGCGATCGGGCAGACTCACCGGGGGGACTTATCAGGGCTTCCCTGGCCATCGCAACGGCGCCGACCCCACACAGGCCCTCCATCCTCCCCCTTCCGGGGTCCGCCCCGCACCACAGAGGTGGCTTCAGTGTGGCTAGAACACAATACGGTTGGTTGATCGTGATGTTTCCTCCCTTTGCCTCCTGCTATCCAGTCGTGGATGGAGCCGAAGCCTGGCGCCAGCATCAGAGCAACAAGCTCCGTATGCTCACTTTTTGGCGGGATGCCTCCGAGAGGCGCCTGGCTGCCCTCAACGCCGCGATCAGCACACTCGAGCAGCAGATCGCGCGGGATCAACCCGTCCAGGGCTCCTGAAGTCCGCCACCTCCAGATGCCCCCGCAGCTGCTCCAAGCCACGATGGAGCAGCCGCTGGACGGTCATCGGGCTCACCTGCATTCGACGGGCGATCTGGCGGTAGCTGAGGCCTCTGAGCACGACCTGCTGAACCACCTCTCGCTGGCGCGGATCCAGACCCTCAAGGAGGGCCTGCACCGTTTCACCCTCCCCTTCGTTCGGATCGGCTCCGGCCTCTGAATCCGTCTGATCCAGTTCCTCCTCGGCGATCTCCGTGAGGGCCTCGGCCCGGTTGAGCAGCCGCTGCCGCATCAGCAGGTTCCACTGTTCGGCATCGATGCCCAGAAGCCGTTGCAGGTCAGCAGGAGTCGCCACCCGCCCCTGCTGTAGTAAGTGGCGCTCCAGGCGGAGCAGCCTTTCCTGCAACTCGGCCTGTCGGCGGGGCAGGCGGACCGAAGGAGCCAGATCGCGAAGGTGGTGCAGGATGGCGCCGCGGATGTGGGGTCGGGCGAAGGCTCCGAAGGGTGTGCCCTGCTCGGCGTCGAACCGTTCGGCGGCCCGGATCAGCCCGATCATCCCCACCTGGAGCAGATCTTCCACACTCTCCCGGCAGCAGCGGCCGTAATGGATGGCGATGGGTCTCACCAGATCCCGGTTGGCTTCAACGAGCCGATTGCGCTGCTCCAGGGCAAGGCGTCGCCGCAGGCGGCGATTGGTAGCGGAGATGGCCATGAAATACCAGTTGAAATAGAGAACATTTGAAATGAGCTGGCTTCCGATCAGGAAACCTGACCCTTGAAGGGAGGAAGCCTTCCGGACCCGGATCAGGCCCGCAGGGAACGATGCCGTCCCTTCCCTTCAGAAGAGATCCAGCCGCCGGGGAACACAACCGTGAAAACACCGATTCAGGGGCTCATGGCGCCCTCACACCGGCTGGTGGGTATCCCCCCCCCCTCAGGCAGGCACCGCCACAGAGGCCAGCAGGGCCCAGGGGCCATGGCGCTCCAACCAGTTTCGATCTGAGGCTTCCGTGCAGAGCAGATAGCCGGCAAAACCCAGGCCATTCACGCTGAAACCAGCCCCATGCTCACGCCAGCGGCGCACCGTGAGGAACCAGCGGTCGTCGAACAGCACGTTGTAGGGATGGCGCGGAGCCTCATCGGACTCCCGGTGACCAAGGCCCAAGGCCTCGCAATGGCTCGCGTAGAGCTCCTCGAGATCTCTGCCACCGATGGGATCAAGGCGGGAGCTGAGGCGGTAGGCCCATGGCCAGGGAGGCGATGCTCCCTGCAGCTGGGACTCCAGCAGGGACGCGAGGGGGCAGCTGGGTGCCCCCTCGCTCCGGGGCAGGAGCTGCAGATGGCGATGGGGTTGGCTCGCACCGGCGGTCGCCCCGCTGTTGAAGAACCAGAGGCCCCCCGTGTCGGCTCCGACCGCCGCCACACTGGCCCAGTCGCTGGCATCCAGCCAGCCGCTCTGGGGTTGCCAGCCCCGGGTGATCACCAGCAGATGGCAGGCCTGCACTGGATATTTGTTGAGGAGTAGCACATGGCTCTCGCCGATGTGGCCCACCTCAAGGGGCTGGTCCCAGGGAAGGAAGGGATTGGGCTTCGGTCCCTCG
>JBIJAG010000003.1:0-148723 GCA_044345855.1 Cyanobium sp. | reverse complement strand
ACAAGCCACCAGAAGGCCAGGAATCCAATCAGGCGCTACCATTGATTCAAGCTGCCTGAAAGGCAGCTAAGGAGTGACACCTTTCCTGAAAGTCACCGATGCTGGAAGAAGATAACAGTCAAGGCGCCATAGGCTTAAAAGTCACCAACAACAGCCCACGCGCTTACCTTGACCGCATGATTGAAGTGCTGCACCAGAGCAAGACCCTTCAACTGCCTGGAAATGTAAGACTTGAACTCAACGCCGTTCGACCCTTGGCTGATCGAGAGTGTCTGCATGCGGAGGCGACAGCAAAGAACGGTTCCGAAAAGCGCATTGCCATTGCTTTCGGCCCCGAAGATGGGGCGATAGGTTCTGAGTACGTCTTCAATGCCCAAACAGAAGCCCTTCAACAGGGTTTCAACCAGCTCTTCCTGTTCGGTTTTGCGATCCAGGCAAAAGCACGTGAGATGCTGGAGAAGCTGAAGATGCCGACAACTTATATCGCCGTCACCCCTGATGTAGTGATGTCTGATTTGCTCAAAACCAGTAAAGCGAGCCAGATATTCTCGATTACAGGCTTGCCAGATGTGGAACTGAAACCTGCTGGGAATAAGCAGGATGGAGCCACCTTTTATCAAGTTGAGGTCAAGGGCTTAGATATCTTTCGCCCTGACACGATGGAAACGGATTCCATCGAAGCTGAAAACCTACCTTGCTGGATGCTAGACACCAATTACAACGGCATGGTTTTTTGCGCATCACAGGTCTTTTTCCCTAAGACCGGTGCATGGGACAATTTGCAGAAATCACTGAAAGGCGAGTTTAGCGATAGTGTGTGGGAACATCTAGCCGGAACTACCAGCGAACCTTTTGTGCTGGGAGATAAGCGGCGCATCGCCGTCAAGGTGATTGACGACCGCGGCAACGAGCTGATGGTCGTGAAGAATGCAGAGGAGGCCTCTTAATGGCTACCGCCAAACAAGAGTATCTGGCCACTTCACCGGCAGAAGTTGATTCGCCCATCATCAATTCGCCATTTATCGAACCCCAATATCATTGGCAGATAGAACGAGGCAAGCCTCCCTTCAAAGCAGATGGACGGCGCAGAGCCAGCTATTTCTATCGAGTGCCAGAACACGCCGGGCGTGGGCGCAAAAAGAAAGACCAGCTGAACCTCATAGACACTGAAAAAGGTGAGCAGGTAGATCTTGATTTGGTTAACAGTATTCGAGAGCGCGTTAGGGATTGGCGCCATGGTGTCCACAGTGGAGGAGTTTCTTATGACGGCGCTTCTCATGTCAGCAAAGAGCTGCTGGAACTATGGCGCAGCGAAGACAGGATGCAGCGTCTATTCTTCGCGCAAGTAGAAGCCGCGGAAACCATTATATTCCTAGTCGAAGCCAACAAAATTTATCACCAAGGGCTGCAAGCGGTCCCCAAGGATGAACCTGGTCTAGCGAGCAAAGCGGCGGGTTTCCGAGCATTTGTTCGCTATGCCTGCAAAATGGCGACGGGCTCCGGCAAGACAACTGTCATGGGTATGCTCACCGCCTGGTCAATTCTCAACCGTGTTGCTGCTCCAACTGATGAGCGCTTCTCGGACACGATCTTGATTGCTTGTCCTAACGTAACCATACGGGAACGCTTGCATGAGCTCGATCCGGCGCTTGGTGATTTAAGTCTATATCGGACTCGTCAGCTTGTGCCGCCGCATCGGATGGAAGAGTTGCGCCGAGGTGAGGTAATGATTGCTAATTGGCATCGTTTGGCAAAGAAAGAAACCAACTCTGTGAATGGAGTATCTGCAAAGGTTGTCAAGACAGGTGTGCCTGTTGAAGTGCTCAAAAACGCTGGCAAGGAGAGCGAGACGCTAGAGATTAAATACTATGAATCTGATGCTGCATGGTTCAAACGCATTCGGCAGGAACTTGGCAGCGGAAAAGGCCGCAGTCCACATTGGATGGTGTTCAATGATGAATCTCATCATGCTTATCGCCGTGCTGAGATCGACAGCGACGAAGAACAATTCATCGATGAAGACAAAGACATCGCTGAGAAGAACGAACGTGAAGCCACCATATGGATCGAGGGATTAGACCGTATCAACAAGCTTTCCGGTGGCCGAAAACGAGGCATCAATTTATGCGTTGATCTCTCAGCGACACCTTTCTTCATCCAGGGCTCAGGTAACGAAGTAGGTAAGCCATTTCCATGGATAGTTTCAGATTTCGGGCTGCTTGACGCCATTGAGTCTGGTCTTGTCAAGATTCCGCAACTACCTACGCGGGACATTACCGGTGCAGAGGAAGCCGCTTACTTCAATATCTGGCGATGGGTGCAGGCTAAGGCAGAAGCAGACGGCTATGGGTCAAAGCTGAACCCAGAGCTGATCATGCGTTATGCCGGAGCCCCAATCAACCTCTTAGCGCAGGAATGGCGGCAACGCTTCGAGGAATGGCAACAAACCTCCAAGCTGCAGCACAAGCATCCAGTGCCGCCTGTCTTTATCGTTGTCTGCCGAGACACAGCCATTGCTAAAGCCGTCTATTCCTGGTTGTCAACCGGAGACGACAGCTATGGTGCCTCTCCAAGTTGGTTTAAAAATGAACCTGGACAGGAGGTCACTGTTCGGATTGACTCTAAGGTCATCGAGGACATTGAAGCAGGTGGCACTAAAGACGAGACTAGGCGTCTTCGCTTCATTCTCGATACTGTCGGCAAGCCTGAGTGGCCTGGTGCCAAGGTTCCTGAAGAATGGTCAGAACTCGTTTGCAAGCACAACGATAAAGTTGCCAGCGATGACAATGACGGCTGTTTGAAGTGGATTGATGAGCGCATCCCACCTGGACGAGATATACGCTGTATCGTGTCTGTCGCCATGTTGACCGAGGGCTGGGACGCCAACACAGTGACCCATATTGTTGGGCTTAGGCCTTTTGGGTCGCAACTGCTCTGTGAGCAGGTTGTTGGTCGTGCGTTGCGCCGTAAGAGCTACGCCCTCAATGAAGAATCTCAGATGTTCTCTGAAGAAACTGCACAAGTTTTTGGTGTTCCCTTTGAGCTCATTCCATTCAAGGTCCGTAAACCAGGACCGACTCCGCCAACACCCGATCCAAACCATATCTTCTCGGTTCCGGAGAAAGCAGACTATCAAATCACCTTCCCGATTGTGAGTGGCTACCACGAATCTGGGCAGTTCGAAGTGCATGTCGACTGGAAGCAAGTTGCCAAGGTCACTATTGATCCGAAGAATATACCTGAGATAGTCGAGCTGACATCACTGACTTCCCCTGAAGGCGAGCTCGCCGCCTATGGCCCCGGCGAAAAACCGTTGCTCTCATTGAAGGAATGGAGAGCTAGATTTCGCGATCAGCTCGTTGCCTTCCGAATTGCTCGCGAAGTATGCGTCCGCTGGCAGGCCGACCATGGCGCATCAGCTGTGCCGGCTCAGGTGCTTTTTCCTAAAGTCGCATTGACAGCTAAACGGTTTCTCACTGAGAAGCTTGAGCGCAAGGGTGGCAGCCAGCCATGTGATGTTCTGCTGGTGGGTGATTATATGCAAGCAGCGGTGGGATCACTTTTAGAAGCGATCAAAAAAGGTTCGTCTTCTGAAACGGCCGAGGTCGCTGTCATCCCTCAAGGTGCCGCAGGGAGTGGCAGCACTCTCTATGTCGACTTCCATACCACCAAACCCATTTATCCAGTTACCAAGTGCCACATCAACGCGATGGTGGCCGATACAAAAAAGTGGGAGCAAAGCGCAGGCTTCCTTCTCGATAGTCATCCTGGTGTGACAAAGTGGGTGAAGAATGAACGACTAGGTTTCGCCATTCCTTACCGAAAGAAAGGTCTCCCATCGCGTTATGTGCCTGATTTCATTGTTGAAACAGATGCTGGTCTGAAAGTGATCATTGAGTTGAAGGGTCAATTCAATGATGATGCCGATGTGAAGGCGAAGGCTGCAGAACGATGGGTAAAGGCGGTTAACAGGTTGGGGCAGCATGGCACCTGGCACTATCTGCTTATAACTGATCCCGGACTTGTAGGCATTTCTCTCAATGACTTCACAACAGCCAAATGGGATGAATTGCGTAACTTGCCGCTTATGGCTCAGCTTTAACCTCTGCCAGCTGCGGTCTGTGCGAACTCACTGCAGTTGCCTGAGTCCCAGCCGCCAGGGTGGTGGAACTGCTGAGATGGCGCTCTGATCCCTCGCCCCATGCCCCCCACCCCACCCACCTATGGTGCCTCCAGCGCCACCGCCGCTGCCAGCGGCACTGGCGCCTCCGATCCAGCCCAGGTTCTGCGCCTGGTTTTCGGCTACGGCGCCTTCCGCGGCCCCCAACAGGAGATCGTCGACCACGTAGTGGGTGGCGGCTCGGCCCTGGTGTTGATGCCCACCGGCGGCGGCAAATCGCTCTGTTATCAAATTCCGGCCCTGTGCCGCAGCGGCGTGGGGGTGGTGGTCTCGCCCCTGATCGCCCTGATGCAGGACCAGGTGGAGGGCCTGCGCCAGGCGGGTGTGCGGGCCGCTGCCCTCAACTCTTCCCTGGAGGCCTCGGAGGCGTCCGCCGTGTGGCGGGCCCTTGAGCAGGGCGAGCTGGATCTGCTCTACGTGTCGCCGGAGCGGCTGCTGAGCCCGGGGTTCCTCGATCGCCTTGCCGCCATCCCACTGGCCCTGTTCGCCATCGATGAGGCCCACTGCGTGTCCCAGTGGGGGCACGATTTCCGGCCCGAATACCTGCAACTGGCCGTGCTGGCCGAGCGCTTTGCCGCCATCCCCCGGCTGGCCCTCACCGCCACCGCCGATCCCCGCACCCGCGAGGAGATCCGCGAGCGCCTAAAGCTTCAGGAGGGCCGGGTGTTCCTGGCCAGCTTTGATCGGCCCAACATCCGCTACCTCCTTCGCGACAAAGACGAGGCCCGCAGCCAGCTGCTGGCCTTTCTGGCGGATCGGCGCGGTGAGGCCGGCATCGTGTATGCCCGCTCCCGCAGCCGGGTGGATCGCTTTGCCGCCGACCTGAGGGCAGCCGGTTTTGATGCGGTGGCCTACCACGCCGGCCTCAGCGCCGAGGCGCGCAGCTCGGCGCTGAACCGCTTCCGCCGCGACAGCGGCGTGATCGTGGTGGCCACGATCGCCTTTGGCATGGGCATCGATAAGCCCGACGTGCGCTTCGTGGCCCACATCGACCTGCCCAAGAGCCTGGAGGCCTACTACCAGGAAACCGGCCGCGCCGGCCGTGATGGCCTGCCCTCTGTGGCCTGGATGGTGCATGGGGCCGGCGATGTGCCCCAGCTGCGCCGCTTCATCGACGACTCCGACGCCCCCGAGGCCCAGAAGCGGATCGAGCACGGCAAGCTCGATGCCTTGATCGGCTTCACCGAGGCGGCCGCTTGCCGCCGTCAGGCGCTGCTGCAGCACTTCGGCGAGACCCTGCCGGAACCCTGCGGCAACTGCGATGTCTGCCTTGAACCCGATCGCGCCGTGGAGCTCACCGAGCCCTGCCGCAAGGCGCTCTCGGGGGTGTTTCGCACCGGCCAACGGTTCGGTGCCGCCCATGTGATCGATGTGCTGCTGGGGGCCGACACCGCCCGGATCCGCGAGCTGGGCCATGGCTCCCTGAGCGTGTATGGCATCGGCAAGGAGCTCGACCGCGGTCAATGGCGGGCCCTGTTCCGCCAGCTGGTGGCCCGGGGCTATCTGGTGAGCGACAGCGAGGCCCGCGGCGGCCTTCGTTTCGGGGAGGAGTCGCTGGTGAGACCCCTGCTGCGCGGCGAGGTGGGCCTGGCCCTGCGGTTGCCGCCGCCTGCCAAGGAACGGCGCCGCGCCGCGCCAGGGGAGCGGCAGCCCAGTGGCGCGGGGGTGGAACTGGGGGGGCCGGGGCAACGCCGCTTCGAGGCCCTCCGGAGCTGGCGCCTGCAGCAGGCCCGCGAGCAGGGCGTGCCTCCCTATGTGGTGTTCCACGACCGCACGTTGATCGAGATCGCCGCTCGCGAGCCGCTCAGCCTGGAGGCCCTGGGCAGCGTTGCCGGGGTGGGCCAGGCCAAGCTGGATCGCTATGGAGAGGCTGTGCTGGCGGTGCTGAGGAGCCTGGAGAGCGAATCCTGATGGTGGTGGCCAAACTCTCCAACCCTCCCCTGGGTCATTCCCAATCCTGGCAGCCTCTCGTCAGGTTGGGCGCCCATAGAACGAGTCCCGCGAGCCACTGCTCCAAGCCTCTGAGCACCGGGAAAGGGCGCCGGGGATAAGGAGTAAAGCTCCCGAGGGCCAACTCCGCCAATGCCAGCATCAGGCCCCAGGCTGCCGGATCGCTGGCTGCCGGTTCGCTGCGTCGGTCAGACTCGCCGCTGATCTGAGCAGGGAACACCATGGCTGTGGGCCAGCACCCGACAACCATCACGGTGCCCCTGGCGGCCCAGGCCTATCCCATCGTGCTCGGACCCGGCAGCCTGGCCAGCCTGGCCGAGCTGCTCATGGCCCAGGGAATCCGGGCCGACACCCGGGTGCTGCTGGTCACCAATCCCGAGGTGGAGCGGCACTACGGAGCAACCTGTCGCCATAGCCTGGAGGAGGCCGGCTTCCCGGTGCAAACCCTGGTGATCGAAGCCGGCGAGGACCAGAAAACCCCCGCCACCGTTGCCCTGATCCACGACGCCGCCTTCCGCCATCGCCTGGAGCGGGGATCTCTGATCGTGGCCCTCGGCGGCGGCGTGGTGGGCGACATGGCCGGCTTCGCCGCCGCCACCTGGTTGCGGGGCATCGCCGTGGTGCAGGTGCCCACCACCCTGCTGGCGATGGTGGATGCCGCCATCGGCGGCAAGACCGGCGTGAACCATCCCGGCGGCAAGAATCTGATCGGCGCCTTTCATCAGCCGAAGCTGGTGCTGATCGATCCCGCCGTGCTCCACACCCTGCCGGAACGGGAGTTCCGGGCCGGAATGGCGGAGGTGATCAAGTACGGGGTGATCGGCGATCCTGCCCTGTTTGGGGATCTCGAGGCCGCAGCGCAGCGGGATCCGCTCGGAGGCCTCGCCAATCGCCAGAGCGTTGGCGAGGGCCTCCTGGAGCGGCTGCTGGAGCGATCCGCCTCGGCCAAAGCCCGGGTGGTGGCCGCCGACGAACGGGAAGGCGGCCTGCGGGCGATCCTCAACTACGGCCACACCCTCGGCCACGCGGTCGAAACCCTCAGTGGCTACGGCACCTACCTGCATGGGGAGGCGGTGGGCCTGGGGATGCTGGCGGCCGGTGAGATCAGCCTGGCCATGGGGCTGTGGCACCCCAGGGATCAGCAGCGGCAGCGGGCCGTGATCGCCGCCGCGGGGTTGCCGCTGGCCTGGCCCGCCCTTGATCCCCAGGCCGTGCTGGCCTGTCTGCAGGGCGATAAAAAGGTGCGCAGCGGCAGGGTGCGGTTCGTGCTGCCCACCACCATCGGCGCGGTGGAGATCCGCGACGACGTGGAGCCGGGGATCATCGTGCTGGCACTCGAGCGCCTGAAGGCTCCTCAGAGCGGAGGCTGAAACGGCGCCGCGGCTGGCCCAAACCGGTCTCCCGCCCGGCGAAGTGGTGGATGAACGCCTGCAGGGCCATCGGCCCGCAGCGCCGCTGCCAGCCGAGTCCCTGGGGATAGCAGCGCCAGCACTGCACCCCCAGGGCCGTGAGGCCCCGCCCCCCCAGGGCCAGGCGATAGCGATGGCTGCCCACCACAGCCGGCAACGGCTCCGCCCCAGCCGGGGGATGGGCAAGGGGGCGCCAGCTGGGCGCGCCGCTCCCCAGGCAGGAGGCGGCGAAGCGCTCCGGTGAGGGATCGAGGGCCAGGGCAGAAGCAAACCACTTCGCCACCTGATGGGGAGAGCCCCCCGAGGCGATCCACACCACCAGCTCCCCGGAAGGGCCGGTGGTGGGCAAGGCCGCAAAACCTCGGAACTCCACCAAGGCCGGCACCGTCCCTGCTGCGGAGCTGATCAGCGATGACATGTACGGGAGAGCACTGCATCCAGCCAGTGCCACCGGCCGTCCCCCGGGCGGGACTCGGGCTAGTCGGGCGTCGTTCGATTCAAGTGAATACCAGTCGGGACTGGTCCAAGTCGGGACTCGTCCCAGTCGGGATTCGTCCGAATCGGATCAAGGCCCGGCGGCGGCTGAAGATCGGAATTCAGGGCTCCTGGAGGAAGCGGGGAGGGGCTGCCTCCACCGCGGCCTCTGGACCCCTCGCCAGGGCGATCCAGCGGAACTCCCCCAGGCCGGCCGGATCCACCAGCCGCAGCAGTGCCTCCCGGGCCGCCAACCGGCCGGCGAGATCCTGCGGATGATCCGGACTCTGCAGGCCGTGGAGGGCCTGGGCCAGGCCCAGGGCCAGCAGCGCCTGACCCTGCCGGCAGCTGCCCTGCCAGCTCCAGCCCGTGGCGGCGGCCGAGCGCTCCAGACTCTCCAGGCAGAGATGGGCCGTGAGATCCCAGTGGCCGGGATCCAGCAGCGGATCGGGGCTGGCCCGCTGCTGGCGGTAAGCCAACAGAGTGCCAGCCGAGCGCCAAGGGGCGTAGTAGCGACGGGCCTCCAGGGCGTAATCCACCACCAGCAGATGGCCTTCGATCAGGCCGGCGCCGGCCGCCTCTAGCCAAGGCGCACTGCCCGGATGGAGTTCGGTGCTCCAGCCGCTCGGCAGGCCCGACGCGGCAGCATCCAGCCCGAAGGCCTCTAGCTCCTCCAGTGCCTGGGGTTCCAGAGCCGTCCCAGCGCGGAGCTCAAGCCCCCGATCCGCTCCAAGGGCCACCTCCTGCAGGCGCCACATGCCGCCATCCCAGGTGATCCGCTCCACCGCGAGGGCATCGAGCACCTCATGGGCCAGCATCACGCCCCGCACCGGTCGGGCAGCCAGATCGGGCCAGGCCAGCCAGCGGCAGGGGAGGGGAGCACCGGCTAGAAGCCGGCGCTGGCGCCCCTCCATGCCGGGGTTGGGCTCCACGAGCAGCAGCTCCAGCCGCGCCGCCAGCTCGGGCCAGCCGGCCGCCAGGGCCGTGGCCAGCTGCAGCGCCAGCTCTCCCTCCCCGGGACCGGTCTCCACCAGGGCAAGGGGACCAGGACCAAGCTCCAGCAGCCAGTCGACCAGCTGGGGAGCCAAGAGGCCGGCAAAACTGGCCCCCAGGCTCGGGGAGGTGGCGAAATCGCCGCGGGGACCAATCCGCAAACGCCCCGCTCCATAGGCGCCATGGACAGGATCATGGAGCGCCCACTCCATAAAGGTGCGGAAGGGCACGGCACCACCCGCCGCCAGGAGCCGCTCCACCAGCCAGGGGGGCGCCTCCGAAAAACCTGCCGCGCGTTGTGATGGCATGGCTCCGGAATCGGAGCCGGCGGCAAGCGGTGCAAGCGACTGCCCGCCAGCCGCGCGCCCGGCATCAGCCAGGGAATCGGATCCGGAAACCACGCGGTGGGAACCCAGCAGCGGAGAGAATGCTCGCCCATGCCCCCACCACCATGCCGAGCCTGCCGGTCCGATTGCTGAAGCGGTGGGCCCTGCGCCTGGCCGGGGGCCTGCTGGCCCTCGGTTGCCTGCTGCTGCCCACCACCGCAGGCGGTGCCTGGGCCTACGACAACCCCGAGCTACTGCCCGACCACCCCACGCCGGTGATCGATCTGGCCAAGGCCCTCACCGACCAGCAGCGCACCGCCCTGGAAAGCGAACTCGACGAGTTCGAGCGCACCAGCGGCTGGAAGCTGCGGGTGCTCACGCAATACGAACGCACCCCCGGCCTGGCGATTCGCGACTTCTGGAAGCTGGATCAGCGCAGCCTGGTGCTGGTGGCCGATCCCCGCGGCGGCAACCTGCTCAACTTCAACGTGGGCGATGCCCTCTTCTCCCTGATGCCCCGCACCTTCTGGGTGGAGCTGCAGACCCGCTATGGCAACCAGTACTACGTGCGCGACCACGGCGAGGACGGCTCCATCCTCGACTCCCTGCATGCGGTGAAGGGATGTCTGGCCATGGGCGGCTGCCAGGTGGTGCCGGGCCTGCCCCAGGAGCAATGGCTGCTCACCCTCTGCAGTTCGATTCTGGGCGGTCTGATCGTGGGCTTCGCGGCCTTTCCCCGCGACGCCAATCGCACGGTGGAATGGGCCTGGGTGCTGCTGCTCTCACCCCTGTGGCTGATCCTGTTCGGGGTGTTCGGGGTGGCGCCGATCGTGACCCGCACCAGTGATCTCTTGCCTCTGGCCCGCAATGGCCTGGGCTTCCTCGCCGCCGCTCTGGTGGCCTACCTGATCGCCCAGCAGACCGTGGGCAAGGCCCGCCTGCAGGACAAAGGCGAGGGCTAAGCGGCAGCTGAAGCAGGGTGGCCAGCAAAAAACCCCGATGCTCTGAACATCGGGGTTGCGATGGATCAGGCTGGGAACACGATCAAAAACGGCCAGAGGGATCCAAACGACCGGTGGGTGACTCGAAGCTGTTGCTGGTGGAGGCTTCGGGCTGTTCCACCGATTCCGGCTGTTCCGCCACTTCGGGTTGGACTGGAGTCACCGCGGGCGGGACCTGGCGGATGGCCACGGTCTGCCAGGCCGGTTCACCGGCCTGGCGCAACTGTGAGAGGTTGTCTTCATAAAAGCGCTTCAGATCGTCGAAACGCTTCACCGGCTGTCCGTAGTAACTGGCTCCGGCCAGGGTGGGGAAGGAGGCCCACTCCGGCGAGAGTCGAGCAGCCAGATCGGGGGTCATTTGGCCACGATCCACCAGGGTGAGAGCACCGCGGCGCTCAATCAGGAAGAGTGCGGCCTGATCCTGGGAATCGGGGCGGAAATCCTGCAGCCCCAGGACCCGGGAGGCCATGGACCAAGTGAAGGGCATGAACTGATACGCACCGGCTGCGGCGCTCGCGTAGCGAGTGGAATACATCACCCGGTCGGGGTGGCGATGGAGGCTGGGGGTGTAGGAGCCACCGAACAGCATCTGGTAGCCCATCGGGTGGCCGTTCACCCAGGTGCCTTCCGCATAACGGATGGTGTTGAGCATGGCCCGACGCTCGGCGGTCATACCGAACACCCGGGGGGCGGCGGGCAGGGGCGGCAGGTAGGCCACCTGGTGGGGCTGAGAGGCCTGGGGAAGGGTGAGGACCCAGGACTTGGAAGGATCGGCTGCGTGGGCAGGCGTGGCGACGCTCAAGGCGAGGCCGGCGGCAATCAATGCCAGTCGGGAACGCTGAAGAATCGGCAAAACAGTGACTGCGGAGGACGGAACCGAACCAGACCCCGAAATGGAGAGAGGATGCGGGATTTCTCTGGAGCGCCAGGGGTTGACAAGCGAAGCGAGTCGGTGTGAGGAATGGCGCTCAGGAAATCGGATGCAGAATGGATCGGAAAGTTCGGCCAACAATGCCTATCGATCCCAACCGACGCGATCGTGACAGTGACGCTCGCACAACTGTCCACCTGTATCAGAAATTACGTCGCAGCTTCAAATCTCTGTGACTCGCTGCAATTCAGCCGGGCGATTGGACAGAATTCCAAACCCTCTCCAGCGCATCGATCGGCACTGCTGATCGCGCTTCGGCGAGGTGCAGCAAGGCCTGGGCCGCGGTCCGAGCCCCATCCAGGGGCAGAGGTCCGTGTGTGGGCGGCCGCAGGGGCTGGTCCAGCTCCCAGTCCCCCCGCTCAAAGGCCACGGGATCGATGATGCGGTTCTCGCCGTGGCGCTGCAGATCGCGCTCCAGCACGGGCGCCTCGGCAAAACCACTGCGGCGCACCAGGTGAATTCCCACCCCCTGGCTGAAGGCCTCGCAGAAACTGCTGTAGCCGGCCTTGGTGATCAACCGAGAGCACAGGGGCATGAGGTCGATCGGGCGCAGCCCAGGCGGCAGCGCCCGGCCATTGGCTTCACCCTCCAGGGCCCGGTCCGGCCCGATCAGAACGTGGTCTGGCCAGCGGCGCAGGAGAGCGGGGTCATAGGCCTTGCCAAGGCCTCCGAAGCTCACCAGCACGCAGCGCTCCCGATCGCGGGGCAGGCCCAGCCGCTGGGCCAGCTCGGCCGGATCGAAGCGGGGCCGGGAACTGGTGATGCCGATCGCAACGCTGGGCACGCCCCAGTCCATCGGCAGCGAGAGGGGGCAGTGCAGCAGCAGATCCCCCTGGGCGTAGAGCTCCCGGCAGCGCTCGGCGCGCTCGAGGAACGGGCCACCCATCGGGGCATAGATGGCATCCCAGCCGAAGCTCGCCAACCACACCAGCGGCAGACCCAGCCCCCTGGCCAGTTGCGCCGCGGCCGGGGGGACATCCGCGAGCACCAGAGCCGGCTCCGCCTGCGCCGTGAGCCAGGCCGCCTCCATCGCCAATCGACCCGGCAGCTCGCGGTCGAGAACCTCCAGGGCCGCCAGAGTGCCAGGTTCATCGCTGCCGAGGGCATCGGCCTGCACCACCCCCACATCCCACTGACAGGGCCGGTGTTCGAAGGGCACCGATCCAAAGGCCAGCTTGAGAAAGGAGGCCGGCAAACCGCTCGACACCACCAGGCGCCAATCGGGCCGGAGAGCGGCCAGTTCGGTGAGCACCGATGCCGTGCGCGATCCATGGCCGAAGCCGTGGCTGCTCAGGGCCGCATAGATCAGCATCGCTCCAGCACAGGTGGCGAGGGGATGGAGGATGAGCTCTGCGGGCTGAAGTCCAACACCTCTGCGCGCAGCGAAGGCGGGACCTGCCGGGGCGCGGCGCACCAGAGCAACTCCTCATAGAGGAGTTCCCCGCCCAACCCATACCAACGATGGCTGGCCCGCTCCACCCCCTCTTGGCCCAGATGGATCCAGCTGAAGTGACGAAGCGGGCGGCCATGCACATCCTCCCCATGGCGGGGCACGCAGGCGGCATTGAGATAGGCGGTGCCGCGGCGGTCCCGCAGGAAGGTGATGCGCTCCCCCTGCTGGCGGCGCAGGGTGTGGTGCATGTGGCCGAACACCACCAGGGGCACCGGGCGGCGGGCGCGGATCCGCTCCAGGGCCAGGGCGAGATCATGGTCTCCCCAGTCGCAGGGCTGCCGCTTCCAGTCGCGGCCGCAGGGGTCACGGGCCTCACTCCCCAGGCCCGTGGGCCCGCAATGGGCCAGGAGCACCAGGGGGAGGGCCGGATCGGCGGCCAGGGCGGCCCGCTCGATACGCCGGGCCGAATCCTCCAGATCCACCGGGCCGAACACGGCCGTGGCGGCCTGAGAAAGATGGTGCCCCCCCCCGGCGGTGGCGGGGCGTCCGCCCACCACCGCCAGACCGGGGGGTGTGAGGGTGCGCAGGGACCAGCCGCAGTGGAGATCCCCGAGCAGGTCCAGCTGGTGACGCAGACGGCCACCACTGGAATCCCGGCCGGTGTCGTGGTTGCCCAGCACACAGGCCAGGGGAAGGCGAAGCTGCCGGAGCAGACCGGGTATGCGCGTCCTGCCATCGCTCAGGTCGCCCACCACCAGCAGGGCGTCCGGGCGGATGTCCTCCAGCACGGCATGGTCGCTGTGATCCCACTGGTCGTGAAGGTCACCGGCGATGGCGATCTGCAACACGCCCAAAGAAAGCCCTCCTTAGGCTGGACCCATCCTGCCCGACCCGAGGCCCCGGTTGAGCGTCGCTTCATCCATTCAGTCCACGGTTCAGTCCACGGTCACCGACTTTCCGGCCGCCCGCTCGAGCCCTCCGCCGGCGACAGCTCTACCGGCACCGCCTCCAGCCCAGCTGCCCGAAGCGATCGATGCCCTGCGCCGTGAGCGGAACGCGGTAATCCTGGCGCACTACTACCAGGACGACGCCATTCAGGACATTGCCGATGTGATCGGTGATTCGCTTGAGCTCGCCCGCCGCGCCGCCAACACCGAAGCCGACGTGATCGTGTTCTGCGGCGTTCACTTCATGGCCGAGACGGCGAAAATTCTCAATCCGGGCCGCATCGTGCTTCTCCCCGACCTGGCAGCGGGCTGCAGCCTCGCTGATGCCTGTCCTGCCGAGGAGTTCGCCGCCTTCCGGGCCCGCCACAGCGACCACATCGTGGTGAGCTACATCAACTGCTCTGCGGCGGTGAAGGCCCAGAGCGACCTGATCTGCACCAGTAGCAATGCGGTGCAACTAGTGCAGCAGCTGCCTGTAGATCGGCCGATCCTGTTCGCACCCGATGCCAACCTGGGCCGTTGGGTGGCCCGCCAGAGCGGCCGGGAGCTCACGCTCTGGCCCGGCAGCTGCATCGTGCACGAAACCTTCAGCGAGCAGGCGCTGCTGGAGCTGAAGCTCGACCATCCCGAAGCCGAGGTGATCGCTCACCCCGAATGCCAGCAGCAGCTGCTCGATCTGGCCGACTTCATCGGCTCCACCAGCAAGCTGCTGCAGCGGGCCCAGACCAGCGAGGCGCCGGCCTTCATCGTGCTCACCGAGCCAGGCATCCTCCACCAGATGCAGCGGCGGGTGCCCGAAAAGGCCTTTTATTCCGTTCCAGGCAGCGATGGCTGCAGCTGCAACGCCTGCCCCTACATGCGCCTTAACACCATGGAGAAGCTGTGGCACTGCCTGGCCACCCTGGAGCCGCGCATCGAACTCGACGAGGAACTGCGGCTGCGGGCCCTTGCTCCGATCGAACGCATGCTCGCCATGAGCGCCTGAAACACGGCGCAAACGGCCCCGCCCCGATGGTTCTACCGCCCGATGGCCTGCTGCGGCTCACCCCCGAGGGCCTGTACTGCCCGGCCGCCGGGGCCTGGATCGATCCGGTTCGGCCGGTGCCCAGGGCCCTGCTCACCCACGCCCACTCCGACCATGCCCGCCCCGGCAGCGGTGCCTACTGGGCGATCGCTAGCAGCGAGGGAATCCTGCGCCGGCGCCTCGGGACTGGCATCCAGCTGCATCCGCTGACCTACGGCCAGGACTTCCGGCTCGGGGATGCGCGCGTCTCCTTCCATTCCGCCGGTCACGTGCTCGGCTCCGCCCAGATCCGGCTCGAGGCCGGCGGCGAGAGCTGGCTGGTGAGCGGTGATTACAAGCGCCAGGCCGACCCGAGCTGTGAACCCTTCGAGCCGGTGCCTGCTGATGGGCTGATCACCGAAGCCACCTTCGGTCTGCCGATCTACCGCTGGCGAACGGGCCGGCAGGTGGTGGCGGAGCTGCTGGACTGGTGGAGGGGAGCACCGGATCGGCCCTCGGTGCTCTTCTGCTATGCCTTTGGCAAGGCCCAGCGGGTGCTGGCGGAGCTGCGGCAGCTGGGGGTGGAGGAGGAGGTGCTCCTGCACGGGGCGGTACAAGCGCTGATCGAGCCCTACCGCCAAGCGGGCGTGGAGCTGCCCCCCACCCGGCCACTGGCCGAGCTGGATCGGGGCACCAGCCTGGCCGGGCGCTTGGTGTTGGCCCCACCCGCCGCCGCCGCGGGCAGCTGGATGAAACGGCTTGCCGGCGCCCAGACCGGCTTCGCCAGCGGCTGGATGGCCGTGCGGGGGCTGCGGCGTCGGCGGGGTTCCGGTCGGGGCTTCGTGCTCTCTGACCACGCCGACTGGGATGGACTGCTGCGCACGGTGCGCGAAAGCGGCGCCCGAAACGTGCTGGTGACCCACGGCCAGGGGGAGGTGCTGGCCCGCTATCTCCGGGAGGTGGAGGGACTCGCCGCCGAACCCCTGGCGACAGGGCGGGCTGCTGAGGCCGAAGGGGAGTCTTCCGAGGATCAGGAGCTACCGAGCGACGCTGTGCCCATGCCGGAGAAGAGAGCTGGATAGGGTGCCAATGCGTTGGCGCCGCCATCCGCGCCAGCCCCTTGTGGGGAGAAGGTGCCTCGGGCGGGTCCACCGGAGGCCAGCCAGTCGACTAGGGCGAGCTGGCGGGGCAGGCAGACGCCATGCAGGTCGAAATGCTGCTGCACAGTGCGACGCGCCTCCAGGGCGAGCGCACGGTGCGCGGCGGGATCGGCAAGAACGGCGGCCACCCGCTCGGCGAGGGCTTCAGGCGAAAAGAAATCCACCAGCAGACCATTGACACCATTGCTGATCACCTCCGCCACGGGTGGGGTGTCTGAACCGATCACCACGGCTCCGCAGGCCATGGCCTCCAGCAGGCTCCAACTCAGTACGAAGGGATAGGTGAGGTAAACATGACAGGCGCACACCCGGAACAGGTCGTGCAGCACAGGGTGGGGAACCTGGCCCACGAAATGAATGCGGCCCAGATCGAGCTGACCCTCCAGCTCGGCGAGCAGCACCTGCTTCCAGCTGCCACCTTGGGCAGGTGGAGGCCCATAGCTGACGCCCTCGCCCCCCACCAGGATCATGTGGGCCCGCGGCCGCAGCTTCTGCAGCAGCGGCAAGGCGCGCAGAAAGGTGTGGAATCCCCGATAGGGCTCCAGATTGCGGGCCACAAAACTCACCACCTCGTCGCCGGGCTCGAAGCGGAGCCCTCGCTTCTCCAGGTTCACGTGGGAACCCAGGCGGGGTGCAATCGCGGTGGTGTCGATGCCTTCGTGGATCACCGACACCTGATCCCGGAAGGCCGCAGGGGCGGTGGTGGCCTGCCAATGGGTGGGAGCCAGGGCCCAGTCGAGATCATGGAAGGCCATCAACTGGGTGGCCCGCCGCAGCCGCAACCGGGTTTGGGAGCCAGGGGCGATGGGGAACTCGGGATCGAAACCGGTGTCGCCCCCCTGGAGCTGGTACACGAACTCCAGCTGATGGAGCACCGGAACATCGGCCCAGTGGTCCTTGATCCCCAGCAGTTCCCCCCAACCTGGATGGCCCAGGATCAGATCAGGCCTGACGATCTGGTCGGAACGTTCGCTCAGGAGCCTGAGCACGGCCTCGGCCCGGATCACCTTGACCTGGAAATCCTGGGCCCAAGGATGCACCGCCGGCACGGCGCCGACGGAAGGCAGCCGATAACGGAAGCAAGACACACCCGCCATCCCCGGGGCGTGGGGAGCGCCGATCGCCTGCACCTCGTCGCCGCGGGCGATGAGAGCTCCCACGAGATGCCGATATTGGCCCGGGAAATTCTGATGGATGATCAGAATACGCATAAGTAATTTTGAACTCCCAGTGGATCGTAACCGCTGAGGAGATGCTGCGGATCGAGGCAAGCTGCCTGAACAAGCGGTTCGGCCGATGCCAATTCGGCTGCTGCAGTTAGCAGCCGAGGCGCCCCATAATAGTTGTGGGAAGGGCTTTAAATGGAGGATCGTGCTTTGAATACGAAGGCGACTGTTCGTGGAATAACCACGCTCAGCCCGCTGTACATGGGGTCCACATGAATGAACGGCTACGCATCCTGCAGCGTCAACCGCGCCGCATCTCGATCACCCTCAGTTTCCACGTGCACGAGGAATTGCTGAAACGTTCTGAGGAAGAGGGCCGCTCGATGTCCAATCTTTGTGCCTTTCTGCTCGAAGATGCGCTGCGCCATAGCAACGTGGCCCTGCCTGCAGCCATGGGGATCGGCACCGTGCACGCCAACAACCACGCCAACAACGAGCTGCGGCCCCGCCCTCGCTCACCCTTCTGATCTGGGCGGTGAGAGCGCAGGACTGAACCCTTCGCAAGGGGTGGGTGCAACCGAGCCGAAGCCGCTTCAGGCAACCTGAAACAGAGTAATAGTCTGATCCAAATTTGGGCACAGAAGTATTGAACTTCCCCCAAGATCTAGTGTTCTGTACGAACCATCAATGCCCTCCAAAACTCTCTGATGACAGTGAAAAGGAACCGGAACCTTTGCGGAATCTCGACGATCCGCTCATGCGCAGCCGTTGAGGTCTGAGATAGGCGCCATGGCAGAACCGTGAGCGTCTAGCCGAGCTGGATTGGTGCCCTCACCTGGGCAGCGGCGGTTCCGGTGAGGGCACAATGGACCGATGCGCCAGTTCTGCCAGCTGTTTCGGCAGCTTGATCGCAGCACGGGTAGCCATGAGCGGGTGGCTGCCCTCGTGGCCCATTTCGGCAGCGTGCCTCCCGAGGACGCCGCCTGGGCTCTCCACTGCCTCCTAGGCAAACAGCGGCGCAGCCTGCTCACCGCCCGCCGGCTTCGCGAGATCGCCCTGGACGCCACCGCCATGCCGGAATGGCTGTTCCAGGCCAGCCGTGCCCAGGTGGGAGACAGCGCTGAAACGATCGCGCTGCTGGTGGGTGGAAACGCGGAGGCAGCCCCAGGAATAGCGACCCCGCCACAGGAGGGTGAAGCCGGAGTCGACGCCGCCCTACCACTGCATCGATGGATGGAGCGGATCCTGCCCAGCCTTGCCGCCCTGCCGGAGGCAGAGCAAACGGTGGAGATCCAGCGGCTCTGGAGAGGGCTCTCCGCCGAAGAGGTGCTGGTGATGGTGAAACTCCTCACGGGCTCCTTCCGGGTGGGGGTGGGTGCGGGGCTCGTGATCCGAGCCTTGGCAACCCTGTCTGGGTTGGAGAGCGTTGAGTTGCAGCAGCGGCTGATGGGGCCCTTTGAGCCGAGTGCAGCGGCGTTTATCGAGCTGCTGCGGCCCGATCCCAGCCAGGAACGCCCCTCCAGCCGCCCCTATCCCTTCTTTCTCGCCAGTCCGCTCGAAGCCGGGCGGCTCAGCGACCTCGATCCAGCCCAATGGCTGGTGGAGTGGAAATGGGATGGCATCCGTGGCCAGCTGATCCGGCGCGGAGGTGCCGGCTTTCTCTGGAGCCGCGGCGAGGAGTTGATCAATGGGAGCTTCCCCGATCTGCTGGAGCAGGCCAACACCCTTCCCGATGGTCTAGTGCTGGATGGGGAGGTGCTGGTCTGGCCCGCCGGGCAGGAACGGCCGGAACCCTTTGCCGTGCTGCAGCGGCGCCTGGGCCGGCGCAGCCCCACGGCGACCCTGCTGCGTTCCATGCCCGCCGCCTTCGTGGCCTACGACCTGCTGGAAAGCGATGGGATCGACCGGCGCAAGGAACCGTTGCAGCGGCGCCGGGAGCGCCTCATGGAGCTGTTGACCAGCGGTGTGTCGGGAGCGCTGCGGCTCTCCAATGACCTGCCGCTATCGGACTGGAACGACCTGGAGGCCTGGCGCGAGAAGGCCCGAGATGCCGGTGCCGAAGGGCTGATGCTGAAGCATCTGGCCTCGCCCTACGGGAGCGGGCGGCGGCGCGGCAGCTGGTGGAAACACAAACTTGAGCCGATGCGCCTCGATGCGGTGCTGCTCTATGCGCGCAACGGCAGTGGCCGCCGCGCCAATCTCTACACCGACTACACCTTCGGGCTCTGGGCCTCGGCCGATTCCCCTGAGGCCGATGCTGCCCCCTTGGCTTCATCGCCCACGGAGGGCACGGCGCCAGGCGGTGGCAGGGCCGCGCCAGGCCAGCAGCGACGGCTGGTGAGCTTCGCCAGCGCATACTCCGGCCTCAGCGACGCCGAGATCCAGGAGCTGGATCGCTGGATCCGCCGCCACACCACCGAGCGGTTTGGACCGGTGCGGGCGGTGGCGCCGGAGTTGGTGTTCGAACTGGCCTTCGAAGCGGTGCAGCGCTCAAGCCGCCACCGCAGCGGGTTGGCGGTGCGCTTTCCCCGCATCAGCCGCTGGCGCCGCGACAAGCCGGCCGCCGAAGCCGATACCCTCGCGGCGGCCTTGGCCCTGATCCCCCATTGACGCGCGGCACCGCTGCAAGACAGGAGACGAAGCAGGGCCGAAACCCTGCGGGCGCAGCTTTGAAGCGCCCCGGCGCCCCGTCCAGCGCCGTGGCCCTACCGTCAGCCTCAGCAAGGGCTCGCGGCAAAGCCGAACCACAGCTGCTGCCCCCAAAACTCCAGCAGGCCCCGACTGACCCGCAGGGTTGCGCCACCTCTTCCGCCGATCCCCTGGCACCGATCGAGGCCTGGTTCGAGCGCAAGGGCTGGACCCCGATGCCCTTCCAGCGCCGCTGCTGGCAGGCCTTCCTGGAGGGCCGTAGCGGCCTGGTGCAGGTGCCCACTGGCTCCGGCAAAACCTATGCGGCAGTGATGGGGCCAATCGCCGAGCTCCTGGCCGCTGCCCAGGACCAGGGAACGATTGCGGCACCCTCTGTCGGCTGCGGGGAAGGCCCAGCCCAAGGAGAAGCTCAGAGAGCCGGCGGCGCCGAAGGGGAGGGCAGGGGCAAGCGGGGCAAGAAGGCCCAGACCGGAACGGGCGGCCTTGGCATCAACCTGCTGATCCTCACCCCGTTGCGGGCCCTCAGCCGCGACCTGGCCCTGGCGATCCGCGAACCGATCGAGGCGATGGGCTGGCCCCTGCGGGTGGGCCTGCGCAACGGCGACACCCCCAGCACTGAGCGCAGCCGCCAGCTCAAGGCGCCCCCCGAGATCCTGATCACCACCCCCGAATCGCTCGCCCTGCTGCTCAGTGGCCCCCATGCCGAACGGCTGTTCAGCGGACTGCGGGCCGTGGTGATCGATGAATGGCATGAATTGCTCGGCAGCAAGCGCGGCAGCCAGGCCGAACTCTGCCTCGGGTGGCTGCGGCGTCTGCGGCCGGAACTGCGCACCTGGGCGATCAGCGCCACGATCGGCAACCTCGAGGAGGCGGCCCGTGCAGCCGTGGGCACGGACCGCGAACCGGAGATCATCAGCGCCGCCCTGGAGCGCTCCACCTCGATCCGCAGCCTGCTGCCCGAAGCGATCGACGGCTTTCCCTGGGCCGGCCACCTAGGGCTGCGCATGCACGAGGTGCTGGTGGGAGCACTCGATCCAGGGATCTCCACCCTGCTGTTCACCAACACCCGCAACCAGGCGGAACGCTGGTTCCAGTGCCTGCGCTGGGCCTGCCCGGAGATGGAGGGGGCCTTGGCCCTCCACCACAGCGCCATCGACCGGGCCGAGCGGGAGGCGATCGAGGCGGGGGTGAAGGAGGGATCGATCCGCTGGGTTGTGTGCACCAGCTCCCTTGATCTGGGGGTGGATTTCCAGCCGGTGGAGCGGGTGGTGCAGATCGGCAGCGCCAAGAACCTGGCGCGGCTGCTGCAGCGTTCCGGCCGCTCAGCCCACCGGCCGGGGGGCTGCAGCGAGGTGCTGTTCCTACCCACCAACGCCCTGGAACTGCTGGAGGTGAGCGCCATGCGGCGGGGATTGGCGGCAGGGCTGGTGGAACACCGCACCCCGCCCCAGGCACCGCTGGATGTGCTGTTGCAACACCTCACCGGTCTGGCCTGTGGGCCGGGGTTCGAGCCTGAGCTGGAATGGGAAACGGTGCGCCGCTGCTGGAACTTCCGCGAGCTGTCCCGCGCCGATTGGGACTGGTGTCTGCGATTTCTCGAGCACGGGGGCGATTGCCTCGGGGCCTACCCGCGCTTCCGCAAGCTGGAGCGGGAGCCAGGCCCCAGCCCCCCCTTCCGCTACCGGGTCAAGGAGCCCGCCATCGCCCGGCTCCACCGGCTCCAGATCGGCACGATCACCGCCGATCGCGCCGTCACGGTGCGCTACGTGCGCGGGGCGGTGCTCGGCCATGTGGAGGAGATGTTCGTGTCGCGGCTCAAGCCGGGCGACACCTTTTTCTTTGCGGGCCGGGGATTGGAGTTCGTGCGGCTGCGGGAGATGACCGCCCAGGTGAAGGCCTCCAGCAAGAAGAGCAGCACCGTGCCGGCCTGGGCCGGCGGCCAGCTGGCCCTCTCCGATCTGCTCAGCCACCACCTGCGCCAGGAGGTGAGCCGCTGCGCTGCCGGTCAGCTGGACAGCCCCGAGCTCCTGGCCCTGGCTCCTCTGCTCGATCGCCAGAGCGATCTTTCCCGCATCCCCGGGCCCGGCGAGCTGCTGGTGGAGGTCTGCCGCAGCCGCGAGGGCAGTCACCTCTACGCCTACCCCTTTGAGGGACGCTTCGTGCATGAGGGCATCGGCTTCCTCTGGGCCTGGCGTCTCGCGCGCCACCAGCGGGGCACGATCACGGTGTCGGTGAACGATTACGGCTTTGAGTTGCTGGGCCCCCGCGGCTATCCGTTCGCCGAGCTGTTCGAGCTGCATGGTGAGGCCCTGCTGGCGGGCGAAGGCCTGCTGGAGGATCTGGCGATGGCGATCAACCTCTCGGAGCTCTGCCGCCGCCGCTTCCGCGCCATCGCCCAGGTGGCGGGGCTGGTGAACAACGGCTATCCAGGCAAGGGCAAGAGCGGCGGCCAGCTGCAGATCAGCGCGGCCCTGCTCTTCGATGTGTTCAACCGCCATGAACCCGGCAACCGCCTGCTGGCTCAGGCCAGGGCTGAGGTGCTGCGTGAACAGCTGGAGGTGGAGCGGATCGCGGCGTCCCTGGAGCGACTACGCGCCGCCACAGTGGTGCTGGAGCTCCCGCCAAGGCCTGGCCCCCTGGCCTTTCCGCTGCTGGCCGAGCGGCTCAACAACCGCATGAGCAATGAATCGGTGCTGGAGCGCCTGGCCCGGCTGCGGGCCGATGCGGAGCGGGCTGAGGGGCTCTGATGGCCGGATTCAGGCGCGCTCGAGCCTCTTCACGATGTAGGCCATCAGAGCCAGGGAACCGGCCAGGGCGATCAGCAGGGCGATGGTCATCGAAACCGGTGCGAATCGAGGCATTATCAACGGCCTGCCCATCACCGGCTGCCGCCATGGCCCAGCCCGCCGATCACGCTGATCCTGCAGCCACTGGAGAGCCGCCTGAGACATTGCCACAGGAGCGGCAGCTCGTCTTCGTCTACGGCACCCTCAAACGCGGTGAAAAGAATCACGACTGGCTCGAGGGTGCCAGCTGGCAGGGCGAAGCGGAACTAAGCGGGGTGCTCCTCCACGACCTGGGCCCCTTCCCCATGGCGGTGATCGGTGAGGGCACGGCCATCGGGGAGGTGTATGCCGTGGAGGAGCGCGGGCTGGCGCGGCTCGACGAGCTGGAGGGCTACCCCCGCCTCTATGACCGCCAAGTGCTCAGCTTGAGCGACGGCCGGCAGGCCTGGGTGTACCTGGGCCGCCCCCGCCAGGTGCGTCATGCGCCGCTGGTGGCCGGCGGCAGCTGGCATCCCACCAAAACCTGAGCCCTACCTCATCACCAGAGGAGATCGCGGACATGGCCGCCAATGCGTTAGAAATCGCAAAGTTGCAGCTGTTCCATGGCCCAGTCCCCCGCCGCCCAGCCCTCCCGGGTCAGCCGCCAAGCCGATGAGACCAATGACCGTCAGGTGCACCTGGCCCAGCTCCGCCGGGTTGAATTGATCAACGGTCGCGCCGCCATGGTGGGCCTGGTGATCGGCGTGGTGGTCGAAGGCCTCACCGGCTTCGGCATCCTCCACCAGATCGGCCTCGGGGCCCTGGTGGATGGCTACACCGCCTGCCGTACCCAGTACCTGCCCTTCTGCTTCTGATCCCAGCGCACTCAGATCAGCGACTTGTTCGTCGGAGGCCTTGCCATCGCTGCACTGGTGCTCAATACGCGCCCATCAGCCAACGACCGGCAGCAGCCACGATCAGGGTGCTCCCTACCTGCAGCAGCCAGCCGAGACGACCGGGCAGCAGTAGGCGGCGCAGCAGCACCACCGAACCGATCAGGCCCAACCCCACGGCCAGGGTTTGACAGAAGCCGATCACATGGGGATCAGCAGCCCAGGCCGGCAACTCCGCTAGGACGGCGGCCAGGGAGTCGGCCCCTTCGCCAAGCCGGGAATTAGCCAGCAGCGGTGCTGCGCTCACCGGCAACACCAACCCCCCCTCGGCCATGCCGAGGGCCAGGTGATGGGCAAGCATCAAGCCCCAAAGCAGGGGAAGCAGGGAATAGAGCAGCAGCCAAGGTCGTCCCCGGCCCGGCAGCAGACGGGCTGCGGCGTTGCGCGCCACCAGCCAGAGGCCGGCGGGCAAAGCCAGGGCCAGGCATCCGATCGCCAGTCGGGGCAGCAAAGGGCCTTCGCTTAAGGAGAATGCCTCCTGAGCCTGGAACCCCAAACCACCGGCGAGGGTCGTCGCAGCCGACCCATGGCCGCTGGCCAGCGCCGCCACCTTTCCGGGCAGCCACCCCAGCAGCCGCTCCCAGTGGTGCAGGCAGAGCCCCCCCGCCAGCACCAGGATCAACCCCGCCTCACCGGCCGGGGGGTCCATCGACCGCTGCAGGTCAGCGGCCGGGGGGCGCAGACGCACGGTCACAGAGCGGTGGGGGCAGGCCTGGGCGCAGGTGAGGCAGAGCACGCAGTTGCGGTTGTCGGCTAGGTGGGCCGGATGGGTGCCCACCGGGCAGCCCGCCGTGGCGTAGCCCTCCCCCTCGGCCGGCCCTCCCTTGAAGCAGGCAAAGCTGGTGCAGCTTCCGCTGCATGTGCCGATCTGGGCCTGCAGCTCACTGATGGCCAACTTGGCGAACAGACCGTTCATGCCGCCCACGGGGCAGAGATAGCGGCACCAGAAGCGCTTCTCAAAAGCCAGCGACCCCACCACGGCGCCGGCGGTGATCAGCAACAGCAGGCAGCTGCTCAGCCAGGCGGTGTTCTCGAGGTTGCCCACCGCTTCCCAGAGGAGGATCGCAGCGAAACCGGCAGCGAGCAGGGGGGCCGCCCAGCGGTCGCTGTCGCCGCGGGGCCAGCGCTGCGGTTGCCAGCCCAGCAGTCGCGCCAGCCGCTGGACGATCTCCCCCCACACCATGAAGGGGCAAAAGGAACACCACAGCCGTCCCACCAGGGGATAGGTGAGCAGGATCAGCGGCCACCACCAGGCCCAAAAGAGGTTGAGGCCGCCGTTGTGGGCCCGGTCCTGGGGACCCAGCCAGAGCCAGAGGTTCACCAGCACGAACACCCAGCTCACGACCCCGAACAGCAGGGTGTTCCACAGGCGGGGTGAGCGCATCAGGTTGCGCAGCTGCGGTTTCCAGCGCCACAGCTCGAAGCGAGCGCGGACCTGCTGGCGCCGCTCGGTCCAGAACACATCCTCCGGCAACACCGGCGGCCGACTGGCGGCGCACTGGCGTAGCGCCCGATCGATGAGCTGGCTGAGTTCGCGAATGTTGCCGGGGAAGTCGTAGGTCTGCAGCCGTTTCACCAGGGCCGCACTCACCTGGGGCGGGGGGCTCCAGCCCAGACTGCGGGCCTTCTGGCGCACGCCGTAGCGCAACCATTCGCCCAAGTCCTGGCGGCGCACCCGTAGCGGCGGCACCCGAATCGGCCGATCGATCGCCTCGAAGCCATCGAGGTGGGTTTCGGAGGTGAGGTAGATCCTGCCGCGGAAATCGTGCACCAGCCCGTCGGGCCCCCGCCAGCGGCGTTCCAGGGCCAGCTCTCGCAGGCGGGGAAGCAGGACCGGGTCCACCAGATCAACCTGGTCGATCAGGAGCGCGCCGGCGCCGAGGGTCTCCAGGAGTGCCTTGCAGTCGGGCCCCGGTGCGAACAGCTCGGCGCCATCGGGACGCAGCAGGGCGCCATTGAGACGCACCAGCAATTGCTTGCGGGCCGCGGAGCCGTAGTGAATCAGGGCGGCAATATTGTCCTTCTCCAGGCCGGGCTCGCCGCTGATCAGCACCGGTGCGCCGCTGGGATCGGCGGCGGCCAACCGGATCGCATCACGAAGTTTCAGGGCGTAGCGGCTGCTCCCCACGATCCCCCGCCGCACCCGGCCCAGCAGCAAGGGGGCAAGACGGCGCAGGTCGGCCGCCGTGGGGTTGGCATCCATGAGCATCAGCCGGGCCCTGAGAACTGAATTCTGATCGCAGACCCTGGCTCAGGAGAGCCAGGCCGGCAGGATCGGCACTGGCCGCTGCATCGGCTGCGCCTCGATGCCGCCTGCCGGCTGCCTCGGACTCCACTTCCCTCCAGATCCTGACCGCTCGATGCCAGTCTGGCGATGATGAACAGGCCTCCCCCACCGACCCCATGACCCTCACCCTCTACGGCGCCGCCCGCAGCCGGGCCTCGATGGTGCGCTGGTACCTGGAGGAGAAGGCGATCCCCTACGCGTTCGTGCAGCTCGACCTCAAGAGCGGCGAACACCGCCACGAGCCCTTCACCACCATCAATCCCTTCGGCAAGGTGCCAGCCCTGGTGGATGACGCCCTCGCCAGCCCCGATGGAGGCCCCCTGAAGCTGTTCGAGAGCGGCGCCATCCTGTTTCACTTAGCCGAACGTTACGGCGAGGAGTTCGACCCCCAGGAGCCCGGCGGAGCTGAGGCGGCCGCCGCCCGGAGATCCTTGACGGCCCAGTGGCTCCTGTTCGCCAATGCCAGCCTCGGTCCGGCGATGTTCCAACTGGAAGCGCGGCCGGATGAGTTCGCCCGCCAGCTCGCCACGGTCGATGGGCTGCTGGCGGCAGGCCCCCACCTGCTCGCCGGCGTCTGGGGTGATCCCGGCTGGGGAGCGGCCGACTGCGTGCTGCAGTCGTACCTGGCCTATATCCCTCTCTTCTGCCCCCAGGTGGACCTCAGCCCCTATCCAGCGGTGCAGGCAGCGATTGAGGCCACTCGCAACCGGCCCACCTACCAGAAGGCGATGGGGGTGGCTTGAGCATCGGCTCCGGCCAGCACCCCTGGATCTGGCACGGTCACCGCCTCGATCTGCTGGCCGAACGGGCCGTGTGGGATCCGCAACAGCGCACCCTGCTGGTGGCCGATCTCCATCTCGGCAAAGCCGAGCTGTTCCAGGCCCATGGCGTGGCCCTGCCCAGCGATGGGGATGCCGCCAGCTTGAATGCCCTGCTGGAGCTGGCCCACCGCTTCCTTCCCGAGCAGGTGGTGGTGCTCGGTGATCTGATCCATGGTCGGGTGGGCATCACCGCCGAACTGCGGCAGAAACTGGTGGCCCTTCCCGAACTGCTGGGTTGCCCGCTGCGGTTGATCGATGGCAACCACGAGCGGGGCAGCTGGCTGGAGGGCCTGCGGCGAGAACCCTCCTGCGCCCTCGGTCCCCTTTGGCTCAGCCATGGGCCCGAACCCCGGCCCGGCTATCTCAATCTTTGCGGCCACCTGCACCCGGTGGCGGTGGTGGGCCATGGGGCCGACCGGCTGCGGCTGCCCTGTTTCGCCCATCGGCGAGGGGGCGATCGGGAAAACCATGGCCCGAACGGCGAACAACTGGTGCTGCCTGCCTTCGGTTCCTTGACTGGAGGCCATCCCTACTCCGAAGCCGATGGGCTCTGGCTGGTGGCTGAGGGGAACGTGGTTCCCTGGCGAACGCCACGGCCCAGCAACGGGCCTCCCTGCCAAGCCGACGCCCGTACATAGGGTTTGAGCCCCTCATACCACCCAAGCCCCTGAATCTCTTCTGCAGCGGATCCACTAGCCCAGACCCCAGGAGGGAAAAGCCACCCACTGGCTGCCGTGGGGCCCTAGTGGCGATCGCACCACCGCGGTGCCTCCCCCCCATGCCCCAAACGCCGAGGCCTTTTCAGCCTCGACCTCAATCCCCGCGCCGTGCAGTTCGATCTGCTGGCCCCGTCGCCGCTCAGCCCACCGCCGCCCCTGCCCTGATCGGCGGGTTGGAGGGTTTACCCCGCAGCCGCCAGGGCGCGCACCACATCACCGCGGGTCAGCACCCCCAGCGGGCGCCGCTCAGCATCCAACACAAACAATCTCTGGGTGGAGCGATCGTGCAACAGCTTTGCCGCCGCCGGCAACTGGGTTGTGGCTTCACAGGCATGGGGTTGGGCCCCCATCACATCGGCCACGGTGCTGCCCAGCACCTGGTGCACCTGGCGATCCCACGCCAGCGGATTGCGCAGGTAGATCACCGCATCGAGCAGCATCACGTAGGGGCCGGCGTCGAAACCGCTTTCGCGCACCATCAGGTCGGTTTCGGTGAGCTCACCCACCAACTCACCCGCTTCGCCAACCACCGCCAGACCGCTCACGTGGTGCTCGCTCATCAACTTCACCGCCTCCTGAAGGGGCGTCGCTCTCTGCACGCTGAGCACCGGGCTGGTCATCACCTCCGCCACCGACCGTTCCACCACCATCCCCGGATCCTGCGATTGCGATTCACCCATTCTGCGGGCGAGACTCCCCCCTGAAAGGCCAGCGGGCAGGATGGTCACACGCTTGAATCCGGTGGCTCCGCCGCCCGCTGTGCCCTTGGGAGTGCCCGTGCTGCGCCGTCTCGCCGACCTGCTCACCATCGGCCGGGCTCTGCTTGGCCTGCCGCTGCTTCTAGCTCTTTCGGCCGGATATTCCGGCCTGGCCTGGGGGCTGCTGCTGCTAGGGGGCCTGAGCGACGCTGCCGATGGGGCCCTGGCCCGCAGCGCCGGCGGTGGCTCGGTCTGGGGTGCCCGCCTCGATCCCCTCACCGACAAGATCCTGATCAGTGCGCCGCTGATCTGGCTAGCGGCTCTGGGGGTGCTGCCCATCTGGGCGGTGTGGCTGTTGCTGGCCCGGGAGCTGCTGATCTCCGGCTGGCGCGCCGGCCAGGGCAGCGGCGGTCCCGCCTCCCTGGCGGGCAAGGCGAAAACGATCCTCCAGTTTCTTGCCCTGCTGTTGTTGCTCTGGCCCGCTGACTGGACCCTCGGGGTGCCGGCCGGATCAGCAGGGGGCTTCGGGCTACCGGTGCTGATGCAGGTGATCGGCTGGTGGCTGTTCTGGCCCTCGCTGCTCCTGGCACTCAGTTCGGCTTGGGGCTACCTGCGGCAGGGACGGCTTGGGGAAGGAATGTGATGGCGGGAGAAGGGGGAGCGTCTCTGCAACGCCAATAAGCACCCTTCTTTGCCGATCGATTCAGCGCAATCTCAAACTCCATGCACAGGGTTCGGCGTGATCGCGATAGGGGCTCTGCCGGTATCGCGATCAACCGGCCAGCAGGGCCTCGTCAGCTGAGAAATCGGGGCTGGTGGGCAGCCGCAGGGCGTAATCGTTGGTGTAGCTGTCCACCAGGGTGGCCTCCAGATCGAAGCCCGGCTCCCAGGCCAGCTCGCGCCGCACCCGGGTGATGTCGGTGAGGAAGTGGGCCAGGCGCAACGGAAAGGCCTTGCGGGCTTTCTTGTCGAGCGCGGCGGGATCGAAGCTGCGGATCTCCACAGCGGCAGGATCCTTGCCGGCGGCCCGAGCCGCGGCCTGAACTAGGCCACGGAAGGTGATGCCCTGGCGCCCGCTGCAGTTGTAGATGCGGTTGGCGGCGGCCTCAACCTCGATCGAGCGAGCCATCGCCGCCGCCAGATCGTTCACGTGACCGAGTTGGGTGATCGTGCTGCCATCCCCCGGCAGGGGCACGGGCCGGCCATGCACGATGCGGTCGAAGAACCAGCTCTCCACGGGGTTGTAGTTGCCCGGACCCACGATGTAAGTGGGCCGGAAGCTGGTGAAGGGGATGCCCTGGCTGCGCAGCCAGTCCTCGGTTTCGGCCTTGCCGGCGTGGCGGCTGGCCGGATCGGTGGGGCTGTCCTCATCGAGGGGCCAGAGCTCGCTGTCGGCGTAGACGCCGGCTGAACTCACATACACGAAGCGATGGCTTGGCGCCCCGGTGCGCGCGATCACGGCGCTGGAATCCTCCTGGGTGCGGCCGGAGCTATCCACGATCACATCGAAGCGACGCCCTTCCAGGAGCTGCAGATCCTCCGGGGTGCTGCGGTCACCCACCAGGTGCTCCACCCCGGCGGGCACGGGCTGCTTGCCGCGGCTGAACAGGGTGAGGGAATGGCCGGCGTCCTGCAGCAGCCGCACCAGCGGCTTGCCCACGAAGCGGGTACCGCCCATCACCAGGATGTCCATGCCGAAACCCGCGGGCGGGCCGTGAAACCGGCCGCCATTCAAACCCCCTGTCGGCTGGATGGGCGGTGGCCCGGCCCGGATGGGGGCCTTGGTGGCCCAGCTCCCATCACCGGGGTCATGCTGGTGTCGAACCGCCCGAAGGTGGGTCCCATGCCGATCGGAATCGCCTGGACAGCCCAGCCGGCCGCGCTGGCGAGCAGCGGGGGCTACCGCCACTTCGCGCTGATCGGTGAGCGGGGTAAGGGGGGCGAACGGGCGGTGGAGCTGGCGGCGGTGCTGGAGCGCTCCTTCCGGCTGGTGGTGCCGCTGCGGAGCCTGCGCGACCGGCAGCTCTGGCAGCCTGGCTGGCAGTCTCTGCGCCGCGCCATGCAGATCATCCCCGCCATCGACCTGCTGGACGGCCAGTGCGTGCGGCTGCACCAGGGCGATTACGACCAGGTGACCCGCTTCTCAGGCGATCCGGTGGCCCAGGCCCTGGCCTGGCAACGGCAGGGAGCCGAACGGCTCCACCTGGTGGATCTCGACGGAGCCCGCAGTGGCGAACCGGTGAACGATGCCGTGGTGCGGGCGATCGTGGCGGCGCTCGCCATCCCGGTGCAGCTCGGCGGCGGGGTGCGGAGCCTTGAGCGGGCCGACGCCCTGCTGGCGATCGGCCTCGACCGGGTGATCCTCGGCACCGTGGCGATCGAGCAACCGGCCCTGGTTCGGGAACTGGCCGCCCGCCATCCGGGACGCATCGTGGTGGGCATCGACGCCCGCAACGGACGGGTGGCCACCCGCGGCTGGCTGGAGGCGAGCGATGTGGAAGCCGAGGACCTGGCGGCGAGCTTCGAAGGCAGCGGCGTCGCCGCCCTGATCACCACCGACATCGCCACCGACGGCACCCTGGCCGGACCGAACCTCCCCTTTCTGCGGCGTATGGCTCAGGCCAGCTCCATTCCGGTGATCGCCTCCGGCGGCATCGGCGATCTCACGGATCTGCTCAGCCTCCTATCCCTGGCGCCCCTCGGGGTGGAAGGAGTGATCGTGGGCCGAGCCCTCTACGACGGTCGGGTGGATCTGGCCGAAGCCCTGCAGGCGATCGGTCCGGCCCGCCTGCAGGATCCGGACAGCCTGCCGATCGCCTGACCTCCAGGAGCGGCCGGCCGGTCGGCTGGAAACCGGCGGAGCCGACCTTGGCAGCCGCAGGCCATGACTTGACAACCGGAGAAAAAACAGTTCCTGGATCAGCTGGCCTATAACTGATCCACGCACGAGATCCAATCAGCGTGGCCCTCGCCACTTTTCCTATTGGGGCTTCCCCCGCCAAGGACACCCAGATCAGCTCCGGCGGGCCCGCCCACAACGACGACGGTCGCCCCGCCAACGTGGATGACGTGTACCAGCGTTGCCGCCACCTCGGCATGCGCCTCAGCCGGCAGCGCCGCATGGTGCTCGATCTGCTCTGGGCCGAGCGCAGTCACCTCAGCGCCCGCGACATCTTCGAGAAGCTCAATGATCTGGGTCGCAATATCGGCCATACCTCCGTCTATCAGAACCTTGAGGCCCTGCAGTCGGCCGGGGTGATCGAATGCATCGACCGGGCCAGCGGCCGCCTCTACGGCTATCGGGCCGATCCCCACAGCCACCTGACCTGCGTGGAGTCTGGATCGATCACCGACCTCGATGTGGAGCTGCCCGACGACCTGCTCCGCCAGATCGAGGCCGCCACGGGCTTCGCCATCGAGAGCTACACCCTCCATCTCAGTGGCCGGCGCCGCCCCTGAGCTGCGACGCAAAGCACCAGGCCTGGTTGGATCGTCAGCCGCTCGTTACGGTGTGATCTCACCCGCACTCCCGACCGTGAGCCGCCGCAAGGCTGAGCCCGGCCCATGGCTTCTTCTCTTCGCCGAGCCCCTGCAGCGTGAGGGGTTGCGGCGCTGGCTGGAGGACGACCCGGCGGGTTATCGGGTCACGGCGGATCCCGCCCAGGAGGGTCTTTCACCACGGCTACTGATCTGGAGCGTCACCAGCCCACCGCCAGCCGAGCGACTCGAGGCCGAAGCCCGCCAACTGCTCGATCGCTGGCAACCCGCGCCGCTGCTGCTCCTGCTCCCGGAGGGCCACCGCTACCCCCAGCGACTGCTCCTGAGTCTGCCGGTGCAGGGCCTGCTCGAGCAGCCTGAGCCCAGCCTGCTGCGCCAGAGCGTGGCCACCCTCCTGGCCGGTGGCCGAGTGGTGGAGATCGCCCCGGCCTCGGGACCACCGCCGCTGCCGCCTGAGCGGCCACCCCTAGGTCTGGGGGAATGGTTGCTGGTGAGTGGCCTCCAACAGATCGATGCGGAACTGCGCACCTGTTCAGCCCTGCTCGACCCGCTGCCCGCCAACCCCCTGACCCAGCTGCTGCTGGAGGGCCGGCGCCGCGAACTGCGGGCGGCCCGCTCCCTGCTGCTCTGGCTTTGGGGGCCCCTGCAGATGGCCTGGAGCCCCGGGGAGGCCGCCTGGGAGCCGGCGACGCCTGGTGCAGGATCCGCTTCTGCAGCCCGGCTCGAGCTTCGCGGCTCCCCAGGTTTCAAGGGCAGCGCCGGCGTGGGCCAGCCGGTGCTCCACAGCGAAGCGACGCCTGGCCAGGGAGGGGTGAGCCTCACCCTGCGCCAGCGCACCGCCGACGGCATCTGGCAGGCCCTGCGGGAGCGTCTCAGCCAGGCGGCCAGCCTGGGGCCCGACAATCGCAGTGGCGAGCTGCTGGCCTTCGATGGTCTTCATCCCGACCGTCGCAGCGATCTGCTGCTGGCCCTGCTCGAACAGTTCGAACTGCTACGCCGTCGGCTCCAACACCAGGAGATCGGGGGCGACGCGCTGATCCTGGCCTGGAACGAGCTGCAGCCGGAGCTACGGCGCCAGGCCCTGCGCCGGATGGCCGGCTCCTACGTGCAACTGCCCAATGAAGGCAAACTCCGCCCCGTGGCCGACACCCTGGTGGGATCGGCTGATTTTGAGGTGATTGATCCGGAACTCCCCGATCCCAGGGCCATGCTCACCACCCTCCTGCAGGCCCGTCCGCTGCTGGTGGAGGGGCGGCTGCTGGGCCCCGATGAACCCCAGGCGGTGCTGTATCTGGAGATGTTGCTGGCCAACTGGCTGGTGCGCAGTGCCGAACTGATCAGCGCCGAGGTGCTCGCCGCCTCTGCCGAGTGGCCCGAGCTGCGGCGCTACCTGCTGCGGCCCGACCTGCTTGCCACCCGCAACCTCGAACGCCTGCGAAACCAGCTCAACAGCCAGCAGCGCTGGAGCAGCTGGATCACCCGCCCTGTGCAGCTCTACGAAAGCCGGCGGCCGCTCTTCCGCCTTGAAGCCGGGGCGATCGACACCATCACTCTCACCGAGCCGAGGGACCGGGAATTGCGGCAGTTGCCCTGGCTCCAGCAACTGGTGACCCTGGCCTTAGAGGCCCGCGATGCCCTTGCCCCCCAGGTGCAGAGCCTCATCCGGGCCACCGGCGACCTCGTGGTGGTGGTGCTCACCCAGGTGGTGGGCCGGGCGATCGGACTGGTGGGGCGCGGCATCGCCCAGGGGATGGGACGCAGCCTCGGCCGAACCGAACGGAGCTGAAAGACGCCGGGCACAATGGTGCCCAGCCGTCAGCGGGACTTGCCCCACACCAACGATCAGCGCCGCCCAGCGCCCCCGATGGTCCCGGAGATCCAGGCATTCCTGGCGATCGAAGCGATCCCCGCTTCAGGGGCATCATCGCGGCGGCCACTCCAGGCAAGCTGGCGCCGCTCCCTCGGGGCGTTCGCCGCACTGCTGTTGCTCCTGGCGGTGAGCCTGGGATTCGGCTCAGCCGCTGAAGCCAGCCTGGACGACAACCGTTATGACGGGAACATCTTCCCCCTCTACGCCGGCAACGGCTCGCTGGTACCACCGCGCAGCAGCCTGGCCCTGGCCCTGGAGCAGCACCGGGTGGCTGTGGTGGTGTATTACCTCGATGACAGCAGCGTCAGCAAGCGATTCGCGCCGGTGGTGTCGGAGCTGCAGCGGCTCTGGGGTAACAACGTCGAGCTGATCCCCCTGGTCACCGACCCCCTGCAACCGGGCGGCAAGGCCGCCGCCGGTGCCCTGCCCGTCGGGGATCCCTCCCGCTACTGGAGCGGTCTGATCCCCCAGGTGGTGGTGTTCGACCGCCAAGGCCAGGTGGTGTTCGATGCCAGCGGCCAGGTGGAGGTGGATGCGATCAATGGGGCGGTGAGCCAGGCCACAGGTCTGCCGCTGCCGGCCCCCTCGGGCCTGGGCAGCACCCGCAGCTTCAATGAGCTCAACAGCGAAGTGGTGAGCGGCGGCCGATGAACGCTTCCTCCGCTGGCGATCCCGCGCCGGCACCCCCCCCCCGGGCCCAGGAGCCAGGGGGGGAACCTCGATCGGCGGGGACAGAGCGCCGCGAGAGCGACAGCCTCGGGACGGTGCTTGTGCCGGCTGAGCGCTACTGGGGTGCCCAGACCCAGCGCTCGATCCATTTCTTTCCCTTCGGCCAGCCGATGCCCCTGGCGGTGGTGCATGCCTTCGGCGAACTCAAGGCCGCCTGCGCCGAAGTGAACCGCGACCTGGGCCGCCTGGATCCCGCCCTGGCCGCCGCAATCGTGGCGGCAGCGGAGCAGGTAGCCGGCGGCGAGCTGGATGGCGAATTCCCGTTGAAGATCTGGCAGACGGGCTCCGGCACCCAAACCAACATGAACGCCAATGAGGTGATCGCCAACCGCGCGATTGAGGCCCTCGGAGGGAAGCTGGGCAGCAAGCAGCCGGTTCATCCGAACGACCATGTGAACCTGAGCCAGTCGAGCAACGACACCTTTCCCACTGCCCTGCATGTGGCCGTGGCGCTCGAACTGCAGCAGCGGCTGATCCCCGCGCTGGAGGCCCTTCGGGCCCTGCTGGCCCAGAGGGCGGAGCAGTGGGCGGAGGTGATCAAGATCGGCCGCACCCACCTCCAGGATGCGGTTCCCCTGCGACTGGGTCAGGAATTCGGCGGCTATGCAGCCCAGCTCGATCTCGGCCTCGACACCCTCCGCGCCAGCCTCCCCCAGGTGCTGCAACTGGCAATCGGCGGCACGGCCGTGGGCACCGGGCTCAATGCACCGCCTGGCTTCGGCGAAGCGGTGGCGGCCCGGCTGGCGGAGCGGCTGGAGCTGCCCTTCACCAGCGCACCGAACAAGTTTCAGGCGCTGGCTGGGCATGAACCCCTGGCGGCGGCCCATGGGGCCCTCACGGTGCTGGCGGGGAGCCTGATGAAGATCGCCAATGACATCCGCTGGCTGGGCAGCGGGCCCCGTTGCGGCCTGGGTGAGCTGAGGCTGCCGGAGAACGAACCGGGCTCCTCAATCATGCCGGGCAAGGTGAATCCCACCCAGTGCGAGAGCCTCACGATGGTGGCCCTGCAGGTGATGGGCAACAACACCGCCGTGCAGATGGCCGCCAGCCAGGGCAACTTCGAGCTGAATGTCTTTAAGCCGCTGATCGCCCAAAACCTGCTCGAAAGCATCGAGCTGCTGGCTGGGGGCTGTGAGGGTTTCCGGCGCTTCTGCATCGAGGGGCTCGAACCCGACCGAGCCAGGATCGAGGCGCTGCTGGCCGGCAGCCTGATGCTGGTCACCGCCCTCACCCCCGCGATCGGCTACGACCGGGCCGCCGCCATCGCCGAACACGCCCACCACCACGGCCTCAGCCTGCGGGAGGCGGCACTGGGACTAGGGCACCTCAGGGGCGAAGACTTTGATGCCCTGGTGCGGCCCGAGCGGATGGTTTGATCGGGGGCATGATTCTGCCTACCCATCATCGGTAGTACGGCTTCACGTACCCATAGGCCTTGTCGAAGATCTCCTGGTCGTGGCGAAGCTGTAACTTCAGCAACACGCAGCACCATTGCGTGTGCGGAACAGATGCCTTCAAAGCCCGCAACGGCGAGCTTGCACTGGTAGGCGCGCCTTTTCCCGAAAATGATATCGCTTGGCTTGAATCGAAGTTTGGTGCTCTCCACGTCATCCTGTGAACCTCCGGCGTCAACACGCGCCTTGGATGGGTCCTCGACGCGGACGTAGATGCAGTTGGCGAGTTCGCCAAACTTCACCCGCTGCCAGCCCGGTTTCAGGTCAGGCAATGCTCACCCCTACCGCCCAGCGGTAGCTCACCTTCAGACCATTGAGATGGGTGCGAAGCAGCCAGCCTTCGTGCTGCATGCGCCCCACCACGATGCCCGGAGCAATGCCGAGGGACTTGGCAGCAGCCTTCACATCCTGTTGCGCTGCCCTGTCCGGGTTTCTGTGGTGGCAACCTCAACAAGTCACCCTGTGCCGAGCCAGGCCTCACGGATGGTCTCGGGCACTGCTATATCTCGTAGCGTCCAGGTGATGTCACGGCCATGACCGATCCCCTGATCCACTGCAAGAAAAGGGATCTGGCGTTTCCCCTCGAACTGACGTTGGATCTGGCGATTCAGGGTTCGCTGGTTAGCCTTAACCGTCAAGAGGAAGTCGGCGCCCTGCTCCTTGAGCTGTTGAAGAACGCTTTCTGGGTGTGCAGGGCATCTGCCTGGATGAGTAGCCCATGGAGGTCCAACTAGCCCAGCAGCTTTGTGAGCATAGCCCGCTCGTGGTTTACACCCGTGGCATAGCAGGCCTGGCTAATCGCCACACCCAGCTCCGACCCGTAGGTGGTCACATGGGCAATGATCGCCGCTGGAGATGGGTTCGATCGATCCGCAAATGGATTAATCATCGCAGACAAGCTGATCCAAATCCCCTGCATCGTTCGGGATTTGGGCGATTGTCCAATTACGGATGGCAGCGCAGAGCGCCGCGACGTCCACCTTCTGTAAGAAGTAGCGGAAGGCTGAATCCGATGGTGGGCTTGTCAGCCCGGTGCCCAGTGCGCAGGTGAGAGCCGTGGGGTGGCGGATGGTAAACCGCACGAGATCACGAAGGCACTGGCAACTGCTCAGCTTGCCGAGAATCGCCACCAGCAGCAGGTACCAGGCCGGTATACGGATCCCACGTCGCATCCTCGTATCCGGGATGGTGCGCAAAAAGCTAAGCAAACTAAGATTAGTTGCAGCAACAGGGATTTCAGGCAAGGGATAGAGACAATCCCCTCAAGGCAACCGCAGGCCGAAACCTTAGGCCAGGGAAACTGGGCCAACCATTAAATCAGCCCTGGGCCCGGGAGCTGCGCAACGGAAGACTTCCAATGAGCCCTGTCTTGAGAGTGCCATGCAGGCACCATGGGGGGCTTGCTGGTGCCATCAAACGATGGCGAAATTAGCCAAGGTGCCCGTGTACTGGAACTTGATCACCGAATCACCGCTGGCTTGGTAACCGGCAGTGTTGTCACCCAAGACCAGAAAGGCCTGGGCTGTGGTGCCGGTACCGAAGGTGACCAGAGCGGAGAGATTCGCGGCCCAGGCACTATTGAGATTGGCGACGAGAGCTGCAGAGATCGTGGCGTCGGTGTAGGTGGCCAAGTCCGGCAGAATGAAGGTAGACATGCTTGCGGCCGCGACCGCTGTGGGCCCATCTACAACGTCTGTGCCAAAGGTGTAGTCGGTGATGATGTCGCCGCTGAAGCTGGCGGCGTTGGTGGTGTTGAGCCGGGAATCCGCCAGCACGAACTGGAATGTGTCTCTACCAGCGCCGCCGGTGAGGGTGTCCGCACCAGTCCCACCAATTAAAGTATCATCACCATTGTCACCATTCAAGACATCGTCTCCATCTTTCCCTGAAATTGCATCATTCCCATCAAGGCCATAAATAATGTTATCTGAGCTAAACTGTCGGTAGATTTTGATATCTAGTCGACCCTTGTCACCGACGTTAAATCGCTTTTGCTCGTTGACAAAGAAATCCGCTGCACGCCCAGTACCCATGAATTCATACTGATAAATATGAGTTGGATTATAAGCTCCCCAGAAATCATCATTACCGCCACCCAGGAGATCGGAACGCAAGCCTAAATCAACGCTGATGGGGGGCCGTCCAGGGGAATTGGGTCGAAACCAGGTATCATTATCACTGATCGACTTCCATTCATTGCCGCTTACGTATTTTGCGTCAACCAACGAATTCCCCCATGGAATACCGCGTTGGACAAGAGACAAGGTTCCGGAAGCGACAAATTTGTACCAATCCCCATTATTAAGGACTGAGGAAAGAGAAAGAGCGCTATACGGTGTTGCCTGGCTATTGATGCTGGCATCAGGAGAAATGATCAGCGTTTGAATTGGAGTGGGGTCGTAATAGATCTCTCCACTGAGGTTATCGTTACCCGCCGTGCCCTTTTGAAGGGTGCCGGTATTGCTGACAATAGGCTGCTTAGCACCGTCGGAGAAGACCAAAGTCTCCACATTCCGCACCCGATCAATCCCATCGGACGCACTGCTGCGTTTGTCATACACCAGGTAATCGGTTCCATCCCGCAGCACGATGTATTGATCGACTCGGCCTGTATAGGTGGCTATGTCAGCCCCAGAGCCACCATCGAGCACGTCATTACCAGCACCGCCATTTAATGTATCATTGCCATCATTCCCTGATATCGAATCGTCACCAGCAAGGCCATTAATAATGTTGCCCGAACTAAACTGTCGATATATTTTTATATCTAGTCGACCTTTATCATCGGCATTGGACCGCAGGCTGTCGTTGACAAAGAAATCAGCCGCGAGCCCAGTCCCCATAAATTCATACTGATAAATATGGGTTGAATTATAAGTTCCCCAGAAATCATCATTACCCCCACCCAGGAGATTGGAGCGCAAGCCTAAATCGGGGTTGTATGGCCAGCTGGCATCATTATCGTTAGATGTCTTCCAGTTGTCGCGACTTACGTATTTCGAGTCAACCAACCAAGTCCCCGACGGATATCCGTATTGTCGGTCTGGAGTCCAGGTTCCGGAGGCGACAACTTTGTACCAAACCCCATTATCAAGAGCTGAAGAAAGAGCCTTCGAAGGTGTTGTTTGGGTGCTGAGGCTGGAATCATCAGAAATGATCAGCGTTTGAATTGGAGCAGGATTGTAATAGATCACCCCATTGAGATTATCATTACCCATTGTACCCACTTGCAGGGGGCCAGTATTGCTGGAATTAGGCTGTTGATCACCGTCGGAGAAGACCAAGGTCTCCACATTCCGCACCCGATCGAACCCATCGGGGGCATCGCTGCGTTTGTCATACACCAGGTAATCGCTACCGTCAAGCAAAACTGTGTACTGATCAAACCGGCCGGTGTAGACGGCTCTATCCACTCCAGGACCGCCATCGAGGAGGTCATTCTCAGCGCCGCCAACTAACTCATCAGATCCAGCTCCTCCATTCAGAACATCATTACCTGCACCTCCTTGAAAAGTGTCATTACCGGCACCCCCTGTAAAAGCGTCGGCGTATTGGGAACCAGTAATAGAAAAGCGTTCAATATTGGAAAACTTAACCAACTCAAAATTATCACCATTAGAGCCGTTAAGGTGGCATATTGAAGTCGCAATTTTTGTTCCCAGATCGACGCCAAAGTTATTATTCTTTTGGCTGTAATCAACTTGGAGAAGGTCATCACCAGCTCCTCCATCAATTGTGTCCGTGCAAAACTGACTATACCCAGGTTTCAGGATGTCATCACCCGCATCACCTTTAAGAACATCATTACCCGCGCCACCGTCGAAGGTGTCATTACCCGCACCGCCTGCAAAGGCATCAGCGTATCGAGTACCAGTTATGTCAAAGCGCTCGATATTGGAAAATTTGACAAGCTCAAAATTGTCATCATTATTGCCATTACGGTGATAAATCACATTAGCACCTCTCCAGCCAAGATCAATACCATAATTATTATTCTTTTCACCATAATTGGCCTGAAGAAGATCATCCCCAGTTCCACCATCAATTATATCTGTGCAAAATTTACTATATCCAGGATTGAGGAGGTCATTGCCCGCATCACCGTTAAGAACATCATTACCCGCGCCACCGTAAAGACTATTATTAGCTCCGTTACCCGTGATGACGTTATCAGCTGCGTTTCCTGTTCCATTAATGTTGGCTGTTCCGGTCAGGGCAAGATTCTCAATGTTAGACAGAGTTGAAAGACTAAATGTAATAAAAGTTTGAATCGTATCTGAACCTTCATTTATATTTTCCACAATGACATCAGACGTATTATTCACGACATAAGTGTCGTCGTCTGCGCCCCCAATCAAAGTGTCTATTCCCGCACCGCCATCAAGATAGTCATTTCCTGCACACCCATAGAGAGTATCATTACCAACACCACCAACTAAAAAGTCGCTGGTTGGGCTAGACACAATCAATGAAGTTGTCCTATCATCGGCACCAGTGGGAAGTGATACAGTATCACCAAGATAACTTCCAATTTGATTATCATGATTGTTATTATCATAGAGTGCAACGCCCCAGCCAGCCGGAATTTTCAAGGAACTAAGAGTGTTTTCACTGAAGCCATTCCTGAATAAGTCATTGTTGTCATAGGATCCACCAGCCAGCTTCAAACTCTGCCCACCGAAATTAGCGTCTGTAAACAATTCAACATGCGCGCCAGAGATGGTAATATGGCTTTTTATATTAAAGTCCGCAGGCTTATTAATGAGGGCTGCCAGCTGTATAAGCTCAAAAGTTGGAACGTCTATTTGGAAAAACTTGCCAGCGTCAATTTCAATGATTGCCTTTTGAATTTTGGTTGCCTGGTTATCATTCCACTTACCCGTGGAATATAATTCAACATAATCTTCATTGCCAAAATTATTTGGCTCACCGCTGTTCCAGTTAGTAAAAGTAGAGGTTTCTCCATTGGCCCACTGGAATGAGCCCTCCGTGACATTATCCCTCAACCCAATCCAAAAGTTTTGATTTTTTCCAAATGTTGTTTGTAGCCAGTCTTGTTCGTCTTGACTGTTAATTGTTACCAGATTTCCACCTAACCTGTTAGCTTGGGTTTGAGCATTATCCCAAGTAGCGCTATCGCTTAGAAGATAATAATGACCCTGGAACATTTGCACGGAGACTTCAATGATAGCTTTTTGTTTCTTGGTTGAGCCGCTATCATTCCATTTTCCCATATTAAGCAATTCAGCGTAGTCTTCATTGCCGACATTATTAGGCTCACCTTTATTCCAGTTAGCGAAAGCAGAGATTTCTCCGTTAATCCACCGGAATGTACCTTCCGTTACTTTATCCGTTGCACCAATCCAGAAGGTTTGGTTTTTCCCGAACGTATTCTGTAGCCAATCTTGCTCGGCCTGGTTATTGATTGTTACTAAATTACCACCTAGGCTGCGGGCTTGAGATTGAGCACCTTCCCAAGGAGCGGAGTCACTTAGAAAATAAAGAGATTGCTGGGTCTGAGAGGAGGGAGAATTACAGTAAGATAGGGTTCCTGTAGTAGAGTCATACTGAAATAAATCCATCGAAACAGGGCCGAAAGAGGCAAAGTTGATTTCAATTCTATCACCTTCTTTGGTGCTGAAATCTATAATGGTATCGATGCCATCTGCCTTGGTATTCAAGAGAAATTTATCAGCACCAGTTCCTCCCGTGAGTCGATCATTGCCGCTTCCGCCCTCGAGTGTGTCGTTTCCAGCGTCGCCTATGAGGGTATCGTTGCCCTCACCTCCTTCGAGTAGATTAGCCACGCTGTTGCCTGAAATTGAGTCAGCACCACTGCCACCAATAACGTTTTCAATCGAGGTCAAAGTTTGCTGAAATGTAATTGTTGCCGGATTTGTCTCTATTTTATTTGCCAACCCAGCAGACAAAGAAATATTAAGTTTTTCAGCATAAGCACTATAGGATACTGTATCAGTATCATTGCCGCCAATTAAGCTAGCGTTAGTAGTGTTACTCGAAAGGGTATCCGCACCATTGCCACCATCGAGCATCAATCCGCCGGAGAGGGTGTCATCTCCATTCTCTCCGTACAGAGATTCATTATACTCACCATGGAGAACATCATTTCCATTGCCACCATAAAGCCTGTCATTACCATCATCTCCATAGAGATAATCATCTCCATCATTTCCAGACAGAGAGTCATCACCCACACCGCCATAAAGCAAATCATTACCTACGTCACCCGAAAGGGTATCATTCCCTTCTTCGCCAGATATCATATCATTGCCATTAAGGCCAGAAATGTTGTTACTGTTATGATCTCCATCCAGGATATTATCTCCACTAGTGCCATTTATATCATAACGAGAGGATGAGACATCCTGAAGATTATCGCCTATTGCAGATGACATTGAGGCGAAGACGGCTTTTGCAGTGTTTGCTATCTTTTGTGCTTCTTTTTTCCAGATGATATTGTAGTTTCCGTCAAAGGAAAGCTTGAACCCAACGGTACCAAACAAATTTATGTTACCCCAAGCTGCAATATAGTCATTACTGGAGATTCCATCATCTGTATACTGGAAGTAAACTTCGCCACTGCTTAATTTATACCCTCCAATCGTTGGAATGCTGTGAGGAATTTTAACACTTGCCTCTCCGAATAGATAAGCTTCGTACTGTCGTTTGGCATTGTATCTGGCCAACAGGTCTGTTGTTGTTGTTACGGCACCATCCAACATATAAAATCGGCTGTTTGCCTTGAAATAATTTTCTTTCCAATTTAATGTTGCGCTAGCAGAGCCTTCTATTAAGCCGCCCATTACACTAAGATCTCCAGAGCCTTGAAGATAGTCGGTGGTAATTTCTCCATGCACGTCTAGATTAATCACTGCACCCTTAAAACCACCGCCCAACCATTTGGGTAATTTAATGTTGATCTGGGGACCGGCAGTGAAGCTAAGATCGCCACTAAACTTATAATCTTTTGAAGATGTCCTTACATCGACCTCGTACTTTCCCTCAATTGTTTGAAGATAAGCACCCGTCGTACCAATGGGTTTATTCAGGTGATCGGCCTTGATATCAGCATAACTTAAAATACCATTATCAAAAATTACACTGGCCCCAATCTCAACTCCACTGGGGATCGCGAGTGTACCTATCGCCGTTACTCTTTTATCTGTTGTATTAATACCTAATTCTGCATATTTGATGGTCCATCCTGTTCCGATGCTAATATTTCTGGCCGAGAAGGTTCCAACAATTTCAACGGAGTTGGCAGCATTATTGCTCAGCTTAATATAATTTGGCCCACTAAAGTCAGCTGTAAGGCTGTAAAAGTTCGGAAGGGCTAATTTGCCTTGAATTTTAAAATATTCCTCTGGAACAATTTGCTTATTTGAATTGACAACTAATTTACTAGTGTTTTTATTATATTCAAGCCTAATGCCTGTGCCATTTGCTTTCAATGATGTCAACCCAAGAAGATTGATGGAAAATTCAGGAATACTGACTGTGGCGCCGCCTAATGAATAGCCATCCTCGGTAATCTCAAAGTCTTTAATGGCAACCTGTATTCTTTGCCCTTGATCGTTTTTTCCCAACAACTCAGGCAGTGTAATGTAAGCATTTGTAAGGGTAGATTTTGCATCCCAATAAAAATCATCAGTCGGGTTTCGGTCTGACAGGAATTCAATTGCACGAATATCTATATCTGTACCCAAAAAAGAAAAATCTGTTCCGGCTCCGCTGTCTGCCGTAAAGGAAAATATTGCATTGTTATCAGTGTCACGTAGTTTAGCGTATGTTCCATTAACTGTGATGTACTTATCTTTAGATGTGTAGAACCTTGCTCCTAGTGAGCCAGTAATGTTATCTTTATCAAAGGATTTGGTTAAATTAACGCTAATCTCATCAAGCTTCCAGTCCCCATAAATGGGAATTAAACCATTTTGAATGCTTACATCTAGAGCATACTCAGCTGTGTTATGTTGCCCTTGTCTGAACTTAATACCTTTATCCCCGGAAAGATCAACCGATAGATTATTGAGCACGGGAACAGACAATTTCCCCTGTAAGGTGCCAATTTCTTCTTGAAAATCAAAGCGCAGGACAGGGCTTTCCAGCTCCACCGTGATTAAGCCGAAGGCATTAAACGTCTTACTTCCTGACCACGGGGAGATAGAGGCTTGTCCCACGCTAACACCATCAGTGCTAATTATAATGGGGCTTATGGTGATGGCAGCATCATTAGCAATACCTAGTTCTGGAGCGGTTAGTTTTGCGCCTAGTTCAATGCCCTTTTCCTTGAACGACAAGTTTGTGAATTCTACATTTAGGCCTAGCAATGTAAACTCATTGCTAGGCCGCAGTGTAGATTCCACTAGCGAGCCAACTATGCCTGTATTGGTATTTATAGTAAAAGAGCCATTAAATAGTGTATAATTAACTATTCCTCCGATATTGGGAGAGATGGCACCGTTTACTGTTACTATTCCATTGTTGTTGGATACTGTTCCATCAACAGTAATGACAGTGAGCAAAGAGTTATTGTTCAATCCTATCTTTGTTCTGCCTGTTAATATAGCTGGCGAAGTATTCGCCATATGTGAACTAGTGGCAATTAAGGCCTTGGGCTGCGATGTGCTGCTACTTTCAAGCATATTAACAAGACCAAATGAATTAGCCTCGTGGTAATCAGGAGTAGGAGTAATTTCAAATGCCTTAAGAACATTTAGCCGACCATCAGTTGCCGTTTTCCCTTTCAAGCTGGAAAGGTTCTCAGATTCCGCTTCGCGATCGACAGATTCATGGATAATCTCCTTGATTTCATCGAAATTCAGCATCGAATTTTTTGCTAAAATTAATGCTATAGCACCAGACACATGTGGGGCGGCATATGAAGTTCCTGAGCCTAAGTTGCCAGGGATACCAGATTGCTCCAATGTTCTATCATTTTGGCCTGGTGCAGCCAAATCAACATAGGTTGTACTAAAAGCATGACTTTCAACAAAAAAATCATTTGTAGTGTCAGTACTGGTTACAGTAATTATGGAATCTATAAATAATTTTTGAGATTGATAATAAGCAACAAAACTATTTTCGGGGTTGATTTCCCATCGATCGTTTCCAGCTGATTTTACGAGAATTATGTTCCTATTGCATAGTTTATCGAATAACATGGTTAGCTGATCATATTTTTGTATAAGGGCATTCCTGCTCATGCCATTGAATCGGGTGTAATATGGGTACGCAGGCTTTTCTTCTACATGTATAATGTCATCTTCGGAATCTAATTCATAGACGGGGAAAAAAGGTATATCTTGACTAAGGTTAATAACTTGTGCTTGATGTTTGATCGCAAAATTGATTCCTTGGATGAGATAATCCAAAATCTGCAGAATCGTCGGATCATCATTGCTATAATCTTTGAGATTAAAGCCTAGAAGTGTTGCGCTCGGATATACTCCTATAGTTGTTTTGGTTGGAACTATTTTCATCCCTGCAATTAGGCCCGTTACAGCAATACCATGCTCTGTCCCTATGCTTGTGGTGATTGGGTTCCCATTTTCATCAATTTCTACGGTGCATCCCTCGGACCATCCTACTGACTGATAGCGAAAGTAATTCTGTTCCAAAAAGATATTTGAATCTAAAACTGCAACTTTAACTTTAGAAACATTAGAGGGACCTAAATTGCTTAAAGCTACTAGTGCCTCTGGCGCTTGTATTCTGTCTAGATTTTTACCCTTACTGAGGTTTTTAGTTGCCTCCTGCTCAATCGAAATCTTTTCACCATCCAAGGTAATCATCTTTGTATCATCCTCACCCTTCAAAACCAGCAACTCTTGCTGACTAATTCTCTCTCCCTGTACCAACTTGGCGAAGATTTCGCCCTCATCGCCCGCACTATCTCCTGTATTAATCTTCGCGTCAATGAAATGCCCGATTTCCTCAATTAATACATTGGCAATTGATTGTATATGGTCAGTGTTCGCCAGCAAAAAACGTTCATTTAAATAAATTTCATTCTTCTGCGCGGCAAATGCCCCATTCGTTGCCCCGAGCACAGTATTCGATAAAATTTTGATCTCTGGAAGCGCATCAAAATTCCCTTGAGCAAAGGCACTCAAGAGCTCACTAGCTGCAACTTGATCATAGCTACTCCCAAACGCCGCTTCAAATTGGATTGAGTTATCAAAATAACGATCCAAAGATTGGCAAGCCAAAAACAATGCTTCCTGGAGCAACCATGGAAGAAGATTTGCCTTTTCAGCTTTTGTTGTAGCCATGAGCTTGTTTCGTTTGGGGATTAATTGAACCTTCTGGGTTGCGGCTCTTTGTGTGGTGTACAAGCCAGGTCTCGGATATGCTGATCAGGGGGTGAACAGGCTGGAGCAGAAAATTGTAATTCTGGAGACACAAAAAACTCAAACTCCAGATTAAACTGGAATGGTTTACTTGTCAAGTCTTCCCCCAGACGCAGCTGTTTTGGAAACGGCCAGAACAACGGCTCCAGGATAGTGATCAAGAACACTGCGTCCTGTGGGGGCGGCATGCTACGGGCTTTCGTTCGGTAAAGACCAGGCGGCGGCCAGGTCATACCAGCGCCTGAGGATCTCTAGTAGACGCCGGGGGCAGTCCTTTCCCTGCGACACTGCCACAAACGCACCCCAAACAACGTGCGCGTTGGCGGCAAGCCGCCGAGGATGGCGAGAGTTCAACTGCAGCAAACATCTCTGTCGAACGTGCGCCACTCAAACAGAAGCAAACGCAGGCACACCAGCTTCGGCGGCTGGTGTCCTCGCTGAAGAGAAGCAGCCAGCAGCAAGACCAGTGCTGAAGGGAGCAGACAGCCCAAACCCTGCCAGGTGCACGGTCGAATCTGCGACATGGCGTGACCTGAACCGCAACAAAGCTTTGCAAAGTCAAGTTGTCATCCATCAAAGACGAGCGGCCCCCAAGTTGTTCCCAAGCAGAAGGCGCGGCGCAGCCACTGAAGCAAGGTGCTCGCAAGCCCTGCTGGTGTGTGGAGCTTCCTTTGCCCCTCGGCACGAAGAATCAGGATGGCGTACATGGTTTCAAATCCCAAGGAGGGAAACATCTGCAAGCCATTGCGCTCCTGATACAGCTGGCGCACGCGCTGATCTGTCTGCAGGGGCGACTGGGGTGACGACACGGGCGGTTGGCGCAACGCGAACCTGTCGGTGCAACGTCTTCTGGTTGGCTCATCGCTTCTCTTCGAGAAGGCTTCGCCTACGCGGAAGGCTTCGCCCACACCGTCAGGAGGAAGTCGGCCCCCTGCTCCTGCAGCTGTCGAAAAACGGTTTCTGGGTGTGGAGCGCGTCAGCCTGGACGAGAACACCTTCAAGATTCAGCTCGCCGAGCAACTGCCGGAGCACCGCCCTTTCGTGGTTTTCGCCGGTGGCGTAGCAGGCCTGGCTGTAGCCGGCAGGCTTCTGCGAAGCAGTACGCCACCCCCAGGGCAACCGAATACAGCGTGACCTGGGCAATGAACGCGGAACCCCCGTCGGCCGTGGGCTCAATCGAGCCCCTCAAGGTCTTACCGCCACACACCAGCTGATCGAGATCCGCTGCACCACCAGGGATCTGGGCGATCGTCCAGTCGCGAATCGCAGCGCACAGCGCCGCCACGTCCACCTGGTGGAAGAAGTAGCGGAACGAGGAATCCGATGGTGGTCACGCCAATTCGATACCAAGAGCAACGGTCAGAACGCTGTGGTGGCGGATGGCAAAGCGCTCCGGATCCCGCAGGCTCTGGCAACCGCTCAGGATTCCCAGCACGGCTACCAGCAGCAAATACCAGGCTGGAAAGCGAACACCGCGCCGCATCCGCGCATCTGGGATCGACCTCTTATAGCTGATCAGGACGAGATTGGTGGCGGCAGAAGCGCTTTTGGGCGCAAGGAGGAGGCTATTCCGCCGCCCTCAACCCATGCTGACAGCCCTGACAAGGTGCCTTGTGACGGACTTTGAATCAACCCTGCGCCTTAGCCGAGGTCGCCGATGATTTGCGTGATGTTGAGATCAGGCAAGCTGAGACCAGCGCAGACTTTGAGGACTTCGTGTCAATTTCAAGAGAAAGTGGACGAATTCGGGCTCACCTTAGAAAGATCAGCATCAGAAGAACTCCAGGCTGATTCAGGCGACGAGACACTGGATAATCTGATTAAAAATTAACGAACTTGCTTTTAATCCGCTTCCTCAAGATGATGTCTACCGCTGAGGCAACTTTCTAACTTCCGCAAACTCCACCAATGCCAAGCATCGATCCAGGGTGTCCTGATTTGTTGCCCGGCAAGACGCTGCCTCCAATCGGATCAATCATCGCTTTCCTCCCCCGGCCATTGATAGCTCACCTTCAGGCCATTGAGATGGGTTCTGGGCAACCACCTCTCATACTGCATGCGCCCCACCACGATGCCCGGAGCAATACCGAGGACCATGGCAGCCGCCTTCACCTCCTGTTCGGCGCGCAGCCCTCGCAGTTTCTGGGCAGCCGCGGGCGGAATCAACTGATCCGCAGCGAAGCGATCGGCTTCGGCCTCATACTCTTCATCCACAGCATCGAGGCCATCGACAAAGGTGGCCTTCTTGCCGTGTTTGAGGATGTGGCCAGCCTCATGGAACAGCGTGAACCAGAGGTGATCGTTGGATTTGTGCCGCAGGCTTAGGGCGATCAGGGCTCGATCCGGGCTGAGCCACTGGGTGGCCCCGCTCACCCGGCAGCCCGGTGGGGCTGGCACGAACACCACCGCCACACCGGCAGCAGCGGCCAGGGCCTGTAGTTGCGGAAAAATCACCATGGGATCCTCTTCGCAGCTGAGGGGTCGAATCTCTTGCAGCGCCGCTCGGAAGGCCTTGGCTTCATAGGGTCTGCAGGCGATTGAGGCCGCTTGCGTTTCGGCGCGGCGCAGCCAGCAGGCCAGGGCGCCCTGCTGCGTGGCATAGCTCTTGGAGGTGCGATAGGCGGCCAGGGGTTGGCCGTAGCGCTGCCGCCAGGCGCCGATCGACGCCACCGCGAAATACTTCAGGCACGCTGAAACCTGCTGACCGGCATGGCTGCAGGTGTCCACCCAGCCCTTGCCTTGCATCCAGCGGAGTGGCAGTTCCTTCAGCCAGTCCTTTTGGCTGGCCAACTGATCGATCTGTTGGAGGCGCACCAGATCCTGCTGATAGTTGGCCTCCAGCCGCAGCCAGAAGCCGGCGTCATGGCCGAGCACCCGCTCCAGGCGTTCGGCGGTGTCGGCCGTGATCGGTGCTCGGCCCTTGAGCAGTTCATTCACATGCTTGGCGCTGAAATCAAGCCGCTGGGCCAGATCGGCCTTGGTCCAGCCAATTTCCTCAAGCACCACCTCGATCAATTCGCCGGGGGGGGAGGCCCAATCGGCGTTGAAGTTATCAGTGACGGGTTCAGCCATGGGTGTCCTCAATCTCTAAAATGCAAACGCTGCAAACCTGTTGCCAGTCGATACCGCCAAAGGAAAGGGTTGGCGGTGGCTGATCGATGGGTTCGAAAAGTAGGCGCATCGGCCCGTCCAGATCGACGGAGAACTGACCGGCCCTGTCTCCGATGAGAGGATGGGGGTTCCCGTACAGAAGCTTTGTCACGTTCTCCACTGCTCGAAGTTCCTTAATGCGCGCTCTCAGTCGCTTGGCGCGCATGTCGCCCAACTTCTTGCGCTGATGTTTGCTGTCCTCGCAGAGGCGCTGGATTGTTTTGCTGGCGTAGGTGATCTGCATCCTAGGCCATCACTCTTGATTTTCCTTCACTGGATCGGTAAAGGAAACCTTACCCACGAGCCCATCCAGCATGGCCACCACGCCATTCATCTGCGGCCAGAACTCCTGCCCTGAGGCCTCCCAGGTCTGCCAGGCCTCCTGCAAGGTGGCCGGCTGGCCACCCCCTTCACCCTCCGCAACCGCCGCCGGCCGTTTCACGTACAGCGGGATCGACAGGCTGTGCCCTTGGGCCGCGATCTCCGCCAGCGTGGCCACCGTCGCAAAACCCTCCTCATCGGTGAAGGCGGCATAGGCCCCGGCCCATAGGGCGGAATGGCCTGCGCGGGCCGTAGAACTCGCGGCTTTCTGGTTCGCAGCATCGACGAACTGCTTGATGAGGCCTCCATAGGCGTCACCTATCACGTTGGACCTCCACGGCGCGCATGGCGTTCGAGAGAGCTGTGCCGACATTCTTGGGCGTTGCCCAACTGATCATCCTTGGATTCGAATCGATGGCCAGGATTGGTCAATCAGAGATCAGCCCATCACCCCCCCGCATACAACCCCGACCCCACAATCAGCACCTCCCCACCAGGCGCCACCACCCGGCGGAGATAGGTGGTTTTGCGCTCCGGCAGTTTTGAAGCCGAAGGGCGCGGCCAGCTGTAGGTGGTCCAGGTGGATCCATCCCTGAGCACCGCCTTGAGAGAAGCGGCGGCAATGGCGCGTTCGGCTGGGTCAGGCCAGCTGAGCAGGCTGCGGCCCTCCAGGGCCGGGAAGGCGGGGTTGAGCAGCAGGGTGCCGTTGCGATCGAGCACGAACACGTAGGTGTCCTGGTAGAAGAAGGGTCCGAGCGGATCGCGCAGCGCCTCGAAGGCCGCTCGACCCTGCCGTTGCAGCAGCGCCGCGGCGCTCTCCACCGCATCCACCACGAAGGCCTTCACCATCGGCAGTTCATACAGGCCCGAGAGCACCAGGTAGGGGCGGCCCGAAGGCGCCGTGACCCGCTCCACGTAGGTGGCCTTCCACACCGGCCGGCGGTCACCGGCGATCGGACGGCGCCACTGGTAATGCACCCAGCCCCGGCCGCTCGGGGATTCGGCCACGGCCAGGATCTGGCGGCCGAAGGGCTTGCCGCCCAGATCCTGAAATTCGCGATAGTTCAGCCCCTCGCCACGCAGATCGGGGGGATACACCACGCTCCTGCCATCGCTGCCCAGCACCACGATGTAGGACTCACCCTCGAACCAGGGGGCGCCCCGCCGCCGGAAGGTTGCAAAGGCCTCCTCTCCGCGCTTGCGCACCTCGGCGGCTGCCGCCTCCACCCGGCTCACCAACGCCTGCACCTGGGTATCGGCAGCGGCCGATTCAGGAGCCGCGGGATTGGGAGATGCGGGGACTTGAGCAGGCGCCTGGGCGAGAACGGCAGGGGCGGGCCAAAGAGCGGTTGGCTGGCCTGGCCCCGAAGCCGCGGCCAGTGCCAAGCGAGGGCCCTGCAAGCCCCGCTGCGACGCCGTGGAAGAAGCGAAGGCTGTCTGCTGCCCGGGGCTGCCGACGATCAGAAGGGCAAAGATCCCAGCGGCTACGCGGGTCGATACGCTCCAGCCCGGCGCCAGCAGCTCCTGGTGGGCCTGCCCCGACTGCCGCCCAGCACGGTTCGATTCCCCCATCCCGCGGCCATCCCGGCATTCGCTCCGCAGAATGCCACGTTCCCGCCAAACCGCCACCGGCCGCCTCCAGCCCGTTCCGCTCCAAAGTCAGCTCCGGAGCGCCGCGGGGCTCAGAGCAGATTCGCCGCCAGCTCCGCCAGCTCGGAGCGCTCGCCCCGCAGCAGGCTCACGTGGCCAGCCAGCGGTTGGCCCTTGAAGCGCTCCACCAGCCAGGTGAGTCCGTTGCTCTCGGCATCCACATAAGGATTATCGATCTGATAGGGATCACCGGTGAACACGATCTTGGTGCCCTCGCCCACCCGGGTCACGATTGTCTTCACCTCATGGGGCGTGAGGTTCTGCGATTCATCCACCACCATGAACTGCCGCGGAATCGAGCGGCCGCGGATGTAGCTGATCGCCTCCACCTCCAGCAGACCCATGCCCTTGAGATCGGCCCAGCTGTTACGGGGCCCCCGCTGGCCGCCCCGACCCCCCTGGTGGCCACCGCCCTCCTCGCCGCCGAGCAGAAAATCGAGGTTGTCGATGATCGGCTGCATCCAGGGGGCCATTTTCTCCTCGAGATCGCCCGGCAGAAAGCCCATCTCCTTGCCCAGGGAAATCACCGGCCGGGTCACCAGCAGCCGCTCATAGAGACGTTCATCAGCCACCTGGTGCAGGCCGGCCGCCAGGGCGAGCAGGGTCTTGCCGGTGCCCGCCTTGCCCACCAGGGTGACCAGGGGCACAGAGGCATCCAGCAGAAGATCGAGAGCAAAGGTCTGCTCCCGGTTGCGGGGCTGGATCCGACCCAGTCGCACCTTCGGAGCCCGCTGGAGGGGTAACAAGACGGCCTGGCTGGCCTGGAAGCGGCACAACAGGGTGTGATTGGGCTGGGCCCGATCCACCAGGGTCACCCCTTCGTTGGCCTGCAGCAGGGGCCGGCTGCCATCAGCTGCTGGGGGGAGCTCATCGAGGGGCAGGCCTCCGGTCTTGACCCGGTCCATCTGGTCGGCACTCACCCAGAGCTCGCAGACTCCGGAGTAGAGGTCGGCGATGTCCACCTTGTCGGTGGTGTAGTCCTGGGCGATCAGGCCCACCGCATCGGCCTTGATCCGCAGGTTGGTGTCCTTGGTGACGAGCACCACCGGCGGCCGGGTGCCCACCACCTGCTCCAGCCGCTGCTCGAGCGCCACCGCCAGGATGTTGTTATCGCCATTGCCGCCCCGCAGCTCAGGCGGCAGCTGGGCCAAGGTCTCATTGCGGCAGAACACCACCTTGAGGGTGCCGCCACTGGCTGCATTGCCGCCACTGGCATCGATCGTCACCCCATCGGCCAGGTTGCCCTTCTCGCGCAGCTCATCCAGCAGCCGCGACACCAGCCGAGCATTGCGGCCCTTCTCCGAGGGATCCCGCTTGAAGCGGTCGATCTCCTCCACCACCTCGATCGGCACCACCACGTTGTTGTCCTCGAAGCGGGTCAGCGCCGAGGGGTCATGCAGCAAAACGTTGGTGTCGAGAACGAAGGTCTTGCGCATGCCAGTGACCAGGCCGGATCGGCGGACTCGAACCTAGGGCCACCCCCCCATCTACGCTCCGCCCGTTCGTACCCCGATGGGTGATCGGCTTGCCGCTCCTCTCCACACTCCTGGTTCTGCTCCTCCTCTTCGGCCTCAGCCTGCTTTGGCTGGAGCTGCGTCATCGGCTGCGGCCCGCCTCGCCCCTGCGCCTACGGCCCGGCAACTTCGATGTGCGCCGCAGCGGCGAATCCGTGGAGGTGAGCGGCGAGATCACAATCGAAAACCCTCATGGCCGCATGGAGGTGTTCGTGCCGGAGCTCGCGGTTGAGCCGGTACTTCTCGGCAAGGGAAGCCTGGTCGAGGTGAAGCGCAGCGTGTCGATCACGCCGCTGCATCCCGATGAGGAGGCCAGAGCCGATGGCTACTGGTTCGCTTACATCGTGAAGGGCCATAAGCGCACCGCCGCCCGCATCGATCTGCGCTTCACCGCCCCCCCCGGGGTGAACGTGGCCGAGCTGCTCGACACCCTCTGGCTCGACATCCGCTGGATCAACTACGGCCCCTTCGGTCGCCTTCTGCGCCGCGACGGCATTCTGGTGGCGTTGCAACGTCCGCAGCCGATCCTGCCGGAGCAAGCAACCTGGCGCGCCGGCGAGGGCTGCCGGGTGCTTCCCCTGCGCACCCATCTGCTCGGGGTTCTGGATAACCCCCAGGAGGTGCTGGAGCGCTACGCCGGCACTCTGATCCAACCTGGTGATGTGCTCACGATCGGTGAGACCCCCCTGGCGGTGATCCAGGGCCGCTACCACCATCCCGCCAACGTCGAGCCCTCCCTGCTGGCCCGCCAGCTTTGCCGCGTGTTCCACCCCACCAGCAGCCTGGCCACCGCCTGCGGTCTGCAGTCGCTGATCGATGTGGTGGGCCCCGCCCGGGTGCTCTGCGCCTGGCTGGTGGGCACAGCCCTCAAGGCGGTGGGCAGCAAGGGCTGGTTCTACCGACTCGCCGGCGATCAGGCCCGTCTGATCGATGACGTGACCGGCACGACCCCGCCCTATGACCAGACGATCGTGCTGGGGCCCCAGGACCCCCAGGCCTTCTGCGAGGCGATGGCCCGCAGCCTCGGGGTGGGCGTTGCCGTGGTGGATGTGAACGACCTGGGCCGGGTGAAGGTATTGGCCTCCAACAGCGGCTGCGATGAGGCCCTGCTCCATCGCGCCCTGCGGCCCAACCCGGCCGGCAACGCCAATGAACGCACCCCCCTGGTGCTGGTGCGGCCGGCTTAGACCGGGGCCAGCCCGCTAAAGTGACCAAGCATTCCTTAGCCCCGCACCACGTCCGGAACCTGCCGTGTTACCTCCCGTCAGGACCGACCCGCCAGCTGTGAGGCTCGACCCGCGCTCCTCCGAGCCTCCCTGCATCGTGGAGCGGCTCCAGGGATGGCACCTGCCCCATCTGGACGATCCGGCCTTCCTGCCCCTGCACCCCCTCCTGCAGCGCAACCTGCTGCTTTCGGTGCCCCGGGGCCTGGCCTCGGCCCTGGGGCGCCGTCAGTCGATGGGCTCCCTGGTGCTCGTCGCCCGGGAAAAGGGACCTGGCAGCAAGCCCACCATCCTGGGTCTGATCGTGGCCCGGCCCCTCAACCGCCGCGGCAGCTGTTGGGAAGTGCAGCATCTCCGCCTAGCCCTGGCCGCCGCCGAGCTCCCCTCCAGTCCAGCCCGGGGCCACACCGCATCATCCCTGCTGCGGGAGGCGATCCAGCAGGCCCCTGGCGCTGTGAGCTGGATCGCCTCCGCCTCCAGCCTCGATCACACCCGCCTGGCCCTGCTCCGGGAAAACGGCTTCCAGCCCCAGCGCACCGAGCGGCTCTGGCGCTGGTCGATCGGCGACGCTGCGGACCTGGCCTCCCTGCCAGCCCCCCTGCAACTGCGGCCGCTGCATCGGCGCAACGCTCCCCTCCTCTGGCATCTGGAGCAGGCCACCTGCCCGGCACCGCTGCGCCAGGTGCTCGACCGCCGCATCGAGGACCTGCTGGAGCGCAGCGGCGGCCATGGCTGGCTGCTGATCGATCCCGACCGCAACGAAGCAGTGGCGGGGGCCCGCTGGATCGCCGATCACCCGGGCGGTGGTCACCAGGTCGAGCTGAGCGTGCATCCCGGCTGGAACCACCTGCTGGGTTCAGCCACCGAAGTGCTGCTCCGCCGTCTCGCCCCGAAGGGCGACCAGCTCTGGCTGCTCAGCGACACCGACGATGGGGCCCGCCAGCAATGGCTGGCGCAGCTGGGGGCTGAGGAACACGGCGACGTGGTGTTGATGGCCCGCAGCCTCTGGCGCCGTCAGGACGCCCCGGCGGTGCGGGGGGCGGCCCAGCGCATCAGTGCGGTCCTTGAGCAGCTCCAACCCCGCCTTCAACCCCGCCGCCGCAGCGTGCCCACCCCCTTGCTCAGGCCCTGAGTGGCCCGGCCCCGGCCGCGATCGGCCCTGGCCCTCGATGTGGGACGTCGGAGGATCGGCCTGGCCGGCTGCGATCCACTCGGCATCACCGTGACCCCCCTGCAGGCCCTAGCCCGCGGCGATCTGCCCTCCGATCTCGCCCGGCTCCTGCCGCTGGTGCTGGAGCGAAGGGTGGAAGTGCTGGTGGTGGGCCTGCCTCTGGACGCCGACCAGCAGCCGACCCGGCAGGCCCTGCATTGCCGCCGTTACGGCATCAAGCTGCAGGGGGCCCTGAGGGATGCCGGTCACCCATTGCCGCTGGCCTGGGTGGATGAACATGCCAGCAGCTGGATGGCCGCCGAGGCCCATGGCCTTCACGGCGACCGCAGCGGGCGGCTCGACAGCGCAGCCGCTGCCCTCCTGCTGGAACAATGGCTTCGGGATGGACCCGAGCCCTAAACCCGACCATCCTGATCCCAACGCCCTCCCCCACCCGCCATGCCACCCGAGTCCCCTTCGATGACGGGTTCAGGAGACGTGCCCACCCTGCTCGTCCATGACGGCAACGGTCGTCAGCTGCTGTGCTATCTCGAGCAGCTGATCCCGCTCGATGGCCACGATTACGGCCTGTTCACGCCGGTGGACACCCCGGTGTGCCTGTTCCGGCTCCACGGCGATGAGGATCCCGAATTGATCGAAACCCTCGATGCCACCGAGCCGATCCTCTCGGTGGCCGATGTGGTGCTCCAGGAGCACGACCTCACCCTGATCCGTTCCGCCGTGACCCTCACCGTGAACGGCGAGCTTGACGAACCGGATCCGGATGAGCTCGACGACGACGACGAGGCCGATGATGAAAGTGAGACCTATGAACTCCTGGTGAGTTTTCTGGTCGATGAGGTGGAATACGGCCTTTACATTCCCCTCGATCCCTTCTTTGTGGTCGCCCGCATCAATGGCTCTGAAGCCAGGTTGGTGGAAGGGGAGGAATTCGAGCGCATCCAGCCCCGGATCGAGGCGGAGATCGAGGATCGGGAGCCGGAAGACTGATGCTGGCCTCCCTGCTCAGCCCGGACTGGACCGCCGGCACCACCCTGGCCCACCTGCCCCTCCAGCCCCTGCTGGAGCGGCCGCAGGGACCGATTCGGGCCCTGGTGCTGGATGTGGATCGCACCCTGCTGCCCCGCCGCAGCGCCACGCTGCCGCCGAGCGTCGAACAGTGGCTGCGCCATGCCCAGTCGCTCATGCCGCTTCACCTGCTGAGCAACAATCCCTCCCGCCGCCGGATCGGCTCGGTGGCCGCCCAGCTCGGCCTGCCCTTCACCACCTCGGCGGGCAAGCCGCGCCGCGCCGCCCTGCGGCGCGTGGTGGCGGAACTGGGCCTGGAACCCGCTCAGATCGCCCTGGTGGGCGACCGCCTCTTCACCGATGTGCTGGCCGGCAACCGCCTCGGGCTGTTCACGGTGCTGGTGCGGCCGATCGGCCCGAATGGGGATCCCTGCCCCCATGACCAGGTGCAGAGCCTGGAGATCCGCATGTCCCGCTGGTTGGGAGCCCTGGTCGAAGGATGACCGTAGGCAGCGGCTCGGAAGGCCTCTCTCAGGCCGGCAGCGGCCTGCGGCTGGTGATCAAGGTGGGCACCAGCCTGCTGCGCGGCCAACCCGGCCGCTCCACCACCGCGGTGATCACCGACCTGGCGACCAGCCTGGCCCGGGCTCGCCAGCGCGGTGACTCCGTCGCCCTCGTGACCAGCGGTGCCGTGGGACTCGGCTGCACGGCCCTGGGCATGGAGCGGCGACCCAGCGAGGTGGTGTCTTTGCAGGCCGCCGCCGCCGTGGGCCAGGGGCGCCTGATGGCTCTCTACCAGGACGCTTTCGCCATCCGCGGTCTGGCCGTGGCCCAGGTGCTGCTCACCCGTGGCGACCTGGCCTCCCGCCGCCGCTACCAGAACGCCTGCCGCACCCTCGAACAACTGCTGGCCTGGGGCGTGGTGCCGATCGTGAACGAGAACGACACCCTCGCCACCGACGAGTTGCGTTTCGGCGACAACGACACCCTCTCCGCCCTGGTGGCCGTGGCGATCGGCGCCCAGGAGCTGGTGCTGCTCACCGATATCGATCGCCTGTATTCGGGTGATCCCCGCCACGACCCCGAGGCCCGTCCGATCGACGAGGTGCGCGATCTCGCCGAACTGGAGCTGGTCGGGCGCGGCGCGGGCGGCGGCGGCCGCTGGGGCACCGGCGGAATGGGTACCAAGATCACCGCAGCCCGGATCGCCACCACCAGCGGCGTGCGTGTGCGTCTGGCCGATGGCCGGGATCCGGCGGTGCTGGAGGCCCTGCTGGCTGGTGAGCGGGTCGGCACCCTGTTCCATCCCAGCACCTCCCCGCTCGGGAACCGCAAGGGCTGGCTGGCCCATGCGGTGCTGCCCCAGGGAACCCTCCAGGTGGATGACGGCGCCGCCCAGGCCCTGATCCACCGCGGTGCCTCCCTGCTGGCGGTGGGCATCCGCGCCGTGGACGGCCGGTTCGAGCGGCATCAGCCCGTGCGGGTGCTGGGCGGTGATGGCCGCGAGATCGGACGCGGCCTGGTGACCCTCGGCAGCGAGGAGCTTGAGGGGATCCTGGGCCTCGACCGAGCCGCGATCCATCGCAAGCTTGGCGAGGCCGGCGACACCGTGATCCACCGCGACCACTTTGTGCTCACCCCGGCGGCACCCGACCCGACCTCACCCTGACAACGCTTGCCCCCCGTCGGGCAGGTCGGACCAGGGCGAACCCCATGGGCCCTACGATTCGCCCACCGGCCCCCGGCCCATGCGCTTCAGCAGCCTGCTCAGCCACCTCTGCGCGGTGGACGCGGCATCCCCCCGCCATCTGGGCTCCGATCCGGAGATCCACGGTGCCCAGGCGATCGACCTGGCCGGCGAGGGCCAGCTCTGCTTCCTGGAGAGCGGCAGCGGCCTCACCGCCGCCCTGGCCGAAACGGGGGGATCCGCCGTGCTCCTCCCCTGCGACGAACCTTTGCAGCAACAGGCCACGGAGCGCGGCCTGGCCTGGGTGGCCCTGAAGGATCCCCGGCTCGCCTTCGCCGAAGCCCTCGACGCTCTCCATCCCCGCGTCCGTCCGCAACCCGGCATCCATCCAACCGCGGTGATCGATCCCTCCGCCCGGATCGGCGCCGGCGTGCATGTGGCTGCTCACGCCGTGGTGGGTGCCGCCGCCGTGATCGGCGACGGCTGCATCCTCCATCCGGGGGTCGTGCTCTATCAAGACGTGCAACTCGCCGATGGCTGTGAGGTGCATGCCCAGGCTGTGCTGCAACCGGGCAGCCGGTTGGGCCGGGGCTGTGTGGTGCATTCCGGTGCGGTGATCGGATCGGAGGGCTTCGGTTTCGTACCCACCTCCAGCGGTTGGCGCAAGATGCCCCAGACCGGCCAGGTGGTGTTGGAGGACGGCGTCGAGGTGGGTTGCGGCTCCACGATCGATCGCCCTTCGGTGGGGGAAACACGCATCGGCGCCGGCACCAAGATCGACAACCTGGTGCACATCGGCCACGGTGTCACCACCGGACACGGCTGTGCCCTGGCCGCCCAGGTGGGCATCGCCGGTGGTGCCCGCCTCGGCAACGGCGTGATCCTGGCCGGCCAGGTGGGCGTGGCGAACCGGGCCACGATCGGCGACCGGGCGATCGCCTCCTCTAAATCAGGCATCCACGGCGAAGTCGCCGCCGGCGAGGTGGTGAGCGGCTACCCCGCCATCCCCAACCGGCTGTGGTTGCGCTGCTCCGCCGCCTTCAACAAGCTGCCGGAGATGGCGCGCACCCTGCGCAAACTGCAGGCCGCTCAGGACTAATCCAGCCGGGGCCGCCTCTGCAGAACCACCGTCACCACCTACCCACTGTCAATCGATACCGCCCTCGGCGCCACTCCTTCCAGCCACCACAGCTCCCTGCGCTGGCAGGCACCCAGGCCAGTGCGCCACAGGCTGCGCCCTAACCTCGCGCTCTCCACCTGTACCGTGCCGGAGCGTCGCCTGTCATGACCAGCCACCGGATCACCCTGCTCGCCGGCGACGGCATCGGTCCGGAGATCACGGCGGTGGCCAGAGAGCTGCTGGATGCGGTGAGCCGCCGCCATGGTTTCGAACTTCTCTACGACGAGCAGCCGATGGGGGGAGCCGCCATCGATGCCACCGGCGAACCCCTGCCCCCAAGCACCCTGGAGGCCTGCCGGGAGGCCGATGCGGTGCTGCTCGCCGCCATCGGCAGCCCGCAATACGACAGCCTGCCCCGCGAGAAACGGCCCGAATCGGGGCTGCTGGGCCTGAGGGCTGGCCTGGGTCTGTTTGCCAATCTGCGGCCGGTGAAGATCATCCCCGCCCTGGCCGGCGCCAGCAGCCTCAAACCCGAGGTGATTGAGGGGGTGGATCTGCTGGTGGTGCGCGAGCTCACCGGCGGCGTGTACTTCGGAACCCCCAAGGGCCGGGTGGAGGCCGATGGCCACGTTCGGGCGTTCAACACGATGGCCTACAGCGACTTCGAGATCGATCGCATCGCCCGGGTGGGCTTCGATTTGGCCCTCCAGCGCGGCGGCAGGCTCTGCTCGGTCGACAAGGCCAATGTGCTGGATGTGAGCCAGCTCTGGCGCGACCGGGTCGAGGCGATCGCCACCGACTACCCCGATGTTGCCCTCAGCCACATGTACGTGGACAACGCCGCGATGCAGCTGGTGCGGGCGCCGAAGCAGTTCGACGTGATCCTCACCAGCAACCTCTTCGGCGACATCCTCAGCGACGAGGCCGCCATGCTCACCGGCTCGATCGGCATGCTGCCCTCGGCCTCACTGGGCTCCAGCGGACCGGGTCTGTTCGAGCCGATCCACGGCTCCGCCCCGGACATCGCCGGCCAGGACCTGGCCAATCCCATGGCCATGGTGCTCAGCGCCGCCATGCTGCTGCGCATCGGCCTGAAGCAGAACGCCGCCGCCACCGATCTAGAGGCCGCCGTGGAGCGCACCCTGGAGGCTGGTTTCCGCACCGGCGATCTGATGGCCGAAGGGTGCAGCCGGCTCGGTTGCCGGGCGATGGGCGAACAGCTGTTGGCGGCCCTGGAGGGCTGAGGCCGGCGGAAGGTCGAGCCGGCGATCTGCGAAACTCTCAGACTCCATCCCTCCCAGGTTCGATGTCGAAGCGTCACCCGGTTGTCTCTGTCACCGGCTCCTCCGGCGCTGGAACCAGCACCGTGAAGCGCGCCTTCGAGCACATCTTCAAGCGCGAGGGGATCACGCCGGCGGTGGTCGAGGGCGATAGCTACCACCGCTACGAGCGGGGTCCGATGAAGGAGGCCATGGCCGCCGCCCTGGCCAAGGGCGAGAACTTCTCCCACTTCGGTCCCGAAGCCAACCTGTTCGACAAGCTCGAGGAGCTGTTCAGGACCTACGGCGAGACCGGCAGCGGTCAAAAGCGCTACTACCTGCACTCCGTTGAAGAGGCCGCCGAGCACAACGCTCGCCTCGGCACCAATCTGGAACCAGGCCAGTTCACCCCTTGGGAAACCATTCCCACAGGTACCGACCTCCTCTTCTACGAAGGCCTGCACGGCGGCGTGAAGGGTGAGGGCTACGACGTGGCCGGTCTGGCCGACCTGCTGGTGGGCGTAGTGCCAGTCGTGAACCTGGAGTGGATTCAGAAGATTGCCCGCGACAACAAGGAGCGTGGCTACTCGGCTGAGGCCACGGTGGACACGATCTTGCGGCGGATGCCCGACTACATCAACCACATCTGCCCCCAGTTCAGCCAGACGGACATCAACTTCCAACGGGTCTCGACTGTGGACACCTCCAACCCGTTCATGATCCGCGATATCCCAACGCCGGATGAGTCGTTCGTGATCTGCCACTTCCGCAAGGGGGCTCGGGCCAAATGGGGGATCGACTTCACCTATCTTCTCGACATGATCAATGGCTCCTTCATGTCCAGTCCCACGAGCATCGTGGTGGACGGCGGCAAGATGGGCTTCGCGATGGAACTGATCCTCACCCCGACCATCCACCGCATGATTGAGGAGAAGAAAAATCTCGCTTGATTCCTGCGACAGCCCTACAATCCCAGTAGTGCAACGGGTTCTCCCCCTGCGCGTCTTTCCGCTGCAGCAGCGTCATCAGCGCCGACATCGCCACTGGCATCGCCACTGATGGGCCCCTCGATCGGATCGGGGATTCGGCCCCACCGCCAGCGCGGGCTCCCGGCCCGCGCCAAGGTCCTTCCTTCGAGATCCGGTCGGCTTCGGGTTCGCTGAGCGCCAACACAGCGCTCGCCGGGTTTCAGGGATTGCGCCTGGATCGCATCAACAGTTCCGTGGTGCTGCAACTAGCGCGTCAGGTGTATTTCCGCTTCCTCTCCTCCGGTCCCGGCGGAATCGAGCCCGCCGGAATCGTGCTTAAGGTCGCGGCCACCGAGGGACGGGTGGTGTTTGAGGCGCCGGTGCTGCTCCCCGACGAGCACTTCGTGCCAATCGAGTGGCTGCGCAACCGCAGCGTTGGTCGCAACCGGCCCGGACGCCCGGCGCCATCCCGCGGTCCGCTCTGAGGTTGCCGCCCAGGCCTGCCGATTCCATGTCCTCTCCCTTCGACCCCATCCAGTCCCTGATCCCGCTGCTGGCGACACCGGTGGCCCTGATCGGAGCCTGCATCGGCAGTTTCATCAACGTCGTGGCTTGGCGGTTGCCCCGGGAGGAATCCCTGATCTGGCCTGGAAGCCATTGCCCCCGCTGCGGCACTCCCCTCGCCTGGTTCGAAAACATTCCCGTTCTGGCCTGGCTGATGCTGCGGGGCCGGTGCCGTCACTGCCATCAGCCGATCGCGGCCCGCTACCCCTTCGTGGAGAGCCTCTGCGCCGGCCTCTGGGTGGCGGTGTTGCTGGCCAGGCCCGATCGGATGGGCGCCGGGGCCGAGCCCGTTCTTCTGCTGGTGGCCGGGTGGTTTCTGGTCAGCTGGCTGCTCCCCATGGTGCTGATCGATCTCGACCGCCTCTGGCTTCCCGAACCGATGCTGCGCTGGGGCGTGCTGCTCGGACTGGCCTTCACCGCCCTGCTGGGATTCCTTCAGGATCCGGCCACCGGTCGCCGACTTCTGCTTGAGCATCTGGTGGCCACGGCGCTGGGGCTGCTGGGTTTCGAAGCGGTGAGCGCCCTGGCCGAGCGGGCCTTCGGCCGGCCAGCCCTTGGCCTGGGAGACGCCAAACTCGCGGCCCTGATGGGCGCCTGGCTCGGGCCCGGAGGGCTCGGCGTGGCGGTAGCCCTTGCGGTGTTCGGGGGGGCTCTGGTGGGAGGACTGGCCAGGATTCTCGGTCGGCTGGGTCCCAACCAGCCCTTTCCCTTCGGCCCCTTCCTCGCCGCGGGCACCGTTCTGGTGTGGTTGGTGGGGCCCCAGCCCTGGCTGCGACTGATGCTCCCCGCTCTTGTGCCGGGAAGCCCCGTCTGAAGCGTGCTGCCAGGCCCAGCCCCTCCGTAGCGCGGCAGCGTTAAATGGGTTCCCACTAGGTCGTCGCGCGATCCGCACCGAGCCTCTTCCCACCCATGTCCCTGTTCGACTGGTTCGCCGATCGCCGCAAGAACGCTCCTGTGGTGCGATCCAGCCAAGGCCCAGAACCCGATGAGGGGGACGGCCTCTGGAGCAAATGCCCCGAGTGTGACCTGGTGGTCTACCGGAAGGATCTGGTGGCCAATGCCCACGTTTGCAAGGGCTGTGGCCATCACCAGCGGATCGACAGCGAAGCGAGAATCCGCCTGATCGCCGATGAGGGGAGCTTCGAAGCTCATGATGCCGATCTTTCCCCCACCGATCCGCTCGCCTTCAAAGACCGCCGCTCCTATGCCGATCGACTGCGGGATAGCCAACAGAGCACCGGCCTCCGGGATGCGGTGGTCACCGGGCTCTGCCGCCTGGAGGGCATGCCCCTGGCCCTCGGGGTGATGGACTTCCGCTTCATGGGGGGCTCGATGGGTTCGGTGGTGGGGGAAAAACTCACCCGCCTGATCGAGGAGGCCACGGCCCGGCGCTGCCCCGTGGTGATCGTGTGCGCGTCTGGCGGCGCCCGCATGCAGGAGGGCATGCTCAGCCTGATGCAGATGGCCAAGATCTCCGGCGCCCTCGAACGGCACCGCCAGGCTGAACTGCTCTATATCCCCCTGCTCACCCATCCCACCACCGGCGGGGTGACGGCCAGCTTTGCCATGCTCGGCGATCTGATCCTGGCCGAGCCGAAGGCCCTGATCGGCTTCGCCGGACGCCGGGTGATCGAGCAGACCCTGCGCGAGAAGCTCCCGGACAATTTCCAGACCGCCGAGTACCTGCAGGAGCATGGATTCGTCGACAAGATCGTGCCCCGCACCGATCTGCGAGCCACCCTGGCCCTGCTGCTGCGGCTGCATGCCCCATCCCGTCGCGGTCAGCCGGTGGCCCCATGAGACGTCGGCCCTCCAGATCCGAATGGCCTCACCGCCTTGAAGGGCGACCCCGGCTGAGATGGCTCCGGGCCATCCTGCCCTTGGCCCTGCTTCTGGTGGGCCTGGCCCTGCCCCCGGGGCCGACTCCGCTGCTGCTGGGCTTGAAGCCCGCCTGGGCCGGGCCGGTGGACTGGCGAGAGGTTCCGGCCTCCGCCACGGGGCGTCAGTGGTGGGATGCCGGCAGCCTGCGGCGTGATCGCCGCGGCACCCTGTCGGTGCTGAGTCGCTTTCAGCCCCTTGCCGAGCCGGAAGGGATCGAAGCTCCGCAGTCCTCCCCCGCCGCTGGAACCTTGGAAGCGAAACCGCGAAGCGCTCGCCAACCCCTGGGAACTCTGGTGGTGATGGAACTCGACTGCGACCTCCGGCTCTACCGAGACGTGTCCGTGAACGGCTTACCCCGCTTCAACGCCACCTGGCAGCCCACCGGCGGCGATCCACTCGTGGCGGCCACGCTTCAGGAGGCCTGCGCCGCAGTGATAGGGCCCGCCATCGACCGGGAACCGACGGCCTGAACGCTCGCCAGCTCCCTCCCCACCCCCAAGCCTTTTCTCCCCTCCATGGCTGCGCCCACCAACCGTCCCCTCGGCGTCGCCATCGCCGGCCTCGGCTTTGGTGAGACGGTGCACCTTCCGGCCCTGCGGGATTGCCCAGGAACCGAACCGGTGGCCCTCTGGCATCCCCGTGCTGAACGACTGGAGCGGGCCTGCCGGGCGGCCGAGCTCGGCGGCAGCACCGATTTCAGCGCCGTCCTCGCCGACCCGCGGGTGGAGGCCGTGGTGATCGCCACCCCACCGGCCCCCCGCTTCGAGCTGGCCCGCCAGGCCCTTGAAGCCGGCAAGCACCTGCTGCTCGAGAAGCCGGTGGCCCTTGAGGCCGCCGCCATCGAGGAGCTGCAGCGGCTGGCCATCCGCCAAAAACTCTGCGTGGCAGTGGATTTCGAATACCGCGCCGTACCGGTGTTCCAGCAGCTCGCTGCGCTCCTGGCCGAGGGGGTGCTGGGGGAACCCTGGCTGGTGAAACTCGACTGGCTGATGGCCAGCCGCGCCGACGCGAGCCGTCCCTGGACCTGGTACTCCCAGGCGGCCGAGGGAGGGGGGGTGCTGGGCGCCCTCGGCACCCATGCCTTCGACATCCTGAACTGGCTCGTGGGACCCGCTGAGCTCCACGCCGCCAGATTGAGCACGGCGATCCGGGAGCGCCCCATGGCCGGAGCCGAGGGCGCCGGCACCTCCGCCATGGGCGCGGTGGATGCTGAGGACATCGCCCTGATCCAGCTCGATCTCAGCGACTCCCTGGGCCGACGGGTGCCGGCCCAGGTGAACCTGTCCTCGGTGACCCGGGCGGGCCGGGGCTGCTGGCTCGAGCTCTACGGCCGTGAGGCCACACTGGTGCTCGGGTCAGCCAACCAGGCCGATTATGTGCACGGCTTTCAACTGGCAATCTCCCGACCAGGCGAGCCCCTGCGACCGGTACCCGCCGATCCCGCTCTGTCCTTCGGTCGCACCTGGGAGGATGGCCGGATCGCGCCAGTGTGCCGGCTGATCGGCTGGTGGGCCCAGGCCGCCCGGGAAGGACGACCCATGGTGCCGGGCCTGGCGGAGGCCGCAGCCAGCCAGGGCCTATGTGATGCCGCCCGGCGGCATCAGCCGATCGGGCACCCCTGAAGCTTCAGGACCCTGTTTCGGCATCCCCTAGACTCGCCGCCAGGCACGGCGGGGGATCCCGCCAGTCGTCGCTTTCCCCCCATTCTCGAGGTTTCCCATGGCGCTCGTTCCGCTTCGGCTGCTGCTCGACCATGCCGCCGAAAACGGCTACGGCATTCCCGCCTTCAACGTGAACAACCTGGAGCAGGTCCAGTCGATCATGGAGGCGGCCCACGAGACCGACAGCCCCGTCATCCTGCAGGCCTCCCGCGGCGCCCGTCAGTACGCCGGCGAGAGCTTCCTGCGCCACCTGATCCTGGCCGCCGTGGAAACCTACCCCGACATCCCGGTGGTGATGCACCAGGACCATGGCAACAGCCCCGCCACCTGCTACGGGGCCGCCGCCAACGGCTTCACCTCCGTGATGATGGACGGCTCCCTTGAGGCCGACGCCAAGACCCCGGCCTCTTATGAGTACAACGTGCGCGTCACCAAGGAAGTGGTGGACGTGGCCCACGCCATCGGCGTGAGCGTGGAGGGCGAGCTGGGCTGCCTGGGCTCCCTTGAGACCGGCCAGGGTGAGGCCGAGGACGGCCATGGCTTTGAGGGCACCCTCGACCACTCCCAGCTGCTCACCGACCCTGCCGAGGCCGCCGACTTCGTGGCCAAGACCAACGTGGATGCGCTGGCGATCGCCATCGGTACCAGCCATGGCGCCTATAAGTTCACCCGCAAACCCACCGGTGAGGTGCTGGCGATCAGCCGCATCGCCGAGATCCACAAGGCCATCCCCAACACCCACCTGGTGATGCACGGCTCCTCCTCGGTGCCCCAGGAGTGGCTGGACATGATTAACAAGTATGGCGGTGCCATCCCCGAGACCTACGGCGTGCCCGTGGAAGAAATCCAGGAAGGCATCCGCAACGGTGTCCGCAAGGTGAACATCGACACCGACAACCGCCTGGCCTTCACCGCCGCGGTGCGCGAGGCGGCCTTCAAGGATCCCGCCAACTTCGATCCCCGCCACTTCAACAAGCCCGCCCGCCAGTACATGAAGCAGGTGTGTCTCGACCGCTATCAGCAGTTCTGGTGCGCCGGCAATGCCAGCAAGATCAAGCAGCGCGACATCAACTACTACGCCGGCCTTTACGCCAAGGGCGAGCTCGATGCCAAGACGGCCGTGGCAGCCTGATCTAAACCGTCTTGCTGACGGCAGACGCCAGGGGCCCATCAGGGTCCCTTTTTTCATGCCATGGGGCCGTTGCCAGGGCCCTGCTTCCCCCGTGCGGTGGCGCGCCCCTGGGCTGATCAGGGCTGAATGGCAGTGTCGGCGGGAGGCGGTCCGGCAGCGGCGACCCCCTGGCCCCCACTGGCCAGCCGCTTCAGAGCATCGCTGAGGTTGCGCTCCATCACGAAGGTGGTGCCGTCGGTCACCACCACCCGCACCAAGGTGGGCAGATCGTTGGCCTTCGACTGCAGGTACACCGGCTCCACGTAGAGCAGACCCGAGCCCACGGGCAACACGAGCATGTTGCCCCGGAACAGCCTCGAGCCCAGGCGATTCCAGAGGCCGAACTGAAAACTGATGGTGGGATCCTGGTCAATGAGACCAGAAACCTGCTGGGGACCAAGTAGAAGGCGCTGCTGTGGGAAACGCACCAACAGCAGTTCGCCGTAGTGGGGAGGATCATTGCGGGCAGCCAGCCAGCCCACCAGGTTGGTGCGCTTCAGCGGAGCGAAGGGGAGCAGCAACACGAATTCAGTGCTGGTCTGACCAGGCAGCTGCAGGGTGAGGTGATAAGGGCGGACCTGGACGTTGCTGTTGCCGTAGATCTCATAGGGCACCGACCACACATCGTCGCCGTTGTAGAAAGTGCGCACGTCGGTGACGTGGTAGCGCAGCAGCCGCTCTGATTGAATTGTAAACTGGCTCTGCGGCACTCTGATGTGGCGCAGCAGCGCCTCAGGCATCTCCGACAGGGGGCGGAACAGCTCAGGAAAAGCCCGACGCCAGGTGCTCAGCACGGGATCCGAAGGATCGCTCACATAGAGCCAGAGGCGGCCGTCGTGGGCATCGACCACCGCCTTGACCGGGTTCCGGAAGTAGCGGAGCCCCTGGGGATTTGGATCGCTGTAGGGGTAGGAGCGGCTGTTGGTGAAGCCGTCCAGAAACCAGTACTGGTGCTGATCCTGCCGGTAACCCTCGTGCCGGCCCACACGGGCCGTGACCAGATAAGGCTCGCTCTCGAAGTGCAGGAAGGGGGCCAGGGCCTCCAGCCGTTGGTTCACCTGGCGGCGGAGCAGGAGGAGCGAGCGGGGAGTGAACGAACCAGTGAACATCACCCGCGGTTCTCGCAGATAGAGGGCAGCGCACAGCCGCTGCCAGGCCGTGGCCAGGGGCACTCCCCGGGTGCCGTCGTAGTGGGTGTAGACATTCAGCTCGCCGTCCGGGTAGGCGAACTCCTGCACCTTCGTGGGGGCGATGGCGTAGGGAGCAGGCGCCGAGGCGAAATAGAGACTGGGCCGACCCACCGGCAGAGCCGCCTGCGCCTCAGCATCGCTCACCCCCAGCTGGGGGATTCCCTGGACGCGTCCGCTGCGCCCCAGATCCTTCACGAAGAACAGAGGCAGGCCGTCGGGCCCTGCGGCATTGACCGGCGACACCGTGAAGCCGTGGCCGTTGGTGAACACCAAGTGGCGGTTGAGCCAGGTGCGCGATCCACGGGGCAGGGCTCCACTGTCGAGCTCGCGGGCGGAAATCAGCACCTGACGGCTGCCCTGCCGACCGGTCTTGTCCCGCAATGGGTAGCGGTCGACGGCCGCCGAGGAGAAGCGGTAGTAAAGACGAAGCTGCTGAAGCTGGCGGTTGGCGGCGAGCAGGGGTTGGCTGTCCCAGAGACGCACGTTGGCCAGGGTGCCGGGAGCGGCCGCCAGGTCCGCGGCGGTGATCTTCTGACGGGGCTCCAGGGTGATGCTGCGCACCCGCTCCAGGCCAAAGGCCCGGCGGGTGCCCTGGATGCTGCGCCGAAGATAGGGCGTCTCCATGGCGAGCTCCCTCGGCTGGACCCAGAGCCGCTGCACCAGCGGGGCCAGCAGCCACTCGCTGATCGGCACCAGAAGGGCGGTGAACGTCAGGGGGAGGAGGGCCCCGCGCCGCAGCCATCCCTTCGGCAGTGGAACCAGCAGGCCCAGGGCCGTCAGCAGCAGGAGCAGAGCCAGCAACAGCCGCAGCGGCAGGCGCACGTGGAGATCGACATACCCGGCCCCGGAGGCGATCCCGCTGCCCTCCACCATCAGATCGAAGGGGGCCAGACCGCTGATCAGCGCCGCGACCACCGCCAGGAAAGCCAGCTGGGGCTGGAGAACCCGCTGCTGGGCACGGCTCAGGCCGGGGAAGGCGCCATCGGAGAGGCTGGTGCCCTCACTGAGACAGAGCAGCAGGCAGGCAGCCAGGCCGACCACCCCCTGGGCCAGAAGCACGCTCAGCAGCAGCTTGAGGGCGGGCAGCCGCAGCACCGTGAAGGATAGATCCAGCCCCACAAGCGGATCCCTCTCGCCGAAGGGAGCCGCCAGCACGGCCGGCAGCCACAGGCTCCAGCCGCGGGCCAGCGCCGTGGCAGAAGCGGCGAGAGCCGCCGCCAGGGTGATGCGCAGGGTGGCGAGGGGTCGAACGAGCAGGGGGATCAACAGCCCGGCCGCCAGCCCCAGAGGCAGCAGCGGCGGCAGATCGAGCAGCACCGTGAAGCCCGTGATCACCTGGCCGCTGAACGGGGCCCCGATTAGGTCGCGGGCCTGCAGCATGAGATAGGCCAGGCCGGTTGCCAGTAGCAGCAGCAGGGCCACCAGGGCCAGCAGCAGTCGGGATCCCCCGAGCCGCAACAGCGGTTCGGGGCCCAGCGACTTGGTGGTCGCCTCCTGCCGCAGTCGCCAACAGCGCTGGACTTGCTTGAGCTGCAGAAGCGAGCCGCCGCCGAACACCAGGACGAAGGCGACCAGCTGCAGGCCCCAGCGACGCAGCAAAACGCTCTGGAGCTCGAACTGCCCGAACCAGTGCCACTCCACCGCTATGCGGCCCAGCAGCATGATCACCGCCAGGGCGGCGCCTGCCACGGCCGCGGCACGGAGGGCGGAGAACCAGCTGCGCCTGGCCGGGAAGGGGAGTGATCTCACCCCATGAGCCTAGGGAAATCCCAGCTGGCGACAAGGACGGCCCATCAACTCCCACATACCCGATTCCAGAGGTCGGCTTATCTGGCACCAGCTGAGCGACGCTGTTAACGTCCTTGAAGCTGCTGGGTGTGCCCGTGACCGCGACCCTCTCCCGCTCCACCTTCATCGGGCTCCGCTGCAAGGAATGCGGCCATCCCTATGAGGCCGGGGCCCGCCACGTCTGTGAGGACGTCTGTTTCGGCCCCCTGGAGGTCGTCTACGACTACGACGCCATCCGCAGCCGGGTGAGCCGCGCCACGATCGAGGCCGGCCCCACCTCCATCTGGCGCTACCGAGAATTCCTCCCCATCGAAGGGGACCCGATCGATGTGGGCACCGGCTTTACGCCCCTGCTGCGGGCCAATCGGCTGGCCCGCCGCCTTGGCCTCAAGGAGCTTTACATCAAGAACGACGGTGTGAACATGCCGACGCTCTCCTTCAAGGACCGGGTGGTGTCCGTGGCCCTCACCCGCGCCCGCGAACTCGGCTTCACCACCGTGAGCTGCGCTTCCACCGGCAACCTGGCCAATTCCACCGCCGCCATCGCCGCCCATGCCGGCATGGAGTGCTGCGTGTTCATCCCCAGCGACCTGGAGCTGGGCAAGGTGCTCGGCACTCTGGTCTACAACCCCACACTGATGGCGGTGAAGGGCAACTACGACCAGGTGAACCGCCTCTGCTCGGAAGTGGCTAACACCTACGGCTGGGGCTTCGTGAACATCAACCTCCGCCCTTACTACTCCGAAGGATCGAAAACCCTCGGGTACGAGGTGATCGAACAGCTCGGCTGGCGCCTGCCTGACCACATCGTGGCCCCCCTGGCCTCCGGCTCCCTGTTCACCAAGATCCGCAAGGGTTTTGACGAATTCATCAAGGTCGGGCTGGTGGAGGAGAAGCCGGTGCGCTTCAGCGGCGCCCAGGCCGAGGGCTGCAGCCCCATCGCCCAGGCCTTCGCCGAGGGCCGCGACTTCATCACCCCGGTGAAGCCCCACACCATCGCCAAGTCGATCGCCATCGGTAATCCGGCGGACGGCCCTTACGCCATCGACATCGCCAACCGAACCGGCGGCAGCATCGCCGCGGTGAGCGATGCCGAGATCATCGAGGGCATCAAGCTGCTGGCCGAAACCGAGGGCGTCTTCACCGAAACCGCCGGGGGCACCACGATCGCGGTGCTCAAAAAGCTGGTGGAGCAGGGCAAGATCGATCCCAGCGAAACCACCGTGGCCTACATCACCGGCAACGGCCTCAAGACCACCGAAGCCATTGCCTCCTCAATCGGCGAGCCCTTCGTGATCGAGGCCCAGCTCGACAGCTTCAACAGTGCCTGGGAGCGGGCCCAGTCGCTGCACCGTGCCACCTGGGAAACGGTGGGCTGAACCCCAGTCCCTGCCCCGAGCTCTCGGCGTTCCCGATCGGCGGATTGCAATCGGGGGATTCCCAACACTCAACCCTGATCCCTTCCCTACACCCACCAGCCGATCGACACCATGGCCGTTCAGGTTCTGATCCCTACCCCCCTGCAGAAGTTCACCAACGACGAAGCCAGCGTGAGCCTCGAGGCCGGCAGCGTCGACGAACTGCTGCAGGCCATGGAGGCTCGCTTCCCCGGCATCCTGGCCCGCCTCTGCGATGACGGCGGCAAGCTGCGGCGCTTCCTCAACGTGTATGTGAACAGCGAGGACATCCGCTTCCTCAATCACCAGGCCACCACCTTGGCCGACGGCGATGAGGTGAGCATCGTTCCCGCCGTGGCGGGCGGCTGAACCTCGCCAGCTGATGGCAGCCATCAGCGATCCGGAAGCAACGCTTGCACCAGCATGCGCTTCGCGCCCATAGGGTATTGGCCCATCGTCGTTTCGGAGGCTCGGAATCCATGGCCAGCGCTGCGACCCCCACCCCCACTGGCTCCCTGCCGGCCGGGGTCCAATGCCAGAGCGCCATGGATCCAGGGGACGGGCTGATCGAAAGGACACCTGCAGTCAGCGAGTTGCTGCCTGGCGAACACGGGCTGAAGGCGGGCGAAGGCTTGGAAGCACCTGCTCTTTGGTTCGACTATCGAGAAGCGGCCAACCCGGTGCGCCCCGGCCTCACCGAGCCGATCGGCCTGCACCAGTGGGACGCCGGGCTCCACTCCTACGGACCCACGGCCATCCTGCCACTCGACCTCAGCCTCGAGCTGGGTTGCCAGGGACCGGCCACCAGTCCCGCCCTCGCTGCCCACTTCCTGCGGATTCTTCCCGGCGAAGGCCTCACGGCCGCCGCCGTGGCAACCACCTCCCTGTTCGCCGTGCTGAGGGGCGGCGGGTACCTGACCCGCCCCGGCGACCAACACGCCGGCCCGCTCTCCCTGGCCTGGGAGACCGGTGACGTGTTCGTGCTGCCAGCAGGGCAGGCTCCCCACCTCAAGGCTCGGGAGGAAAGCGTTCTCTACTGGGTGCACGACGGCCCCCTGCTCCGCTACCTGGGCGTCGAGCCGAGCCTGCCCCGCTTCCGTGCCTGTCACTATCCAGCCATGAGGCTGCAGCGGGAACTGGAGACCCTGCTCAACGACCCATCAGCCAGTAAGGCGAATCGGCTCAGCCTGCTGCTGGGCAACGCCGATCTGCCGGCCACCCGCACCGTGTCCCACACCCTCTGGGCAATGCAAGGGGTGCTGCCGGCTGGATCCGTGCAATCAGCCCACAAGCACCAGTCGGTGGCCCTCGATCTGATCCTCGACTGCGACCCCGGTTGCTACACCTTGGTGGGCAGCTCCTGCGACGGCGAGGGGCAGATCCGTGATCCCCGGCGCATCGACTGGCAAAGCGGCGGCGCTTTTATCACTCCACCAGGCCTCTGGCATGCCCACGTGAATGAAAGCGGCCGGGCCGCCAGGCTGCTGCCAATTCAGGATGCCGGCTTACACACCTACCTTCGCAGCCTCGACATCCGCTTCCGGGGAGGCCTCCGGGGTGAGGAGTGAGGAGAGCTGGGCGGACACCCCGGAAAGCTGAGGATTCTCCGACTCCCACTCGGCCACCAAGGCGCGGAACTCTTCGCCATTGATTGTTTCCTCGGCGATCAGGTGCTCCACCAGCCGATCGAGCAGATGCCGGCGCGGCCGCAGAACGGCAAGGGCCTGCTCCAGGGCAGCCGCGGCCAACTTCCTCACCTGAGCATCGATCTGACTGCCGGTGCGGCTGGAATAGGGCGGAGCCTCGGGGCGGATCCAGTCGCGACCCAGGAACACCTGGCCAGCATCCGATTCCAAGGCCACCGGGCCGAGGCTGGAGAAGCCGTAGCGAGTCACCATCTCGCGGCAGATGCGGCTCACCATCTGCAGATCGCCAGCGGCACCCTGGGTCACTTCGCTCGGACCGAAGACCACGATCTCGGCGGCCCGACCGCCCAGCACCACCACCAGTCGGGAGCGGAGATAGGCCTTGCTGATCAGGCCTGAATCGATGATGTCCTCATCCGGCATGGTGCGGGCGAAGCCACCGACACCGCCCGCCCGCGGCAGCAGGGTTACCTTGTCGAGCTTGTCGGCGTTGGGCAGCAGGGTGGTGAGCAGGGCATGGCCCACCTCGTGATAAGCGATCAGGCGCTTCTTGGCACTGTCCTGGAGGGGGGCCGCCGTGAGGCCCATGGTGATGCGCTCAAGGGCATCGCCAATGGCGGCATCATCGATGCGGTCCTGCTGGCGGCGAGCCGTGAGGATGGCGGCCTCATTGAGCAGGTTGGAAAGGTCGGCCCCGGAGAACCCTGGAGTGCGGGACGCCCAATCGGCGAGGGAAACGGAATCGGCAAGCGGACGGCTGCGGGCATGGACCGAGAGGATGTCCTCGCGTCCCTTGCGGTCGGGCAGGTCGACGGTGATGCGGCGATCGAAACGACCGGGGCGCATCAGGGCGGAATCCAGAACATCCGGCCGGTTGGTGGCGGCCAGCAGAATCACGCCGGAGTTCTCCTCGAAACCATCCATCTCGGTGAGCAGCTGATTGAGGGTCTGCTCCCGCTCATCGTTGCCGCCGCCGATGCCTGCGCCCCGCTGACGACCGACGGCATCGATCTCGTCGATGAAGATGATGCAGGGCGCTTTGGCTTTGGCCTGACGGAACAGATCCCGCACCCGACTGGCACCCACCCCCACGAACATCTCCACGAATTCGGAAGCGGCCATCGAGAAGAAGGGCACTCCGGCCTCGCCGGCGATGGCCTTGGCCAGCAGGGTCTTGCCGGTACCCGGCGGACCCACCAGCAACACACCTTTGGGAATCTTGGCGCCCACGGAGGTGAACCGCTCCGGAGAGCGCAGGAAGGTGACCACCTCCTGGAGCTCCTCCTTGGCCTCGCCGATCCCGGCCACATCCTCGAAATGCACCCCCACCGACCCCTCGGCCTGAAGACGGGGCTGGCTGCGGCCGAAGCCGAGGGCCCGGTTCGCCACCTGGCTCGAACGGCGGATCAGCAGGGTGAGGCCGGTGAGGAGCAGCATCACCAGCAGGAGATTGCCCAGCAGCCCAGCCATCGCCTCATCGCGCTGCTCATCGCGCACGGTGAGGGGCACTTGGGACTGGGTGGCGGTGCGGATCAGGAGCTGGTTGTCGTTGAACACCGGCACCTGAACATTGCGACCATCCCGATAGGTGGCATCCACCACCCCCTGGCGGGGGGAGAGCAGCAGATCCTTCACCCTGCCCGACGACAGATCCTGAAGAAGCTGGCTGTAGGAGGGGGTAGCGCCGCCACCACCGCCGATGCTGAAGGGCTGCTGACGCACCTCCTCCTTGCCGGCGGGCCGGGCCCCGGTCTTGGCATCGCCGCTCCGGGGGGACGCGTTATTCGTGCCGGGCTTCTCCGCTGTGGGCTCGGTGCCGGTGTCAGCGGGACGCACTCCCTGGGCCTGGACCTTCTGGGGCGTCCCCTCGGGGGTGGGGGATGGCTGGGGCTGTGTCGACGTCGTTCCCACGGGCCTGCGAGGCAGAACACGACTCTAGCGATTTGACGAAAGGACGGTTCGCAATGGATGATCAAAGATTGGCTGCATCAGCGAAGGGATGGCTGTTCCTAAGAAGAAAACCTCTAAAGGCAAGCGCAATCAGCGCCATGCCCATTGGAAGGCGAAGGCCGGTGTGGCAGCCGCCAAGGCCCTTTCGATCGGCAAGGCCGTGCTGAGTGGCAAGGCCCAAGGCTTCGTCTATCCGATCGCCGAGGACGAGGAAGACGGCGACAGCTGAGCTGGATGATCCAGCGGCTCCCAGCGGCGCCGACCATCCAGCTGGGTGACCCCAACAATCGGCAGTTCTCCAGCCAGGTCTTTTGCTAAGGGCGAGAACCTCCCTTCGCGATCCCCATGGGCCTTGATTGCGCCGTTGAACCCTGCCACCAACGGGTCCTGGTAGAGGGGAGGCGGGAGCGAATGCAGGCTGGAGCGCACCAGGCCCTCAAGATCATCCGGAGCCAGCCAGGAGCCTCCGGCACGCCGCTGACGGGCCTCCGCCTGGAATCTCCAGCGCCGGGCCAGACACCAGTGGCGGGGCCGCAACACCCAGAGTCCATCCGCAATTCGCCAGAGGGGTTCGTAGCTCTCGAGCTCCCGATCCCAGCGGGGCAGCCAGATCCGTTCGGCTTCGCTGAGATTCCAGTTTTGCAGTCGTGCCAGGCCCGCGGCAACGGCATCCTGTCCGAGCGGCCGGCACCCCATCAACCAACCCTCCAGCACCAGGGCATCAGCGGTTTCCTCGCTCGCACCGCAGCGATCACCCTGGCCGGCCGCCAGGGTCTTGTCGAAACGGGGTAGTCGCAGGCAGGCACCGCCGCGCCAGGCCTCGATACGTTCCACCAGCAGTTCCACATCGTGGCTGCCCGGTGGGACCCTGGTCACGCCGAAGGGATTGCCCGCCAGACGGTTCAACCGCTCGGGGAGGGGGAGGTAGGCGTCATCGATGGAGGCCACGGCCAGGCGCAGTCCGTGGGCCGGCGCCAGGCTGGCCAGTTGACTCACCAGGGTGGACTTGCCGACGCCCACCGGTCCGTTAAGGAGCAGCACAGGCCGGCGCCGGTTGGGGCGGCTCCGCAGCTCCGCCAGGTGAGCCAGCAGCGGCAGACCAACACGCTGCAGCAGTCCGTCCGCCGCAGCGATGGGCGAGGTGCCTTTAGGTTCCAAGCTTGAAGGCCTCCAGCACGGCCGAGTAGGTGGTCCCGAGGCGCAGGTTGTCGAGCATCACCCAGACCAGCGGCGTCTCCTCGCCGCGCACCACCCGGGTGCGTAGCCGCACGAGCAACTCCATGGCGAGGACCAGCGTGAACACCACGGCCGGCCGGCCACCCGGCACCCGCACCAGCAGCAGAGAGATCAGGTTCTGGCTCAGGAAATAACCCACCAGCAACGAGAGCAGCGCCAGGCTGGCGTGGCGCCAGCTGCGCCGTAGCTGGCCCAGCAGGGAGCGGCCGAGGCGCCGTTCGAAGGCGGCATAGCGGGTGCGCTGCTGAGGAATCGTCATGGGGCAGGAAGCAGCCGCTCCAGCCAGCTCAGCGTGACCTGGCCCTCCGGACAGGCCGGACCGTGCAGCAGGGCGAGGGGCCGATCCGGACCTCCCAGGCCATCCACCACGGCGGCGGCGGCGGCAAACACACCAACCCCATCATGGCGGGACAGGGAGCTGAGGGTCACGAGGGTGGTGAGACCGGCCCCCCGGGCCGACGCCAGACCCTGGGCCGAATCCTCCACCACCACCACCCGCTGCGGATCCAGGCCTGCCCTGGCCAAGGCCAGCTGGTAGCCCTGGGGATCGGGTTTCTTGCGGCTCACGTCATCGCCGCTGATCCAGCCCCGAAAGGCCCCGGCCGCCCCCGCGAGACTGCCGGCCATGAGGGCCTCCACCGCAGCCCGGGAACTGGTGGTCACGATGATCTGGCTGAGACCGGCGGCGGCGGCGGCGCCAATCAATCGCGCCACCCCCTCCCGCAGCGGGATCGAGCCGTTGCGCATCAGCTCGGTGTAGTGGCGCTTCTTGGCTGCCACCAGAGCGTCGAGAAGGGTGTCGGAGGGTGGGCTGCCCTCGAGGTCTGTGAGGAAGAGGGCCATCCGCTCCCGCCCCCCGGAAAGCCCTAGGTCGTTGAGATAGCGGGCCCGATCCCAGCGCCAAGGCAGACCCGCCTCGGCAAGGGCTTGGTTGTAGGCCACGCGATGGCCCTCGAGTTCCGTCTCAGCGAGGGTGCCATCCACATCCCAGAAAATCGCCTCAAGGGAAGGAGCCACTGCGCCGCCGGTCCTACCGCCGCAGGTTAAGGCTGGCGACACCGGTGGCGGGCAGCACAATGCGGAGGTGCCTGACCACTACCTTGCCCTTCCTCGACACGCAACCCTGGGTGCTCCCACCACCATTGGCACGGCGAGATCCCCCAACTGGGATTGATCCCGGGCCTGGAGTTTCCCTGGATTGCCCCGCGGTCGATCTGCCGGAGGAGCTGTTGGCGGTGCTGCGACGCCGGGGCCACCTCAGCGAGAGCAGCCTTAGCAGCCTCCTGGATCCCCCCCCGGCCCCCGATCCTTATCACCACTTCCCCGACCTCGCCAGGGCGGTGGAACGGCTGGAGCGGGCCTGCCGCTCTGGCGAAAATCTGGCCGTCTGCGGCGACTATGACGCCGATGGCATGACCAGCACGGCCCTGCTGGTGGGCGTGCTCCAGCGGCTCGGGGCACGGCCGAGGGCCGCCATCCCGAGCCGGGCCAACGATGGCTACGGCCTCAATGCCGGCATGGTCGAGTCTCTGGCGGCCGACGGCGTGGGCCTAATCATCACAGTGGATAACGGCGTGGCGGCCCGGGAGGCCCTGGAGCGGGCGGCCGCCCTGGGTGTGGATGTGATCCTCACCGATCACCACACCTTGCCGGCCGAACGGCCGCCCCACCTGGCCCTGCTCCATCCGGCCGTCACCCCGCTGGATTCTCCCTACAGGGGCCTGGCCGGCGTGGGCCTGGCCCATGTGCTGGCCAGCGCCCTCTGCCGCCGGTTGGGCCGCCAGGACGGTGCAGCGATCGCCCTCGACCTGTTCTGCATCGGCACCATCGCCGACATGGCCCCCCTGGTGGGGGTGAACCGGCGCTGGCTGCTCGACGGCCTGCCCCGCCTGGGCCGAACCCGGCTGGAGGGGCTGCGAGCCCTGCAGCGCCTGGCGGGCCTCGAGGCTCCGCAGCTCAATGCCGAAGCCGTGGGCTTCCAGATCGCCCCGCGGATCAACGCCGTGGGACGGCTGGGCGATCCCCTGCTGGTGGTGGACCTGCTCACCACCGACGAACCGGAGCGGGCCCTCGAATTGGCGCGGCAATGCGATGGGCTGAACCGGCAACGGCGCGAGCTTTGCAGCGCCATCGAGGCGGAGGCGGTGGCCCTGCTGGACGCCGATGGACGAGCGACTCCGCCCTTCGTGCTGCTGGCCCAGACCCATTGGCACCATGGCGTGATTGGCATCGTGGCCGCCCGGCTGATGGAGCGCTGCGGTCGTCCAGTGGCGCTCCTGGCCGATGAAGGAAACGGAAGGCTGCGGGCTTCGGTGCGGGCGCCGCGCGGCTTCGCCGTGGACCAGGCCCTCCAGGCCTGCGCTGATCTGCTGTTGCGCCACGGCGGCCATCCGGCCGCCGGCGGCTTCACCGTGCTGGCGGAACGGGTGGGGGAGCTTCAGGAACGCCTTGAAGAGTTGGCCCAGGCCTGGCTTGATGGGGCCGGCCAGGCCATGACCGTGGAGCCCGAAGCCCTGCTGCGCTTCGAGCGGATCGACCGCGAATTCTGGGAGCAGCTCCGGCGCCTAGAGCCCTTCGGAATCGGTCATCAGGCCCCCGTGTTCTGGAGCAGCGGCTGCCAGGTTCTCGAGCAGCGGCTGCTGCGGGGTGGCCACCTGCAGCTCCAGCTCGGGCAGAACGGGCTAAACCGCCGCGCCATGGCCTGGCGCTGGCAGGGGGGGGCTGAGCTGCCCGCCCAGGTGGATGTGGCCTACCGCCTCAGGATGGACCGCTGGCAGGGAGAGGAGAGGCTTCAACTCGAGCTGGTGGGCGTACGGCCTGCTGGCTGCGCCGGCTTGGTGCTACGACGACGCGATCGCACTTACTGGTGCTCTCGCCACGCCGATGGGCTGATCATTCGCAATGCCGCCGGCGAGGAGGTGCGCAGCGGCCTCCACGACGAGCATTCCCACCCCTACCTACGCGCCCTGGTTAAGGAGGCCGCCATGGCCCTGGGTCTGACGGCCTAATGGGGGCACCGGTTCGCGCCGAGGGCGGGAGAAGTGCGAGCGGCTGGCTGCTTCAGGGCTGCGCCATGGCAGGGGTGGGCCTGGCCGTTGGTCTGGCCTGCTGGCCCCTGAATGCCATCGACAGGCTCCAGGACTCCCTGATCAGCAGGCTTCCGGCCTACGGCGGCGGCTGGACGGGCCTGACCCTGGCGCTGGCCTTGGCGCCGATCGCGACCGTGCCCCTGCTGCTGGTGCTCCAGACCGGTGTGCTGCACCGTTCCGCAGGCTCGGGTTTACCCCAGCTCCTGGTGGCCCTCCAACGGCCGGAACGGCGGGACCTACAGCTGGCGGCAGGAACGACGGCCGGGAGACTCGCACTCTGGGGAGCGGCCAGCCTGGCCCTGCTGCCGATCGGCAGGGAAGGTCCAGCCGCCCAGCTCGGGGCCGCCGTGGCCCACGGGCTGGGCCGGGGCCGCCTCAGCAGCGAATTGCTGGCCGCCGCAGCCGGGGCAGGCCTGGCCGGTGCCTTCAACACCCCCCTAATGGGGGTGATCTTCGTGGCCGAGGAGCTGAGCCGCCGCTTCCAGCCGAACCTGATCTGGCCTTCGCTACTGATGGCTGGCGTGGCGGCCGAGGTAGCCGGCCTGGGCGGCCAGCCTCTTTTCGCGCTCGGCATCCAGGCCACGCCGTGGGCGGAAGTCTTCCAGGCCTTCTGGGCCCTTCCGGTAGGGCTGGGAGCAGGACTGATCGGAGCCCTAATGGCCAAGTTGCTGGTGTTGGGCACCGCCCAGATCCTGCCCCGGGCCCAGGCCCATCCCCTGGCCACAGGTCTCGCGGTGGGCACGACCCTCACCGCCCTCACCCTGATCAGTGGAGGGGAAAGCTGTGGGGATGGTGAAACTCTGCTGCGCCAAACGCTGAGCCGGGCGGGCCTGGAAGGATCCGGCACCGTGGCCCTGGGCTGGACAGGCGCCGCTCGCTGGGCCGCCCTAGTGGTGATGCGCCTGTTGGGCCCCGTGCTCGCCCTGGCGGCCGGAATCCCTGGAGGGGTGATCGATCCAGCCTTTGCCGTAGGTGGCAGCTTCGGTGGAGGGCTGCTGGAACTCCTGGGCGGGCCGAGCGGGCTGGGCGTGTTGCTGGGGATGGCGGCGGGGCTAGCCGGAGCCACCCAGCTGCCGGTGATGAGCCTGGCGTTCGCGATTAGGATTACCGGATCGCAACAGCTCCTACCTGGGCTGCTCCTGGCGGCCCTGCTGGGTGCGGTGGTCGGGCGATGGCTGATGCCTCTACCGCTCTACCGGGCGCTAAAAGAACTTGCTTCCGATCAACAGATCCACACATCCAAGCAATAGTTGAACGGTGATCTACAAGATCGAGAGGTCTGAGCAAAACCCTGACGATGCAGCTTCTTCGAAGCACAGTTACCCGCCGCCCATCACCCGAGGACCATCTGCAGGATCCTCGGGCGAAGACCGCGGAGGCATAGGGGGGTAGTGGAGGCCTGGGGCGGGAGCGTCAGAGGGCGCCGCGGCGATAAAAGAGGATGAAGATCACAGCCGGGCCCGCCAGGGTGATCAACGCCAGGGCAGCGAAATTGGAGATCAGGTGGAAGTCGATGCCCATGAACGGCTCTTGCAGATGTCATTCGCTTCGTAATGCTAAACGCCAGGGGATGGGATTCGGCCCGCCGGGATGCCACTGTGATGGCTTGTCATGGGCGAACGCCATGACCCGGTGCGAAAATCCCAGCGGCAGCAGCCTTGATGGCACCAAAAATGGCGGCTCCGGCCCCAGGGAGGTGTGGCGGTGCATCCCGGGCTGCGGCTCCTGCTGCCGCCTTGATCCCGCCCTGCGGGCTGAAGCCATCGAAGCCCTCAGCCCCCAGCAGCGGAGCACCTATCTGAAGATGGTGGGCAGCGATGGCTGGTGCATCCATTTCGACACCGGCGGCTGCCGTTGCCGCATCTACGAAGAGCGACCCGACTTCTGCCGCATCAGCTCCCTGGTCGGCCTTTTCGGCAACGACGGGGAGTCGGGTGATGCCCTGGCAATCGCCTGCTGCAAACAACAAATCCGCAGTGAGCATGGCGGGCATGGCAGGGTGATGCGACGCTTTCTGAGGGCGATCCGGAAGCCACGATGAACAGCCCCACCAATCCAGGGCCCGATCCCGCTGTCGCTCCAGAACCGATCGGCTCCGACAGCGGAAGCAGCACCGCTGCGTCTCCATCCGCCGCCGCCCCAAACGGCCAGGCCCAAGCAGCAGAGGCCGGATCAACCACCACGTGGCTCGGGGTGTTCCTCACCACCGCCACCACGGTCTTTCTCGCCGAACTCGGCGACAAGACCCAGCTCGCCGCTCTGCTGCTCTCGGCGGAGTCCGGACGGCCGGTGGTGGTGTTCGTGGGGGCGTCCCTGGCCCTGATCTGCTCCAGCCTCGTGGGGGTGTTGCTGGGCCGCTGGCTGTCCACGGTGATGGCGCCGGAACAACTGGAGCGGGCTGCCGGCGTGCTGATGGTGGCCCTCGGCCTCTGGCTCGGCCGCCAGGCCGTGCTCAACCTGGCCCCCCTGCACCTGCTTCAACCCGGCCTGGCCGGTCTCGTCCGCTAGTACCTCTCCTCTTTAGTCTTTCATGTTGGCTCTGCTCGGATCCACGTTCATCACCGTGTTCCTGGCCGAACTGGGAGATAAGACCCAGCTGGCGATCGTGAGCATCAGCGGCACCACCAGCCGCCCCGGCGCAGTCTTCTCCGGCAGTGCCGCGGCCCTGGTGCTGGCGAGCATGGTCGGGGCCGCGGCGGGGGGTTCCCTCTCGAGCGTGATCCCACCGGACGCCCTGCAGCTACTGGCCTCGGTGGGCTTCCTGATCCTGGGGAGCCGGCTGATCCTGCGGTCCTCCCGCAGCGGCGATGGCGAGAACGGCGAGACCACCACTCCCTAGAGTGAACAAAGGTTCGGCAGGGGGACCACCGGGCCTGGACGCCGAATCCCCACACAGCCGGTACCCGGTCTGCCCGTTTCCAGTCACCCCCCCACTCCAGGCACCCGTTCCTTCTCAAAACGATCGCCGCCTGGGGCGCCACTTGGCCATGCTTTCCCAGGGCCGGCCAGGGGTTGGGAACCGGCCCGCTCACCGGCTTCACACCCAGGCCCGGGATCTCCACCGCGATGGCCCGCGTCAGGTCGTCCTTCCATCCCGCACCCCAAGCGCGTGCGCCCGCTCCCCGCATCCACCTCACGATGAAGTTCACGGTCGCTGACCTGCTTGACCAGCTGTCGAACACGGAGCCCATGCCCCTGCAGGACCTGGAAAAGGCCCTCACCCTGGGCAGCGAGGAGGAGCGCCAGCAGTTGCGCATCGGCCTTGATGCTCTGGTGCGCTTGGCGGTGGTAGCGGAATCGGACTCCGGACTCCAGCGGCTGGACCCCACCGATCTGGTGCCGGCCCGACTGCGCTGCTCCAGCAAGGGGTTCTGTTTCGCCCTCCGGGACGACGGTGGCGAAGATATCTACATTCGCGACCACCAGCTCAATCACGCCTGGAACGGCGACCGGGTATTGGTGAAGATCACCCGGGAGGGGGGTCGACGCCGTTCCCCCGAAGGAGGGGTTCAGTGCATCCTGGCCCGGGACACCACGAGCCTGCTAGCTCAAGTGGAAGCGCGCGACGAAGACCGCCTCCTGGCCATTCCCCTCGACGACCGACTGCTCACCAGCATCGAACTGCCGTTCGACGACCGCAGCCATGCGGACGCTGCCGGGGAGACGGTGGTGGAGGTCAGCATCGACCGCTTCCCGGTAGGTCAATTCGCCGCCCGTGGGCATGTGGCCCGCAGCCTCCCAGTGCGGGGTGGTCCCGATGCCGACCGGGATCTGCTGCTGACCAAACATCACCTTCAGGGACGGCCACCGGCACCCCGCGCCAGCCTCCGCCATCTGGAGGAGAAAGAACGCCGCGATCTCACGGCCTTGGCGGTGCTGCTGCCGGCAAGCTGGAGCGGCGTGGATGCGCCCTCCCTACCAGGCCTCTCCCTCGAAGCCCGGGAAGAAGGGGGCTGGCGCCTCTGGGTCCATGCCCCAGCAGTGGCCGAACGCATCAGCCCTGGCAGCGCCCTGGACACCTGGCTCAACCAGCAAGCCGGGGCCAACTGTGCCGGCACCCAATGGCTCCCCCTGCTGCCCCCCGCCCTCGACAAGGCTTCGGCATTGCGGGTCGGCGAACGGAATGAGGCCGTTTCCGTGGCCCTGGAGCTGAGCAGCGAAGGGGTGCTGGAGCACTTCCGCTTCTGCCTGAGTTTGGTCAAACCCGCTGCCCGCCTGGATTCTGCCGCCCTGGTGGCGCTGGCGGAACGCAAGCCCAAGGCCCGCACGCTTCCCGCTGCCCTCAAACCGCTCAAGGAGCATCTGCCGCTGGTGGAGAGCCTGCTCACTGTGGTGAGCCTGCTGCGTAGCCGCCGGCTCGAGGCCGGATCGCTGGATCTGGATCTTGCTACTCCGGCCATCGAAAGCCTCGGCGATCTGCGGATCCCGCTCCCCGATGCCTCCCGGGAGGGCTGGCTGGTGCAGCTTCCCAATAGCGAGCCTATGGGCCTGTTGCGGGAGGCCGTTGTGGTGGCCCATCGCGCCCTGGGGCGCCACCTCGCCGCCCTCCAGCTGCCGGGGCTGTTTGCCCGCAACAACGCGCCAGAGACCGATGACCTCAATGAGGTCGCCAAGGCGGCACTCGCCCTAGAGATTCCCCTTGAGCTGAGTGCTGAAGGCAACGCCGATGCCGCCGAACTCGCCGCCGCCTTCGCCGCGACGGACCGCAGCCGCGCCCTTCAGAACCTGCTCCGGGGCACTTTGCAGCCCGTGGAGCTCGACAGCCAAAGCGGAGCGCATGCTTTGGCTGGCGAAGCCGAGGCCTTTGCCTCTTGGTGCTGCCCCGCACTCCACTACGCCGACCTCTGGAACCAGCAACTGCTGGCCACCCTGCTCTCCCAGGGGAAGGACCGACCCAGCGTGCGCCACAAGACTGGCATCGATCTGGCCAGCGACGCCTGCCATGGCAGCACCGACTGGTCGATTCTCACCCCATCCCAGCTGGCGCCCTTCCAGGAAGCCCTTGCCCATGGGCTGGCCAAACGGCTCAACGCCCGCAACCGATTCCTGCTTGAGTTCCAGGCGGATGTGTTGGCCATGGCCCAGTCCCGCTACGCCGAACCCCTGGTAGGCCAGACCCTGACCGGTGTGATCAGCGGGGTGCAGAGCTATGGCTTCTTCGTGGAGGTTCCCCCCTCCCAGGTGGAGGGGCTGGTGCATGTGAGCTCCCTCAAGGACGACTGGTACGAGTACCGCTCTCGCCAAAACCGCCTGGTGGGTAGGAAAAACCGCCGCGTCTACATGGTGGGCGACCGGGTTGAGGTGGAGATCCAGAAGGTGGACGCCCTGCGTCACCAGATCGATCTGGCGGTGGTGCTGCCCGAGCCGGGTGAGGAAGCCCTCGCCGCGACGAACGGCGTGATGGATGGCGCGGAAGCGCTGGTTCTCGCACCCCTCTGACCGGGCGTCCCAGCCCCCACCTTCCGGCATGTCCACCTTCCACCCCGCTTCACCACCGGTGGTCCTCGCCGTTTCCGGTGCGTCGGCACAACCGCTGGCTCAACGGGCCCTGCAGCTGCTCCTGGAGGCTGATGTGGCGGTGGAAATGGTCACCAGCCGTGGCGCCATCGGTGTCTGGCAAGCGGAACTGGGGTTGAGGGTTCCCTCGGAACCGGAGGCTCAGGAGCAGTTCTGGCGTGATCGCACCGGCTGCGGCTGCGGTCAGCTGCGCTGCCATCGCTGGAACGACCAGGCGGCCGCGATCGCCAGCGGCAGCCACCGCACTCGGGGGATGGTGATCCTCCCTGCCAGCATGGGAACGGTGGGTCGTATAGCCTCCGGCGTGGCGCTGGATCTGATTGAACGCGCCGCCGATGTGCACCTCAAGGAGGGACGCCCCTTGGTGATCGCGCCGCGGGAGCTGCCCTGGAATCTCGTGCATCTGCGCAACCTCACCCGGTTGGCCGAGGCCGGTGCCCGCATCGCACCGCCGGTGCCGGCCTGGTATCACCAGCCGCGCACGATCGAGGAGATGGTGGACTTTCTGGTGATCCGCGTCTTCGATGGCCTCGACCTCGAACTAGGCTCGCTGAACCGCTGGCAGGGAGCTCCCCTGGGAGCCCACCCCACAGGCCAGGATCGGCAGCAGCCCAGCTCCCTGCCCCCCGCCGAGCCCTGAACCTGATCCGACGCCTGCTGCTGCTTCCCCTGCTGGCGCCCCTGCTCGCCCTGCTGGTGACCGGTGCGCTCAACACCAGGCCCAAGGTGACGTTGCGGCTGCTCACCTGGCAGAGCCCTTCGCTGCCCCTCGGGGTCTGGATCGCGGCGGCGGCGGCCGGCGGCAGCGCCCTCAGCGCCGGGGGCACCGCCCTGGCCCTGCGGGATCCGGGCCCGGGATTGCGACGTCGGGTGCGTCGGGAGCCGGAGCGAGGGGAACCATGGGAAGGTTCTGCGGGCATCCCCTGGGGACGGCCGTGGAGCGGCGAGCAGCCTGAATCGACGAACTGGCGAGCCAGCAACGACCAGGGCAGCCGGACCATGGGATCCCAAGGAAACGAGAACCTCGGGGAGATCGAGCAACCGCAGGCCTGGCGGCCGGCAGCCTCAGCCGGTCCCAACAGGGCACCCGGCGAGCCGCCGCCCACCCTCTCGGTTCCCTACCGGGTGATCCGGCGCGGCCGATCTGAATCCCCCTCCGAACCCATGGGCTCCGGGGCGCATGGGCGTCAGGCTCGCAACGATCGCGGCGGCTGGTCCCGGCAGGGAGAGGAAGGACGCAGCGCCGACCCCGTGCCCGTTAGCGATGACTGGGGAAGCGACACGCTGGAGGATTGGTGAGGAGGATTGGTGAACAAACCCCGGGCGAAGATGGTCGCTGGAATCCCTAGAGTTGGTCCCAGATTCCGCCGACAAGCGAACCGGTGACCGAGAGCCCCAGCCCCGCCAACCCCGGCCCCGGCACCCCACCGCCGGCATCCGCAGCCCAAGCCAGCGAACCGACAACACCCGCAACCACGGCCAGCGAAAGCGCGGCTCCGGTCCTTGCGGACGCGGAAGCCGCCCCAAAGGCGGCTTCCCTCGCGCCTGGCTCCGCTCCCAAGTCTGCCGCCGATGCCAAGCCAGCGGCCAAGGCGAAGCCACCGGCGCCGGAGGAGCAGCCATTTGAGCGCTTCGTGCCCGATCTGCTGTTGCCCGCCATCGCCGCGGAATGCCGCACTTACGGCGGGCCTGCGCCGGAGCTGAGCTTCCTGCAGGGTCCGATGCCGGTGGTGGGAAGCGATTGCTGGATGGTGAAGGGCCAATTGCCCGGAGAACGCCGCTTCTGGCTCTGCTTCACCAGCCCCGACATTCAGGCGTCGAAGACCGTGGCCCTGGCGGAAGCGGGAGCCGAGCCGAGCCTGCTGGAATCCTTCCTGATCGATGAGCGCAAGATGACGCAGGCGCTGCTGGTATCTCGGCTGGTGCAACGGCTGAACGGTCAGAAATGGCTGGGCCCCAACTGAGGCAGGGCCTTCACAACCAGCCGGAAACGGTGGGAGGCCCCCTACGATGAGTTTTATAGAAGTCTCTTCCACGCTCGATGGTGCCTCCCGCCGCCACAGCCTCCACCAGCCTCCAAGGCTCGCCCCAAGCCCCAGCGTCGGTCGGCGGCCCTTCGGCTCCCGCCGTGAAGGATCCCGCCAAGGACACGATCCTCACACCGCGCTTCTACACCACAGATTTCGACGCCATGGCGGCGATGGATCTTCGCCCGAACGAAGCAGAACTGGAGGCGATCTGCGAGGAATTTCGGAAGGACTACAACCGTCACCACTTCGTTCGCAACGAAGAATTTGAAGGCGCTGCCGATAAGCTGGATCCCCAGACTCGCAAAGTGTTCGTCGAGTTTCTCGAGCAGAGCTGCACCTCAGAGTTTTCCGGCTTTCTCCTCTATAAGGAGCTCAGTCGCAGGATCAAGGTCAAGAATCCCCTACTGGCCGAGTGCTTCGCCCACATGGCCCGCGACGAAGCCCGCCACGCCGGCTTCCTGAACAAGTCGATGGCCGATTTCGGCCTGCAGCTCGACCTCGGCTTCCTGACCGCCAACAAGGCCTACACCTACTTCAAGCCCAAGTTCATCTTCTACGCCACCTATCTCTCGGAGAAAATTGGCTACTGGCGCTACATCGCCATCTATCGTCACCTTCAGAAACATCCCGAAAGCAAGATTTTTCCGATCTTCAATTTCTTCGAGAACTGGTGTCAGGATGAAAACCGCCACGGCGACTTTTTCGATGCCCTGATGAAGGCCCAGCCCGACACCGTCCGGGGCTTCACCGCCAGACTTTGGTGCCGCTTCTTTCTGTTAGCCGTCTTCGCTACAATGTACGTTCGCGATGTGGCACGCAAAGAGTTCTACGAAGCCCTCGGCCTTGATGCCCGTGAGTACGACAAAGAGGTGATCATCAAGACCAACGAAACTTCGGCCCGCGTCTTCCCCGTGGTGCTTGATGTGGAAAATCCGCGCTTCTGGATCCGCCTGGAACGGCTCGTCCGCAACAACGATGCGCTCAGCGCCGTCGAGGCTGCCGATGGCCCTGCTCCGATTAAGGCCCTGCGCAAGCTGCCCTTCTGGGGAGCCAATGCGCTCGAAATGGCAAAGCTCTTCCTGATGGCGCCGATTCGCAGCGAAGTTTTCCAGCCGTCGGTGCGCTGAGCTTTGGCCACCTCCACCCTCAGCCCCTCGGCCCCCTTCCACGACGAAGGCTGGATCCGACGCCTTGAACCTCTGCTCGCCGCCGGCACAGCCGCAGGCGCCGATCTGGTGGAGGTGTTCCTGGAGCGCACCGACCACCTAGGCGTGCTGGCCGAACAGGACACCATCACCAGCGTGAGCCCCGCCTTCGGCATGGGCGCAGGCGTTCGGGTGTTCCGGGGCGGCCGCGACGGCTTCGTGTCGACCAACGACCTCGGCGAAATCTCACTGCATGCGGCCCTCGATGAGGCCTTGGCGATGCTGGAACTGCGTCGCAGCTCATCCTCAGGACCCGGATCTTTCCAGGGGCTGACAAGCCTGCGGGATTTCGCCCTGGAAAAACAACCCTGGCTGGACTATTGCCCAGATCTCACCGAGGCCACCGCCAGGCTGCTGCAGGGCACCCATCAACTCGAGCGCCACGGCAGCCATCTGCAGGCCCGCCGCGGTAGCTATGCCCGCAACTGGCAGGAGGTTCTGGTCGTCGCCAGCGATGGCACCCACGCCCGCGATATCCGACTGCATCAGACGGTGGGCCTCTCCGTGCTGGCCGCTGATGGCGATCACCGGGCGAGCCTGAGCCGTCGCTATGGCACCACCGATAACCCCAACGATCTGCGCCACTGGGATGTGGAGTCCTCCGCCATCGACCTCTGCGCCAGTGCGGCCACCATGCTGTACGCGGATTACGTCGAAGCGGGACAGTTTCCAGCGGTGCTGGCCAACCGCTTCGGCGGTGTGATTTTTCACGAAGCCTGCGGCCATCTGCTGGAAACCACCCAAGTGGAGCGGGGCACCACCCCCTTCGCCGACAAGGTGGGCGAGCTGATCGCCCATCCCGCCGTGACCGCCATCGATGAAGGAGTCAGCAACGGAGCCTTCGGATCCCTGGCCATGGACGATGAGGGCATGGAACCCCAGCGCAGCGTGTTGATCGAGAACGGCGTTCTGAAGCGCTTCCTCAGTGACCGCGCCGGCGAATTGCGCACCGGCCATCGGCGCACCGGCAGCGGTCGCCGCCAAAGCCATGCCTTCCCCGCCGCCAGCCGCATGCGCAACACCTACATCGCCGCCGGACCCCACAGTCCGGAGGAGTTGATTGCTTCCGTGGACCGGGGTCTGTATTGCAAATCAATGGGTGGCGGCAGCGTCGGCCCCACCGGCCAGTTCAACTTCGCGGTGGAGGAGGGCTATCTGATCGAGGACGGCCAGCTCACCCGGCCGGTGAAGGGAGCCACTCTGATCGGTGAGGCCAGGGAGGTGATGCCAAGGATCTCGATGTGCGCCAACGACCTCGAACTTGCGGCGGGGTTCTGCGGCTCGGTGAGCGGCAGCGTCAATGTCACGGTGGGGCAGCCGCACATCAAGGTGGATGCGATCACGGTGGGGGGGCGATGACCATGGAGTCGGAGCGTTCAAACCTCGACAGGGCGCCCTCCAACCGGAATGAACTCACCGGAGAGCAGCCGATGGCAGATCTGGAGGACGGCCACCTCGAAGCCCCCCGGTTGCATGAGACCGTGGCGGCCATGGCCCGTCGGGCTGGCATCCACCAGTGGGATCTGGGCGCCGCCTGCAGCAGCGACCGTTCCGTGCAGGTCGATCGCGGTGAGGCCAAACAACTCAAGGCCGCTCAGCGTCGTTCGATCACTGTGCGGGTGTGGAACGAGGCCAACCGGATCGGTATCACCAGCACCTCTGACCTCTCCGAAGCCGGGCTGGCCCGCGCCCTCGAAGGGGCCAAGGCCGCCAGTGCCTTTGGCAACGAGGACGAGACCCCGGCCTTCTCCCCCCTGGCCACGGCTCCCCTGCCAACACTGGAGCAGCCCCTGCGCCCCTCCCTCGGCATCCTGAAACTGCTGGCCACCCTCAAGGAGGCGGAAGCCGATCTGCTCGGCCGCCACCCCGCGATTGCCACCGTGCCCTACAACGGTCTGGCAGAGCGCAGTAGCGAGCGCATCTACCTCAACAGCGATGGTGCCTGCCGACAGCAGAGGCTCACCACCGCCAGCGTCTACCTCTACGCCCGGGCTGAGGAAAGCGGTCGCAAACCCCGCAGCAGCGGTGCCGTGAGGCTGGCCTATGGCGCCGATGGCCTGGATGTGGCGGGCTGCATCGAAGAAGCGGCCGAGCGCACAATCGCCCATCTCGACTACGGCCCGATCCCCACGGGTCAGTACACCTGCGTGTTCAGCCCGGAAGCTTTTCTCGACCTGATCGGGGCCTTCAGCAGCCTGTTTAATGCCCGCGCCGTGCTTGATGGCGTGAGCCTCTCAAGCCGCGATTCCCTCGGCCAGGCCCTGGCTGTTCCCTTCCTGGCCATCCACGACAACGGCCTGCATCCCGGCAACGTCGGAGCCTCCTCTTTTGATGGCGAAGGCACGCCCACTCGGCGCCTGAGTCTGGTGGAGGGTGGAATGCTCCGGAATTTTCTCCACTCGGAAGCTACTGCCAGGGCCTTCGGGGTTGAACCCACTGGACATGCCGGGATGGGGGCCAAGGCCAGCGTCGGGGCGAACTGGTTCGAAGTGGGCCCCTCACCGGAGAGCAGTGGCGGAGCAGGCGGCCTCGACCGTTTGCTGGCCAGCCGGAACGGTGGCCAGGGCTTGGTGGTGATCGACTCTCTCTCAGCGCTCCATGCCGGTGTGAAGGCTAGTCAGGGATCCTTTTCGCTTCCGTTCGACGGCTGGTGGATGCGCGATGGTGAACAGCGCTCCATCGACGCGGCAACGGTAGCCGGCGATATCCGCACCGTGCTGCACTCCCTGCTGGGCTTCGAGGGAGAAGCGAAGATCACCCCCAATGGTCTCTGCCCGTGGGTCTGGGTGGAAGGGCTCGCCGTGACCGGCGACGCCTGAGGTGTCAGCCGCCGTCCCCCCGGGGCTGCGGCTATGCCTGCTCAGCCAACCGCCAGGCTGCAACCTGGATCCAGCATCCAAGCGGTCATGAAAATCCTGTTCTGGGGCACCCCCGCTTACGCCCTTCCGAGCCTGGAGGCCCTGCTGGCGGCTGGCCATCAGGTGGTTGGGGTGGTGAGCCAGCCCGACCGGCGCCGCGGACGGGGCAAAGCCCTGATGGCCTCGCCGGTGAAGGCCCGGGCCCTTGAGCTGGATCTGCCCGTGTTCACGCCGGAGCGGATCCGCAGGGAACCCGATTGCCAGAGCGAGCTGGCCGCCCTGGCAGCCGATCTCTCGGTGGTGGTGGCCTTCGGCCAGATCCTGCCGCCCCAGGTGCTGAACCAGCCTCCCATGGGCTGTTGGAATGCCCATGGCTCCCTACTGCCCCGCTGGCGGGGGGCGGCCCCGATTCAGTGGTGTCTCCTGGAGGGAGACCCCGAAACCGGGGTGGGAATCATGGCCATGGAGGAGGGCCTCGATACGGGCCCCGTGCTGGTGGAGAGGCGCCTTGCCGTGGGCCTGCTGGAGAATGCCGCCCAACTAGGAGAACGGCTGGCCGGGCTGAGCAGCGATCTGCTGGTGGAAGCTATCGATCGGATCGCCGCAGTTGGCGAAGGCCCTCAGGTCGAACGGTTGGAGCGGCTAGGAGTGCGCACCCAGCGCAACGAGGGAACGAGCTACGCCCGCCTTCTGACGAAGGAGGACGCCATCGTGGGCTGGAGCGCTTCAGCCTTGTCGGTGCACCGCCGCGTCATGGGGCTGTATCCCGGCGCCCAGACCCGCTGGCGGGGCCAGAGGCTGAAACTCCTGGCCAGCGAGCCGCTGGTGCAGAGGCTGCGGGAGCAACTCACCCCCGAGGGCCTCCGTCTGGCGGATCTCTGGGGCGGTCCCCATGGCCAGGAGCCTGGCACCCTGCTGGCCCTGACCGAGGGGGTCGGGGCGGTGGTGGCCACCGGCGGCTGTCCGGTGCTGATCAGGAAAGCACAACTGGAAGGCAAGGCAGCCGTGGAGGGTTCGGCCCTTCTCCAGCAGCTGAATCTTCGCGTCGGCGACAGCCTCGGACCCTGAGCCCGCGAGTCAGAGGCGCCTGATCATGACAACCCGATCGCCCTTGCCCGGGATTGGACGGAGCACTGCACCGTGGAGCTCGCGCAAGGAATCGGCTTGTCTGATCCGCCGTGAAAGCTCTGGCCGCTCCGTGTGAACCATGCTGCAGTTCCCGAAGCCCCGTTACACACTCCAAGCCTTTCGGGGGCCTACGGGAACTACAAGGGCTGGGATGCCGTGCCTCTGTGCAGCAGACGACCTCAGAGGGCTGAGACGCCCACAACGGAGTCCTGACCTTGGCGACGGTGCAGCTCATGGAGCCCCTCAAGCTGGTTGTAGACAGCAACCAGCTGATCACGGATGTGGCGACTGTTGTCGATTTTCTCGAGCGAAAGAAGCATGGTTTCGATCTGACCCTTGCAATCGATCAGCACGCGACATTCGGTGGAACCGGGTTCGTAGGGCATGGCATCCATGAGAGCGAATTCAGTTCAATCGAGCCATGGTCTCCAGACTGTCGCTTTCACTGCCATTCGGCAGGGTCGCAGCGGGTTGGCAAGGAAGCAATCAGCGGGAGCGGGGGCGGCGCCCCGGGGTCCGCTGGGGCTGCCCAGGGCCGTCACGGCGGCGGCCGCGGCCGCCGCTGAGGTCGAGGGGAGGAGCGGAGAGCACGGTGGGCTCAAAGCCGGGCACCTCCTGCCGGGGCAGGGGCGAAGCGACCAGCCGCTCGATGGCGCGCAGGAGCTCATGTTCCTCGGCCGCCACCAGGGAGATGGCGTGGCCGTTCTGGCCGGCCCGGCCGGTGCGGCCGATGCGGTGCACGTAGTCCTCCGCCACGTTGGGCAGATCAAGGTTCACCACATGGGGCAGCTGGTGGATATCGATGCCGCGGGCGGCGATGTCGGTGGCCACCAGCACACGCACCTCCCCGCTCTTGAAGCCAGCCAGGGCGCGGGTGCGGGCTCCCTGACTCTTGTTGCCGTGGATGGCGGCGGCAGAGAGGCCCTCCTTCTCAAGCCGTTCGGCCACCTTGTTGGCGCCATGTTTGGTGCGAGAGAACACCAGCACCTGCTGCCAGTCATTGCTGCGGATCAGGTGGCTGAGCAGATCCGCCTTGCGAGCCATGTCGCAGGGATGGAGCACCTGCTCCACCAGGGGCGCCGCCTGGTTCTCAGGGGTGGCCTGCAGCTGCACCGGATTGTGGAGCAGCCCCTGTGCCAGCCTGCGGATCTCGGGGGAGAAGGTGGCGGAGAAGAGCAGGTTCTGACGCTTGGCCGGCAGCAGGCTGAGGATCCGGCGGATGTCGCGGATGAAGCCCATGTCGAGCATCCGATCGGCCTCATCCAGCACCAGGATCTCCACCTGATCAAGCCGAAGCGCACGCTGCTGATGGAGATCCATCAGGCGGCCTGGGGTGGCCACCAGAACATCAGTGCCGTGGCGGAGGCGATTGATCTGGGGGTTGGGACTGACGCCGCCAAACACCACATCGGAGCGCAGATCGAGGTAGCGGCCATAGGCCACAACGCTCTCGGCCACCTGGGCGGCCAGTTCGCGGGTGGGAGTGAGGACAAGGGCCCTCACCTGGCCGGCGCGGGCACGGGGGCCATGGCGAAGGCGCTCCAGCATCGGCAGGGTGAACCCGGCCGTCTTGCCGGTGCCGGTCTGGGCCGCGGCCATCACATCGTGGCCCTCGAGCACGGCCGGGATGCAGGTCAGCTGGATGGGGGAAGGGGTGCGGTAGCCCTTGGCCGCCACGGCCTTGAGCAAGGGTTCTGAAAGACCGAGCTGCTCGAACTCCACGGCGAGGGCCGCCACCGGGGCGGTGAGGTTCGTGGGCGCATCGGGGGCTCCGCTCCTCACTTGGGGTCCTGCACCGGATCCGGAACGGCTCTCGGCGACGGCGGCCAACGCCACTGCAGGGGCGGCGGGATCGAGGATCGCGCCTGCGCTGCGCGGTGCGGCTCGCCGGCGGCGAACGGATTCGGAAGAGGAGGAAGTGATCGCGATGCGGCAACAGGGACCCCACCCTAGGCAGGGGCCGCGATACGGATCATTTCACCTGTGCCCCAAGTCCTAACCCCTGGCCGGGATCAGACGTGCGGATCTGACGTGCGGAGCGGTGCAGTGTCCTCAGCGGGGTTGGTGGGAGCCGCAGCGCTCACACGGACCTTCCGGAAGCACCGCGCAGCGCAGCAGGGGGGAGAGGGCATTGAAGCGGCAGGAGGGATCGCCGATCACCCAGCCCTCCTTCCAGGGTCGGGCATCGGCGGGCCGCTGCTGGGGCTTCACGTCAAGGGCCACGGCAACCAGCTCGTAGCGGCCATCCCGGAGGCGGTAGCGGTGGGAGCGTTGCAGCACGAGGAAGCTGCGCCCACCGTGCTCTAGCCAGCGGCCGGGCTGGGGAGCGTCGGCCAGATCATCAAGATCGAGTTCCTCAAGCAGAAATCGGCTGTGGGGATCGCGCAGCTGAATTCGCATCAATCCACCTGTGACACTTCAGCCACGGCGTCAGTCCCTGACAGAGGTGGCGCGTCCTGAGCAGGCACTTCCTGGGCGACGGCGGAGCCAGCTAACAGTGCATCAGGGGTCGGTGGGTCGTTGCGGGCGGAGAATCCCCAGGCAAAGATCACGGCAACGCTGAGCAGCACAGCCCACTCCGGCAAGACCAGATCCGGATTGATCACTCGCACCAGCAGGCGAATACCCACCAGGGCCACGGCCAGATAGCCCGAGGTTTCCAAATGGCGGAACTCATCCAGCCAACGGATGAACAGTTCGGCCGTGAGGCGCAGGGCCACCACCCCGATCACCCCGCCGGCCATCACCAGCACCAACCGGTCAGTGACGGCCACCGCTGCAGCCACGCTGTCGAGGGAAAAGGCCAGATCGGTGAGCCCGAGGGTGACCACCACCCCCACCAGCCTGCGAATCTGGCCGCCGGCATCAGGCACCACCGCCGAGAGCGACGGAATCTGAGCGTCAGCGACGGCGGCGGACGGGGTGTCATCGGTGGCCGGTTCGGTCCCGGGGGCCTTATCCGCGGCCAGTAGGTGCGAGCCGGACAGCCAGAGCAGGTAGGCGGCGGCCAGCAACTGAAGGGGCCAAAAACGCAGCACCCAGCGGGCCGCGATGATCAGCAGGATCCGGAAGCCGAGGGCCAACAGCAGGCCGAAATTCAGGGCCTGGCGCTGTTTCTGCGGGTCATGCAGCCGCCTGGAGATCGCTGCCAAAGCGATCGCGTTGTCGGCGGAGAGCACCACCTCCAGCACCACCAGCAGGGGCAGCACCAACAGCACCTCTCCCCACTGATCCACGCCTTGGAGGATGGTTGTTAGGGAAGGCAGCGTCTCCGCTTCCATGGGCACCGTTGATGGGGGTAAGGGCCTCGGCGCGACCAGGCCGGGGGCGAAGGGTCGGCCCTCCGGACCATCCGCGAACCCGGTGGCTGGAATCGGGAGTCGCGGGCGGGACAATGGATTGAACCTAGGAAAGCCGGATCGCTGCCTGTGTTCCAACCGATCCAGTTCCAGGTGCGCCTTGTCCACGCCGAGTCCGGCAACCGGGTGGTGGAGGTCAGGGCGCTACGGGGAAGCACCCCCCTCGGCAGCGCCCTCGGGGAGGCCGCCAACGCTGAGGAGGCGGAGCAACGCGCCCTTGATCGGTTGCTGAGCCGGCTTGGGCCCCTCGAGGAGCTGTCGGCCTCCAACACCCCGATTCCGGCGGAAACGAGTCCGCCAGCAGATCCGCCCTTGAATCTGTCGGCGCATCCGCCGGCGCATCCTCCAGTGTCAGCACCGGTGACGCCGCCTACGGCTGAGGCCCCAGCGAGCGGCCAGGGTCCAAGGCTGCCGTCCGCCCCGGTTCTGAGGGCCGCCACCAACAGCCCGCCCCGGGCCGGCCCCGCCACCACCACGCCGGCAGCTCCACCGCCCGCGGCGGCCGACCCCCCCGCAGAACCGGAGGACTGGAGCAGCGAACTGGCGCGCCTGGATCTGGAACTGCGGCGGCTGGGCTGGACCCGCGAGCAGGAGGGGGAGTATCTGCAACGGGCCTTCAGCCACCCCAGCCGCAGCCGGATCACCAGCTACACCGATCTCAAGGCCTATCTCGATGTCCTGGAGGGTCTGCCCCCCGGCGCCGAGCCGGCCAGCAGCCCCGTACCGCTGCGGCGGCGGGATCTGCTGGCCCAGTCCGATCAGCTGCTGGTGGCCCTGGGCTGGAAGGGCGAGCAGGCCCGCCAGTTCCTGGAGCAGCAGCTGGGGGCCAGCAGCCGTCAACAGCTCAACGACAGCAAACTCCTGCACTTCAACATGCTTCTCGAAGGTGAGCTCCTGGAGCTGGACCCCACCGGTGGGAGGATGGCTAATCATTCCGCACCACCCCCATGACGATCAGGGTCGGCATTAATGGATTCGGCCGCATCGGCCGCCTGGTCTTCCGCCGCGCCGTGAGCCAGGAGGGCATCGAGGTGGTGGCGATCAACGACCTGATCGATGTCGATTACATCGCCTACATGCTGCGTCACGATTCCACCCACGGCCGCTTTCAGGGCACGGTGGAGGTCAACAACGGCGCCTTGGTGGTGAACGGCAAGCCGATCCGCATCAGCGCCCAGCGCAGTCCGGTCGACCTGCGCTGGGATGAGGTGGGAGTGGACACGGTGCTCGAATCCACCGGCTTCTTCCTCACCGATGACACCGCCCGCCAGCACCTCCAGGCCGGTGCCCGCAAGGTGGTGATCTCAGCCCCCTCCAAGGACGACACGCCGATGTTCGTGATGGGGGTGAACCACAGCAGCTATGCCGGCCAGGAGATCGTGTCGAATGCCTCCTGCACCACCAATTGCCTAGCCCCGATGGCGAAGGTTCTGCACGACAACTTCGGCATCGCCAGCGGTCTGATGACCACCGTGCATGCCACCACCGCCACCCAGAAAACGGTCGATGGCCCCTCGGTGAAAGACTGGCGCGGCGGCCGCGGTGCCGCCCAGAACATCATCCCCTCCTCCACCGGGGCCGCCAAGGCCGTGGGCAAGGTGATCCCGGCCCTCAACGGCAAACTCACCGGCATGGCTTTCCGGGTGCCCACCCCGGATGTGTCGGTGGTGGATCTCACCGTGAACCTGGAGCGGGCCACCAGCTATGAGGCCGTGAAGGCAGCGATGAAGGCCGCCTCCGAAGGCGCCATGCGGGGCATCCTCGGTTACACCGAAGCCGAGGTGGTGTCCACGGATTTCCTGGGCGAAAGCTGCACCTCCGTCTTCGATGCCGGAGCCGGCATCGCCCTCACTGACACCTTCATGAAACTGGTGGCCTGGTACGACAATGAGTGGGGCTACTCCTGCAAGTGCGTGGATCTAATCCGCCACATCAACGGCGCCGGCTGAAGCCGTCGCCACGCATCGATGTTCCTGGGGCCTGGATCCGTTCTCGCTCAACTGCGCAGAGGGCAATGGCGGCCCACCAGAGCAGCCCCCATCCCCAGCCGGTTCTGGTTGGCGTAGGCCTCGGCCTCCAGGGCCCGCTCCGCCCAGGTGGCCTCGGCGTAGGTGGGTTGGTCGAGCTGTTCGGCCAGTTCCGGAGTGAGCTGGTTGTCGATTCCCAGAAGCTTCGGGGTGGCCCGCAGTCCGCCGCCGAAACAACTCTGGGCCACGTGGATGGCTTCATGGTTAAGCACCCGAGCAAAATCGAGGGTGCCGTGGCCCACCACGGAGGGATCGATCCTGAGGGTGCGGGAGGCGCCATCCCATTCCGCCGCCGCCGCCCGTTTGCGGGGCTTGGTGAGATCGAGCTGCACTCCCACATCCTGCAGGGTGCGAAGGAGTTCCACCACGGCCTCCCGCTCCTTGTCGAAGCTGGGGGGGAGGTCGATCAGGGCCCGGATCTGAGCAAGGCTCAAGGGGGGCTCCCCCGAGCGCCGACGGTACACATATCGAGTGCCTCCACTGCTGAGGTATTCCACCCGGGGAGTCCAGCGGGCATCGCCCTCGGCCAGCTGTTGGAGCAGGCCCTGCCCCAGCAGCACTTCGGGACGGCGACGGGGATCGGGAGGAGGGTCGAACCGCTCCATCAATCCAGGGGCCAGTGGGTAGCGCACGGCCAGGGAGGCCACTCCCTGAAGCAGATCCGGTGCCGCCGCCAGCAGCAGGGTGGCGGCGGCCACGCCAAGGGCGATGGCGCTACCCGCCGGCAGCAGGCTCGCAGGCCGCAGCAGCTGGCCGCAGCGGCGACAACGGGGCCGGCGCTCCAGCGGATCCGACAGCCGGATCACGGCACCGCGGCAATCGGGGCAGCGATAACGGGCCAAGAACGCGCCAGAACCTACCCACAGCATGGATCGGATTCGCGCCGACTGGGTTGCCCCACCACACGGGCCGAAAGATCAAGCAAAAGACACCGCACAATCCCCTTTACCAGATGAAGACTCGATGGATCGGGGCCCTGCTCACTCTGCCGATCGCCGTGCTGGCCAGTGAAGCCGCCTACCGGATCGCCGAGCCGTCAGCTCAGTCCTACCCCTCCGGGAATTGCCTGGTCCTGGCCCTGGGAGCGCCGTCGCGGGCCGATGGCACCGCTTCCGCCCTCCAGCGCTTCCGGGTGGAGGCCGCCGTCGACACCCTGCGGCAGCGGCGCTGCCGTGGGCTGCTGCTCTCAGGCGGAGCGGTTCGCAACGAGCGAATCGAGGCGGTGACGATGGCCAACCTGGCGCAGACCCTTGGGGTGCCTGCCGACCAGCTGGTAATCGAGCCCACGGCCCGCAACACCTGGCAAAACGTGGGCTGTCTCCACTCCCGGCTGCTCAAGGTGGAGCGGGTGTTCGTGGTGTCCGACAGCCTGCATGCCCAACGCGCGGTGCGCTATGCCTGCCGCCAGGATGCGCGACTATGCGGCCGGGTGATGAACGCCGGAGTGGTGCCGCCGATCAACCAGCTCTGGTGGAGCCTCCCCGCCGCCGCCTGGCAGGGGGTCGCCTTGCTGCGGGATCGGCTGTTGTTTGAGCGCAATGCAGGCGAAGATGGCCCCCTGTGCGGCAGCGCCCGCCGATGAGCAGCAGCCACCAGCCACGCCTTTGGTGAGCCAACAGTCCACTGCCGCCCTGCGGAGGCGGTCCATGTCACTACTGCAGATATCATAGAAATAGCCACTGTTGCGTCTCCCTTGAAGAAGCTTGTTGGACCACTACGCAGAGCATTGATCTATGGCCTGATCAGCTATAGCGGGCTTGTTCTGATCAACAACTCAGAGCTGGCCCTCCCCAATATGTGGATCGCGTATCTGCCGATGTTCATCGGTGTCTATGTGCTGACGCAGTGGCTCGATAAAAAGCTTGGGGATTGAGTAACCCAGGATTGAGCGCTGCTTCATCAATCGATGACCAGACTGTTTTGCAGATCACAAACAGTCAACTGGAGTCGCTTCCCAGCCGGCGCGATCCCACGGGCCCATCGGAGCCTCCAGCGGATCCAGTAGGGCTGCTTCTTCTCGTTGGGACCATGGTCATTGCTCATCATCAGCAACCGCTCCCCTTCTGCCAGGTGCTCAGCGCGGCTTTCGCCAACCTCATGGGCTGATGCTTCAACGTTAAACGGCATTCCGGAGTCGGCTCGATGCTGACGGCACCACCTGGCTGGATGAGGTCAGGCATGGAAACGGTGAGCACGACAAAGCCCGGTGACGAGGCCACCGGGCTCTGAAGGGTTTGGTTGGTGGGGCGGAGCTGCTGACGCTGGCACCTGGGGCCAGGGTTCCAGTGGGACTTCCCGATGGGTCCGGGGCACCTGAGGCGAGGCCGTTAACGGTGCAGTGGACGGCGGCGGAGCACACACACAGCGGTGTCACACGCCAGGGAAGCCAGAGATCCGATGAGAGTGTTGGAGCAGGGGCCGGATCGTCAGCGCGCTCCTGACGCCTGACCCGGGGGAGTGTCATCCATCAAAGGGCCTCCGAATCCGATACAAGAACGATCGGACGGCCAGAGAGTAGGGGCAATAGGGGTTTATGCCTGAGGGGGCGGAGGGAGCGGGAGATCTGCAGCCTTCAGCCAGCCCCGAGTATTCACCAACCGGGCCGCTTCCTGGGCCGCCTCGACGCATCGATGGGCACGGCGTTTCACATCGTCCTGGCCCTGGGCCCGCAGCAGGTAACCCTCCATGGCTTCCTGCGTTTCGATCACCGCCAGCAGACCCTGCACCCGGCTGCCGATCGAGGGATCCGCCAGCAGGCGGGTGATCAGGTTCAGGTCCCAGAGGAGCTGGCCTTGGGAGCCGGGCGCTAACAGCTGCTCCTGCAGCACGCCCAGGCAGCCCTACTTGAAGGCGTCGAGCTGGCCTGACCGGAAGCGGCGGCTGTTGGGCAGGCCCTCCGCCGGGCCAGCGGGGATCTGCGCCGGGGCCGGTTGATTCGCCTCAGGGCTGTGTTCAACGCTCCAGCTCAGCCCTGTGCCGGGTAGGCCCACGGTGGTGCGGGGGCCACCGGAGCGGGCGACCGGGATGTTGAAGGACGCACCCCTGCCGCCGAGGGAGATCGAGCTGAGCCCGCTCTTGCCGAAGTTGAAACGCAATGGCCCAAGGCGGGCGCTGCGGCGGAAGCGGAAACCCATGATGCAGCCTTATTCCCCTTCGAACTCCGAGAAGAAGTCCTCATCCAGCCGGTGCACCACATAGGTGTCCTTCACGGAGACGCCCACGCCGGCGGTGAGCATGAGCTGGGTAAGTCGGTTGCCATCAATTAGCACGATTCTCTTGTCCACCAGTCCATTGGCGTAATCGCGGGCGTCCTTGCTGAAACCGGAGGTGGTGAGGAAGACGCCCTTGCTGGCGCCCACCCCACCCATGGCGCCATAGAAGGCTTGGATCACCGGGCGCCCGATCGTCTGCTCCTGGTAGCGCTTGGCCTGGATGTAGATGCTCGCCAGACCCAGGCTATCTTCATGGATCCGGCCATCAATGCCGCCATCGGGTCAACGCTGCACCCCCTGGCGCGACTCTGGGCCGACGCCATAACCGAGAGCCCCAAGTAGCTGTAACACCAGTACCTCGAAAGCGACTGGGCTGATGTTCTTCACCCGCTGAAGGAGATCCCCCCGCACGTCGGCCTCAAGCTGGGCAATACCAGCCGCTATCTGTTCTTCTGGCGTGGCGTCTTCTGCTATCAATGTCGCTTCAGCACCGGTCGATTCGCTGCCTCCTTCATTCTTGTCTTGGCCCCAGGCTTCTTCCCAGCCAGGGAACTGCTTCAGTCTTGCCACCGTCACCGGGCCGGACTCGTTTAGGAGCTGTTGCCCACGATCAGCGAGTTGCACCCACCCGCGCTTGGGAGTCGAAAGGGCTGCTGATTTTCGCAGGTAGGTGGCGGCCCAGAGGCTGCGGTTGCGGTACTTGAGCTGTCCGCTGGGGATGGTTTCAGCCAACTGCTCAGCAGCCAGGCCAGATTCGTCCATCATTCTCTGGATGACCTCCTTGAGTTGGTGGGGCTGGCCATCGGCAACGGCCACTAGCATGGGCCGCATCAGCTCGTGGAACTTGGGGAAGGGAGCTGGATTGATGTCAGGTGGCTGGTTGAAGGAATCCATCACAGTTCGCTCCTGATCCAGCTTTGAGACAGTGGGACTGACAGTAGATAGTTGGCAACGACCTCTTGCTGCACCCAATCGGGCATCAGCGGCTGAAATTTGCTGAGCCTGTAGTTCGGCAGTGACTCCGCGACGTCACGCCAGAGCTTGTCGTCATCCCAGATTTCCGGTCCCTGGAGCCGAGCGAGGGCATCACTGAACCGCTCTTCTGTGATGCCTTCCCCCTTGGCTTTCACCAGAAAATTGTCGGTGGTGATCTTCCAGTCCCCGCCGACCGCCTCGAGGCCATAGCGGAGGGTGGCGTTGATCTTCCCCCCCGCGAAGGTCCACCAGCGCAGCTCACCATCCTTCACCTCGATGCCGGCGTGCCGTTTGGAGAACAGCGGTCGCATCGCTTCCTGCCGCTCAACCAGGGCCTCGGCAGCAACGGCATCGAGATAGGGGTACGCGTGAGCGTCCACCAGCACCTCTCTCATTTTCTGGCACACCTCCATTCCAAGGAACTGCGGGATGTAGCCGCCCCAGGTCGGTTGCTTGCCGCGTGGAGCTGGTTCCACAAACACACGTCGATCATCGTGCTGGATCCGCATCACGACCCAGCCCCGCCCCCCAAGCAGGAAGCTGCTGACCCCATCCACCAGCCGATCGACGAACTCCTGGTTCAACGAACCGAGGGGTTGGCCTGCGGTCGTGACCACGGTGTAGCTGGTGGGGCTGGTGAAGACGGCGAAGAGCTCCATGAAGTTCTTGCGCCCGAAGCGTTTCTCTGCCTTGGGGCCGAGCACCAGCTGGCCTGAGGCCATCCTTAGGCCTCCATCACTGAGCATCCAGCGGATCAGCCGATCGAATTCTTCGCGGCTGACACCGTGGAAGTCGGGCACTCTGCTGAGGTGGGCCCAGGCGTCTTCAGCGGTGATGCCGCCACCGGCCAGGGCCATGGTGAGCAGCTGGTGGATGAGCACCGGCCAGCAACGCTCTTGAATTGGCACTGCTTCCACCCAGGCGGCCTTGGCCAGCTCGATCAATGCGATCGCCTGGAGCACACTTTCGGTGGATTCACAGAAAAAGGTGGTGTTGGCTGCTTGCCCGTCGCGGCGGCCTGTGCGGCCCATGCGCTGCAGAAAGGAACTCACGGTGTCAGGGGCGTCGGCCTGGAGAACCCTGTCCAGATCACCTACGTCGATGCCCAGCTCGAGGGTGGAGGTGCAGACAATGCAGGCCCCGCCGCCATCAGCCGTTCCCCGGTTGAAGGTTTCCTCGGCCAGCAGCCGTTCCTCCCGGGAGACGGCGCTGTGGTGCACAAACACCGTGGTGCCTGCGCGCCGCATGGTCTCGGCCACCTTCTCGGTGGTGGCGCGGGACTGGCAGAAAAACAGACTCTTCTGGCCTTCAGCCATCCGTGCGGCATCACGGGCGAGCTGCTGCAGTTCAGGCCGGTGCACTACCAGCAGCTGCCTACGACTCCCCGGCTTGGGGGGATCGACGACTTGACCCGGGCGCTTGGAGCTGCCTTGCAGCCATTGAAGAATTGCCTCAGGGTTTCCCACCGTGGCGCTGAGCCCGACCCGCTGGATGTCGTGGCAGGAAACACGGGCGATGCGCTCCACCACGCTCATCAGATGGGCACCCCGGTCGGAGCCGGCGATGGCATGCACCTCGTCGATCACCACGATGCGCAGATCTCCGAAGAGCTTGGCCTCATCCACCCGCTGGGAGACGAGCATCACCTCCAGCGATTCCGGGGTGGTCATCAACAACTCGGCGGGCTCCTTGAGGAAGCGTTTTCGGGCTGCGTCGTCGGTGTCGCCGTGCCACACGAAGCGCCGGAGTCCCACCATCTCGGTGTAAAGGCCCAGGCGATCGGCCTGGTTGTTGAGCAGGGCCTTGATGGGAGCGATATAGAGGGCGCCAACGCCATCGGGGGCGTGCTCCACCATTTGCGAGAGGGTGGGGAACATGGAGGCTTCGGTCTTGCCTCCAGCCGTGGGTGCCAGCACGACGGCATTGGCGCCGGCGAGGAGGGCAACACCTGCTTGCTCTTGAACAGGGCGAAGGCTGGACCAGCCCAGGCGGGCCACGATCGCTTCTTGGAGTCGCGGCGCGAAGCGGGAAAAAACGCTCACCGGCTCTCTCTCCTCACCACACGTCTTCCGTGGGGATCAGCTCGGCTGCATCACCGTTCTCCTCCATACCAATGTCAGCGGTCGATCCCCCCAGGTACTGCTGCTCCTCGGGGGTGAGCTGGGCACTGCTGAGCAGCCCCGGGTCAAAGCCATAGTTGTCCATCGGGATGTAGCCCTCGTTCTCCTCCACCAGATCGAGCTGGGTCACAAACTCCCGCAGAAACTGACGCGGAACGACTCCCACATCACCTCGAAATCCCTTGGTGACCTCTGTGACAAGGCGATCGATGAAGGCATCGCTCACCCGCTCTTCCACAAGCCCGCGAGTGGTGCACGGATAGAGCTCGCGCAGTCGTAGGGCAACAGAGCGCAGTCGCTCGGAATCGAAGGGCACCAACTCGAGTTGGGCCTGGCGGAGGCTGGCATAGGCCCCCTGCTTGAGGAAACGGATCCGGTCATGAAGGGGCGTGAGCCCCGTAACGCCATGGCGCGTGTCGAAGAACTCGGGCGTCCCAGTAAACAGCCAGAGCATGCCGGGGTAGGAGCCGGCGGCATCGGCAATCTGGCGGATGCCGTTGAGCGACTTGTGGCGCGAATCCGAGCGCATGCGCAGGATCGTCTCGGCCTCATCGATCACGATCAGCAGGCCCTTGTAGCCCGCAGCCTTCACGATCTCCAGTACGCCACGCAGGTAGTCGAGGGCATCGCGGCTGCCGATGTCGCCCTTGATCCCGGCCACCTTCTTGGAGGACGCGGCCACATTGCCGCTGCCACAGAGCCAGGAGATCAGGGCCCCTGCTTCTGCAGCTTCTCCCGCCTGCTTGAGACGGAAGATCGTCTGAATCACGCGGATGAAGTCCTGAGGGGCCTGGCCACCGGTAAGAGAGGCCAGGTCGGCCTCCAGGCGCTGCTGCACTTTCTCGTCGAAGTCAGCTGCGGCCTCGTCCTCACCTCCTGCAATCAGGCCGTCTTCCACCCGGCCAATCCAGCGATCAAGAATGTCGCTCAGCGCCCCGCGGGGGCAGGAGACGGTTCCCAGCTCGGTCATCACCTTGCGGTAGACGTCGTCAAAGCGCTGGAACTTGAGGTCGTTGTCGGAGACGACCACGAAGCTGGTGGCGAAGCCCATGGACTGGGCATCCAGCAGGGTCAGCCGGGCCATGAAGGTCTTGCCGCAGCCGTAGCCGCCTCGAAGAAACTTGATCGTGCCTTCCCCGGAGGTGGCCAACTCCAGCTGGCGATGCAGCTCAGCGCGCTGCTTCTCAATGCCGACAGCGAACGTGTCGATGCCGCGCTCCGGCACAAGCCCCTTGCGCAGGGATTCAAAGACGTGCTCGATGTCCTTGGCCGTAAGGGTTGCCATCAGCCTTGCTCCCTCACGTAGCGCTTCACACCGCCCACCACGTCGATCCTGATGCCAAAGGGTGCCTTCTGGGCCAGGGCGTCGAATTGACCGGCAAAGCGACGAACGGCCCGAGGCCCGCCAAGCATCCCAGCCGCTTCTGTCTCGGTGATGGCGCCATGGGCGGCGAGGTGGGCGAACAGCCTGCGAATGCCGTCGTTTCCGGAGAGATCTGCCAACCATGGGAGATCGGAGCCCCCGGGAGGTGACGGACGGGTGGCGGCAACGGCTGCGGCCGCCACTGCGCTCACGGCAAAGCGCCCCACTGGAATGGAGGGACTGACGTCGGCCAGGGCACTGGGGTGGAACACCTCCACACGAACCCGTTCATCCACCGCGCCGGAAAGGCGGAAGAACAGTTCACAGGATTCGCCAACGGTTGCCTGGATCGTTCCACCACTGAGGCTGGCAGCCCCACGAACCTGGCAGATCTCCACCTGGAGATCAGGATGATCAGGGGCACGGAGCGCCAGCTCGAGCCGGCGGGTGCTGCTGAACTCAAGGGCCAGCTGGGCATCGGCGGTGACCTTGATCCCCAGGCAGTGCATGCCGCCAACATCGTCCAGAGCGGTGACCTGCAGGGTGAAATGCTGTGTGCTGCTCCCCGCCAGGGCCTGATGCACGAGGGTGAGCACCGGGATGACCCGCTCCTGCAGGCTGTTGCCGCCGTGGACAAAACGCATCGATTTCTGCCCTGTGTCGAAAACAGCCGTCGCCTCAGGAAGCATCAACTGGGCATCGACGCCCTGGTAGCCAAGGTCGACCAGCGGGACCCGCACCTCACCCTTGTGATCTGCGGCGACCGAACTGAAGACATGACGGCGATGTGGGTCGATTTTGCGGCCGTGGCTCAGGGCAGCCGGTGCCGGCCCTTCATTGAGCAGAAAGCCATGATCAGCGGTGATCACGAAGCGCTTCACACCGGCTTCGCGGAGCAGGTGCCAGGCCGCGCGAAGCCCCTGCAGCACCCGATCAAAGACATCGAGACCCACCCCCTTTTCACCGGCGTCGTCGATCTCCTGGCTGTGGACGATCACCAACTTGGCCTGGGCGATCGAGCGCTTGAGGGAGCTGCTGCTGCTGTTGGTCACCTCCGCCAGGGTCAGCTTGGGACAGGTGGCGCCACCGACGCGATCCTGCATAGCCCGCTGGCGGGTCTTGGGATCGAAAACACGGAACTCGCCCGTACCGAAGCCCTGGATGATGCCCCCATCCGGTGATGACAGCGCGGGGCTGAGCTTGCCGTGGCTGCACACAGGGGCCAACACGTTCATCCCCACTTCGGTGACGGTGGGAAGTTCGGCCAACCGTGCCTTGAGTTGCACCGTTGAGGCCGGCGTTGCAGCGAGCTCATCGAACAGCTGGGCGGCCATTTCGTAGCGCAGGGCATCCACCATGAACAGAGCCGTGGTGCCGCGCTCCGTCGTGAAGGGCCGCACCACCTCCTCAAAGAGGTTGCGTTGTTGATGTCCTGGCCCAGGTAGGAAGCCGTGCAACCGGCAGAGGCGGTTGAAAGCGACGGCCCATTCATCCGCCCATTGCCGCCAGAGCAACCTCAAGCCATCCAGCTGTCGGCGCAGGCGATCGAACTGGGGCAGGGATGGGTAAAGGAGGGCAAGGCGCCTCTGCTCCAGCTGGCGGTGGGCCTGATCCACCCGAGCCCCTCTCTCCTGGTAGCCCGCGGTTGCCTCCTCAAGGCTGTGGGCAGCCGAGAGGGAGCCAACGGCCTGCAGCGCTTGGCCGAGGTGAGCGGCAGCGGCGATCAGCTGCCAGGTGGATTCCCGGGAGGGATCGCGTTCCAGCCAGAAGGTGTTTCGGGCTGTTACCGGCTTGCCGTTCCCGCGAGGTAGTCGATGCGCCGCCCACGTGGCTGCCTGATCGAACTGCTGCGCTCCCAGGCCCTCCAGTGCCGCCTGAAGAACCTTGTCCTCCTCGAATCGGAAGGTGTCGATCTTGCCGAGGTCTTCCGCCCGGGCGGCTTGCACCTCATCGCCCATCAGTGCTTCGGTGGAATCGGCGGTGCGCTCGTAAAAGGCGGTGTGCCGTTCTCGCAGATGGGTCGCCAGCTGGCGGCAGGATTCGATTACGCCGGCTGGGAGGCCGGGAGCGCTCTGCAGCATCGAACTGACTGGTGGCCTTTTGAGGTCATGGACGTACTCGACACACAGCACCCAGCTGGTGATGAGGAAGCTGAGGTCGTCGCTGCTCTGGCTTGGGGAAGACGGGTCTAGGGTCTGCTGCTGCCATTCCGCTGGCAGTCCGCAGGCGGCAGCCATCACGCCAAGGAGTTTAGCGGAGTCGGCGGACGTTGTGATCTGGGCAGTAATCGGCCCACCCGTGAGCAAATCGTCCAGCAGTGCCGCTGGCGCTATGGCAGCAAGGAGGGTTTCCATGTCGTCCTTGGTGCCTGAAAGCTGACGGCTCAGCCATTGATCCGCAGCTTCCAGGCTCAGATCACCTGCCTCCAGAAATGTCTTGATCCGCTCCGGCGGCACAAGGCCAGCAGAGGCCTCGGTGATGAGCGTGTCGAGCCCCTTCCGGAAACGAATACCTGCCTTGTAGAACGAAAAGATGGGGGTGGATTTCACCGAGTCTTCAGTGAAACCTGGCAGATGAATCAGCAGCGGCGGTGCATCAGCACCGGCGGCCATCCCATCCAGCTGCAGCAGCAGGGCGAGGTGGCTGCCCCGGAACGCACGGACTGAATATGGAAGCTGGCCATCAGAAGATAAATCTTTGAGCTGATCCACAAACTGGGTATAGATGCCGTCTCGATCCAGCCAGACAACGACGCCGTGCTGCCGCACCCTCTGGCGCACTTCCGCTTCCAGAGCGGTAGAGATGGGGGGGAGAGTGGTCATTGATCAAGATCATCCAGCCAATCCCAATCCTTGAATCGGTCGTCTTCCTTCAACTCTTTGACCATGGAACCGAGCAGGAGATAGACCGAGGTAGAAGGGTTGAGGAAGAGAAGTTCTCCGTCTTGAAGTGCCATGTCATAGATTCGTTTCGCACGTACAGCCGCGACATGCAATCCCTCTAAATACTTACTGAAATCAATGGTCTTGTCGTAACCTGGCAATTTCTTGGCAAGCATCTCCTTGATTCTGTCTCGATGCTGCGGTCCAGGATTGTCCTGAAAATGCAATAGAAGCCAAAGTTCAAAATTTGGATTGGATACAGCCAGGCTAAACAGGTTGTCCCTTGCCATTTGGCAGGCTGCATCAAATCGCTCATGGTCATCACGATCAAATACGCACCATACTTCATCGAAACGCAAGTTGTCATCTCCACTTCGCCGAGCATCCTTAACGGCATCACTGTTGAACTCCTTTGCGACTTCGACCAATTTCTTGGGATCCCCATGCTCTGGGGGGATCTCGATACTCAGGGATGCATCTCGTAAAAACCGCTCAAGCCCTCTGATGTATTGAGGTTCAGTATTCTCACCTTCGCAGACTACAAGCAGGCGCCGCTTCGGAGAGCGAAACGGCTTACGTCTAGCTTCTTGCTTCATACGGCCACGTCGATTGCTGGGCATAAGGTTGGACCTAGATCACCTCGTTCCAATTGGCAGCAGCTAGCTCGCCAAGAAAGGGTATTGCCCCGTACCGACCCATCAGATATCCTCGCTCAAGGTTTTCCGCCTTGCGTGGTTTGTAGTCAGTTAATGGCAGGACTTGTGTGGCACCATCCACGTTTTTCTCGGTCAGCCAAATCTGATCACGTCGCAATGGCGCTTCAGATGCAAGGCCATTTAACAGGTTGGTGTCATGGGTTGAGAAGAGCAGCTGAGCATTGTTCGAATTGGCACGAGGATCATTGAATAATTCAACCAGTCGCAAAGCAAGAAGTGGATGAAGACTGGCCTCTAATTCGTCAACGATGATCAGCCCACCCGATTGCAGAGCATCAAGGAGAAGTGGTGCTCGCCAGAAAAGAACTTTTGTCCCATCTGACTCCTCTGAAAATGGCAGCCATTCATCTTCTGCTGAAATCCGATGTTGAACAAGAAGCTTGTTGGAATCAGAAGGATCAGGCTTCATACTCAAGATGCCGACATCGGCTGCCTGAAGTAGATAAAATAGTGATTGAAGCTGGGATTGCCCCAGCTTGTCTTCTTCGGCGGTTGATCCCTGCGCTCGGAAGGCCGCCGAAAGCCAGCGATCACCCGTGGGATGGGAAATGAAATGCTTTTTTGATTTAAGGTTGATTGTGCGCAAATCCCAGAACCATTCATAGATCCGGGTCAGCTGAGCATTGTTATGCTGGGCGGCAACAGACAGGAAGAGTGCATTTGGGCGTGTGACCTCTTCGACCAGTCGCTTGTCGCCTTTAAGGCCATCGCCAAACTTATACTGATGCAAATCGCCATCAAGTTCTCGTTCAAACCAGACTGATTTGTATCCCTTGGGCCAAGCATACAGCCATTCCTCCAGTACTTGCGTGTCATCCACGACAAAGCCATACTCGTAGCGGATGGCGTCAATAATAAAAGTCAGCTCAAAGGATGAAGGCTGGGTTCTATATCCATCCCAAGTAAAGGGATAACGAGGTACTCCACCTTCCGGTTCCCACACTCGATGGGAGTGCAGGACTGCAATCTGCATGTAACCCAACGCATCAAGTAGGTTGCTCTTTCCGCTGGCATTCGCTCCGTATACAGCAGCCACGGGCAGTAAGGGCTCGCGGTACCCATCCACGCTTCGAGGGCGGGGGTCGTCGGCTTTGCCGACTCGACCCGCCTCCATGGTGATCACCTGCTCCTCCCGGATGGAGCGGTGGTTTTCGACGCGGAACTCAACAAGCACGGCTGCTCGCAGCGCAATCTGCCCTCCAGCATGGCCGATTTTCGGTCATTAACGCAGGTATTGAGCGGAAAATGGCTCAAAGCAGGTCCGGAGGGTGGGAGCTGGCGGGTTTTTCGATTGCTGCTCACTCAATCTCGGCCAGCTCCTCCTGACTTTCCTCGTCTTCCAGGACCACCGCCAATTCCCTTTGGGGAGCGAGACCCTGGAGGAAGGCCCGTCGATCGGTGGCCAGGTGGGGGTGGGCCGCGAGCAGCTGCTCACGGGCTACAGCTTCATCGGGTGCGATCAAATGAAACTCGGAGCCTTGGCGCTCGCCCAGGCGGAGTTCCATGTCCCACACCTGCCTTGGCAGGGCGCTCCAGAGGCCAGGTTCCAGGATCGTCATCTCGGCCACCAGCTTGCGGTTGTTGCCTCGGCCCATGCGGCGGATGCCTTCCTTTTCCACAGCCGCAAGAGCTTCCTCTAGGTGATCAGCGAGCCATGCAGCACGGTGAGGGGCATCGCCGGCATCACCCAGCTCACGGCCTCCGGTTCGATAGGGGGCCTCTTCGATCCTGAAATCTGGACTGATCTCCTCCTGCAGACGAAGCTCCCAGGCCCAGGCACGTGCGGGGTGGTAGCGCCAGAAGCAGCCGTGGGCCACGCCGAGAGAAGGGTCCTCCTGGCATTTCTGATCCACACGATCAGGCCAGTAACTCATGGCGAGATGGGCCCAGTCGTAGTCCTTCCGTCCAGTAGCAGTGGCCAGCTCCTTCCACCACTTCTTGGGGTCCTTCCACTGGGGTTCAAGCAGCGGCCAAAGGGCCGCAGAATTGATCATCACGCCGTCATCGAGGTCGGGGTCGTAGGCCGCATGTACTTCGCGCTGGGGGCACCGGGCATCGGGGGGCGGAGGGCCCTGATCGGCGCATTGCTGTACTTGGTCTATGAAGGCGACCAGCTCTTCGCGCCACTGGATGAGCTTGCCTATCCGGACCTCGGCCTGGCGGACCGCCTTTCTATCGTCACCCTCGCGAGCTGCTCTTAAGTCTTTGAGTTCCCCGTCAATGCGCTTGAGACTTCCATCGTTGAGGTGATCCGCGAGAAGCAAGGTCAGGGTCTTGCCATCCATGCGATGGACGTTCACCCAGGCCACGAAGGTCTTGGAGGCTGAAGAGAGTGGCCAGTGGATGGGCCGGTTCTCGTACATGCCCTTGTGCACGTCCTTGAAAAAGTCGAGCCGCAACCAGTCGCGCAGGCTGCGAGTGGTGCCAATGGCGGGGCTGTGACGAGCCCAAGCCTTGTGGAGCGGCTGAGCTGCGGTGTGACCGAGACTATCGCGTTGATCGGTCTCCGCTAAGGAGCCATCGAGGAACAGGATGCCGGCCGGGATGGCGTGGGAAAGATCAGCGCTGGAGGGATCAAGGATGCCGGCGGGGTTGCCGCTGGTGGGTTGGCCGTGCTCATCCACCGGGGCAAAGCGGCCGAGGGCGACGCCAAGGGCGAAGCTCAGGTGATCAGTGGGAAGCTCAGGATCGAGTTCTTCGATATAATCAGGAAGCGGGGCATCTTCCGCGCGGTCGACAGCTTGCTGCGCCCATTCCTGGACATGTCGCCAGGGGGAAGGAGCGGGAGAACGAAACTCGATAGATGGCTCGCGATGACATTCATGTACAGCGAACTCGGCTTGCACTCTACTGCAGATCGTGCCAGAATTCTTGATCGAGATAAAGGGAATACGGTTGATATCGCCAGCCTCAAAGCCGACTCCAGGATTGAGACCCGATGCGATATCACTAGCGGTTCTTGAATTTAATAGGCAGAGGATATCCGCGTAGTTATCATGGAAGAGGGATCTACCCTTATTGGCGAAAATGCCTGAATATTTGGAGAGTCTTGCGGAAAACCGCGAACCTATTGCGGTGTAAGCTACGCCATTCTCAACAAAGAAAAACTGTTCGTTGGCGTACCGATAGACTTCGGATTCAGTTTTCATTGACATATAAACCTTGGGTTCGATGCCGTGAGCTCCCCAGCACGCCACTTCTCGAAGGGGCTCGACCCACAGCGCACCATCTGCGCCGTTCGTAAGAGGAACCCATTTAGTCGTACTATTGGCAATGCTTACAATCCTTAGCCTGTCGACCGATATTTCATGGGTTCGGCGAATGAAACGGGTATTGTTGTACAGGCCTTGAGTGGCTCTGGCTGGGCAAGATGATCCCAAAAGATCAAGCGCTTGATATAGGCTAAGGGTGTCTTGTCCCCACCAATACACCAGCGGCCACTCCGGCACCACCTGCAGATCACTTGCCTGAAAGCGATGTACGCCTTCCTGGGTGAGGGTGGCGGCGCGCTTGCGTGCAGTGCGTTGACTGTCGCGTGACTTGTCTTCGCGAGGAGTGGGGCAATGGGCTAGGCTGATTAAACTGGTTTTAGGCGTGGATCGACTTAGAAGCGAAGCGGAAACACTCACCACCTCATCGGGTATATCTTCGAAGGCGCCGCGATCGAAGTCGCCAATGTTGCCAAGGCTGTGTAGCTGAAGCAAATGCACTCGCAGGCCGACGTATTGCTTGAGAAACATCCAGCTTCTCAGCGTTAGCATTGCCGCATGGCCACCAAGTGTGGCCAACTCCAGACCACGTAGTAGAAAAGCGGCGTAGAGGTCGGCCTTGCCAAGCGGATAGTGCAGCTCCACGTAACGACTCGAGGCCATCTTCCCTGTGCCCTGATAGGGAGGGTTGGCCACCACCAAGTGATAAGTGTCTTCCTTCAGCATCCGGATAAATCGCACGCCTGCCGCCAGTTGCTCGCCATGGAGCCGCAGCCCAAGGTCGTTGGCGCTGGAGTGGCGGGTCAGGAATTGCTCCAGTAACTCCTTTAGGTCTGTGCGAGCTTCGGCGGCGGAGAAATCCATCTCCTCCTGTACTGGTGGGGCACCCCCAAAGAGATCCGGCTGGATCTGCTGCGCTTTGGTTCTGAGTTCGTTGAGTCGCTGTTCCTGCTGCGCGATCGCTGCCTCCACCGCCTGGTCGATTTTCAGCAGGCTGCCGAGGTGATCCGCTCCGCGAAGGGCTTGCAGGATCTGTCTGGTGAAGCCCTTGGAGATTCCCGTCTCTTCTTGAATGTCGGCCTGGAGTTCCACCAGGGCCAGGTCATCCTCCGGCAGCTCAGCCAGCCGCAGGTTGGGGGCCACCAGATTCAGCTGAGGCGGTTGCATGGTGGGGCATAGGCCCTTCCCCTTCAACCAAAGCGACGCCGCCGCAATCTGCACGGCCCGCGGATCGATGTCGATTCCATGCAGCGTGTGGGCGAGGATGTGCTCCACGATCGCCTGATCGGTCCACTGGGGATCGTTTTGTTCGCCCCGCTGCCTGGCCTCCTCCTTGAAAAGAGCCAGCAGCAAACCAAGAGCCACCACCAGGAAGTGACCAGAGCCCACAGCCGGATCAAGGATCTTCCACTCCCTCACCGAATCTGGTGCTAGCTCTACGGCCTCGTCTGGGATCTCCTGATTGGGTAAGAAGTAGGCCCAGCGGCGCTCCTCGTCAGTTTCCAGCGGCATCAACGCCGTGAGGCTCACCTCTCCGGAAGCGCGTTTGGCCCGCCACTCAACGCGGCGTTCCTCCAAACGCTGCAGGGTGCCGTTGGTATGCACTTCGGGAGTCCAGCCCTGCTTTTTGCAGAGCGTGAACCACATCAGACCCAGGCTGTTCTGCAGCATCCAGTCCACCATGTAGCGCTCGGTGAACATCTGCGTTTTGCTGGCAATCTCGTAGGGCTCGATCTTGCCGCCGGCGTTGATCTTGTCGTCGAGCCGTTCGCGCTCTGGATCATTCCAGTACTGATACACCCATCCCAGGGTCATGTCGTCGCCCCAGCAGCTCTCAAGCTCAGGCTTGGCTAGAGCCTCGATCGCATAGCGCAGCGTGGCGGGCGGAATCGGGATCAGGTCGGCAATGCCGGCAGAACCAAACAGGCCGGGTAAATCCGTGGCCAGCTCTTCGAAAACCAGTTGCAGCAGAAAGTCATAGCCTTCTGTCGCATCACCCCTCACCAGAGCAGGGGCCAATTCGCGCAGATCCTTATAGGCCCGGCTCTCCCAGCCGCTGCTCACCACTTCGCTCGTTCGGATCGGTGTTCCTTGATCCCCTGTTGCTTCCATCAGGCGCAGAATCACCAGCCGATTCAGCAACGTGTAGGCGGCCTGTTGCTCAGCTTCCCGCCGGAAGTCCTCCCTGCTCCGTCTTCCAGATACCCCTCCCTCGGCGCGCCACTGCTCATCGATCCAGGCCTCCAGACGCTTGCGCTTGCGCAGGCCCGCCTCATCCAACCCTGAATCCTGGGCCCGCTTCACAGACAGCCGGTAGGTCGATTCGGTGGCGTCGTGCAGGTCAACCAACAGTCGCTGCCGCAGGCCCTGGTTCTCAGAGCCTGAAGGCGTGCCCTTCGGCCCACGGATTGTCTTCGAGAGGGCCTGCTTGGCCTCGGGCGTCATTGGCATGGCAGTGGATCCTCCCTAGATCAGCCGGATCTGAGCGCCGTCTTCGATCTGCTGGAGCAGCCGCTGCTCGATCTCGGCCACCAGGGCCTGCACGTCTTCCCTGGTGCGGAGCTCGCGGTTCTGGAGTTTGAGGTCCACCTGGCGGATCACCGGGCCGCCCTGCTCACTCAGGATTCCATCAAGGGCATCAATGGCCTGTTTCTCGGCCCGTTGCAGTTGGATCACGAAGGGATCCTTCAGGTCCACCAGCGTCGGGGCCACAGCATCCTGATCCGTTGCGGTCGCACAGTTCGTCAGGGGCTTCAACACCTTGTGGGCCTGATCGTTCGTGAGGGTGCTGTAACCAGAGCACCCCCTCACTTTCTGTCGGCAGGCTTCTACCTGCAGCTCCTGCGCCTCGATCAGCCGCTGGCGCTCGATGCGGTAGGCGTTGCTGATCTCCGTCAGGTCGTCGTCGAGGGTGGAGAGCGCCTGCCAGGGCTCCTGCCCAGCGAGATGCTCCCGCACCCGAGTCGCCGCTGCTTCCACATTCGACGCCGCTACGCCCAGGGCCTCGATCTGCGCCGCCTGATAGGTCACCACCTCGTGGGCATGGCGCAGTGCGGCGATGGTGGTGTCCTGCAGGTCGGAGTGGTAACGCTGCATCAACAGCACTCCATCGCGCAGGACATCCAGTTGCCGTTTCACCGCAAGCACCGTGGGTTTGGTCCGGCGGGTGTTTGCCGTGCAGCGCTCCAGGGCCTCCCCCAGCTTGGTCAGGGCTTCAGGCTCCTTGTAGTTGATTGGCAACCGATCGAGGCTGGTCTGTACTTCCCGAAGCGTCTTGGCCACCTTGGGGAACAGGTCGGCTACGGCGTCAGCGATCGCGCCGTCTTCGCGTTCCAGGGGCTTGCGCAACACGTCCTCGAAGAATTTGCAGATGCGTGCTCTGGCCTGAGGGCCCACATCATCCCCATCCGCCTTCAGCAGCCGGGCACGCTTGAAGGCCCGTACGAGCTCGAACAGGTCCTGGACACCGGCATCACGGACAGCAGTAATCTCACCGCCGGTTTCCGGTTGGATGCGCACCTTTCCCCCACGCAGTAGACCTGCCACGCAGGCCATCACCAGGTCGGGTGCATAGCCGTAGGGCGGAGACCCCAACTGCCGGAGCAGCTCAGCACCCGACAAGCCGCTGTCGTTCTCGATCGCGCTGAGCACCCGTTGCGGGATCAGTCCGGAGCACGCCGGCACATAGCGGCTGCCATCGAGCTCAAGGATGCCGATCCCATCCCCATTGGCCATGAACTTGGGGGAGGGACCGCTCAGCTCGGGCTGCAGGAGTTGCTTCAGCTCGGCGGGCTGCACCCGGGTGGGATCGAAATGCTGATACAGCTGCGGCAGGGCCAAGGCTCCTGCCGCGAGAAGGGCTGCTGTGAACGTCGTGCCCTGGTCCCGCGGCTTGAGCGGTCGCCCCTGGAAGAACAGGCTGCCGTCCAGCCAGGCCTCGGCAATGGCGGAACGGAGGCTTCGCTGCAGTTCATCCACTCGGCCCTGCTCATCGAGCAGCAATCGCTGGCGTGCGGCATTGAGCGATTCACGGCGCGGGGTGTACTTGCCGACCATCACCTCCGAGTGGTGGAGGTCGCGGGCCACTTCCTCCAGGGATTCGTTGTTGCCGGCGATCCAGATCAAGCGCTGCCGCAAGGCCGGGTCATCGCCACTGCGCCGTACCCACACCCCCTCAACCCGCTCTTCTTGGGTGAGGAAGCGGAAATCGATCGTGATCGAAGCATCCTCCCGAGGATCCAGCAAGGAAGCGTCATCAACCTGCCGTCCATCAGAAAAGCGGGCGGCCCAACGGAAGTCACGCCCTTTGAGCCGGGGGAGCTTCGCCTCGGCCATCAGGGCTTTGAGGCCTTCTTGAATCTGCCGGCTGATCTCGGAGCGGGGGGTGTGGATCTCATCGCGCTCCCGGCTCCACTCCTCTCCGGCGGTCGACTGGATCTTGTAGCCCTGCTTCTCGGAATAGCCCAGCAAGTTGCTGCGCCGCAAGGTCTCCAATGCCTCACTCACAGCAGGCAGTTGGTTGCCTGCATCGATGCGGTTGGCCAGGCATCGCGCCACCAAGGTGTCATCGGTGGGGATCGTGTCCTGGATCAGCTCCAGCAACGCCACCGCCTTGGCCGCCCGCAACATCAGCGCACTGTTTTCACCAGTGCAACGGGCCAGGATTCTGGCCATCGATTGCTGGGTGTCCGCATCGAGCGCTGTGTTCTGGACCTCGTAGATCATGTCCAGGCTCACCAGGGTGCCGATCGGCTGCTCAGCCAGGTTCTGGCTGCGGAACAGTTCCCCCAGCAGTTGCAGCAGGCCTCGAATCGCCTGGTCATCACCCTGCGCACGACTGGAGCGTGTGCGCAACACCGTGGTGATCTGCAGGATCAGTTCGATCTGTCCTGGCAGCAAGGGATAGACATCCACGAACTCCTCTTCCGTGGTCTCCTCGCAGCCGTAGGCATAGAGCTTGAGGTCGGCGCGGTAGCGGGCGAACAGCTCACGTAGCTGGGCAGCGCCATCGGGCGTCTTTTCCAGAAGCCGCCGGTGCACCACATCGCGAATGTTGGTGGGGGCGAGGTGAACGCGCAGCTGGGGCGGGAAGCGATCCTTTGCCCACGAGAGAAAGGTGTCGCCCGCCGCTTCATCGAGCTTCTGCTGGCCCAGAGCAAGCAGCCAGGCCTTGCCGCGCAATGAAGCCCCCAAGGCGGACGCAAAAGCTCGCAGCCGGTCGGTTCGGTCGCGATTGTTCAAGACATACTGCGAGACCTCGTCCACCACCAGGAAGAGGGTGGCGTTCGGTTGGCGGTGCTCGATCATGTCGCCCATCGCCTTGACCGCCTCTTCCGGTGATTCGGCACGTTGATGGGTCCCAGCCCGGCTGGTGATCCAGGCCATCGGGTCGTTGTAGTGCTCGGGGAACAGCCCTGAGAGCACAAGGGAAAAGTCTTCTTCGGCGAACTGCCGGTCCTTGAGTTGCTTCCAGGGTTTGCCTAGCATTTCCTCGGCCTTCTGCTCGAATGCATGCCACATCCCATCACGTTCGAGCTTCAGCTCGAAGTCAGCGACTAGGGGTTCGGTGGAGCAGTAACCAAGACGCTTCTGAACCTCCCGCAGGGCCGTTGCGTGCAGATGCTCGTTGTCGCGAGCCACGCTGCCGATGTCGAAGACCACCGCAATTGGTTCGATCTTCTGTCTCAGTGCCGCCCAGGCCGTCTTCAGTTCTTGTGCTTTGGGTGAGCTGTCGCGGCTCAGCCAGGCCTCAGCCAGGGATTTCCCGCTTGGTAGCTCAAGGCCATCCAACGCCAACCCGAGCAACTTGGCAAAACTGGATTTGCCTGACCCGTAGAAGCCTGAGATCCAGCTAGTTGGGAGTTCGGGACCTTCTTTCTTCTCCAGCTCACGCAGGATGCCCTGCAGCAGGTGAACGTATTGCTCGTGAATGCCGTTTGGCACCCGTTGATGCCTGGGGTCAGTTGGCTGCCATCCACCGGTGACGATGTACTCGGAGACCTCCTTCTCCACCTTCTCCGGACTCTGCTCGTGGAAATACACCACCGGGGAGATATCCCGGGTGACATCCCTGCGAAACAGGCTTTGGAGGGTTGCGTCGTTCATGGGTAGATCCTCGGGCGGTAATCGCTGTCGGAGTTCAGAACGCCCATGAACGACAGAGATGTACTGCCCTGTCTGGAGCCTGGGTACAGCAGAACCACAGGGACATTGCCAGTCTGGCCATCGAGGTGTCTCAGCAAAGCGGAGGAGCGGAAAAAGGGATAGAGCCCCCCAGCCCTGCCGATCAGCACCAGGGTCCTGTCTGCCCGGTCGGGATTCTTTTCGGTGAAGTCCTTGATCAGGCGGCGGCAGTCAGCGGCAAGCCCTTTTGGTCCTTCAACGAGCGGCAGCAGCTTGTCGGTGAGGTAGTTCAGGCCACGATCAATCTGGATGCGGCCCATGCGATCTTCCATCTGGATTACGCGATCCACCCACTCCTCACCCTGGGCCTTAATGCGATCAATTAACAGCTTCTGGAGATCGATCGTCAGCACCACCCATCCGTTTGCCGTCAATTCGGCCACCAAGCTTTGAGCCTTGGCTCGCATTTCGAACTCATCGCTCGGGTCGTACTGAACGATGGCAAAGCGATAATTGCGCATCGTGCTGATGCGCGGGCCATCCTTGTGGTCGATCAGGTCGTGACGCAGAGCATCGATCGCTGTGTTGACCTTGCTGAACAGGGGCAGCGTGCTGGTCATGAGGCCACTGCCTCCTCAACCGGCGATAGAGACACACCGTTCTTGTCAGCCCAGGTGGTGAGATCGCTATGGCGCCAACCCATATCCACCAGTTCACCCTGACGGCCGAAGGCGAGGCCGGGTAATCCCCGCAACCGGTCGTCGAGGAACTCTCCCACCAATCCCACTGAGGCCAGATAAGGGTTGTCGAGCAGGGTGCCGCTGATTTCCACCTCACGCAGGAGGTACAGCAGGTAGCTCAGGGCTTCCTCAGGCACCCGTGGGAAGGTGATTGGCCTCGGGTCCCGGCGTGAGCCGATCAAGCCAGCGGCGAAGGCGGAAGAGAGGAGTTTGCTGGCGATCTGCAGGCGAGTGCTCATCGCCCAGCGCTCGCCTGTTTGTTCCCCGAGCCAGCGCACTAGCTGCTGCTTGGAGAGGGTCCGGCGGCCGTAGTTGAGCTGATCAAGCCTGAAGGAACCGGTGAAGTGGCGGTAGAGGGGGTCCGCCAGCTGTAAGTGCCAGTGGCAGATCAGTCGCTGGGTGTCGGGCGCCATTTCCTTCCAGCCATGCAGAACCTGCAAGGCGCTGGGGAAGGCATCAAAACGGACACGCAGATCACCCAGCAACTCATGTAGGCGGCTCAGGCTGCGATGGCCGAACCAGCCCTCCTCAAAGGCCTGCTCCGCTGTCAGGGCAACTCCACTCCCCGCCAGCCCCCAGTAGATCCTGGAGTTCTCAAGCTCCAGCGTGCATTTGAGCAGCCGGGTATGGAGACGCGTCTCCTCGTGGGGACGGCTCATGTTTCCCCCCGGAAGTGCGGCAAGGGATAGCCCTCCCCCAAGGGAGCCAACGCCGCCACAAGCCGGTGGACCTTTTGATCAAGGCTGCCGGGCAGTTGTCCCTTGATCAGCCGTCCGGATGGTGTGGTGGTCACTTCTGCAGTTCCATGGCCTTCAACCCACTGGAGGAAAGCCTCCTGGCTCCAATGCCCCCCCTGCTCCCCGCCCATGCCATGGAACAGATCTGGAAGGGCCTCATGGGGCTTACGGCCGCTGCGCTTATGCGCCTGAAGCCGCTCCTCGATCCGCTCGTCCAACTCGAAACCGAAGCGGTAGAGGGAAACCAGGCGGTCGGCATCACTGGATTGCCGGCGCAGCTCCTCGTCCTTCCGGCGCGCTGCCTCTCGCACGGCCTGCAACAGGGCCCATTCCCAGGTCTGAGGCAGGAGTCGGCGGAACAAGTCCTCCCCGCCGAACTCGGAAATCAGATCGGTGCGCCACCACCGCAACCGGGGATCCTCGCCACCCTCACCAGCCCAGGCGACCACGATCTGGGCCGTCAGTGCCTGATCCAGGGCTGAATTTGGGATCGGGGAAGCGGCTGTGGCACGCCCGGCTTCTTGATCAACCAGGTTGTCCAGCTCTAGGAAGCTCACTACGGACGGGTTGGGGTGGCGAGCTGGCCCTGATTCTGCTGCCTTGGCTCCGCAGGCGCCGCCATCTGACACGCCTTGGCGCAGGATTCCCGTGCCCACCAGCGGCTGGCACGACGGGGCGGCACCCTCGCCAGGATTGGTCCACTGCAGTTCTCCCATGTTGCTGCCGAGCCCCCATCTGCCCTCTCACGGCCGCCAAGATCGCCGGGCTGCAGTCCACGGTGCTGCTGCTACTCACTTGCCTGATCAAAGCCAGGATCCAGATCAAGGCCGCCTCAGCGCTGGGATTGTTCCTGCTGGCCCTGCAGACGCTGGTGTTACTGGCCGTCAGTGGCGCCCTGGGCCTGGCGGCCCTCGGTGGCGTGGCCTTTGCCCAGAACCGCCGCCAAACGCAGGCGGCGTGACGACGCTGCCGCCATGGCGGCCGTTGCTGCGTGGGGCCCGCGAACGGGAAGGCAGCACACCTGTGGCTAGATGGTTGCAGCTCGCCACCGTCGCCCCCGATGGCACCCCACGGGTGCGCACCCTGGTGTTCCGCGGCTGGGCCGATGACGCCGCGTTGGATCTGCTCACCGACGGACGAAGCGCCAAACCAGCTGAGCTCCGGCAGCAGCCCGCCGTCGAACTGTGCTGGCTGCTTCCCAAAGCCCGCTGTCAGTTCCGCCTGCGCGGGGACCTTCTGACCTTGCCCACTGATGTGGAATTCGAGGAGCGTCAAAGGCACTGGCAGGGCCTCACCCCCTCCGGTCGCGCGCTCTGGGGCTGGCCCGAACCGGGAGCACCGTTCGATCCCGCAGCATCCTTCCAGGCAGAGCTCGCAGACGGCACTCCGCTGCCTGAGCATTTCCAGCTGCTGCGCATCGCACTGGAGCAGGTGGAGTTGCTGGAGCTACGGGATCATCCACACCAGCGCCGTCGTTGGCTCCGTGAGGGCGGCTGGATGGAGGAGCGCCTGAATCCATGAAGGGTGCCGCGCGCAGGTGTCCTCCGCGTGCGCGGCCGTCCCAGATGTCAGGCGATGGCTGTGAGTGGATGAAATGGCAGCCCAGCCCCTACCTGAGGCGAACCGTTGAGTGTCCCGCCGCCGCCCGAGACCCCTCAGGTGGCGAGCGCCTCGCCCTGGGGCTCTAGCTGCATCGGCGCCTCCGGACAAATCAGATCCACCGCCTGCCGCGCCTCGCTGAGCACCTGAAAGAGCACCTTCGGCGACTCCTTTAGCAGCTCGATCCAGTGGCCGAGATAGGCGGCATGACTCTCGATCTCGCTGCCGATCTCCAGCCGATCACCCAGCAGCACCGCCCCCAGCTCGGCGACCAGCTCCTCACGGGCATAGCGCGGCTTCCCGAAGGCACCGCCCAGATCCCGCTTCAGCCGCGATTCATGGCCGGTGGAGTGGATCTGCTCATGGGCCCAGGTGGCGCAGAACGCTGCTGGTGAGTGGAAGCTGGCGCGATCGGGCAGCTGGATCCGATCGATGGCGGGGAGATAGCAGGCCCGATCCCCGCCGAAGCTGACCGGAACTGGCCAGGCAGCCAGCACGGCCTCGGCTTCTTCAAGGCGCTCGGGCTCCGGCTTGGGCTCCACGCCTTCTACCGCTTTGCGCGCTTTGATCAGAGCGGGAAGGGCCTCGCCCTCGAGATCGACGGCATTGAAGACCGCCACCGGCCGGTAGCTGGCCCAGCTGCGCAGGTTGACTTCTCCGCCAACGCCTGGCTCCTCCCGGCAGTGGAGCTGGGGCCGCAGGATGTGAACCGTCTTGCTCCCCTTGCGGGGGAAGATGCCGAGCTTCTTGGCCTCGGCAAAGCCGCACCAGAACGGCAGGGCCGATCCCCGGATGTGCATGCCGAGGGTGAGCAGGACCGGTTTGGCGCCGCGGTAGCGATGACCTGAGATCAGATTTGACGTGGTGGCCGCCACCGGTGCCATCCCAGGGCCGCCGCCAGGGTGCGGAGCCGGCCTCCATCAGCTCGACCAAGGAAGCGACGATCTTTTCCTCGGCTGTGGGGCCTTCATAGGTTTTGCGTGAGCGGGACTTGGACGCGGCCATGGCTGGCAAAGCGCGGGACGCCCGAGTGGTGCCCCGCGCAGGCAAGGGCGGCGACGGCGCCTGCCGCCGAGCTGGTTGCGTCAGCCCTTGCCCGTGGGGCGACCGTGAGGAAGCCCGCGCGACCCATCCCCAGGGGAATCAGTCCCCAATGGCCCTTCTGGTCATTCACGGGGCACCGTCAGCCGAGGAGGGTGCCATCGTTGGAAAGCGAGTGGAAGCTTCCATGGCGATCGCGATCGAACTCAGCGACCACCAGGCCCAGGCGCTGAGCGAGGCTGCTACACGGCTTCAGGACCCAGAGGCGGAGTTGGCCGCTGCAGCCGTACGGGATCTGCTGGCTCACCAGTCCGCCGATTTCGATGTTGCTGCGCAACTGGTGCTTGAGAAGAACCAGGAGCTCTACCAACGCCTGACTTGATGCGTTGGCTGATTCAGCAAAGTGAAGGCATGAAGGGCGCACGTGATTTTGACCATCTGTGAAACCTGATGATCAAATCACCGAAGAAAAGTGCTCCAGACGAGCGGCGAACCCTGGAAGCCCTTGCTGGTTGAGCGTCGCGAGATAGTCCAGAACAGACTTGGGCGGAGAACGCAAGCTGGCCCGATGCAGCCTTGCCGCCAGGCAGACCGTCTGCGGATCGAGATCAAGCTGATCCACCAGGAACGGATCGGGATGGCAGGCTTCGATCCCATAGGGCGACAACAACTCGGCCGGAAAATCCTTGATGTTGAAGGTGAGAATCAGATCGGCAGATGTGCGAATGGCGGCAGCCAGCACATGACGATCATCGGGGTCCGGCAAGACCAGAGACGGGATGAGATCTTCGAAGTTGGTGACCAAGGCGTCGCGAACGTGTGCGTTCATCAGCTGGCGGGTGCAATCCAGCTGCTCCTGTTTGAGATCAGGGCGATCGCGGAGCACCCCACGGATCCATTCGTCATGGATTCGATCGCTCCAACGGGCCCTGTACAGATCGGTCAGGGCGATCCGCATCAGCAGATCGCGCAGGGGTGCTGGATAGAGAACGCAGGCGTCGTAAAGGACGGTGAACGGGTTCACCTCAGTAGCCCATCCCCAGCTCCTGGGCCTGAGCGGCCAACGCATCGAGGGCTTCACTGCGGTTCTGGTCCATCTGCTGCTTGTAGGCCAGAAGATCACTCAGGCGGATCCGCCGGTGGGTGCCCACGTTGCGGAAGGGAAGCAAGCCTTTCTTGAGTTGATCGATCAGGAACGGACGAGACACATTCAGCAGATCGGCGCTCTGCTGGGTGGTGAGCTCGGCATGTACCGGCATCAAGGTGACTGCATGGCCCTTGGCCATCTGGCTGAGGATTTCCTGCAGCAGAGCCAGTGCTGCAGGAGGCAGGGCGATCGTGTCTTTCTCCGCCCCTTCCAGCTGCAAAGAAACGGTCGGCAAGCTTGTGGGCAGCGTGGCGCGGACCCTGGCTAAGTGCTGCAGGCTCCTGGCCGCCAGCTGGATGGCCTCCGGTGTGGGAGCCACAGGCTCCAGAAAATCAGGGATAGCGAGCGCCATGGATCCACCGCAGCAGCCAACTGACCCTAGCGCTTAAACGAAGCAATCGAAACATTCGCAGCAATCGATTCGTTTCTTCGTTTCCGCCCTGGCGTCTTGATGGCGGCATATTGCTCGCAGCGTCAGCCCTTGCCCGTGGGGCGACCATGAGGAAGCCCGCGCGTCCCATCCCCAGGGGAGTCAGTCCCGCAGTAGATCACCGCTGCTCCAGCCACCAGTCCGCCGCGCCCGTAACGGGCGTGACAGGGTGCTTTTGGTCATCTGCTGATCGAAGCTGCCCCGCGCGGGGGCCAAGGCGAAGGAGGAGGCAACGCCCGGTGCGCCGCCCTCCTGCTGCGGTCAGATGCCGGTGCGGGGCTTAGCGCAGGAAAGGATATACCCCCGAATACGAGAAACTCGCGCCTACTGCTCTGAAAAGTCGAGAAATCAGGAAATTCGTTGGTCCGATCACCTCAACGTTGTCTGATCTTCCTCCTGCATCGACTGGCCTGCTTGAGGCGGCCACGGGGCGCAGCCTTTGGGTGCTCCTCACCGGGACCAGTGATTCCAGCTCCACCTGCCTGGCTGCCCAGGATCCACGCAGTTCATGACAAGGCCCAGCTTCTGCATAACGCAGATCTTTGACACTTGAGATGTACGCGATACTTGAGAAGTACGTCACATCAGCCCGGCGCTACCGCGGGCGAGTCAAGAACAAAGCGGTAGCGCACATCACCCAGGCGCAGGCGCTCGATCGCTTCGTTGACCCGATCCATCGGCAAATGCTCCACCACTGGGCGGATGTTGTGGCGCACGCAGAACGCCACCATCTTCTGCAGGCTGGCTGGGGAGGAGGTAGGGCTGCCAGTGATCGAGCGCCGGGACATGATCAGGTCGAACGCACCCACTTGAATCGGCTCAAGCACAGCGCCGAGCTGGTGCAGCCGGCCGCGGGGAGCAAGGGAGGCCATCACCGCCCCCCAATCGAGGGAATGGTTCACGGTGTTGATCACCAGGTTGAACCGGCCGGCCAGGTTGGCCAGGTTGTCGAGCGCTTCCACCTGATGGGCTCCGAAACGCTTCGCCTCCTCGGCCTTGGCCAGGGTGGTGGTGAGCGCCGTGACTTCACAGCCCCAGGCGCGGGCGAACTGCAGGGCCATATGGCCCAGACCACCAATTCCGATCACGGCCACATGGTCCGTGGGTGAAACGGCCTCATCAATCAATGGGGCGAACACGGTGATTCCGCCGCAGAAGAGAGGGCCAGCTACAGCCGGATCCATCCCCTCGGGCAACGGAATGGCCCAGTCTTGATGGGCGGTGACATGGCTGGCGAAGCCCCCTTGGCGGCCAACGATCGTGGCCTCCAAGGACGGGCAGAGATTACCGGTGCCGCCCAGGCATTGGCCGCAGTGACTGCAACTGCCGCTGATCCAACCTAAGCCGCGCAACTGGCCGATCACACCGGGATCCACCCCCTCACCCACCTGCACGACCCGGCCCACCACCTCATGACCCGGAACCAGGGGGAAGCTGCTCACACCCCAGTGGTTATCAAGCATGGAAAGGTCGCTGTGGCAAAGGCCGCAATGCAGCACTTCCAGCACCAGCTCATCGAGCGCCGGCTCCATCATCGGCCGCTCCGCTCGCTCCAGGGGCGCGCCGGATTCACGGGCCTGCCAGACAGTGATCGACACAACAGAACGGCGGTGAACCCTTGTTTTAGTAGGAGCTGTGGCGCTCCTGTGCAGCGCGGCGGAAAGCCGAGGCGCGGGTGGGCGGTGGACCCGCTGGGGCTGCCTGCCCAGGCCTTCCAGGTGGACTGGGGCGCTAGCAGCAGCGACGGCCTCGGTCCAATGGTCAGGCTCGCCTTGGTGGGGTCCCAAAGCCGGCCACACCGGAGGGAGAGGACTTGCGAGGATCAACGATCTCAACCGAGCCACGATGCCCCTCTCCCCCCTGGTGCGCCAGCTGCAGCAGGTGCCCCTCACCCGGGAGGTGCTGGCCCGCAGTGAGCGGCCGGAACGGCTGCGGCTCGGGGGGGCCGGCCGGGCCGGCCGGGCCCTGATCACCAGTGCCCTGGCAAGGGTGGCCGAAGCACCGTTGCTGGTGGTGGTGCCCACCCTGGAGGAAGCGGGCCGCATGGCGGCGCTGCTGGAGCTGATGGGCTGGCAGAGCTGCCAGCTCTATCCCACCAGCGAGGGGTCGCCCTACGAACCCTTCGATCCCACCAGCGAGATCACCTGGGGGCAGCTGCAGGTGCTGGCGGAACTGCTCGATCCGGAGGCCGGCGGCAAGCGGCTGGCGATCGTGGCCACCGAGCGGGCCCTGCAGCCCCATCTGCCCCCACCGGATGTGCTCGCCGGCCGCTGCCTCACCCTGCGGCGGGGCGACACGCTGGACATGGAAGAACTGGGCGCCACCCTGGCGCGGCTCGGCTACGAGAGGGTGCCCAGCATCGAACAGGAGGGCACCTGGAGCCGCCGCGGCGACATCATCGACCTCTTTCCCGTCAGCGCCGAGCTGCCGGTGCGCCTGGAGCTGTTCGGCGAGGAACTGGAGAAGCTGCGGGAATTCGATCCGGCCAGCCAGCGCTCCCTTGATGCGATCGAGCGGGTGCGGCTCACCCCCACCAGCCACGCGCCGCTGATCGCCGATGCCCTGCGCGAGCGGATGCCCGAGGGGTTGGAGGCCCTGCTCAGCCCCGAAGCCCTCGATCAACTGCTGGAGGGGGGCACCCCCGAAGGAATGCGGCGCCTGCTGGGCCTGTCCTGGGAAGAGCCGGCCTCGCTGCTCGACTATCTGCCCGCCGGCACCCTGATCGCCCTGGAGGAGCGGCGCCATTGCCTGGCCCACGGCCAACAGTGGTTCGACCACGCCGCCTCCCACCACCAGGAGGTGCTGGAGAGCCTGAATCTGGAGGCCGCCGGAGCCGCCGCCCCATCGGCATCGCCCTCTCTGCTCCCACCGAGCCTCCACCGCGCCCCCGCCGAGGCCCTGGCAGCCCTCGACGCCTTCCGCGGCTTCGACCTGGCTGAACTGCAAGAGAGCGACCGTCACCCCAACAGCTTCGATCTGGCTAGCCGGGCGGTGCCGGCCCACCCCAACGCCTTCGGCCGCCTGGCCGGCCTGGTGAAGGGGTATCAGGCCGGGAAAGCCCGGGTGTGGCTGGTGTCGGCCCAGCCCAGCCGAGCCGTGGCCCTGCTGGAGGAGCACGACTGCATCGCCCGCTTCGTGCCCAACCCCCTCGACACACCGGCGATCGAGCGGCTGATCGAGCAGAACACGCCGGTGGCCCTCAAGAGCCGCGGCACCGCCGAGCTGGAGGGCCTGGAGCTGCCCGCCTGGAAAGTCGTGCTGCTCACCGACCGGGAGTTCTTCGGCCAGCACAGCCTGGCCGCCAGTGGCTATGTGCGCCGCCGCCGCCGCGCCGCCAGCCGCACGGTCGATCCATTGCGCATGGTGCCCGGCGACTTCGTGGTGCACCGCAACCATGGCATCGGCCGCTTCCTGAAACTCGAGAAGCTGGCGATCGGCGGCGAAGCGCGCGACTACCTGGTGGTTCAGTACGCCGATGGCCTGCTGCGGGTGGCGGCCGACCAGCTGGGCAGCCTGGGCCGCTACCGCGCCAGCAGCGAGAGCCCGCCCGATCTCAACCGTATGGGCGGCAGCGCCTGGACGAAGGCCAAGGAGCGGGCCCGCAAGGCGGTGGCCCGGGTGGCGATGGACCTGGTGAAGCTCTATGCCGAGCGCCACAAAGCGCCGGGCTTCGCCTTCCCCCCCGATGGCCCCTGGCAGAACGAACTGGAGGATTCCTTCCCCTACGAACCCACCCCGGACCAGATCAAGTCGATCGCCGAGGTGAAGCGCGACATGGAGAAGCCCCAGCCGATGGACCGGCTGGTGTGCGGCGATGTGGGCTTCGGCAAAACCGAGGTGGCGATCCGGGCGATCTTCAAGGCGGTCACCGCCGGCAAGCAATGCGCCCTTCTGGCCCCAACCACGGTGCTGGCCCAGCAACACTGGCGCACCCTGAGCGAACGCTTCGCCCCCTACCCGCTCAAGGTGGCCCTGCTCAACCGCTTCCGAACCGCGGCAGAACGCAAGACGATCCTCGATGGTCTGGCCGCCGGCAACGTGGATGTGGTGGTGGGCACCCACCAGCTGCTGGGCAAGGGCACTGGCTTCAAACAGCTGGGTCTGCTGGTGGTGGATGAGGAGCAGCGTTTCGGCGTGAATCAGAAGGAGAAGATCAAGGCGCTGCGCAAGGACGTGGACGTGCTGACCCTCAGCGCCACCCCCATCCCCCGCACCCTCTATATGAGCCTCTCGGGGGTGCGGGAGATGAGCCTGATCACCACGCCACCGCCCCTGCGGCGCCCGATCAAGACCCACCTGGCCTGCCGCGATGAGGAAGCGGTGCGCAGCGCCATCCGCCAGGAGCTCGACCGCGGCGGCCAGGTGTTCTATGTGGTGCCGCGGGTGGAGGGGATCGAGGAGGTGGCCGAGCAGCTGCGCCAGATGCTGCCGGGCCTCAAGCTCCTGGTAGCCCATGGCCAGATGGCCGAGGGCGAACTCGAGAGCGCCATGGTGGCCTTCAACGCCGGCGAAGCCGACCTGATGCTCTGCACCACGATCATTGAATCGGGCCTCGATATCCCCCGGGTGAACACGATCCTGGTGGAGGACGCCCACAAATTCGGCCTGGCCCAGCTGTACCAGCTTCGGGGCCGGGTGGGCCGCAGCGGCATCCAGGCCCATGCCTGGCTCTTCTATCCCGGCGATGCCTCCCTCAGCGAGGCGGCACGGCAGCGGCTGCGGGCGATCCAGGAGTTCGCCCAGCTGGGCTCCGGCTACCAGCTGGCGATGCGCGACATGGAGATCCGCGGGGTGGGCAATCTGCTGGGGGTGGAGCAGAGCGGCCAGATGGAGGCGATCGGCTTCGACCTCTATATGGAGATGCTGCAGGAGTGCCTGGCGGAGATCCAGGGCCAGGACATCCCGGCGGTGGATGACACCCAGATCGACCTGCCGCTCACCGCCTTCATCCCGGCCGAGTGGGTCCCTGAGAACGAGGAGAAGATGGCCGCCTACCGGGCCGCCGCCGACTGCACCAGCAAGGAGGCCCTGGTGGAGCTGGCCGCCGGCTGGACCGACCGCTACGGCGCGATCCCGGCGCCAGTGCAGAGCCTGCTGCAGCTGCTGGAACTGAAACTCGTTGCAAGGCGGTGCGGCTTCTCGCGGATCAGGCCGGAGAAACCCAACATCGCCCTGGAAACACCGATGGAGGAGCCGGCCTTCCGACTGCTGCGCCAGGGTCTGCCCCAGCACCTTCATGGGCGGCTGGTGTACCAAGGCGGGACCGGCAGCACGGCGAAGGTGCTCGCCCGCGGCCTGGGGGTGCTGCCGATCGAACGGCAGGTGGAGGAACTGATGGGCTGGCTGCGCGCCATGGCCGACCAGATTCCGGGCTCCGATGGCCTCCGGGATACCCAGCGGGCCGAGGAGGCCTTGGCGCGGAATGCGGCGGTGCTGACGGTGTGAGCGACGCCCTGTGCGGAAGGGCTCAGGTGCAGAGGAGTGGAATCGAGGGCGCGGCGTTGCAGCCTTCACGAAACTTCGTTAAGATCCTGAGAACGTTTGTTACGGATCGCCATGGCTGGCTACCTCGGGGAGGTGATGGACATCGGTGGCGGCTTCGACGTCTCCTCCCTCTCCACCGCCCTCCTCTGCCTGGGCGCACTCGGCCTTGTCGTGCTGTTGCGAGAAAAACCCAGCAACGACGACGACGACTCCTCCCCCGGCGGCGGCCTGATGCAGCCCGTGGCCTGAGCCGGCCGGTCCCGGTAGCTTCCGAGCTGAGGAGTTGTCTGGGGAGCCGATGCTCGACCTTGCCACCTACGAGCCCAGGGGAGACAAGAAGAACTCCTCCTTCTTCGAGGACAACCTTCCTCGGGTGTATGAACGCCGTAGCCAGTCCGGTCTGAGCCAGTTGGTCGGTGCCATGGCGGCCGTGGTGATCCAGGTGGACCACGGCGATGGCCTGGCCTATATGGCTGAACTGGCCCTGATGGGTCCCTATCGCTTCCGGGAATGCTGGCTGAATGAAACTCATCGCATTCACTTGCTGGAGGCCGATCCCCTCTGGCCAAGGCTGATCCTGCTGGAGCCCCTGAACCGGGGCTTCGAGGATGAAGCCACCCGCTGTAACCGCATGTACCCCTTGGCGGCAGCCAAACCCAACGCCCGCTACATCGGCGAGATCTTCAGCACCTCCTCCTGCCGCGATCTGCGCTCCGTGCTCGAGCCCCAGAACATCCGCTTCGTGTATCCGGACGAAGCCAGCAACAACTTCTATGCGCTGCCCCATCTCACCTTCACCTTCCTCTCGGACTACACCTACAACCGGGTGGGCTATGTGGATGTGCCCCTCGACAGCCTTGCTGCCCTGGATCTCGGAGATCGGGTGCTCCTTGACGCCGAGTCCCTTGAATTGCTTGTAGCGGCCGGCCAGAAGCACCATCGCCATGGCCTTGCGGGTCGCGTGCTGGGCATCGATCACCTGGCCAGCCGCGTGCTGGCTGGGGAACGGGAGGATGCGCTGCTTGAGTACCTCACAATGGTGCCCTATTACTTCTGGGGGGCTTACAACATCGCCGAGATGAACTCCTCCACCAATGTCACCCGACATCCCTCGATCGGTGATGAAAAGCAATCACCAGCACGGGTCTTCACCGCCAACAACACGCCCTCCTATCTCAATTCCTTCGACAACCTGCCGATGCCCACCGAGGATTTCGTGCGGAACTACGGCAGACGCATGCATCACATCGCCTACGAAGTCGTGGACGGTGAGATCCAGGGCGAAAAGAACGTGGATTTTGTCGTTGATGTGCTGCGTGATCTCGGCATCTCCTTCCTCGCCGATGTGGTGGGTGAATGCACGGATCAGCCCAACCTCAAGCAGATCTTCTCCAAAGCCTCTCCCTACTCACTGCTGATCACCGAATACGTGGAGCGCTGCCTAGGCTACGAAGGCTTCTTTACCCGCGACAACGTGGCTGCCCTGACAGCGGCGGCGGGAAAGGCCGAGCGTTACGAGCACGGCCATGTCTTCGACTGAACGGGGAGGCGGATACGGCTTCCCCGACCCCCGCTGACGGTTGCCGCACCCCGGCAGCACTGGATCGGGCGGCCGGGGTGGCTGCAAGCTGTGGAGATGCGGCCCGTCTCCCTTGACCCGCTCTCGGCACCCCCTTCCCTCACCCCCCGCAGCACTGGCAGCAGCCTGGCGTCGTCCGTCGTCCTGGTTGGTAGCCCTGGCTGCCCTGTTGCTCACGGCCCCGGTTCCGGCCAGCCTGGCCCAGGCCGGAACTGCACCCGGGCGTAGGCCACCCAGCTGGGCGGACATCGACAACCTCCGGAGCCTGTTGATGGCCCACGGCACCAAGGTGCTGCAACAGGACTGCAACCAGCGCGGCCTGCAGGGTCTGTATCACGACCGCAGCGACACGATCGTGATCTGCCGCGTGCACCGCGATCCGCAGGCGGTTTGGAACACCCTGGCCCATGAGGCCACCCATCGCATGCAGGCCTGCGCCGGCGGCAGCATCACCGACCCCCGCCACCATCAGACGATGGCCCGGGCCCTGGCCACCTACGAACCCCAGGAATGGCGCTCGATCGCCATCTACCCGCGGGAACAGCAGCTCAGCGAACTGGAGGCCCGATACACCGCCCGCCTCCCGCCGGAGCAGGTTCCGCGCCTGTTTCGCCGCTACTGCAACGGTTCCGGTCCGTCCACCCTCTCTCGACAACCCTGAAAGTCATGAATGATCTGCTCCTCTCCCTCGCCATGGCCGCCCTCGGCCAGCTCGGAGGATATGGCGCGGCGCCCGGCATGGGAGGCGGCTCAGGCATCGGAATCGGACCCGGCAGCGGCTATGGACCAGGCATCGGCTACGGGCCAGGTCTGGGAGCTGGCCCCGGCATCCAGATGGCTCCGGGGGGCATGGGCCCCGGCATCCGGATCGGCATCCGCGGAGGAGGCTTTCCCATGGGGGTGCCCCTTCCCTACGGCGGCTATTCCGGGAGCGGCCCCGCCCCGGTCTATCCCGGTGGCATCACTCCAGGCACGGGTTATCCGGTTCAGGGATACCCCAGGGGCAGCTTCCCAGGCCAGGGCACCCGCCTTGTTCCGGGCTATCCCACCACGGCCATGCCCCGGCGCCCCTCAAGCGCTGGGCCGGCGCCCAGCAGCGAAGCCGAGGCCTTCGGGCTAGCTCCATACCGATGAAGCCTGCCCTGCAAAGGGGCGTTTGGAGCTGAGGTTCACCAGTCCCCGGATGCCCCGGGCGGGGATGCGGCTGCTGCCACCTGGGACTCCTGGCGCCAGGCCGCGGGCACGAGCACAAGAAACACCCCCCACCAGACAAGCACCCCGATCGAAACCATCAGGGTCAGCCACCAGCGATCGAAGAGCAACCAGCTGATGCTCACCACAGCCACGCCGGTGAGCAGAATGGACCAGGGTTGGCACCACCAGGGCTTATGAGTCCAGATCGAGAGGTCTTGGCCCTCCGTTATGACCTCGGCCAAGGGGAGGTCCCGGGGCATTTCGGCCCCGGGATCCGGCTCACTTGACACCGACCGCAGCGGGGACGTTGGCACTGCCAGGCTTGTAGGCCCGCTGCAGAGTGGCGCCGGTCTGGATCCCCCGGATCAGGGTTGTTTCGGCTACGCGGTACTGGGGATCCTTGCGGGTCCCGAGATCCTCGATGGTGAGAGCCTTGGCATCCTCCTCGGAGAGCTTGGCCGGCACATCGGGCACGATGCCACGGTGGTGAATGTCGTGGTTGGCGGGGGTGAGGTACTTGGCGATGGTCACGGTCATGCCGGAACCATCAGAGAGCCCCCGCACCGACTGCACCAGACCTTTGCCAAAGGTCTTTTGACCTACCAGGAGCGCACGGTTGTTCTCCTGAAGAGCGCCGGAGAGAATCTCGCTGGCGCTGGCGGAGCCTTCATTCACCAGCACCACCAGGGGCTTGGAGGTGATCGCCTTTCCCGTGGCCCGCTTCACATCCTGAATGCCGTCGCGGGTCTTGGTGGAAACGATCACCCCTTCATCAAGCCACTGACGCGCGATCTCCACGCTGGCCACAAGCAGTCCACCGGGGTTGCTGCGCAGATCCAGCACGTAGCCCTTCACCCCCTGGGCCTCCAGATCCTGAAGGGCAGCACGCATATCGGCTGCGGCATTGGCATTGAACTGCTTAAGGCGGATGTAGCCCAGCTTCTCGCCATTCGGGCCGGTGTTCACCTGGTGCTGAACAGCGTGGAGCTCAATTAGTTCCCGCACCAGGGAAAGCTGGATCGTTTCGGTCTTGCGCCGCAGGGTGAGATTCACCGGCGTACCCGACTTGCCGCGGATCAGTTTTACCGCGTCCTCGGTGGTCATGCCCTTGGTACTCTTACCGTCGATGGCGGTGATCACATCCTTGGGCTTCACACCGGCGCGTGAGGCGGGGGATCCCTCGATCGGAGCGATCACCACCAGTTCTTTGGTGTCCTTATCGAGGCTCAACTGGATGCCCACCCCGGAAAGCTCTCCGGATGTGTCGATCTGCATCTCTTTGAATTCGCGCGGATCCAGAAAGCGCGTGTAGGGATCATCAAGGGTGCCCAGCATGCCGCGGATCGCGACATAGGCCTCCTTGGGGTTGTCATAGCTCTTGGCAAGCAGATCACGCCGCAGCTTGCGCCAGCGGTCCTGGGTGTACTTGCCGGTGGTGTCCAGGTAATCGCGGAACACGATCTGCCACACCTGGTCCATCACCTCCTTCGGACTGTCGGTGATGGCCAGACTTCCGGGGGCCAACCCCATATCGCGGGCCATCACCGCGGTGGCGGCACAGGCTCCCAGACCGAGAAGCACCACGAAAGTGGTGCGACCGCTGCGCATGCGGAGAATCCTTGAAGGGGACAGAAACTCCCTTCAAGGTAGCGCCGCCGCTTGCCACTCACGCGGGGGTCAGGGGTCAACCCAGCGGCCGTCCTCCCGGATCAGGGCAATCAGGGCTTCCACCCCCTCGGCTTCCGGCACCCGGCGGATCTCGTCGCGACCGCGATAGAGAGAGATGGTGCCTGGGGTCTTGCCCACATAGCCGTAGTCGGCATCGGCCATCTCGCCGGGGCCATTGACGATGCAGCCCATCACGGCGATATCGAGGCCGGTGAGGTGGGCGGTGGCGCTGCGCACCTGATGCAGCACCTCCTCGAGGTTGAACAGGGTGCGGCCGCAACTGGGGCAGGCCACGTATTCCACCATCGTCTTGCGCAGGCCAAGGGCCTGCAGAATCGAGTAGCAGACAGGGATCTCCTTCTCCGGCGCCTCGGTGAGGGAAACGCGTATGGTGTCGCCCAGGCCCTCGGAGAGCAGGGTGGCGATGCCGGCGGTGCTCTTGATGCGGCCGTAATCGCCGTCGCCGGCCTCGGTAACGCCCAGGTGGAGGGGGTAAGGAAATCCTTCGGCATCCATCCGGTCGGCCATCATCCGGTAAGAGGCCAGCACCACCGGGGCGCGGGAGGCCTTCATCGACACCACGATGTTGTGGAAGTCGAGGCGGTCGCAGATGCGGATGAATTCCAGGGCACTCTGCACCATGCCCAGGGGCGTGTCGCCGTAGGTGAACAGCATCCGCTCGGCCAACGAACCGTGGTTCACACCGATCCGCAGGGCCTTGTCCTGAGCCTTGAGCAGGCTGACCAAAGGTTCAAAGGTGGAGGCAATGCGCTCGCCGATCGCGGCGAACTCTTCGGAGCTGAATTCGCTGCGATTCGGGTCGGGCTTGTCGAACACGAACAGGCCCGGGTTGATGCGCACCTTGTCGACGTGCTGGGCCACCTCCAAGGCGATCTTCATGCCGTTGTGGTGCACATCGGCCACCAGCGGCACTGGGCGGTAGGTGTCTTCCAGGCGCTTACGGATATCTCCCATCGCCTTGGCATGGGCCAGGGAGGGCACGGTGACCCGCACGATCTCGCAGCCGGCCTCGTGCAGGCGGCGGATGCCGGCGGTGGCCCCCTCAATGTCGAGAGTGTCCTCGTTGATCATCGACTGCACCACCACCGGGTGCTCGCTGCCGATCCAGATGTCACCCACCCGCACGCTGCGGGTCTTGCGGCGGCGGATGGTGGTGGCGTAGCGGGGGTCGTCGGCCCAGGCCGGCACGGTGGTGTCGGGGCGGGACGGGGCGGCGGTCATCGCGGGCGGCGGCGCGTGGCCAAAGCCTGTCACAGTGGCCGGGAAACTGGCGAGGGCAGGCGGCTCACCGCAGTTGATCAGCGCAGTGGACCAGCGCAGTGGATCAGCGAGCGCTCCGTTGCGGCGGTCGACGCCGACGACGCCACAAATGCCGAGAGCAATGACAAGCAACGGCAGGGTTCAGCCCTTGGCGTAGGGCACGAACACCTCGGCCAGCATCGGGAAATGGCGCCGGTTGAGGCTCCACCGATCGTGATCACCGATATGGCCAGAGGCTGCTCGGTGCCCTCCAGGAAGGCCACGGCCTGGGACTGGCGCTCCAGCCAGAGGCCGCCGGCCCTGGCGCAACCTGGCCAGGCGCCCCTGGGGCAGCTGCTGCTGGAGGAAGGCGTCGATCGCCTCGCGGTTCAGGGCGATTTGGCTACGGCCGCTACGCAGCGCCAGGGCCTGCAATCCCTGGCGCTCCCCTTTAGAATGGTAGATCGTGGTTCGCTATATCGCGGCGAAGGTAGCTGCTGGGGAAAAGCAACAAGGCTCAGCCGTGCCAGGGCGGCCTAGGTCACCAGCAACCGCTGAATGGGGTTGCAGACTCCATCGAGCACGCCCGCATCAGCCTCCAGTCCCTTTTCCCGGCTCGGCGACATCATCCGCACCTGCGTGACCTGTCTCGCCCTGGCCGTGGGCTCGCCCGCCTGGCCCGGCGCCCGGGCAGCGCCCTTTCGCTGTTGGCGCTGCAGATCGATTGACAGAAGCGGCGCCACCGCGTGCGCGGCTCACGCTAGCGCTCAGTCTTCAGCTACGCCGATGAGGACGACCTGCGGCAGATCGGTGGGCGGCGAATGGTGAGCGAAATAGGTCGGCAGGTCATCAGGCTGGTTGGCGCGCCTCAAACAGATGCGACGCCGACCTCAAGAAAGGTGGGGGGAGAGGGGGGAGAAAGGCAGCCGCCTCTGGTCTTGACCCTGGGTGAGATATTCCATCTCCCCTGACCTTCGCGAGGGGCACTAGATGTGGGCGGAACTGTTCGATCAAGCTCGGGCAAGCTCGGGCAAGCTCGGGAAATGAAGTTGTAACGCATTGAAAATAAAATACAACGCAGTGGGAATGAAATGAAACGCAGCTGGAATCCCGGGACCGCCGCTCAGGCTTTCTCAGCAGGCGATTCGTCCAGTCCCCATGGATCGGCCAGCTTGATGGCTGCGGGTGGATCGAGCTGCGGCTCCTGCAGCGCTTCCGGCGTTTCATCGGAAGCACCCCACAGGTCCGCCTCGCCCACATCAAAACCTGCCCCGCGGGCGATCTCCGCCACGGCGGCGGCATCGGCGGCGGTGCTGAGCGCCTCCTGCAGATCGGGATCCACCTCCGCCTGGCGCAGGAAGGCCTCCAGCGCCACCGGCAGCGGCTCGTCCAAAGCGTCCGCTTCGAGGCCGAGTTCAACGGCGAGCGCATCAGCTGCGGCGCCATCGGCATCAGCGCCATCAGCGGCGGTGCCATCCACAGCAACACCATCGATTCCGCCCTCTGTAATTCCGCCCTCTGCAATGCCGCCGCCAGCAATTCCGCCCGCAGCGATTCCGCCGCCAGCGCCATAGCCTCCATAGCTGGAGCCTGTTGCTTCGATCACCACGGTGTAACTCATCAACTCCAGCGCCTCTGGCTCCTCATCGCTGGCCTCCCACACGTCTTGCGCGCTCACCCCGAAGCCGGCGACCCGGGCCAGGGCCGCGACCGCCTCCGCATCCGGGGCCGAGGCGAGCACCCGCTGCAGATCGGGATCGAGCTCCACCTGCTGGAGAAAGGCATCGAGTTCGGACTGGGGACCATCCAGCGGGCTTGCAAGAATCTCGATCACCTGCAGCACCTCCAGTGGTTCGCCGCTGGCCTCCAGAAGATCCTCTTCGGTCACGGCAAAGCCGGCCGCATGGGCGATCGCCGCCACGGTGGCCGCATCCGGGGCGGTCGCCAAGGGGCGCTCCAAAGAGGGATCCTCCTGGACCCGTGCCAAAAAGGCTTCGAGTTGCTGCAGGGACATCGGGTCGGCGGGCTCTGCCTCCATGCCTAGCAACTCCGCTTCGTGCCGCCCAGCCCCTGCCCCTCAGCCGCTGCAGGCCGGGGCAGCCCCTGCCGCATCAAGGCGCCGTCGCACCGCCATCAGGTCAGCGCGGGTGTGCCAGCGGGGGGAGCCCTCCGCCTCGGAGGCGTTGCGCAAGAGATAGGAGGGATGCAGCAGGGGCATCAGGGCCCGGTCCGCTAACAGGGGCCCTTCGCCGGCCAACCACTGGCCCCGCAGACGGGTGATGCCGCCCTTGACCCCAAGCACCGCCTGCAGCGCCGTGGCCCCCACCAGCAGGATCAGGGCAGGATCCACCAGGGCGACCTGCCGCTCCAGCCAGGGGCGGCAGGCGACCAGCTCGGCCGGGATAGGGCGCCGGTTCAGGGGCGGACGGCATTTGATGGCATTGGCGATGTAGAGATCGCGCTCGGGATCCAGGCCGGCGTCGGCCAACAGGCGATCGAGCAGCTGGCCGGAGCGCCCCACGAAGGGGAGACCGAGGCGATCTTCTTCGGCGCCGGGGGCCTCACCGATCAGCAGCAGCTGGGCCGAAGGATTGCCTCGGGCGAGCACCACCTGGGTGCGTCCCTCCGCCAGGCGACAACGGCGGCACTGGCGACACTCCGTCTCCAGGAGCTCCAGGGACTCCATCATTCCGTCGTGCAACAGGGGGCGCCATCCTCCACGGAATGACCCGGGCATGATGCAGGATGGCGCGATTGTCGATACGCGCCCGCTCAATGCCGGCCCCGATCACGCTGTCCGCCCGGGCCGGGGCGCTCCAGCCTTCGCTCACCCTCGCGATCACCGCCAAGGCCCGCCAATTGCGCGCCGAAGGCCATGACGTGTGCAGCCTTTCAGCGGGCGAACCGGACTTCGACACGCCCGCCTTCATCCGCCAGGCCGCCAGCGAGGCCCTGGAGAGCGGTCACACCCGCTATGGCCCGGTGGCGGGTGAACCCGCCCTGCGGGCGGCCATCGCCGCCAAGCTGAGCGACGAAAACCAGGTGCCCACCAGCAGTGAGCAGGTGCTGGTGACCAACGGCGGCAAACAGGCTCTTTACAACCTCTTCCAGGTGTTGCTGGATCCAGGTGATGCGGTGCTGCTTCCTGCCCCCTACTGGCTGAGCTACCCGGAAATGGCCCAGCTAGCCGGGGCTTCCGTGCAGTTCATCCCCAGCGATGCCACCAGCGGATTCCGATTCGACCCGGCTGCCCTCGAAGCGGCGATCACCCCCGAGAGCCGGCTGCTGGTGCTCAACAGCCCCTGCAATCCCACCGGCATGGTGCTGGGCAAGGCCGAGCTGGAAGCCATCGCCGCGGTGCTGCGCCGCCATCCGCGGGTTGTGGTGGTGTGCGATGAGATCTACGAATTCCTGCTGGCTCCGGGCCATCACCACCACAGCCTGGCGGCCGTGGCAGCGGATCTGGCGCACCGCATCTTTATCGTGAATGGCTTCGCCAAGGGCTGGGCGATGACGGGCTGGCGGATCGGCTGGCTGGCCGGTGCCCGCGAGGTGATCGCCGCCGCCAGCGCCCTACAGAGCCAGAGCACCAGCAATGTGTGCACCTTCGCCCAGTACGGAGCCCTGGCGGCGATCACCGCCCCGCGGGACTGCGTGCACACCATGGCCGAGGAGTTCACCCGCCGCCGCACCCTGTTGAGTGATGGTCTGCTGAGCATTCCTGAGCTGGAGTTGCTCCCTCCGGAAGGAGCCTTCTACGCCTTCCCCGATGCCAGCGCCTGGGGCCTCGATTCGATGACCCTCTGCAACCGGCTGCTGGAGGAGGTGGGGCTGGCCGTGGTGCCGGGGGTCGCCTTCGGCGACGACCGCTGCATCCGCCTCTCCTGCGCCGCCTCCGAGCCCACCCTGCTGGATGGCCTGGAGCGGCTGCGGCGGTTCCAGGCGAGCCTCTGAGCCGCAACTTGGGAGAGCACAGCTGCCTGAGGGCGTGAAATCGAAGCGGAAGTGACACCGGATCGGGCCTTCAGCGGGCAACCCCTCAGCCGATGCCTTGGGTTGTGCTCGGACCCTTAACCCAAGCTGCCAGGAGTGTGGGCAATGCAGCCCAGGCCATGGCGCTTGGCATGCGCTGGGACGAGGGGTCGAGGCTGCTCACCTGCAAGCACCTAACCTGTCGCATCAGTTTGTCAGGTCTCGTGCCGTGCAGCTCCAGGCCCTGCGATCGGTTCCCCTCCACCTCGGAGCGGGCCGCGACATCCGCCGCAGCCTGGAGCGCTTGGCGGTCGAGCTCAATGCCAGCGGCTTCGTGCTCGGCGTGGTGGGCAACCTCTCCCAGGCAGCGTTTCAGTGTCCTGGCCAGGCAAGACCCACGGTCCTGGAGGGTGACCTGGAGATCATCACCCTGCAGGGCACGATTTCGCCCCAAGGGGTGCATCTGCACCTGAGCTTCTCCGATGGGGCCTGCCAGGTGTGGGGCGGCCACCTGGAGCCCGGCACCCTGGTGCAGAAGGGGGCTGATCTGCTGGTGGGGCTGCTGGAAGCGGGCGGTGGAAGCAGCGAAGGCCTGTCAGTCCATTCCAGCCCCCGACAAGCCGATCGGCTTCACCCCACCGACGTCGCCATCACCACGGTGATGGAGCAACCAGTTCTGGAGGAACCAGAACCGGCCCAAGCGTCAACGGGTGTCAGAGGAGGCCAGGCCGTTCCGGCGACCAACGAGCCCCGGGTGGACATCGCCGTGCTGGCGGGCTGCCCTTACTGTGCCCGCGCCCTGCGGATGCTGCGCACCCTCGGCATCGCCTACCGGGTGGTGCCCCCCAGCAGCGCCGGCACCCTGCCCCAGGTGCACATCGATGGGGTGGCCATCGGTGGCTACGACGCCCTGGCCGAACTGCATGGCCGCGGTGCGCTGGAGGCCCTGCGCCGGGGATGAGGCCGCGCCGGTCTTCGGTTCAACCGGCGCGGCCGCTCAACCGATCATTTATCCAGGAAGGGATCGGGCACCTGGCTGGCCTGGATCCGGGCCGGCAGAAACACGTACCAGGAGAGCAGGGAGGTGCACTGGGCGGTCTGCGGCTTGCAGCGACCCTCGGCTCCCACCGCCTGGGGCCCTTCGGCGAGGCGGAAATCGGTGGGCAGGGCCCGCATGATGCCGATCGAGGAGATCGAGCCATCCACCGAGTCTTTGATGATCGCCGAGCGCAGGGCCTGCACCGAGGTGCTGCCCATGCTCCGGTAGGGGTAGTAGTTGAGCGTGGCGGCCTTGAGGAAATCGACGCCGGCGTTGGAGTACAGGTACCGAGTCACAGCCCGCAGATCCACGTTGTAGCTCTTCGACATTCCGGCGCGGACCTCCGAGGCGGTCCAGCCGGAGCGGTTCAGCCCGCCTTCGAGGCCGCGGTCGGTCACTTCGCCGCTTTCAACAAAGGTGTCAAAGGCCTGCTGCTGGGTCGACCACACGGCACCGCCGGTGGTCCAGCGCACGGGATTCTGAGCGGCAATGGCTGGTGCCACGGCGATGAGACCGCCAGCGCCGAGCACGGCGAGGGTGCAGAGATGCTTGAACACGGATCCAACGTGGAGAACCCTCTCAGGGTATGCATCGCTACAGGCATTGGCAGCGGTGGCAACGTCTATTGCGCCGCACCCGGCCACCGATTCCCCTCAGGCACCGGAGCTCAGGTTCGGAAGCCCTGACCCTTCTCCTCCAGCCTCTCCACCACCATTGAGGTGCCGTAACACAGCACCTCGGTGGCGGCAGCGCTGCCGCCCGGCACGATTCGCTTGTACTCGCGGATCGCATAGCCCTCGAGCATGAAGGTGGTGGTCACGGCAACCGGTTGAACCATGGCGGCGGAACAGCGCGGGGACGCGCCAGAGCGGAGAAGACAGGATCACTCTGAATGGGCTGCAAGCGAAGGCAGAGATTGAAGAAGATCCTGACGATCCTTTTGTGGAGGCGGTCCTGGTCTTGATGGAGGGCAACCAGGGGGCGATCAGCGGCGAAGCATGAGCGCCCGTGGCGTGGAGTTGCCGACGCGCTGGCAGGTTGATCAGGAGGATCGTGAGGATCGAATTCCGACTCAGTGGCAGCGATCACACCGATAGCTGGAGCGGGATTGCGGAGTGTCGGAAGATCGGAGCCGAGCAAGGCAGCGATCGGCCCGTCGCACACTCCAGTCGGCACCGCTAAGGGCTTCAGCTCGGATGTGGAGAGGGCTAAGCGAGTGGTGTTGACCAGGGATGAAGGGGACCCGAGGGGGAGAAGGGGGGAAGATAGGCGCGGATTTCCATGCTGATCCGGCCTGGATCCCGCCCAAGGGGCTTGGAAACGGTCCGGTGATTGGTTATGGTTGTGTTGTCGTGATGGGACAACAAGCATGCTGACCGGAAGTGAGCTCCTGGCCAAGGTCAAGGAGCTGGGGGATGTTTCCAAATCCGAACTGGTGCGGGGCTGCGGCTATGTGAGCACCAAGAAGGATGGGAGCGAGCGCCTCAACTTCACCGCTTTCTATGAAGCGCTGCTCGAAGCCAAGGGTGTCAGTCTCGGTGAGGGCGGCGGAGCGGCCAAGGCTGGCCGCAAGCTCAGCTACGTGGCTACCGTGCAGGGCAACGGCAACCTGCTGGTGGGCAAGGCCTACACCGCCCTGCTGGATCTCCACCCAGGCGACGAGTTCGAGATCAAGCTCGGTCGCAAACAGATCCGTCTGGTGCCCGCCGGCTCCTTGGATGAAGAGTGATCGGTTCATAGCCGATCAGCAGGCCCCAAACTGGATGCAGGGCCGCACGACTCATCGCTGCGGCCGATCCTCCGAATTTTTTAGCTCAGATTCTCCAGCTCAGTGCATCGCAGATCATTCAGCGAGCACTAACGTCCCGCTTGGCCCCATGCCAGCGGGACTTTTGTCTGGTCACCCACCCCTGGCTGTGGTTCGGATGACAAAGGGGGCCCCTACCACCCCCTTAGGGTCTGATCCAGACGATCAGGATTTCCGCCATGGCCAAAACCTGGGCCTTCGAAACCGATCAAATTCACGCCGGCCAGGTGGCGGATCCAACCACCCACGCCCGAGCCTTCCCCCTTTACCAGACCACCTCCTACACCTTCCGCCACACCAACCACCCCGCCAACCTGCCTGCCTTCAAGGAACTGGGCAACATGTACACCCGCATCATGGATCCCACCCAGGCGGCGGTGGAGGAAAGACTCGCCGCCCTCGAGGGAGGGGTGGGTGCTCTCAGCTATCACGGCTACGCAGATCACCGCGCTCGCTCCCGGCGCCCATGACCTGCAGATCATCCGTAGCCTGCATGGCCACGACGGCTTCTTGCTGGAAATGCGATGAGCTGGGGGCGATCGTCCGCAATGCTCTTGGGATCTGTATTCCGCCATTGAGCCAACCCTGAATCACCTCGTCCGCTTGCTGCAGATGCCCACCAGCCAGCCCGGACTCGTCCCGCAACGGCTGCCTCTTCTGGCCATCACCGCTCTGGTCTTCGCCCTGGTCGTGGCAGCAGGCGCCCATGGTTGGCGACTGGGCGCCCTGGCCGCGGTCGGTGTGCTGTTTGGGGTGTCACTGTTTCACGCCAGCTTTGGGTTCGCCTCCGGCTATCGCCGACTGTTTGTGCATGGCGATGGCCGTGGTGTGCTGGCCCAGATCGTGCTGCTGCTGCTGCTGACCCTTCTGTTCGCGCCGATCCTGCTCAGCGGCGCGGCGAAGGGGGCCGTCGCACCGGTGGCGCTTCAGGCCGCCATCGGGGCGACCCTGTTTGGGGTGGGGATGCAGCTGGGGAGCGGCTGTGCCTGCGGCACCCTCTACGCAATCGGTGGCGGCAGCGGCGTGATGCTGTTCACGCTGATCAGCTTCAGCGCCGGTTCGTTCCTGGCAACCCTGACTCCGGGGCCTTGGCGGGCGCTCCCCCGGCTGGAGCCGGTGTCGCTGCTCGAACGCTGGGGATGGGGTGGCGCCTTGCTGCAGCTCGCGGTGCTGGGGCTGCTCGCCTTTGCACTCAATCGATGGCAGCGCCCCAGGCACAACAGAGCCATTGCCGCCTTGCCGCGATTCTCCTGGCGAACCCTGCTGGTGGGGCCCTGGAGCCTGGCCGGCGGTGCTCTGGCCCTGGCTCTGCTCAGTGGCCTGACCCTGGTGCTGGCCGGTCGCCCCTGGGGCGTGACCTGGGGGTTCACCCTCTGGGCGGCCAAGCTCGCCCATCAGCTGGGCTGGGATCCCTCCAGCAGTGTCATTTGGCAGCAGGAGCGCTTCGCCACGGCTCTGCAGGCCGGTCTGTTCGAGGACATCACCTCGGTGATGAATCTGGGGATCGTGCTGGGTGCCGCCGCCGCCGCTGCGGCCGCTGGCCGCTTGACCTTCCGCTCACCGCCCTCCACGAATGCGGTAACCGCTGCCCTGCTGGGGGGACTGTTGATGGGCTACGGGGCCTGGCTCTCCTTTGGCTGCAATGTAGGTGCCTATGTCGCCGGAATCGCCTCCACCAGCCTGCACGGCTGGCTATGGATCGGGTTCGCGCTGCTGGGAACGGCCTTCGGAGTTCGGCTGCGCTCCCGCTTTGGGTTACCCGACTGAATGCAGATCCGCTTCAGCTGCCGCCAGATCGACTTCCCAGTCGATGGGGCAGTGGCTGGGGATCTCCAGATCCCTTGCCTCCAGAGCTGCTTGCCTGGAAGGGGCTCGACGCCTGAGACTTCGGTCACGTTGGAGAAGAACCGTCTCCAGGTTCGGCCGGTAGAACTCCAGGAAGTGAACCAACCAGCCGCCCAGGTGCGGATCACAGGCGGCGCCGCTCAACGAAACCCCCTCCAACAGACGCAGGGTGGCTGCAGCAGGCAACCAGCGGTCTTCACTCACCCAGCGGTTGACGCTGAACAGGGCAAGGGGCAATCCCCGTCCGTCCAGGCTGATGGCCACCAGATGGGTCAGCGGGCGCAGAGGCCTGGGGCGCCGGAACAGATGCAGATGGCCATGTTCCCCATCGCCGCGATGGCAGTGGTAGTAGCAATGCGTGCCGCTGCCCGGGTCCACCAGATCGCCAGGGGGGTAGTGCTGATGCTGGTTCGGGATGGATCCGGCGGTGAAGGCCCGCACCAGGGAACCGTGGCATTCGATCAGGCACAGCCAGTGATGAAGAGCCTTCCTTGCTGATCGATAGCGGGCGCGGGCGTCCAGCATCAACGGGAAGGCCCGCAACCCCCGTCGTGAGCACCGCAGCCAGCGACCGCTGCAGAGGAGCCCTTGCCGCCACCCGGGGTCTTTGGCTTGACAGAAGCGGAGGATTTGGGGGGCTTGACTTGCTGGGTCGTGGAAGGTTGTCGGGGCGTTGCGGGCCGGCTGGCATTGGCCGGACTCTGGGCCAACCTCGGCTGCTGCGCCGAGGCGGCATCGGCAGAAGGGGCGGTCAGAGCCGCAGCGGAAAGCACCGCGCTGGCCAGGCCGTGGCGCAGGCGCTCCACGAGCGTGAGGGAATGGGGGGACATGAAGGTCCTTCTGAACAGAGACAAGGTTGACGGTTTCAGCGTGCCATTGGGCCCATGCGACATGCCATGGACCGTGGGCTGCTTCAGAGCTGTGGGCGCTTCAGCTCCATTCAGTTCTTCAACGGCGTTTCGGGACCTGTCTGAACGGGATTGTTGGTCGCGCTGTATTCCGTCCAGGAACCTTCATAGATGCGCACGTTCGGATAACCAAGGAGATGTTTCAACACAATATATTGAAGGCTGGCTTCACGGCCGGTGCTGCAGGAGATGATCACCGTTTTATCGGGGGTGACCCCACGGCTCACGAAAAGCTGCCGCAGTGCTTCGATCGATTTAAGCTTGTGGGGATTCTTGAGTGCCTCCTCAGGATTGTTGGCTTCCGTCACCGACTGCCAGGTGATGTTGATGGCGCCAGGGATGTGGCCGTTGCGAATGAACAGCTGTTCCGTACCCTCAAACAACCCCTTCGGACGAGGATCGACAATCACGACATTCGGTTTACCGACCAACGCCAGGACCTCCTTCAGTGAAATCGCCAGACCAGGGACGGACTTCGGGTTGAAGACACCTGGGCTGTAGGTGGGGAATGCCTTGGTCACCGGATGGCCCTGGGTTTTGTAGCCCGAGAAGCCACCGTCGAGAATGCCGATGGTGGGCACGCCGCTCTTCTCGAGGATGTAGGCAACGAGAGAGGCCCCGAGCACATTGTTACCATCGGAGTAGACGAGAACCTGATCGTTATTGGAGATCCCTGCCTTGCTCAGCAGATTGGCAAGATCACGAGCAGGCCAGATCTGATAGGGAAGTTTGCCGTTCGGGCCGCGGAACGCCTGCTCCGAGATGTGAACAGCATTCGGGACATGGCCGCTGATGTAGTCCAAGGGAGGCACCGGACGCACATCAAGAATCTTCCACTGCCCACTGCTGACCCCGGCAGCGGCCTGTTCGGGGGAGATCAGTTTGATCACCCCGGCCTTGGCCGCCTGGGTGGCTGAAGCCAGAGGCACAAGAATGGAGAAGGCCAAGCCGGTGCCGAAGCCAAGCAGATGTCGACTAGAAAATGCGAATCGGATCATGGTGTTTGGAGTCAGCTTCCTTGGATTCCTGAACGGAATTGAACTTTCAGCATTATAGCCTAGTAGAGGCTAGTTAGCCCTAGAAGTCCGGTTTGTTGCTGCGGCAACACGACCTGTTAGCTCAGAGCACAGATCAGCGGACCTCGCCGACGGCACTAGCTTCGGCAATCTCAATCTGCTCACCTGTCTCCACCTTGTAAATGAAGCCATCAATGGGAATCCGACCAGGCACCAAAGGATGCTCACGGATACGGTGAACATCTGGGCTTGGCCTGGGTTCGGGGCCATTGCCAGCACGGCAGGAGCGCCACGACCACAACCAGGCCGGTGTCTGGAAGGCCCAATACTCTTGGCGGCAAGAAGCATGGACCGCGGCGCAGCCATGGGCGCGATTTTCATCAGCTACACCGGCCGCGATCCCGAGGGTGATGCCTGGGCGGATCGGCTGGTGGGCTGGTTCCAGGAGTGGAACTACGGGTACTTCCGCGATAAGCACCCCGGCCAAGGAGTGAAGGCCGGTGATGACTGGCGCGCCAGCTTGCATCGGCAGCTGGGCCGGGCCCAGGTGGTGATCAGTCTCTGCAGCCCCAGCTATCAACTCTCGTCCTGGTGCATGTGGGAGCTGGCGGCGGCAGAAGAGCGCGGCAAATGGATCATTCCTATTCAGTTCGGCAAGCAGGAGGTGCCCTCCCTGCTGGGCCACCGGCAGGTGATCCGCGTCGCCAATGCCCGCCAGCCCACGGCCAGCCAGCTGGCGGAGGTGAAGGAACGCCTGGCCAGAGTGTTGCTGGAGCAGCTGGATTGGCGGAGGTTGCAGCCATGGGACCCGAGCCGCTCGCCCTATCCCGGCCTGCTGGCCTTTGAGGCGGAGCAGGCGCCGGTGTTTTTCGGGCAGGACAAGGCGATTGAGAAGCTGGGCGAGCGGCTGGCGAGCCTGGCCCAGCGGGCGCCAGCCGCCCTGCTGGTGCTTGGGGCGTCTGGCACGGGCAAGTCGTCGCTGGTGCGGGCCGGGGTGCTGCCGCGGCTGGCGGCGGATCAGGATCGCTGGCAGTTGCTGGCGCCCTTCCGGCCGGGGCTGATGCCCTTCACGCGCCTGCGCAAGGTGCTCGCCCGGGCCATGGCCGCCTTCCCCGAGCCTCCTCCAGGGCCAGCCGGCGAGGAGGAGGAAATTGCTCTGGCGCGCCAGCTGGACTGGCTGCAGACCCACGCCGAGAGGCCGGTGCTGCTGGTGATCGACCAGCTGGAGGAGCTCTTGGTGGAGGGCAATCCCGAGGCGGAGCGGTTTCTGGCCTTTCTGGAGCGGCAGCTGCGCCGCGAGCACAGCGGCCTGGTGGTGCTCGCCACCCTGCGCACGGACTTTCTGGCCGTGCTGGAGAGCCGTTGGCCGGGCCTCACCGAGCTGGTTGACACCACCACGCCGGAGCCGATCCCGCCGCAACGCTTCGGGGAGCTGATCAGCGGCCCGGCCGCCCGGGCCGATCTGCGGCTGCAGCCGGGGCTGGCGGAGCGGCTGGTGGCCGAGAGCGGCGGCCGGGATGCCCTGCCCCTGCTGGCCTTCACGTTGGAGAAGCTCTGGCGCAAGCGGCAGGAGCGAGGGGCGGCGGTGGTGGAGCCGAACGGTGCCCGCTGGGATCTCACCCTGGCGGACTATGGGGCGCTGAAGGGTGTGGACGGTGTGGTGGGCACCCAGGCGGAGCTCTGCTGGGATCCACGCACCTGCGATGCGGCCGATTCCGAGGCCCTCGAGCAGGCCTTCGTGCACCACCTGGTGCGGCTGAACGAGGAGGGGCTGGCCACCAAGCAGCCGGCCCGCTGGGGGGAGCTGCCGGAGCGCAGCCGACCGCTGCTCCAGCGCTTCGTGGAGGCCCGGCTGCTGGTGAGGGGCAGCGGCGATGGGGGCGATCAAGTGGAAATCGCCCATGAAGCGCTGCTGCGCACCTGGAAGCCACTGGTGGGTTGGATCGAAGCGAACCGCAAGGAGCTGGAGCAGCGCCGCCGGGTAGTGCGCCTCTTCGGGGATCTGGCCATGGGCCAGCCGCCGCAGGCCCGGCTGGCGGCGTTGCAGGGATTGCTGGCCCTGGCGGAGACTGATCCCGAGTCGGTGGCGCCGGCGGCGGGAGCCCTTGGGGTGGTGTTGATGAACCCCGATGCTGACCCGCGGGAGGGGCCGCTGGCGATCCAGCTGCTGGAGCTGGTGGGCGGGGAGTCCGGTGTGGTGGTCTTAAGCGCCTTTTTGGAGCAAAGACAAATCCTGGAGCTGCAGGACACGGCGCTGGCCGCCCCGCACTTGAAGCTGCTCTGCCAAGCGGCTTCGGCGGTGCAGCGGATCCATCGCCGCGCCCCCCCGGCTGCTGATGGGAAAGCACGCTGGTTGCTGCTGCCCAGCGCCACGGTGAGCGACGACGGCGGGGCGGTGCGCATAGAGCTGGTGCGCCTGCGGTTGTGGGCTACGGCAAAGCTGGAGGCGCCGGGGGCCTGGTTGGAGCCTCTGGGGGAAGGCGTGGCGCTCACCATGGTGGCCATCCCACCCGGCCGCTTTGTTATGGGTTCGCCGCCGGACGAGGCGGAGCGACAAGACAATGAGGGCCCTCAGCACCGGGTGCGGCTGGAGGGGTTCTGGCTGGGGCAGACGCCGATCACCCAGGCCCAGTGGCGGCAGGTGATGGGCACCAACCCCTCCCTTGGTCTGAGCGATCGGGTCGTCCATGACCAGCAGCCGGTAGATGGTGTGAGGTGGAAGGAGGCCATGGCGTTCTGTGCCATGTTGCGTGAACGCACAGGCCGCCAGTACAGCCTTCCCAGTGAGGCCCAATGGGAATACGCCTGCCGGGCGGGTACGAGCACCCCGTTTGCTTTTGGTAGCACGCTCACATCAGAGCTGGCCAACTACAAGGGGAGTTATTCCTATGCCAACGGCCCTAAGGGTAACTACCGCCAGCAGACAACGCCGGTGGGGATATTCCCGTCCAATGCCTGGGGTCTGCAAGACATGCACGGCAACGTTTCGGAATGGTGCCTGGATAATTGGCATTCCAGCTATCTCGGACAACCGGGAGATGGTCGAGCTTGGCTGGTGACTCAAGGTGCGAGTCGTCGTGAGCGTAAGGAAGGGGAACGGTACAGGCAGCTGCGCGGCGGCTCCTGGTTCGACGGACCCCATGACTGCCGCTCGGCCTCCCGCTACGGGAAACACTGTGAATTATACGCCAGCAGCAGCCTCGGTTTCCGCGTCTGTTGCCTCCCCCATGTCTAACTTCTTTACCATTAAACGCTCTATTTCTTTACTCTTGGCTGTTCCCTGGCAGGCGCCGAAGGCGCCTCGATTTCCGGAAATTTCAGGCCTTACCGCCCACCCGTCCTCCTCCCTCTCCATCGATGGCTCGGAGCTCGGAGTGAAGAAGGCCCGCGCTCGTACAGGGCCCTGCACACCCACCTCAGCCAAGGCCCTGCCGCAGCCGCGATCCATGGGCAAGCGCAACTGAAGGGCCGGGCAACAAGGGCAGACGAGGGTTGGAAAAGTGTTATTCAAGCGAGGCCAGCCGCAGCAACCGTTCCCTGAGATCGGCATGGCTGGCGGTGAGATCAACGGTGGCAAAGCGGAGGCGATGGCCCTGGATCACCACCGATTCATCCACCTCGCTGTGGCACCAGGTGATGGGCACCAATCGCTCTAGAATTCAGGCCAATCGTGCCGAACGAGAACAGCGTCCGGTGGAGCGGGTGAGATGGTATGGGGCAGTGTCATTCTGTGCCAAGTTGGCTGAATGCACAGGCCGTCATTACAGCCTTCCCAGTGAGGCCCAGTAGGTGCCAGGTCAGCGATTACTGAAGCGCCTGGCAAGGCCAGGTGACCCCTCGCCCCCTGGCGATATGAACCCCCTGCTGCGGCTCCTGGCAGAAGCCGCCTCCCACGGCCTGCTCACCGGCCAGCTCTTCTACTCGGTTGCGTTCGTTGGAGCCTGTGAGCTGCCGAACTGGCTGCTGGCCCCGCGCCAGGTGAATGCCTGCCTGGAGAGGTGGATGACGGTGAGCTGTCCGGCGACGATTAGGTAGGCGGGTCCGCGCAACTACATAGGCGGGTCTCAGGATGCGACAACAGGGTTCCGATTCCGGTCTGGAGCCCTGCGATGCCCGCCCCTCTGTCGTTGCGGATCAAGG
>JBIJAG010000024.1:0-61556 GCA_044345855.1 Cyanobium sp. | reverse complement strand
GTGCTCCAAACAGGGTCACAGACCGGCCCACCCATTGCAACAGCAGAGAACTGATGGAGGCGAACCGTCAGCCCCGGCTACGCCGGGGCTGCTCCTCCTGAGTTACACCACTCCACGGGACGCTGCTCCGCCTTTTGGACCTGACTCGGATCCAGGTGGTGGCGTCCCTCCTTGTCCGTGTGGCCGCATCCTTCCAGCGGTTTCGCTGAGGAAACACCCATTGCCAGCCCCATTGCCGATTGGCATGGCGGTAGGTACTTTCTCTCCAGGGCATGGGGCACCACCACCGCTCCCTCTACAGCTGGTGTTGATCGGGTGGGTGAGAGAAGGTTGTGATGCAGATCCTATGTAAAACTGATTGAGGTCACAGTCGCATCAGGAGAAGCGCTGAAAACTGAACAATGAAATGCCTCAGGCGTTTCGTTTTCATCTCTCCTTAAGCACGGATGCCATGACCCTCGAACGTATGGATACAGATGCCTTGCAGTCTGCTGTACAACAAGCAGGTGAGAGCTGGCTGGCTGGCACCACTCCTCTCTCGGAACTTCCCGATGCCGAAAAGCGTCTGCGACTCGGTGCAACTCCTCCCCCTGGGGATCCATCCCTTGAGGCTCGGGAACTGGCAGCCGCCATCAATCGCAGTGAGGCGGCACAAAGTGCCGTAGGGGCCCCAGCAGCCTTCGATCTCCGCAATGTGGGTGGTAGTAACTTCATCACCTCCGTAAAGGATCAGGGAAGCTGCGGCTCCTGCGTTGCCTTCGGCAGCGCGGCCACTGTGGAAGGCACGTTCCGTCGCCAACTCAATGATCCCAATCGGGCCGTGGACTTCTCCGAAGCCCATCTGTTTTACTGTATCGCCCGCGCCCAGGGTCGCAATTGTGGTAACGGTTGGTGGTGCGATAAAGGGCTCGATGCCTTCAAGACCGATGGGGTTGTCGATGAAGCCTGCTATCCCTACGTTGCCGGCGACCAGAACTGCACCAACCGCTGCGCCGACTGGCAGAACCGCCTCACCAAGATCAGCGGCTGGCGCACAATCACTTCAGTAGCCCAGATGAAGGAGTGGATCTCCACCCGTGGTCCACTCTCCTGTGCGTTCACCGTTTACAACGATTTCTTTTCCTATCGCAGCGGTGTGTATCGCCATGTCAGCGGTGCCGCCGCTGGTGGGCATTGCGTTACCTGCATCGGTTACAACGACGCAGGTCGGTACTGGATCTGCAAAAACAGTTGGGGCGACAAATGGGGGGATAAGGGTTTCTTCTCCATCGGCTACGGCGAATGCGGAATCGATGCCCAGATGTGGGCTGTTGAAAGCGTGATCGAGACCCTCTGGGTGAACGGTGCCAAGGTGCTTGGCCTCTGGACGATCGACCAGGAGCGCAATGCCTGGGTGTTCCTCGATAAAGGGATCGGCTGGCGTCGGATCGCCTTCGACAACGATGTGATCTTCGCCGACCTGCTCACCCTGTTCTCCAGCGCCAAGCTCACCAAGAGCCCTGTGAATGTGTATCTGGATGCGGGTGTGATCAAACAAGTTTACGTATTCTAGGTGTGATCCCATGCCTTGCTCCTGTGATTCCGAGGGTCAACCAACCCTGCAACCTCAACCTTCTCTTGCTTCCACCGCTTCCTTCGCCATGACTGACAAAGCCCCCGACCAGAACCCTCCTGCAGCCGGCCAGTTGTCCGGCGATCTCGCCGCCGGTGACGCCCAGCCAAGCCAGACGCCCCCCAGCGCAACCGAATCGGGGACCGGTGGCGGCATTACGGCCTGGAACAACGACAAGCGGGTGACGGCTCTATGGTCCATCAACCAGAACCGAAACTCCTGGGTCTACATCAACGGGGTGGGGTGGAAGCGTCTTTCCGCCGCCTCAGACAGTGCCAATCTGGCCCTGACAGTGCTGGCAGCCCATGCCAAGCAATCGCGAACCAATTACACTTACAGAGATGAAAGCGATGGATTGATCCATGAATCCTACGTATGGTGATCACTTCACAGCCCCACTCCAGCAGGACCCGATCCAGCCGTGACCCAGATTCTCCTCACAGCTGCTCAGAGCGGCTTCCCGATTGAGGCCAGGGTGGGCGACGAGCTGGTTCTCCAGCTTGTCGAAAATCCCACCACCGGCTATCGATGGCAGCCTGACTCCGATCAGCAGCTCCCAGCCCGGGAGGATCACTATGTGCCAGCCGCTGGGGCAACAGGAGCGGGGGGTGTGCGCACCCTCCGCCTTTTCCTCTCGAGCCCAGGCAGCTTTGATCTGGCCTTCAGCCTCCGCCGACCCTGGGAGGGTGAGGGCCAGGCCCTTGAGCGTGTGGTCTACCACCTGCTGGTTCGAAATGAGCCGTAGCCTCGCCTCACTGCCAACATTTTGAAAGCCAGCAGTGGGTCGAGCGGCAGACAGCCAAGCTCCTGCCAGACCCTTATTTTCTGCTGACCTTCACAGTGCCGTATGAACTCAGGGCCTGGTTCTGGGAGCATCAACGAACAGCGTATGACTTTCTGCTGCGAACGGCTTGATTGACCGTGCAAGCCTTTGGTCGTCCTGACCCCAATCTCAACGGTCAGATGGGTGCACACGCGGTTCTGCACACCCACAACAGACGCTTGGAGTATCACCCACACGTCCATTTGATCGTGCCTGCGGGAGCAGTCAAAAACACCAGCAGGTGTGGCGATATAAGAAAGGGGAGCACCTCTTTTCGGTAGCCAATGTGTCTCGCGTTTACCGCGCCAAATGGTTTGATGGATTACGACTGCTTGGCGTAGAGATCAGGGCTTCTTTGCCCTCTGAGTGGGTCGTCCACGGCTAAGCGGTTGGACGAGGCGACAAGGCACTGGCCTATTTGGGCCGCTATCTGTATAGAGGTGTGATCCCTGAGAAGAACATTCTCAAGGATCAAGACGGAAGCGTGACGCTCAAGACAGTCGACAATGAAGGAACAGAAATCATTCAGAGTATACCTGGTGCAGAGTTTCTCTGGCTGCTTCTTTGTCATGTCTTGCCCAAGCATTTTCGGCGAGTCAGGGACTTTGGATTGCTTCATGGCAATGCCAAAGCTGTGGTTCGGTTGCTGCAGATGCTGCTCAATCTAATCGCACTCCATCTCATACCCATAGACGAAAAACAGCCGGTGGTCCGCCCTCCACACTGCCCATCTCGCGCGGCCTCGTCGGTATTCACCGTGCGGCGCGCATCGTGGCGAGCCTGCAGTTCCTCCCGGTAGCGCTGGATCAGCCCGGCAGGGCGTGGGGGATTGGGCATCACCAGGCTCCTGAACACTTTCACAGGATTCCCCGCCGTGGCCACGGCAAAGGCTTGACCGGCCTGTGGACGCTGCCCCCATGCCAGCCTGCAGCCGATGGATGCCCCTTCCTCCGAGCTCGCAGCCGCCGGCGCCCAGGCCGGCCCCCCACCCCAAGGAGTGGAGGCCTTTCTGGCGGCGGCCGGGCCGCTGATCGATCTGCGCAGCCCAGCGGAGTTTGCCCAAGGGCATATCCCCGGCGCCACCAACCTGCCGTTGTTCGACAACGACGAACGGGCCGAGATCGGCACCCTTTACAAGCAACAGGGCCGCCAGGCCGCCGTGCTGCACGGGCTGGCCCTGGTGGGGCCGCGAATGGTGAACCTCGGCACGGCGCTGCTGGCCGCCCTCGCAGAGCAGCGCACCGCATCCAGCGCCGCAGCTCAGCCCCACAACGCTCCCTGCCTGCGCCTCCACTGCTGGCGCGGCGGCATGCGCTCCGGCTCGGTGGCCTGGCTCGCGGGCCAGCTCGATCTGCCGGTTCTGCTGCTGGGGGGGGGCTACAAGGCCTATCGCCACTGGGTGCTGGAGCTCTTCGAGCGGCCCTGGCCCCTGCGCCTGCTGGGGGGCCGCACCGGCTGCGGCAAGACCGACCTACTGCTGGCCCTGCGGCAGCGAGGCGTGGCGGTGCTGGATCTGGAGGGCCGTGCCCATCACCGCGGCAGCAGCTTCGGCGCCCTCGGCCTGCCGCCCCAGCCCAGCAGCGAGCACTACGAAAACCTCCTCGCCGCCGACCTGGCCTCCCAGGAGGGGGCCGATGAGATCTGGCTGGAGGCCGAAAGCTCCCAGGTTGGCCGCTGCCGCATCCCCGCCGGCCTCTGGCGCCAGATGAAGGGGGCCCCTGCCCTGGAGATCCAACGCCCCCTGGAGCAACGGGTGAGCCAGCTGGTGGCGATCTACGGCATGCAGGATCCCGCCGGACTGGCGGAGGCCACCCAGCGGATCGCTAAACGGCTCGGCCCCCAGCGCACCGCCCTTGCCCTGGAGGCCATCGCCGCCGCCGATTGGGCCAGCGCCTGCCGCCAGATGCTCGATTACTACGACCGCTGCTACGACCACGACCTCAGCAGCCATGCCGTGCAGGCGGTGGACCTGGGCGAGTTGGCGCCCACGGAGGCGGCCGGGCTGCTCCTGGAGCAGGGGCTGGTGCGGGCCCGGCCATGCGGATCGAAGCGGGGAAGCTGATCACGGCTGGGAGTCCCCCTCCTGCAGCGGCGTCTGCTCGCCCCCTTCAGCTCTCGGGTGAGCGCTCCGGCGCCCCCAGCACCCGGCCGATCAGGGCCGCCTCCGGGAAACCGGCCCGCTGCAGGGCAGCCAGGGCGGCGCCGGCCCGATCGGCGGGCAGGGTCGCCAGCAGGGGGCCGCAGGTCTGGGGATCGATCAGCAGGGCCTCCACAGCCGCGGCGGCCTCCCCCACCAGCCGCACCGGTCCCTCCAGCAGGGCCAGCGCCCGGCCATTGGCGGGGGCCAGGCTGCTTGCCCAGCCCTGATCCAGCAGCTCCAGGGCGCCGGTGAAGGCCGGAATGCGCCTCGGGTCGATCTGCACCCTCGGGTGGGGGGCTCCCCTTCGGTCGTCCGGTCGGCCTCTTGCCCCGCCCCGACTGTCCTGGTTGCCGTCCTCGTCTTCGACCTCGGCGGCGGCCCTGTCCTCGGCACCCCCCGCGGGACCCAACACGTCGCCACCAGAGCGAGCACCGGCACCGCCCGCCGCCAGCATCTCCCCCAGGTGCCCAAGCAGGCCGAAGCCCGTCACATCCGTGCAGGCCTGGCAGCCATGGGCTGCCAGTAGCTCCACCAGCCGCGCCTGGCTGCGCTGCATCGTGTCCAGGGCGGCATCAATCCAGCCGGGCCGGGCTGCCCCCGCCATCGCCGCCGCAAACAGCACCCCGCTGCCCAGGGGCCCGCTGAGCAGCAGGGCGTCCCCCTCCCGCAGGGGGCCCTTGAGCCAGTGGCGCCCGGGATCGACCCGACCGTTCACCGTGAGGGCCAGAGCCAGACCGGCCCCATCGCGGCCCTCAAGGGTGTGGCCTCCGATCAGCCGTGCCCCGAGCGGATCGAGCACTGAGCGAACCCCCGCCAGGGTCTGGAGCAGCAGCTCCTCCTGCAGGGCCGGCTCCGCCTCCGGCAGGGTCACCAGGGCCTGCACACTCTCCAGATCTGCCCCGCTGGCCCAGAGATCGCCGCAGGCATGGAGGGTGGTGAGGCGGGCATTGAGCCAGGGGTCGGCCACCAGGGCCGGGAAGCCATCCACGCTCTGGAGCAGCAGGGAGCCATCGGCGGCCGTGGCCAGCACCGCCGCGTCCTCGGGCGGGGGGGGAGCTGTGGGCGTAGCTGGTGGTGCCTCCGGGGCTGCACCATCTGGCGAAGCTTCGAGCTCCACCCCGTCCCGCCCCTCATTCAGGGCCGGGGCGCTGGGGGAGGGCGCTTGCGCTCTGGCCATCCCCTCCAGCCGGGCCAGGGCACCCTCCAGCGGAGCGGCAGCGAGCTTCGCGGCGCAACCGCGGCAGGCCATCGCCTCCGGCCCCATCGGAGCCAGGGCGGCGAAGCCCTCCAGGAAGCGCTGATCCAGGTGGCGCTTCCAGCGCCACAGCCAGCGGCTGGGCCCCAAGGCAACGGGCCCCCAGAACACCACGGCCCGCGGCCCCTTCGGGCTCCAGCCCCCATCCCCCAGCAGCTGCAGCGCCCGCTGCTGGGACCGCCACCGACGAAGCCGCCGCTGCGGCTGCTCCAGGCTGCGCTGGAGATTGGTGGCGAGCACCGGCGTCGCTCGCACCGCCCACACCCCCGAGGCCGGCCGGGGCGCACCAGCCACCACGGCGCAGTCGCCGGCGGCGAAGAGGTGGGGGTGCTCCAGCACCTGCAGGCTGGCTGTGGTCACCACCCGGCCCGTGGCCGCGTCCACCGGCAACCCCGCCGCCGCCAGCCAGGCCGGCGCCCGGCTGCCGGTGCAGGCCAGATCGGCCGGAGCCGCCTGCGGCACGCTCCGCTCCAGCGGGATCCCGGCCTCGGCCAGCAGCCGCTCGCCCAGCCGATTGGCCGCAGCTGAACCGAGCCGCAGCCCCTGGCCCCGCAGCAGCAGGCGAGGGCCATACCCCCGAGCCCTGAGGGCCAGGGCCAGCTCCACGGCCGCCGCGCCACCGCCGCGGATGCGCAGCGCAGATCCGGGCGTGAGGGTGCTGAGCCAGGCCAGGAAGGGCTCCAGGGGCTTCACGGGCTGGCCGCTGGCGCCCCAGGCCCGGCTGCCGGAAGGGGCCAACTGGCCGGCAGCCACGGTTCCCGTCGCACCGCTAAGGGCGTCGCCCGGGGGGCTGAGCTTCCGATCCAGCAAGCCGGTCGGCTGCGTTCCACCTGTCCCTGACGGGTCAGGCTCCGGGCCATTTGGCTCCGGGTCGAGCCTCGGCGCTGCGTCTGGCTCCGCGCTGCCCCCTGCCGTCACGGCCCCCACATCGAGGCTGAGCCGATCGAAGCGCAGCGGCGGCCGGCCCTCCAGCCGCAGCTCCCGCGCCACCGGATCGAGCCCCACGATCTCCGCCCGCAGGAAGGTCACCCCCGCCAGGGCGCAGAGCCGCCGCAGGTCGATGGCGCTGTCCTCCGCTGCGATCAGCCCGGCCACCAGGGCCGGCAGCGTGCCGGAGTAAAACGCCGTGCTACTGCGGCTCACCAGGGTGACCAGGGTGTGGGCCGGCCGCAGCCGAGGCCGCATCAGCCAGCGCCGCAGCAGCAGCGCATGGGTGTGGCCGCCGCCGGCCAGCACCAGATGGAATCGGAGCGGCTCGGCTCCAACCTGGCCGCTGCTCAGGCCCCGCACGGTTCCGAGCGCTGGATGGCGCGATCGTCGCATGGGGAACCGGCCCACAGCCCCGCCGCAGCCTGCAGCCCCCGTTCCCGAGGCGGCGACCGGAGTGGCCGGACCGCCAGACCGGGATGTCTCGCCGGGTCCGGAGTGGCCGAACGACCAGGCCGGGATGTCTGGTCGAGTCTCGAAAACGAGGCTCTATCGACCTTCATCACACTGAACCCGACTTTGCCAACACCCCCTGGAAGCACTGGCCGACCTGCCTACCCTGAACGGATGGTGAGCGACCGACACGCGTGATTCCCGAGCCGATGGCTAGCCGCTCGCTCCTGCCTCCGACCAACCGCCCGACCGGCGCCCATCGGTTCATCGGCTCTCCCATGCCGCGGCTGTCCACGCCCCAGGGCCGCCGTCAGCGCCGCATGCGGTTGCTCCTCCCCCTGCTGCTGGCCGCTCTGCCCCTGCCGGCCCTGCTAGTGGCCTGCAAGCCGAAACCGCCTGAGGCCCCGGTGGTGCAGGGCCCGCGCCGCATCTCGGCCCTGGGGCGGCTCGAACCCGAAACCCGCATCCGCAAGGTGTCGGTGCCCACCTCCCTGAGCGGCGACCGCGTGCAAGACATCCTGGTGGACGAGGGTCAGGAGGTGAAAAAGGGCCAGCCCCTGGCGGTGCTCAACAGCAAGGCCAGCCTGGCCGCCGCCCTCGCCGAGGCCGAGGAGAACGTGACCCTCTCGCAGCGCAAGCTGGAGCAGGTGAAGGCCGGCGCCAAGCAGGGGGAGATCCAGGCGCAGGTCTACAAGGTGGAGAGCCTGGAGCGAAAGCTCGCCGGCTCAAAGCTCGCCCAAGATCAGAAGGTGAACAGCAAGCGCTCCACCATGCTGGAGGCGCGCACCGAGTCGAAGCGCTACGACAGCCTCTACGCCAACGGCGGCGCCTCCCAGCTGGAGCGCGACCGCTACCGCACCCGCGCCCAGACCACCGAAGCCGACCTGGCCCAGGCCATCGAGACCCGCGCCGGCACACTCGCCTCGCTGAGCTCGGAGATCGCCAGCGAGAAGCAGAAACTCGAGCAGATCAAAGAGGTGCGCCCGGTGGATGTGGCGGCATCTGAGAGCGAACTGCGCAAGGCGATCGCCTCCCGCGACCGGGCCAAGCAGGAGCTGGCCTTCGCCACGGTGCAAGCCCCCCAGGACGGCCGCATCCTCAAGGTGGTGGTGCAACCCGGTGACAAGGTCGGCGATTCCGGCATCCTCGAGATGGCCGACACCAGCCGCATGGTGGTCACCGCCGAGGTGTACCAGAGCGACATCAAGGGGGTACGCCCCGGCCAGGGGGCCACGATCACCGCCGACGGCTTCGAGGGCAGCGCCCGGGCCACGGTGTATCAGATCCTCCCCCAGGTGCAGCGGCAGTCGATCTTTGCCGGTGAGGCGGGCGAGAACCAGGATCAACGGGTGTTCCAGGTGCGGCTGCGCATCGATCCCACCGATCTGAAGCAACGGCCCATCGGCGGCGCCTCCAATCTGCAGGTGAACGTGGTGTTCAATCCCCTCAGCCCCGAGGAGGCGGCCCTCAGCCCGGCTGCGGCGCCCCGCCCCAACGATGGACCTCAGGCCGGATCCGGAGCGGGCGCGCCAGCGGCCCCCGCCACCCCCACCGGCCCCGGCGCACCGCCGAGGGCCCTGCCAGGAAACGGCCAGCCGCCGAGGACCCCCTGATGCGGCGTGCCATTCAGAAACTGCTGCAGCGCACCCCGATCGCCTGGCTGCAGGTGAGCAACAACCCCACCAAGCTGCTGATCGGCATCGCCGGGGTGAGCTTCTCCAACCTGCTGATGTTCTTCCAGCTGGGCCTGCTGGACAGCCTCTACAACAGCCAGAAGAAACCGATCGAGAAGCTCCAGGCCGACCTGGTGATGGTGAGCTCGAAATACAGCAACCTCGGTTCGCTGCAGGATTTTCCGCGCAGTCGCCTTTATCAGGTGCTCGGTGTGGATGGGGTGGCGGCAGTCTCCCCCCTGCGGATCGCGCGAGGCACCTGGATCACCCCGGCCACCCGCCAGTCGTTCGATGTCTATGTCTATGGCGTCAACCTCGACCAGCCTTCCCTGAGCTTCCCCGAGATCGAGGCCAACCGCAGCCAGCTGCAGGTGCTGCGCAATGCCCTGTTCGATCGCAACTCCAAAAAGCAATACGGCGATGTGATCAACACGCTCCGCCAGGGCCAGCCCTTTTCGGTGGAGGTCAACAACAAACGCCTCAGGATCATCGACACCTTCGTGATGGGGGCTACCTTCGCGGCCGAAGCCAACCTGATCACCGCCGAAAACACCTTTCTCCATCTCTTCCCGAAGATCGATTCCAATTCCCTCCAGGTCGGCCTGATCCGCCTCAAGCCCGGCGCCTCCCCCCAGGCGGTGAAGGCCGCGATGGAGCCGATCCTCAGCGGCCGCAATGTGATGGTGCTGACCAAGCAGGAGCTGGCGGAGAAAGAAGTTAACTACTGGAAGCGCAATTCCTCGGTGGGCTTCATCTTCTCGCTCGGGGTGCTGGTGGGATTCGTGGTTGGCAGCATCATCGTGTATCAGATTCTCTATGGCGATGTCATGAACTCCCTGCCCCAGTACGCCACGCTCAAGGCGATGGGCTACCGGGATCCCTTTGTGATTGGCATCGTGATCCAGCAGGCGGCGATCCTGGCACTGGTGGGCTTCATCCCCGGTGTGCTTCTTTCCAGCGCCCTTTATGTGCTACTCGCCAACGTCACCAAGCTCACCGTGCTGATGACCCTCAACCGCGCCCTGCTGGTGCTCGCCCTCACCTTCGTGATGTGCGTGGGATCGGGCACCCTGGCCACCCGCAAGCTTGTGCAGCTCGATCCGGCCGATGTCTTCTGACCCCACCATGGAGCGCCCCGACCCCGCTCTCGATCCTTCCGGCGCGGCGGCCCCCGGCCCCAGCGCCGGAGCCGCGGCAACGCCCTTCGCTCAGCCATCCGATCCGTCGCCGACGGCCGAAGATTCGAAGGGCGAACAACCGGTGATTTCGCTCCAGAAGGTAAACCACTGGTTCGGCAGCGGCGACAGTCGCAAGCACGCCCTCAAGGACATCACGCTCGACATCTACCCCGGGCAGATCGTGATCTGCACCGGCCCCTCCGGTTCGGGCAAAACCACTCTGCTCACCATGCTGGGCGGCCTGCGCTCCTGCCAGGACGGCAGCCTCAAGATCCTCGGCCAGGAGCTCAACGGCGCCAGCAAGGAGCAACTGGCCGACCTGCGCCTGAATGTGGGCTTCATCTTCCAGGCCCACAACCTGATGATGTTCCTCAATGCCCGTCGCAATGTGCGGCTTTCGCTGGAACTGCACGACCGCTTCTACGACCAGGATATGGATCAGCTCTCCATCGCCATGCTCGAGAAGGTGGGCCTGGGCGATCGGGTGGAATACATGCCCGCCAACCTTTCCGGTGGCCAGCGTCAGCGGGTGGCAATCGCCCGGGCCCTGGTGAGTCAGCCGAAGATTCTGCTGGGGGATGAACCCACCGCCGCCCTCGATAAGGAATCGGGCCGCACCGTGGTGGAGCTGATGCAGCAGCTGGCCCGTGAGCAGAACACCACGATCATCATGGTCACCCACGACAACAAGATCCTGGATGTGGCCGATCGCATCATCATCGTGGAGGACGGCCGCCTGGCCACGGCCGAGCAGGAGGCCGCCTTCGTGCAACGGATGCGCGATCCAGCCCACTGACATCCAGTCCACTGAGCATCCAGTCTTCGGAGCATCCACCCCACGGAGATCCGTTACTGCGGGTTGCTGCCGCCACAAGGTGTTGTACCCGCTCTCGGTTGAGAACTCCACCATTGTTGGCTGCCTCGCCCCAACATCAGCATGGTTGAAAGCACAACATCTGTTGGTCGAACTCACCTTTCATCCCGGTCATCCCGGTCGTCCCGGTCGTCCCGGTCAACTTGTTCCCCTCAACCTGGTCCGCCAGTTTAGCCCTTGCGTTCCTTTTTCATCGGTTCGCTTCATCTCGGCCGATCCATTGCATCGGATTCATTGCATCCGATCCATTGCATCGGATTCATTCCACCGGATCCAGCAGGCCTCAGGCGGCCACCAGCACCGCCCTTCGGGTTGTCCAGCCACTGTAGATCAGATGCCCAGGTGATCAGATGCCCATGGCGATCCCCCCTAGGATCCAGCCAGCCAGGAGTTGCAGCGATGGCGGATCTGACTTCCGGCTCCGATCCGGGCCCCAGCTCCGGTGCCGATCCCCAGGGGCCGCCCGAGCCGACCGGCGGAGCTGTGCCTAAGCGATGGACCGGCCATCCCGAGCTCGGCGACCCCGGCCCCAGCGCCTTCCCCAGCAATGTGTCCGAGCTGCTGACCCGGGCCCAGCTCGACAATGCCCGTGATGTGTTCCGACTCGTCGAGACCCGGTCGGCCCTGAGCCCCTATCAGGAGCGAGAACTGGCGGTGAAAATCATCCAGAAGCTGGCCGCCTTTCACGAGGATGTGATCGACGGCCTCATCGCCGAGGAGAAATCCGAAAGCGTGGCGGCCTGGGCGATGGACCTCACCAGGATCCGGGTGGCGATCAGCCTGCTGGAGGCGGTCGAGCTCTCCGACGACTGATCCAGCCACTGATCCAGCCGGAGGCACAGGATTCACTCCGGCGCCTCGCATCGCGGACCAACTAGCCCAGGCAGCTGTCCCCTGCGGGCGCCGCCTCGTGGGCCAGGTTCACACTGATGGTCGCCGGCAGGAGCTGGGGGGGCGGGCTTCGTTCGCCGGGTCAACCGGGGGGTTCGTGGGGGCAGGCACCGGTTCACGCGCCGCCCCGTTAGTGGAGGCCTGCGAGGGCATGGGTGGTCTCCGGCACAGCCTTTTAGCCGCCAGCCTGAGAAGGCCGCTCTGGGTTGAAGAGAACGGCGTCGGGGCGGGCGGGCCATCAGCCCTCAACGGGGCTTCCAGCCGCAGAGTCCTCAGCCCGCAGGGTGTCCAGCAGCATCAAAGCCAGCCGCTCGCTGCTGCGCAGGGCACCCTCCACCCGGCCGAAGCCCACCCCGGCAACGTAGTCGCCGCAGAAGCCCACCCGGCTGTGGCGACAGAGCAGCAGGTCCTCCGGCAGGCCCGGTTCCCGCGGGAACGCGGCACCCCAGCGCATCAGCTGACGCTGCCCCCGAGCCACCAAGCCGGGCTCCAGCCAATCCGCCAGGGCATCCTGCAGCGCCTCGCTGAGGGCTGCGATCACCGCCGTCTCCTCCTCCTGCCTGGGCAACTTGCCCAGCTGGCGGGCGATCGAGGAGCGGGATCCGTACACGCTCAGATGCTCGGCAGCGAAGACCGCGCTGGAATGGGCCACTACGGCCACCCGCCCATCGGCGAGGGGCTGGATCGAAAGCCGCGAGAGCCGCCAGCGCTGTTCGGCGGCCGCATCGAAGCGCAGCAGCCGGAAAGGACACCGTCGCCAGACCTCGGCGTCGGCGCCCTCCGCCACGAGCAGCAGGTTGCTGCGGGCCTCCGAACGCAGGGAGGCGAGGGCCGCCAGCACATGCTGCAGCTCAGGATCGTCGAGCGACTGGGCCGCCTCCTTCAGGGGCACGGTGTCCCAGGCCAGCAGCAGCCGGGAGCGGGGGTGGGCCAGCAGGGTGCCCGCCAGCACCAGCCAGTCGGCCTCAGCCAGGAGCTGGCGCTCCCGGTCGAACAGTTGCCAGCGTCCGCCCGGAGTCACCGCCAGATAGCAGACCAGAACGCCGTAGTGCGCTGCAACGCCCGATGCCGTCGCGGGTCCGGCCTGGGCCAGGTCCAGCAGCCCAGCGCAGAGGCCGTCCATGCCGCCGGCCCCGCGATAGAGCGCCCCCTCACCGAGGGGATCGCGGCTGTCCTCGCTATGGAGGCGCCCTGCCGCATCCAGGCGTGCCCGGGGTTCCATCCAGGGCTCGATCACCCCCCTGGCCAGCAGCGGCGCCAGCAGGTCCGGGTCTCGACCGCTGATGTTGAAGAGGGGTGCGCCATGGTCGATGCGCAGGCCGGCATCCTGGCGCGAGCGGCGCGTAGCGGTACGCCCCCCCGGACCGCGGCCACTTTCCCAAAGGCTGATGGCACCGCTCCAACCGCCCCGGCAGAGGGCGGCGATGAGCGCACAGCCACCCACCCCCGCGCCCACCACGGCGATGGAGGCTGGTGGACACTGGGCCATCGGGAAGCCGCGCCGTTGATCGCCCTCCAAGGATGCAGGATCCCACCCGGTTCGGACATGCTCCTGAAGGTGGGTCGCGCCCTGAGCTGCCACCCGAATGGATCGGGCCGCGGTGACTGGCCCCAGGCCAGTTCTGCTTAGGCTTGGGCCTCGCCGTCAGCCTGCAGGCCTTAACCCGATGCCCGACTCGCCCGACGCCGACCGCCTCCGCCACGAGATGCTCGAGGAGGAGCTGGAGGCGGCCCGGCGCAAACGGGACAGCTACCAGGCCCTATTGAAGGATCTGCCGGAGGTGTTCGAGAGCAAATTCCGGGAACGGGTGCGGCCGGTGCAGCAACGCAACGAACAACTGCTGGAGGAGGGCATGGCCCTGCGGGAGCAGATCCGTCGGGCGCTGCCGCAGGCCGGCGTCGCCGGGGGCGCCAGCCTGCCCTCGGCCCCCGAAACCGGTGCCACCACCGATCGCGGCATGGATCCGCAGAAGATCCGGGAGGATGCCCCCAGGCCCACAGGTGCTGCCGGGGTGCAAGGGCTGAGAGCTGCGGCCGAAAGCCTGTGGAGCAGCGGGATGACCAGGGCCCTGGCCGCCGGCCTGGCCCTGGGACTGGGCGGTCTGCTGGCCACCCAGCCCTGGCGCTCTGGCGGAGGTTCCCGACCGATCGATCGACCAGCGGCCCCCGGCATGCCAACGCCCTCCGTTCAGGTGCCGGCATCAACGGCGAGCCCCGCCACCCAGACCGCCTCACCCCCAGTGGGCGTGCCTTCGATCAGCCTGCGCACCACCGGACCCAGCTGGCTGGAGGTCCGCAACACCGATGGGGTGTTGCTCTTCTCAGGCGAGCTCAACGGCCAACGGAACTTCCCGCTCCGGAGCGGCCTGATGATCCGCTCCGGCCGGGCCGATCTGGTTCAGTTGCAGGTGAACGGCCAACCGGAGAGGAAACTCGGCTCGGTCGACTTTCTCGACTGGGCCACCTTCCGCCCAGCCCCCCCCGCCAAGCCGGGGACGAGCCGTCAACCCTGATCAGCCGGAGGATCGGAACCCTCCCGGGGAGGCGCTGAGGATCCAGCCACGCCCCCAGCCAGCAGCCATGCCAAGACCAGCAACAGCCCCCATCCCAGCCAGGAGAGGTTGAACACCGGCCGGAGCACCGCTGCCAGCGGCTCCACCAGCCAATGGCTCAGCGCAACGGTGAGCACCACCAGCACCAGCAGCATCAGCATGGAGTCTCACCTTCGCCCGGAGCCGGTAGATCCGCCCGGTCGTGACCGATGGGCCCGGGCCGCAGCACCTTCCATGAATCCAGCGCCGAATCGGCTAGGTCGCGCCAGGCCAACACCCGACTAGGGGCTCCAGATCCCGGGGGCCAGGGCAGCGGGGCGAGCCGGGCGAGGCCGGGAAAGGCCGCGGCTGCCTGGTCAGCGTCAGTGGCCGGCAAGGCGCCGGACCGGTTGGCACTGGTGGTGGCCAGCGGACCGCTGTGGCGGAGCAGATCGCAGGCCAGGGGCGCGGCCGGAACCCGCAGACCGAGGCTGGCGCCCCCCGGGTTGAGCACTTCCATCAGCGGTCCGGCGATCGGCAGCACCAGGGTTGTGGCGCCAGGCCAGCAACGGTGGGCTTGGTCCAGCCATTCGGAACGCCAGGGAACCCCGAGCAGCCCCACCAACTGGTCTAGGTCGGCGCCCATCAGGATCAGCGGTTTGTCCGGGGGGCGGCACTTCAGGCGCCAGAGCAGAGGGGAAACGGAAGGGGTGCAGGCCAGGGCCGGCAGGGTATCGGTGGGGAAGAGCACCGGCTCCCCCGCCGCCAGCTGCGCCGCAAGAGCGTCCGCATCGAGCACCCAACTCATCGGGTTCCCCCGCCACTGGGCCGGCGACCACTGGCAAAACGCCGCACTCCCTCGAGATCACGGTGGGCCTGCACCTCTTCCATCCCGGCCATCTCCAGCAGAAGCCCCACGCTCTGGCTCTGGTCGTGGTGGTGCTCAAGCAGCAGCACGCCCCCCGGGGCCAGGGCCTGGGCCGCTCCGGCACAGATGGTGCGCAGGGCCACCAGCCCATCGGATCCACCATCGAGAGCGCGGCGGGGTTCGTGATCACGCACCACGGCTTCGAGGGCTTCCACGGTGATGCTGGGAATGTATGGAGGGTTGGCCACCACCAGGTCCAGCTCTCCCCACCAGGGCTTCAGGGCTTCCCACCAATCGGAGCGCATCAGGGTGAAGCGCTCCTCCACTCCGGCTGCGGCCCGGTTGAGGGCCGCGAAGGCCAAAGCCTCATCACTGGCATCCACCGCCAGGCCCCGGCCAGCCGGCAGGGCCCTGGCAAGCGCCACCGCCAGGGCGCCACTGCCGGTACCGAGATCGGCCCAAAGCAGCCCAACCCCACCTGAGGTCGGCGGGACCACGGCCAGGGCCAGATCGACCAACAGCTCGGTTTCCTGCCGGGGAATCAGCACGCCGGGTCCCACCTGCAGCTCCAGATCCCTCCAGGGACAACGTCCCACCAGGTACTGCAGGGGTTCAGCCGTGCGGCGGTGCTGCCGCCAGAGCTCCTCGATCCGGGCCAGGGGCTGGAGCAGCCACACCATCCGGTGCGGATGCAGATGCAGGGCCTGCAGCTCGGGCCAGCGGAGGCCACCGCCCAGATCCAGGAGCCAGTCGAGATCAGCTCTAGACCCCCCGGTGCTGGCCAGGAGATCCCGGCGCCAGGCCAGCAAATCGGAGGACGGCAACGCCGCGCAGTCTCCGCCCGTTGATCCTTCCATCGATTCAGGCTAAGGGCAACTGCGGTTCCTTCAGCATCAGCAGCGCTGCCAGCGCAGGCCGGGCTGCGCGCGCAGCATGCCCTCCCATTCCAGCTGGAACAACGCGACCGCCAGCTCGCTGGCGGGGCGCCCCAGCTGGAGGCTGATCTGCTCAAGGGAAGCTCCCTCCCCCACTGCAGCCAGCAAGCGCTCCTGCTCGGAGCCGGCCGGATCCGCCGAGGGACGGCTGGATGCGGCGGCGGCGCCGGAGCTGGGGACGAGGGGACCCGGCCCCAGGAAAGCCACCAGATCCTCGGGCGCCAGCAGCGGGGTGGCTCCCTGGCAGAGCAGTCGATTGCTGCCTAGAGCCGCATGGCGCCCGGCATCACCCGGCACCACCCAGAGAGGCAGGCCCTGCTCCCAGGCATAGGCGGCGGAATGGAGCGCGCCACTATCCGGCGGGCACTCCACCACCACCACCGCCGCAGCCAGGGCCACCAGCAACCTGTTGCGTCCGGCGAAGTTGCCACGGTGAACCTGCGCCCCCGGGGGCTGTTCACTCAACAGCAGGCCTCGATGGCCCACCGCCCGCTGCAGGTGACCGTGGTGCTGGGGATACACCCGCTCCAGCGGGGTGCCCAGCACCCCAACCGGGGCGCCATCCCCGGCCAGGCAACCCCCATGGACGGCCCCATCGATCCCCTCCGCTAGTCCACTCACCACCGGCCAGCCGGCCTGGGCGAGGGCCAGTCCGAGAGCCCGCGCCATGGCCAGCCCGTGGGGTGAGGGCCGGCGGGTGCCGACCACCGCCACCGCCCGTCGTCGGGCCAGCAGGCTCCAGAGGGTGCCCCGGCCCTGCCACCAGAGCCCCAGAGGCGGCCGCTCCAAGGCGCTGATGGCGGCTGGCCAGCGGCCATCCCCAGGCAACAGCACACGCCGATCCACCCGGGGATCCCTCAGCAGGCGAGCGAGCGGATCCACCCCCCAATGCCCCCGGAACCGCTCCACCACCGGCACCAGGCCAGCGTGCCAGCCCGGAAGCCGCGCGAATCCAGCGGAGGGAAGCCGCCAGGCCGCGGCCAACCCCCCGCAGCCCCGCTCAAGGGACCGGAGCCGCACCCATCCCAACCCCGGGCATCGGCTCCACAACAACCACCAGAGGCGCTGATCCCGGTGCCAGGGCACCGATCCGAAGGCGAACGCACCACCAGCAGCGGCCCCCAAAGGAAGCCCGCCGGAGCCCTCAGCCCCGCCTCCCGCATCCCCCGCCGGCAGGGGCATCCGGTCCGGACTACCGCCGGACGCAGGAAAACGGCCCATCAGGAGATCCCCCATGAACAAACCCCAACAGCAGAGACCCAGCAGGTGAGTTCAATCAGCAGCAAGCAATCAGCAGAGACCCAGCAGCAGAGCCCCGCAGGCGGGACAAGCGCCTCGCCATCAGTACATTTGTATTATTGCACAGGTCCGGCCACCAGGGCGGTCACCGCCCGCTCCAGGTCCTCCGGCAGCCGGCGCAGCAGCCGGGGCGGCAGCCCCGGACCCTCCATCGCCACCGCCACCAGCTCCACCCGAGCCTCGGCGGCCACCCCGCCGGAGCCATCGAGCAGGAGGCTCCGCCAGGGAAACTTCACCCCCCGCCGGGGCAGCGCCTGGCTGCGGATCTCCACCCGGTCCCCATGGCGCAGGGCCTGGCGGTAGTCGATCGCCAACGACACCACCGGCAGCTCCAGCCCCCGGGCCGCCAGATCGCTGTAGGCCAGTCCCACCGACGCTAAGGCCTCCACCCGGGCCTCCTCCAGCCAGGCCACATAGGCGCCGTGCCACATCACCCCGGCATGGTCGGTGTGCTGGGGCAGCACCCGACGCCGCAGGGACCAGCCCCTGCTCAGGACAAAATCCACGTCCGTCGCCGATCCCGGCGCGTTTTCAGGCGTGGGCGTTGCTGGGGAGACTGGCATGGTTGAGGAGGACACCGGTGGGAGAGCGGAAGTAGGCGTGGGGCCGCCCGCTGGGAAAAGCGTGGTGGAAACGAAGTAGGGACCGGCAAGACCCTTGGCCAGGCTGCATCAAGCTCTTCACAGGGATGGTGGGATCGCTGGAAATCGGCCATAGGCTGACCCCGGCCGCCCGATCAATCCGTGTTCCGCAACCTTCTGATCGCCAATTCCGGCAAGGGTCATGTGGAGGAGATGGTGCGCACGCTGCGCGCCATTCCCCCCTGCCGCCAGGCCCGCATCAACCTCCTGCACGTGATGAACGAGCAGGGCGCCGACGATCTCCGCAGCCACCGCGAACAGGCCGAAGCCCTGGTGGCCGAAGCCTTGGCGCGGATGGGCCTTGAGCCCGCTGAAGTGAACACGATCGTGCGGGAGGGCGACACCAAGCAGACCGTGCTCAAGGTGGCCGATGAGCTCGATGCCGACCTGATCGTGATGGGCTCCCGCGGCCTCGGGCGGCTCCAGTCGATCCTGGCCAACAGCGCCAGCCAGTACGTATTCCAGCTCTCCACCCGCCCGATGCTGCTGGTTCGCGACGACCTCTACATCCGCGCGATCAACCGGGTGCTGGTGACCGTGGATGGCACCGGTGTAGGGGACGACGCAATCCGCCTGGCCTGCGAACTGGTGGCCTCAATTCCTGGGGGCAGCCTTACAGGGTTGCATGTCACCCGTCAGGACATCACCCCCTCCCGGGGGGGGCGCAGCCCAGCTGACGAAGTGCTGGACAAGGCGGTACAGCGGGCACGCAGCTTCGGTGTCACGATGCAGCCGATCCATCGCACGGGGAACATCGGCCGCACGGTGTGTGACACCTCCGAGGAGATCAAAGCGGATCTTGTGGTGATCGCCTCCCAAGACCGACGTCCCTTAGTGGCGAAGGCCTTGGTGGACCTGGACCGGTTACTGGGAAGCTCTGTCAGCGATTACATCCGGGTCCACGCCCCGGCCCCGGTGCTGCTGGTGAGAGAGCCGGAAGGCCGACGTTGAGCTAGACCCCCAGGAAGCAACCTGGGGAACCGGGAAAGCTCCGGTTCCCCGCTGGGGTGTCTGTCGGCTGGCATCGACCAGAGATGTGGCCCCTCAGCCTCCTTGTCGGCTGCTGGTCTGGATGTAGAGAACGATCAGGAACACGGCCGGAACCAGAACGAACAGCAGGCTGGCGACAAAGCCGAGATCGTTGGTTTCCATGGCGACGAGTGGGTCGGACTGCGGGGTTCCGCACGGACCGTATCACCGCTGCTAGGGGGCTTCATCGCCAACTTCATCGCTCGTTGCGGATGCGATGTCGCTCCCCGCAACCTCCCGGGTAGCTCCAGGCTCGTTCTCGTCTGGGGAAGAGTCCGCCTCGGCTGCCGGGGGCTCGGGCCAGGCGGTGGGTCCCGGCGGCAGGGGACGGGCCAGGGCTCCCTCCAGCAGGGGGGCCAGGCCGGCCTCGCCCGCCTGGGGGCGGGTCACCACCAGCACGGAATGCTCCACCAGGGCCTGGCAGGCCAGCCGCCAGGTCTGGGGGCGGCGCATCAGCTTTCGCTCCTCCACCCCGGTTCGAGGGCTCAGGGCCACCGCAGATCCGGCCGGCACCACGTCCACAAAGCAGGTGATGCACTGGCCGCAGCCACCGCAGTTCCCCAGCTTTCCCTTGAGGCCATAGAGCTCGATGCCCTCACGCAAGGCCACCTCCCGCAGGTTCTCGCCGGGGTAGCACTCCACATCGCGGCCTTCGCGCACAAACCGGATCACAGGCATGGGAACAACCGCGCAGAAACTCCCATCTTGGAATCCCGCAGTTGCGGTCCGTAACCAGCGCCCCCGTGAAGCCGGCGGCAACGCCTACGATCTCCACCACACCCAGACCTGACCCCAATGGGATTGCCCTGGTACAGGGTGCACACAGTCGTCATCAACGACCCGGGCCGCTTGCTCGCCGTGCACCTCATGCATACCGCTCTGGTAGCCGGCTGGGCCGGCTCCATGGCGCTCTATGAGCTCGCCATCTTCGACCCCTCCGACCCTGTCCTCAACCCAATGTGGCGGCAGGGCATGTTCGTGATGCCATTCATGGCGCGCCTCGGCGTGACCGGCAGTTGGAGCGGCTGGAGCATCACCGGTGAAACCGGGGTAGATCCCGGTTTCTGGAGCTTCGAAGGCGTAGCCGCGGCCCACATCATCTTCAGCGGTCTGCTCTTCCTGGCGGCCATCTGGCACTGGACCTACTGGGATCTCGAGATCTGGCAGGACCCACGCACCGGTGAACCAGCCCTCGACCTGCCCAAGATCTTCGGCATCCACTTGCTGCTCGCCGGCCTCGGCTGCTTCAGCTTCGGAGCCTTCCATCTCACCGGCGTTTTCGGTCCCGGGATGTGGGTCTCAGACCCCTACGGAGTCTCCGGCCATCTTGAGAAAGTTCAACCGGCCTGGGGACCTGAGGGCTTCAATCCCTTTAATCCCGGTGGCATCGTGGCCCACCACATTGCCGCCGGCATCGTGGGGATCATCGCCGGCATCTTCCACATCACCACCCGTCCTCCCGAACGCCTCTACAAGGCTCTGCGGATGGGAAACATCGAAACCGTTCTGGCCAGTGCCATTGCGGCCGTTTTCTTTGCCGCCTTCGTGGTGGCTGGCACGATGTGGTATGGCGCCGCAGCCACGCCCATCGAGCTGTTCGGCCCCACCCGCTACCAATGGGACCAGAGCTATTTCAAGACCGAGATCAACCGTCGCGTTCAAACCGCCATCGACAATGGCGCCACCCGCGAGCAGGCCTGGGCCAGCATCCCTGAGAAACTGGCCTTCTACGACTACGTCGGCAACAGTCCCGCCAAGGGGGGTCTGTTCCGGGTCGGTCCGATGGTGAACGGTGATGGCCTGCCCACTGGCTGGCTGGGTCACATCAGCTTCACCGATAAGGAAGGCCGCGAGCTTGAAGTGCGGCGTCTGCCCAACTTCTTCGAGAACTTCCCGGTCATTCTCCAGGATCAGACTGGTGTGGTTCGTGCCGACATCCCCTTCCGCCGAGCTGAAGCGAAGTACGCCTTCGAACAGCAGGGTGTCAAGGCCACCGTTTACGGCGGTGCCCTCAACGGCCAGACCTTCACCGATCCCGCCGATGTGAAGCGACTGGCCCGCAAGGCCCAACTCGGTGAAGCCTTCGAATTTGATCGCGAGAAGTACCACTCCGACGGCACCTTCCGCAGTTCGCCCCGTGGCTGGTTCACTTTCGGCCACGCCACCTTCGCCCTGCTCTTCTTCTTCGGCCACATTTGGCACGGTGCTCGCACCCTCTACCGCGATGTGTTCGCCGGCATCGATCCCGATCTGGGCGAACAGGTCGAATTCGGTCTGTACCAGAAGCTGGGCGACCGCTCCACCCGCCGTCTGCCCCAGGGTTACGTGCCCCCGGCAGGCTCCACCCTCAGCTGAGGCCAGGCTCCGGCCCGCTTTCGTTGACCACCGGTCCTTGCCCTCCCCTACCGAGAACTCCCCATGGAGAGCTTCGCTTACATCCTGATTCTGGCTCTGGCCATTTCCACCCTGTTCTTCGCCATCGCCTTCCGCGATCCCCCGAAGATCGGCAAGTGAACGATCGGATCCAACGCCATCTCAGCCCCTGCCAAGCAGGGGCTTTTTTTTTGATGGTGCAGCCGATCCGGCGCTCCTCCCTTCTCAAGCCGGGAATCAATGTCTACACTCGGACGACAAGCCTGAGAGTCGGGCATGCAATGCCCCTCCTGCCAACACACCGATAGCCGGGTGCTTGAGTCCCGTGCCGCTGATTCTGGGCGGAGCGTGAGGAGAAGGCGCGAATGCCTCAACTGCGATTTTCGCTTCACCACCTACGAACGGGTCGAAACCGTGCCGATCACGGTGATGAAGCGCAATGGCTGCCGTGAAACCTTCAATCGCTCCAAACTGCTGCACGGCCTGCTGAGGGCCTGTGAGAAGACCGGCCTCGAGCCTGCCCGCCTGGAGGGGGTGGTGGATGAGATCGAAGTCACCCTCCAGCAACGCAGCAGCCGAGAGGTGACCAGCAACGAGATCGGTGAACTGGTGCTTGAGCAGCTGCGGGGCATGAGCGAGGTGGCCTACGTGCGTTTCGCATCTGTTTATCGGCAGTTCCGCAGCGTGAGTGATTTCGTGGCCACCCTCGAGGGACTAGGAGGCGGCGACGCGGCCGGCTTCAGCGGCAAGGAGCATTTGGCTGTGGTGGTCTGAAAGCCATCTGGCGGTTACGGGGGGCCTACGTCTGGGTAGAGTGCGTGGTCGCGTACGCGCTGCTGGCGGGCAGCCGTGGCGCTTTCTTTCGCACTGCCTGCGGCAGACCGCCATTGCTCCATGACCGTGACCCCCACCAGCCCTACCTCCGACATCGGCGTTCTGGACGCTGAAGCCGCTCTCAACGAGGCGGAAGCCGATTTCGACCTGGAGATTCCGGAGGAAGTTCCCTCCGCCGATGCCTCCAGCAGCCGGGGCGCCGGTCGTGACAGTGAAGGCGTGGGCTTCACCCTCGAAGACTTCGCCTCGCTGCTGAGCAAGTACGACTACAACTTCAAGCCTGGCGACGTCGTCAACGGCACCGTGTTCGCGCTCGAATCCAAGGGCGCGATGATCGACATCGGCGCCAAGACCGCCGCCTTCATGCCCCTGCAGGAGGTGTCGATCAACCGGGTCGAGCACCTCTCCGATGTGCTTGAGCCCGGCGAGGTGCGCGAGTTCTTCATCCTCAGCGAAGAAAACGAGGACGGCCAACTCACACTCTCGATCCGCCGCATCGAATACCAGCGAGCCTGGGAACGGGTGCGCCAGCTCCAGAAGGAAGACGCCACCATCTATAGCGAGGTGTTCGCCACCAACCGCGGCGGCGCCTTGGTGCGGGTGGAAGGACTGCGGGGCTTCATCCCAGGCAGCCACATCAGCACCCGCAAGGCCAAGGAGGAGCTGGTGGCCGATTTCCTCCCCCTCAAATTCCTGGAGGTGGATGAGGAGCGCAACCGCCTGGTGCTCAGCCATCGCCGCGCCCTGGTGGAACGGAAGATGAACCGCCTCGAGGTGGGCGAAGTGGTGCTCGGAACCGTCCGGGGCATCAAGCCTTATGGCGCCTTCATCGATATTGGCGGTGTGAGCGGCCTGCTGCACATCTCCGAGATCAGCCACGAGCACATCGAGACCCCCCACACGGTGCTCAATGTGAACGACCAGATGAAAGTGATGATCATCGACCTCGACGCCGAGAGGGGCCGCATCTCCCTTTCCACCAAGGCCCTCGAGCCGGAGCCGGGCGACATGCTCAGCGATCCCCAGAAGGTGTTCGACAAGGCCGAAGAGATGGCCGCCCGCTACAAGCAGATGCTGCTCGAGCAGGCCGAGGAAGGCGAACCTCTGGGTGTGACCCTCGACTGAATCCCGGCGGCCTTCCCCTCTCCATCCCCGTTCCCTTCACCCGGCGGCCCTGGCTGCCGGGTTTTTCCTGGCCATGGCCCACCTCCTGCTGCGCGGCGTCCCCCTCGGCCCTCCCACCGGGGGCATCTCCAGCATCGATGCCGTCCTCTTCGACAAGGACGGCACCCTTAGCCACAGTGAGGCCATGCTCCAGGCCCTGGCGGCTGCCCGGGTGGACTGCGCTCTGGCCCTGGCCGACCTGGAGGCCCACTCTCCGAAGCGGCATCGCGATCTCAGAGATCTGCTGGAGCGGGCCTTCGGCCTCCGCGCTAGCGGCATTCATCCCGGTGGCATCACCGCGGTTGCGGCCAGGGACCACAACCTGATCGCCACGGCCACGGCCCTCGCCCAAGTGGGCCTCAGCTGGCCCGATTCCCTCGCCATCGCCGAGGACACCTTCCGCCAGACCGATCGCCTTCATGGCGCCGGAGGCGCAATCCCTCCCCGACCCACCGCAGGGCTCCCCGCCCTGCTGGATCGCCTCCAGCGCGCCAGCCTGAGATGCGCCGTGATCAGCAATGACCATGAGGAGGGTATCCGGGGCTTTCTCCAGCGCCACGACCTGGAACATCGCTTCGAGCGGGCCCTTTGGAGCGCCGAGCACCACCCCCGCAAACCCGCCGCCGGGGCAGTGCATGGTCTCTGCGCCGACCTGGGGGTGCAGCCCGGACGCTGCGCCTTGATCGGCGACGCCGACAGCGATCTGCGCATGGCCCGCGCCGCCGGTGTGCCGGTGGTGCTCGGCTATCGCGCCGGCTGGGAGCAGCCCCCCGAGTTGGAACCCGGCTGGCCTGAGCTGCACCACTGGGATGAGCTCGAAGCGGCGGCGGATTGAGCTAAAGGCAATGGTGCACCGACAGGTCCCGTTCCGCCCAAGGTCGTGTCCATCACCACACGGCGACGGCGGGTTCAGGTCATAAGCTCACCATCCGTTCAGTCAGCCGCGCCCATGAGCCGTTACGTCTTCACTTCGGAATCCGTCACGGAAGGGCACCCCGACAAGATCTGCGACCAGGTGAGCGACGCCGTTCTGGACGCGGTGCTCGCCCAGGATCCCTCTAGCCGGGTGGCCTGCGAAACCGTCGTGAACACTGGCCTCTGTCTGATAACCGGCGAGATCACCACCAACGCCCGGGTGGATTTCAACAGCCTGGTGCGGGGTGTGATCGAGCGGATCGGCTATAGCGGCGCCCGGGCCGGCGGCTTCGATGCCCGCAGTGCCGCCGTGTTGATCGCCCTCGACCAGCAGTCTCCCGACATCGCCCAGGGGGTGAACGAGGCCGACGACCACGACGGCGACCCGCTCGATCTGATCGGGGCCGGCGACCAGGGGATCATGTTCGGCTACGCCTGCGATGAAACGCCGGAGCTGATGCCCCTGCCGATCAGCCTGGCCCACCGGCTGGCGAGGAGGCTGGCGGAGGTGCGCCACAACGGCAGCCTCGGGTACCTCCTGCCGGACGGCAAGACCCAAGTGAGCGTGGTCTACGAAAACGACCAGCCGGTGGCGATCGACACCATCCTGATCTCCACCCAGCACGAGGCCGAGATCGATGGCGTGTCGGAGGAGAAGGCCGTGCGGGAACGCATCTCCGCCGATCTCTGGACCAACGTGGTGCTGCCGGCCACCGCCGATCTGGTGCTCAAGCCCGACCAGGCGAACACCCGCTTCCTGGTGAACCCCACCGGAAAGTTCGTGGTGGGCGGTCCCCAGGGTGATGCGGGCCTCACCGGCCGCAAGATCATCGTGGACACCTACGGCGGCTATGCCCGCCACGGCGGCGGTGCCTTCTCAGGCAAGGATCCCACCAAGGTGGACCGATCCGCCGCCTATGCCGCCCGCTACGTGGCCAAGGCCCTAGTGGCCGCGGGCTTGGCCCGCAAGGCCGAAGTGCAACTCAGCTACGCCATCGGCGTGGCCCGCCCAGTGAGCATCCTGGTGGAAACCTTCGGCACCGGCCAGCTCAGCAACGACGACCTCACAGCACTGGTGCAGGAGCACTTCGACCTGCGGCCCGGGGCGATCATCGCCACCTTCGGCCTGCGTGATCTGCCCCAGCAGCGTGGGGGGCGCTTCTATCAAGATGTGGCCGCCTATGGCCACTTCGGCCGCGCCGACCTTCAACTGCCCTGGGAGGACGTGACCTTGGTCGCTGCCAACTTGCGCCAGGCCACCGCCAGCCGAGTCGGGAGCCCGGCCTGAGACTGGCCGCCAGCGCCCGGCCCCCTCTCCCACCAGCCACCGATGCCCCCCAGTCTGGGCCTGGGCCTCGACCTCGGCACCAGCGGGGCCAGGCTCGCACTCATGGAGGTGACCGGGGATACACCAGCAGTGCTCCGGTGGGAGCAGGCCATCCCCTATCCCGGCCGCTTCGAGGATCCGGAAAGCTGGCGCCGGGCCCTGGCCACCCTGATGGCGGCCCTGGCCACCGAAGACCGGCAACGGGTCGGAGCCATCGCCATCGATGGCACCTCCGGCACCCTGCTGCTTTGCAGGCCTGATGGCTCCCTGCCCGGGGGAGAACTGGCCAGCGCTCTCCCTTATCACCACGCCTGCCCCGGCCAGCAGACTGCAGCAGCGGCCCTGGTGGACAACCAGGGTCCGGCGGCCAGTGCCAGTGGCAGCCTGGCCCGCGCCTTGGAGTTGCTGGAGCGGGCTAGGGCCGCAGGGATCGATGGGCCCCTGTGGTTGCGTCATCAGGCCGACTGGCTGATGGGCTGGCTCCTGGGAAGCTGGCGCTGGGGGGAGGAGGGCAACAACCTGCGCCTCGGCTGGGACCTACGCCAACAGCGGTGGAGCGGCTCCATCGCCAGCCAGAGCTGGGCCGCCGGCCTGCCGGAGATCTGCCCCAGCGGCAGGGTGCTGGGGCCCCTGGGAGCCGAAGCCGCCGCCCAACTCAACCTTTCGCCCCACTGCCGGGTCGTGGCCGGCAGCACCGATGCCAACGCGGCCGTGCTGGCGGCCGATCCGCTGCCCGGCGATGGCATCGCCGTGTTGGGCACCACCCTGGTGCTCAAGCAATTCGTGCCGGAACCCCTGCAGGGCCCAGGTCTTAGCTGTCACCGGGTTGGCGGCCGCTGGTTGGTGGGGGGAGCCTCCAATGCGGGTGCGGGAATCCTCCGCCGATTCTTTAACGACGCCCAGATCGCCGCCCTCAGCCGCCAGATCGACCCCAGCCAACCCACCGGCCTGACCCTGCGGCCGCTGCTCGGCACCGGCGAGCGCTTCCCTCAGGATGATCCAACCCTGGAGGCGGTGTTGGAGCCCCGTCCCGTGGGCGACGCCCGCTACCTCCAGGCCCTGTTGGAGGGACTGACGGCGATCGAGCGAGAAGGATGGATGCGGCTGCGGGAGCTGGGTGCCCCGGCGGTGCAGCGGGTGATCAGCCTGGGGGGAGGTGCCCAGAACCCCCAGTGGCGCCAGCTGCGCCAGCAGGCCCTGGGGGTGCCAGTGCTGAACCGTCCCCAACTTTCGGCGGCCCGCGGCATGGCCCGGCTCGCCCTTGAGTCCCTGCGAAAGGGTGAACCTGAGGCCTGAGGTCCCGCCTCCCTTCCGGCTTGGCCTCACAACGAATCGCAACCTCCTACTCCAACCTTCAAGGCCACCGACTGACCCAGAAGGCCGCATCAGGCCCGGATCCATCGTCAGGGACCGAGGATCGAGGGGTCCCATCCATGGACCGGCAAGCCCGACACGATCGGAGCCCCCCGGCGAGGATGGGCCATCCCCACACCACCCACCCCATGCCGGCTCCCCTGGGCGAACGCCTGCGCACCGTCGTTTCGATGGCCCTGTTCCTGGTGCTGGCGGGCTATGTGGGATTCAGTGCGATCCGCCTCGGCCTGCTGCTTTGGCAGCGGTTTGTCCCAGCCTGATCCCAGAATCGGTTCAGAACCGCCCGAACCCCCATGGCCGCCGACCCCCTCACTCCCGCCGTGAGCGATCGGATCTGCCGACATATGAACGATGACCACGCCAGTGCCGTGCTGTCCTATGCACGCCATTACGGCGGCATTACAGGCGCACGCCAGGCCCGCATGCTGGCGGTGGGTCCCGATGCCATGCGCCTCGAAGTGGATGGCACCCCCGTAGAGGTGCCCTTCGACCATTCCCTAACGGACAGCGAGGACGCCCACCGCACCTTGGTGGCGATGCTGCGCGCCCTGCCCCAGGACGATGCTCCCGCTCCCAGGGTCTGAGCCGGGCGTCCAGGCCAGGGAAGGCTGAAGACGCGTGTCTGGCCGAGTCGGCGATGCTCCCTCTGCATTGGTTCCTGATTTCCCCCTGTCCCCTCTGTGGCCAAGACCCGGAAGGGCCGAAGCCGGCACCGGGCCATGCCTGCCGGGCCTGTTGTGAGCGCTTGGAACTTCCTGAGGAGGGCCTGATGGGCGTCGATCCCCTTCCCTGGTGGGGGGCCGGCCGGTATGGCGGCGGCCTGCGCCATCTCCTGCTCGACCTGCGCCGCCGGCCCCGCATCGAAGCGGTGGCTGCCCTGGCGCGGGGAACGCGGCGTGCCCTGGCCACATCAGTCGATCCGCAGCAACTGCGGACATGGTGCGAGCGCCCCCTGCTGGTGCCAATCCCGAGCTGGAAACGGCGCGCCAATCCCCTGCCTCCCCTGTTCTGCCGTGCCCTTGAACGCGGGGGCGACTTCCGGCGCCTGGATCTGCTGGAGCGCTCCCGGCCGGTGCTGGGTCAGCATCACCTCGGCCGGAACCTGCGCATCGCCAACCAGGCCGGCGCCTTCCGCTGCCTGCGCCCGCCCGGGCCCGGGGAAGCCCGCCGCCGCCCCGTGCTGATCGTGGATGACATCCTCACCACGGGAGCCACGACCACCAGCGCCGCCCGGTGCCTGGCCGCGGCGGGCTGGCGCGTGGAGGGAGTGCTTTGCCTAGCCCGCACCGGGGCCCGGGAGGCGGAACGGGCGGTGCCTTAAGATCACTCAGTCGTCAAGGCGACGGGCCGGGATAGCTCAGTTGGTAGAGCAGGCGATTGAAAATCGCCGTGTCCCCAGTTCAAATCTGGGTCCTGGCATCTCCCTCCCCTTCCGACACCCCAAAGGGTGGGTGGCGGCAGACTCTCACCCGTTGAGCCGCGATGCAGCCAGCGCCTCCCCCATCGGATCGCCTCTTCAACAACGCCGATAGCTTCGCCCAGGTCTTTGATGAAACCTGGAATCGCCTCAGCAGCGGCCACACCAGCGGTAGCGGCGGCAGCGAAGCCCTACTGGAGGCCGTGCTGGCCCAAGTGGCCAGCCACCCCTTTGCCCAGGAGGATCCAGCCATCGCCCGCCAGGTGGGGGAATTCCGCATCCGCCTCCTCGGCCTGTAGCTTGCCCAGGCGGCTTGCCGGTTGTGGCCATGGACAACTCCCTCGCCCGCTTGGTGCGGATGCTCAGCGCCGGCTTCAGCAACCAGCACCAGGCCTTTGAGAACCCGCCCCTCTTCGCCCACATCCTGGTGAAGTTTCGGCCCCTGCCCCAGCTAGCGCCGGGGTCCCTGCTGCTGGAACAGTCCTATGCCATTAACCCGGTGGCGCCTTACCGGATCCGGGTGCTGCGACCGGAGCGGCGCGATGGGCAGCTGGTCATCCACAACCACGCACTCCACAACGAGCAACGCTTCTGGGGAGCCGTGGAGGATCCCGAGCGGCGCGCCGCCATCCAGGAACACGACCTGCGGCTGCTGGAGGGCTGCACCTATGTGGTGCGGGAAGCGGGAGAGGGATTTGTGGGCGAAGTGGAACCCGGTTGCCGCTGCCTGGTGGAGCGCAAGGGAGCCACCGCCTACCTGATCAGCAGCTTCGAGCTCGATGGCCAGGGCATGCGCACGATCGACCAGGGCCACGACCCCCGCAGCCACGAGCAACTCTGGGGCTCCTTAGCTGGCCCCTTTGAGTTCGAGCGCACCCACGACTACAGCGCCGAACTACCGCGCGACTGGCTCCAAGACTGACGTTCAGGCGCATTGGGGTTCAAGCGCCCCTCATCATCAAGCGATCAGATCATCCATGAAGGACTGCTCCTCCTCTTCCGGGAAGGGATCAAAGGCCGCCTCCCGAAAGGCCGGGGTCTCCCCAGCCCTGATCCCCCCGTTGATCCCGGCCTGGGTGCCTGCGGACTCGCCGGAGTTAGAATCATGCCCAGAGCCGCTGGAGCCACCAAGCAGTGGTCGGCGACCGACGAGCAGGTCCTCCAGGCGGGCTAGCCGCGCCTCGGTGAGCGCCAGAATCTCGCCGGTTTCCATACCCAGGCCAGGGGTAACCTGATCATCGCGGTCGTTCAAGCCTGCTAGCTGCTCCTCCAAAGCCCCCAGCCGTTCCTCCAGTTCAAGCAGGCGGAAGATCATCGCCTCTGATACCTGGCTAAGGGCCTGGAATTGCTCACCCAGGCGGCGCTGCAGCTGGGTTGCAGTCTGGACTGGTTGGGATTGGGCGGCCATCGCAAAGCCCACGAGGATTATGCCGGATGGTATCGGCTGAGCGACGGTGCGCCAGATAACGGCTTTGGCACAATTCCGAGAGGGTCAAGCAAAAGAAATCAGCGGCCAGGGTGCTCCTGCTGCAACCCGGTGCCCTCGGCTGGGCCATCCTGCCCCATAACGCTTATTCCAGGCGACAGGTCAGCTCCCATTGCGGCGGCTACTACACCCTGCCTGCCCGGAGCGTGTTCCAGTTCCATTGCCTGGACATAAACGCGATTAGGAGGCCAGCCATGATCCATGGAAGCCACTAACTATTGCAGCGATCAGCGCCCAGTGCTGACGCCATGGTTGGCAGTGCTCCAAATGGCCCAGACAGGTAAGCGGTCACCGTGCCGCCCAAAGGCATTGCAGCGCAATGCTTTGGGCGGCACGGTGACCGTTTATTAAGTGTTTCTCGGGGGAGCCGTGCGAGCAACAACAATACGAGGGCTGAAGCGGTTTGGGTGCCTTGACTGGCGACCAGCCATTCACCCCGTGCATCGCGTAGGCGGTCACACCCCTTCCCCCCTAACCACTTCCTGACATCGACCGTCAGGACCATGGAGCTCCTCAATGTTCGACGCCTTCACCAAGGTCGTTGCCCAGGCTGATGCCCGCGGCGAATTCATCAGCTCTGGCCAGATCGATGCCCTCGCATCGATGGTCGCTGAGAGCAACAAGCGCCTAGACACTGTCAATCGGATCACCTCTAGTGCATCCGCAATTGTTACCAACGCTGCTCGCGCTTTATTCGATCAGCAACCATCCTTGACCGCACCTGGCGGCAACGCCTACACCAGTCGCCGCATGGCTGCCTGCCTGCGCGACATGGAAATTATCCTTCGCTACATCACCTACGCAATCTTTGCAGGCGACGCTTCGGTGCTAGAAGACCGTTGCCTGAATGGCTTGCGTGAGACATATCTCGCTCTCGGCGTGCCTGGCGCGTCCGTCGCAGAAGGTGTCCGTAAGATGAAGGATGCTGCAATTTCGATCGCCAATGATCGCAACGGCATCACCTCTGGAGATTGCACGGCCCTCATGTCCGAAGTGGGCACCTATTTCGACCGCGCAGCAGCTGCAGTCAGCTAATTCACTGAATCCTGCATTCGGTCCTTGAGCTTTCCTGATCCAGTTAAACCTCTCCTTTCTCCAACTCAATGAAGACCCCCCTCACCGAGGCTGTTGCCGCCGCTGATTCTCAGGGCCGCTTCCTATCTCAAACTGAGTTTAACGCCGCCTTTGGTCGCTTTGAGCGGGCCAAGAATGCCCTTGAGGCCGCAAAAGCACTCAACGCCAAAGCCGATACACTGGTCAATGGTGCTGCTCAAGCCGTTTACACCAAGTTCCCCTACACCACCCAGATGCCAGGGAGCAACTATGCATCGGACGCACGCGGCAAAGCCAAGTGTGCCCGTGACATCGGTTACTACCTCCGTCAAGTCACCTACTGTCTAGTAGCTGGTGGAACTGGACCCATCGATGAGTACCTCATCGCTGGCCTCGATGAAATTAACCGGGCCTTCGAACTGTCACCCTCCTGGTACGTCGAAGCACTGAACTATATCAAAGCCAACCACGGCATTTCAGGAGATCCCGGAAACATCGCCAATAACTACATCGATTACGCTATCAACGCTCTAATCTGATCCCAGACTCGGTGTTGCAGGATCCAGATAGATTTCACTTTAGCCCCTTTCGGGGCTTTTTTATTGCCTGATTCAAGCCTCAGCTTGACAGACCCTTCACACAAGCAAGGCCGGCTATCGGCTGACCAGATCAATAGGCATGAAGCTTGATGTAGATTCGTCAAGACGGATCTGATGCAGCTTGCAGGCATTGGATAATCAATCAGATTTCATGCTCCGATGCCCCTTCCGCTTCTTGCCACAAAGCTGGTTACCATGAATGCGCGGGTAAACAGCTTTTTGACGCCGGAAGATCAGGACAGCCGTGCGTTCCAGTCAGGAAGCGGACAGCTAAGTGGCAAAGGAAACGTTGAGAGCCAGATTGCACAGGCCTACAAACAGATCTTCTTTCACGCCTTCAAAGTTGACCGTGAGCCAGCGCTTGAGTCGCAGCTGCAGAACGGCCAAATCACGATGCGGGATTTTGTACGGGGTCTACTACTGTCTCGCAAATTCCGCAACGATTTCTACCGATGCAACAGTAACTACCGCATGGTTGAGCAGGTAGTGAACCGAGTCCTCGGACGCCCTGTACACGGAAATCATGAACGGCTCGCTTACTCCATCATGATCGCCGAACATGGTCTCGGAGCATTTATTGATTCACTCCTGGATTCGGAAGAATACATGAATACATTTGGATATAATACCGTTCCCTATCAGAGGTCACGTACTTTACCGGGCCAGGCCTTGGAGACCATGCCCTTCAACCAGCAGGCCCCCCGCTACGACAGCTCCTGGAGGGACAAAACCGCCATGCGAGCTCCAGCCAAGGTGGTCTGGAATAAGGCCATTGGCGAACGACCGGCCTGGCTCGCCAACGCCCCGGCACCATGGGCTCAAAAGCTGTGGCAGAATACAGTGGCGACCGGTGGATTTATGGTCGCGGGGCTCGTGCTTTGGATTGCAGCTGCCATGCTGAGTACTGGTGCACAATAAAATGGGATTACTGCAATAAAGTACCGTCATCAATCGGGCTGTGGAATCCTGATCAACTGATGACCTAAGTGATCGCTCTTCCTATCATGTTTTGAAAGTTAGCCAAACCAAGACCTTCCTCCCACAAAAAAAACTAAGATGAGAGATCCCCTTAGCCAGCTGCATGCACTTGTCGGCTCCCATCAAGGCCGAGATGACCTTATGCCTGATGCCAGTCAACCTGGATTTCGTATTTCCCTGGATTCTCAGAACCTTGAGCTTTGGAAATCAGAGTATAGGCATATTGCTGGGAAGGAAACAAATCTACTATTAGCTTGCTTGAGTTCGACAGGACCACTTGAAGACACCTCGCTGAGCTGGGTAGTTGGGGCAGCAATTCGCCCTGCTACAGTGCAGAATGAGGATGATTGCAGGGTCCTCTTGAACGCTCTTGGCCTAAACTCTGACTTGGTAAATTCACTCTTGTTGCACTGTCCAGGTATTGCCGGAAGTGTTACCTGGGCACTTTACCTTGAACGCCATGGCCACCTTGTTGCCACGCCGGTACTCCATCAAGAGCAAGTCTCTAACAACACACATTACACGCAATCGCAAGAACCGATGCCATGAGACGGCCCAAACCAGAATAATCCCATGGACGAAAGACTGAGACAGCTGAGCCCCAAGGCGCGCATACTTGGCTTGATGTACAACAAAGCTCTACCCCCATCCATTCGGATCATATTTCAGCAAGCAGATGCAGCAGCTCGGCCATTAAGCGATCATGAGTTGAGAGTCATCTGTAGATTCTCGACTGTCGATGCTGACAATCTCCAGCGGCTTCAGTCAAAGACTCAAGAGATCGTTACGTCTGCAAAGAATCGATTGCTTGAGAAAGATCCAAGCTTGAACCTGCCCGATGGCGCACTATACCCTAAGGCAAGAGCGGAAGCGTGTTGGCGCGACTGTTGGCACTTTCTTAGGGTGACCATTTATGCGGTTGCGGCAGGGCGCCCAGCGTTCACACATCCTGGCGGAGTACAGGGTCTTAGCGATTTGTATCGAGAATTAGCTGTGCCAATCAGCAGCATGGCGCTGGCGATAGGATTTCTTAAGGCTGAGGCAATATCAGACTATTCTACATACGCCAGCCCAACTGATGCATCAATTTTGAAAGAGGCCCTGCTTCATCTTGAGCAGATGATCCAACAGCTCTACCCCAACGATCCTAGTTCAGACGCTGAGGACCCACTATGATCTCGATGCTGGCGCAATTCCTGGCACCAGCAACAGCAGATTTGCCAAAGAGTTCAGGCTTCATTTCGGGTCCAATCTGGAAATCCATATTGACTGGAAGGACAAGGCAGCAAAAACAACGAAGACGCCATTAACCAAGCAAAACATCGACTATTCAGACATCATGGCTTCCTATTCCCCCATCAATTCACTCTCCTTTTACAGCAATACGCCCGAACAGCAGAAACCCCCTGGCGATATACATGCCGGCCCAATTGATGCCAGGGGAGCCGACTGGCGCAACCTACGACTTGGCGAGATAGATTTTTCCAAGGCGCGATTATGCCGAGTAGATCTCAGAGGTGTTGACCTTCATGGCTGCCGACTTGAAGAAACGGATCTACGCCTGGCTCGTTATGACAGCCATACAATATGGCCCCACGGCTTTGATTTCCGTAGCTGTGGTGCAATCGGCCCGCAGGCACGGCTTAATGGGGCTTTTCTCAACAATGCAGATCTTGCCGGCATGGATTTGGAAGGAGCAACGTTAATGGGTGCCTATCTCAGCGGAGCTGATCTCTCTGGTGCTTGCCTACGTGGGGCGCGACTGGCAGGAGCGGATCTACGCCATGCCCTATTGAGAGGTGCCTTATGTGAGGAGACTCGATTCCTGAACTGCCAACTTGATTATGTAGATTTCCGTTATGCTGAGCTCAATAATGTTGATTTAAGCGGCGCTGGCTGCATTCGCGGGGCTGACTTTTCAGGGGCAATCTACCCAGACACCCTGCGCTCATCTATACTTGGCCGCTCCTTCCAGGAACTCGACTGCTGGAACCCACTGACACGCCGAACAACGCGCGAGAGTCTTCATGGCTGAAACTAGTTTTGAGGATATTGGGGGAATGGAACCTTCAGAAACCAAACGAAATCCCCGAGTCGGCGTGCTCCTGCTAAACCTTGGCGGGCCAGAACGTATCCAGGATGTCGGACCCTTTCTTTACAATCTATTCTCAGATCCAGAAATTATCCGCCTTCCCGTATCAGCGATGCAGAAACCATTCGCCTGGCTAATTAGCAGTTTACGCAGCGGCAAGTCGCAGCAAGCCTACCGTTCAATCGGTGGAGGTTCACCGTTGCGACGCATCACCAAGCAGCAGGCCCGAGAACTACAAACGAGCCTGCGACTAAATGGAGTGGATGCCACCAGCTACGTAGCCATGCGCTACTGGCATCCATTCACCGAATCCGCTGTGGCTGACCTCAAGGCCGACGGAATCGATGAAGTGGTTGTGCTGCCTCTCTATCCTCACTTCTCGATCAGCACCAGTGGCTCGAGCTTCCGGGAGCTGCAGCGCTTGCGCAATACCGATCCGACCTTCAGCCGCCTGCCAATCCGCTGCATCCGTAGCTGGTATGACCATCCTGGCTACATCCAAGCGCTGGCTAATTTAATCGCACACGAAATAAAAGCCTGTGAGGATCCGCCATCTGCTCATGTATTCTTCAGCGCCCATGGTGTGCCCAAGAGCTATGTGGAAGAAGACGGTGATCCCTATCAATTAGAAATCTTGGCCAGCAGCAAGCTGATCCTTGAGCAACTAAAGCAGCAGCTAGGCTATACCAATCCCTTCACCCTCGCCTACCAAAGCCGTGTTGGTCCAGTCGAATGGCTCAAGCCCTACACCGAAGATGCCCTGGAGAAATTGGGAGCGCAAGGAGTTAAAGACCTTGTGGTAGTGCCGATAAGTTTTGTCAGCGAGCATATCGAAACCCTAGAAGAAATCGATATGGAATACCGAGAGCTTGCCATAGCAGCCGGAATAAAAAACTTTCGGCGTGTCCCTGCGCTGGACACGGATCCAGCGTTCATTGCCGCCCTGACAGACCTGGTGCAGCAGGCGATGGCTGAAACGGAAACCGATCTCGATCAAGCTGCTCAGCGACCCACCAAGGTAAATCTCAAACCCCAGAACAAGTGGGCCTGGGGCTGGAACAACAACTCCGAGCTGTGGAACGGACGAGTAGCGATGCTTGGGGCTGCCGCAGTCCTGATGGAGGTGATCATTAGGCACGGCCCACTGCATGGACTAGGACTGCTTTAAAAACTCCAGAACTTCCAATGTGGTTGGCTGTTGCTCGTTGCCGCAAAGAAAAAGGGCTATCCAGCCACAATGGGCCCGCAGCAATGGGCAGGGCAATACCCCAATGCCCCCAGCAAGTCAGGCGAAGACAGAATTGCGCTTTGTAAATCTACTGGCCAAAATGGCCGCATTCATAGGATGATCTTCGGGTCATCCCAGGAATGCTCTATCATGTCCTTCGGCCCCGCCTCAATCCTAGGGGTTGAGAGATTCGTCAGCGAGTCACCCCTCGAGTTGCTTCCTGGTGATAGCGATGCGAGCAAAGAGCAGCTGATTCAGGCCGCCTACCGCCAAGTGTTGGGCAACGCCTATGTGATGGAGAGCGAGCGCCAGCTGGTCGCAGAGTCCCAGCTAAAGCTTGGTGAGCTTAGCGTACGTGAGTTTATTCGTAACATCGCCAAGAGCGATCTCTATCGAGCTCGTTTCTTCGATGCCTGCCCACGCTACCGCTATATCGAACTGGCCTTCAGACACTTACTTGGTCGTGCACCTGCGGATTTCAAAGAGATGCGTTCTCACGCAGAACGCCTCGATAGTCATGGCTATGACGCAGACATTGACAGTTTCATAGATTCAGACGAATACCAGAGCGCCTTTGGTGAGTGGACTGTTCCCTTCCAGAGGGGATGGAAGACGGAAAGCTGTCTAACCATGCAGGAGTTCACTTGGAACTTCCAGTTACTCAGGGGGGCCAGCAGCAGCAGCCTCAAGGGCAGTCTGGCTGGTAAGGCTTCGCGGCTTGGTGGGAATGCCTATCTCAACCGAGCGCTTGCAGTGATTCCACCCTCCTCACCGGACAGCCAGGGCTGGAGTTTCAGGCCATCGTCTAATCTCCAAGATGCCCAGACCCGTTTGGGAGTAGGCGCTAGCGCAGAAGGTCGCATTTATCGAGTGGATGTGACAGCGTATCGCGCCAACAACGTGAGGCCGGTTTCTCGTTACAAGCAATCGAACCGCACCTACTTCGTACCCTTCGATCAGTTGTCGGCGAAATATAAGCAGATCCACCGCGAAGGAGGAGTGATCGCCAGCATTACCCCCGCATGACTATTCAATGATTGCCACTCGACTCTAAGAACCATCAAACCTGTTTGGAGACATATTCGCTCCCCAAGCCAGCACTCCCCCTCGCCCCCCTCTGATAGGTCTAATGAGCAACCAATCCTTTGCACTCAGCTTTGGCGCCACGCCTCTTCTGGACAATCCGGTTAGCTACAAGGCTGGTGATGATGAATCCAGCCTAAACCTTGTGATAAATGCTTGTTACAGGCATGTCTTCGGTAACACCATGCCGATGGAAAGTGAGCGACTCGAATCTGCAGAATCGCAACTGAAGCATGGCCAGCTAACGGTTAGAGAATTCGTTCGCTCCATCGCGAAGTCGTCTTTTTACCGCTCACGCTTCTATGAAGCCGTGGCGCCCCATCGCTGCGTTGAACTGGCAATCAAGCATCTACTTGGTCGCCCACCGCTGGATGAGTCCGAAGTGAGCACCGAAGTGGCGAGAATTGCTAACAGCGGCTTTGACACGAGCATCGACGCCCTCATTGATTGCGAAGAGTACGGACGTTCATTCGGAGACGACACGGCCCCCTACATCCGGACTTGGAACAGCCCTACCGGCTCGCCACAATCGGCCTTCAATCGCATCGCCGCCCTGGAGCAGAACTTTGCTGGGAGCGATTCCGCGATCGGCTCCAAGAGTAAGCTCCTCGTGAGTCTGGCCAGGAATCAGGCCATCACGATTAGTGTCCCGACCCAGGTGTACCGAGCCCAAAGTTTTGGAGGTTTCGGAGTAACTGGAACGGGACGCACAGCCTTTGTGCCTGTGCGTCGTAGCAGCAGCGATGGAGGAGATTCCGTTCCACTGCGTGGCGATCTGTATGTGGGATTCGGGCTCGGCCAGCGCAGCCAGGAAATCTTCCAACGTCTTCCGGGAGACACAGCCGATCAGATTCAGGGGTTGCTCCGTGCGACCTACCGCCAAGTGATGGGCAACCCCCATCTTATGGAAAGCGAAAGGGTACTCAGCGCCGAAAGCAAGTTCGCCGAGGGATACCTCAGCACCCGCGAGTTGGTGCGCGCAGTTGCCTGTTCACCGGAATACAGACGTCGCTTCTTCGAGAGCAATGCACCCTATCGATTCGTAGAACTCAACTTCAAGCACCTGCTGGGACGCGCGCCTACTAGCCAAGCCGAGCTGAGTGAACATATCCAGCGGCTGGCCGTTCAAGGCTACGAAGCGGAAATCAGCAGCTACCTTGATGGCACAGAATACCAACAATGGTTTGGCGAAAACACTGTTCCATACGCCCGAATCCAAACGGAGAATGGCCGCAACCAAATTGGATTTAATCGTCACTTGGCGCTGGTGCAGGGCTTCTCAAGTAGCGACAGCGTGCAAACTTCCTCCAGCTTGGTGACCTCGTTAGGTGCCAAGGCTCTTCCAGACGGCTGGAGCAGCACAAAGGTACGCCTAAACCGCCGCTCCGCCTTCAGCGGCTCGGTTGACCCCACAACAAAACGGTATCGGATTTCCGTCCAGGCGCAACCCGCAGGCGGCCGCCAGCGCACACCCAACGCCAGCTACCTAGTCTCTGGTAAGGACATGACCACTCAATTGGCCTACATCCACCGCCGTGGCGGACGCATCATTTCAATCACTGAAGTTGCCTAAGCCTGGCTATTCTCGCTGCTTTTATTTAAACACTCGTTTCTCCCTTTGCTGTTTTCTTCATCGCAATGACCCTCACACTCACCACGTCATCAGCGCAAGACCAAGCCCATGCGCAGGACATCCTGCGAGCTGCCTACCGGCAAGTGTTTGGCAATGCACACTTGATGGAAGAACAGCTGGTTGCGACAGCTGAAAGTCTTTTCCTCCAAGGTGATCTCACAGTTCAGGGACTGATTTCCGCCCTTGCTTGCTCAGACACCTATCGCAGACTGTTTCTCGAAAAGAATGGACCCTATCGTTTCGTTGAACTCAACTTCAAACACCTGCTTGGCCGAGCTCCGCGCAACCAGGCAGAACTGAGCGAGCATGTTCAGCGACTGGCAGCGGAAGGGTATCAAGCCGAAATCGACAGCTATGTCTATTCCGCTGAGTACGTGAATGCCTTCGGTTTCGACAGCGTTCCTCACTGGCGCACCACCGTTACGACCACTGGAGAAAGCAATATCACCTATGTGCGTTCCCTGAATCTAAGAGGTGATTTCGCTGCCTTTGATGGGGGTACACGACCGATCCTGAAAGCAAGCCTTGCAACGGGTTCGGCACCGGCCTCTGCTGCTCGTAGTAACCGGGGGGCAAGTTCTAGCCGCAATCAGCGTCGCTATCGCATCAGCTGGAGCACATTGACGCCAACCGGAGTGAACCGCCGAGCTGTTCAAGTGTCCGTTGTCCCCTTCAGCAGCCTCACCGCAACGCTACAGAGTGTGCAACGTCGCGGCGGCACAATTCTTTCGGTGACAAATGGTTGATCGCCGCTTTTTGGACTCCTAACCTGGTTTATGGTGGGACAGGCAAGGCACTTTGACCTAGAAAGAAACAGCCTAGTTCTTCTCACCATATCCTGATCTCCCTAACCCGAAATGCAATCCCAGTCTCAGTTCACACAGGTCCCATCCAGAGTGACCAAGGCCAGTTCTTCTGCGGCAAGGGATCTAATGATCCACAGCCTGGTCCACATGGTGCAGGCCGCCCGCCCAGAATCTGATAGGCACGCCACACTCCCGCAATTGGCCTATGAGCATTGAACAGTTCGTTGCCCGTTCAGAGGGGCAATGGCGGTCCATGCGTTCAGCCCACGCTCTGGCCTTTAGACAGTTTGAGGATGTAATCAGTACTATCAAGATTGAACGCCTAGGAATCAACAACAAAGAAGTTGTGGATTATCTAGCATTGCAGTCTATTCTGCCTGGCACGATTTCCAGCCCTTTTCAGATGACTTGGCAGGCAGAGTCAGACTGGGAACCCGATGATGCCACGGCAGTTTCTCAAGGCACCTGCATCCTGATTCCCATTCCAGAAACCGAACGAACGGGACAACTGCTGCGGAGCAAAGGCTACGCAGAATCGGAGTCTGCAGTCTCATCCTATAGCTTTCTTGATGACGGCACATTTATCCTCAAGACTGTCTATAGCCAATCAATTGCAGAGGAACGCATCTGGTTTCTTTCTGAGCACGTGCGTTGCCGATCATCCGTTCTTCGTACATCAGAGGGATCAGGCATATTGCAGACTTCCTTCAGCTCGGAAATTAGAAGAATAGAGGCTTGAGCCATGGATTCTGCATCCATACTACATTTCGCTCAGACCATTTCTGGCTGTTTCAGCAACCATCAACAGGCAAAGGCAGAGCCATCCAAGTTCGCTCATATCAACATTTTCTTTCGTCCCTTTCCATGGGAGATTTTTCGTGGCCCTTGGTTTTACTCTGAACAGAGTTATGATTATGATCCTTGGCGCCCATACCGTCAGGGAGTGCATCATCTAATCGATGCAGACGACCATCTTCTGATGCTCAACTTCGGTCTTCGTAACGGAATTCGCACAGCCGGAGCAGGATCTCGCCCCGAACTCCTGTCTGGGATCGTTGTAGATGATCTGCTGCCCCGTCCAGGGTGCGCGATGGTCTTTCGCCAGAAAGAAGATGGATCTTTCAGGGGTGAAGTAGAGCCGGGTTGCAAGTGCATGATTCCCCGCGATGGTCGACTGACCTATCTGGTTAGCGAAATAGAGTTTGACGAGGATCACTGGGTGAGCCGAGATCGCGGCTTTGACCCTAGTACACACACCTATCTCTGGGGATCTGAGAATGGACCACTACACTTTAGCCGATCCCATCGCTATGGCGACCATCTCGATGAAGCCTGGCTCCAGAATAATCGCAAGATCAGCTAAGGAAGATGGGTACAAAGAGTCCACAGCATCAGCTGGAAAGTTGGATTCGATCACAGCATCTAATCTGCCGCGGCACTGACTTTATCTTTGAGACAGTTGATCAATCTCTGATCGAGCGCTTCGAACACTGTCTGCTTTCGTTAGGGGGTGAGATCACCTCAATACAAGAAGTAGGTAATTGGCCAATGGGACCAAAGCGTACTTTTAAGATACTACGTGCTGTGGCTAAGGTTCCAAGACCTGCCGGTCAGGCTTTCGTGAGCTATTGGGCAAGCAATGGAAGCACAAAGACACGATTTTCAGAAATTAGTGAGTAAGCCACCCACCTGCCGTTTCTTGCTCTCGACAAAAGCGTGCGGATCATTAGTCTTGATGAGCAAGTGAACGAGTTGAGTGCCGATGGACAGTCCCATTGTGATCATCTGGGCAACCGCCATCCACGACGCATAGCGGCATTCCCAGTTTGACTCCAGCTCAGGGTCCAGCAGTTGAGTCAGAGAAGAATTTAATCGTTCGGGCTGAAGACTTAATAGGGCCAGAATGGCCGCGGGACGTGACTTGGTAAACTGCGGTCGGCGGTTGAAGATGGCATCTTCGCAATAACTTTCCACCTTAGCCTTTTCAGCCCCCCAGTCAGCTATCATGGCAAACAGGCGAATAAAGAAATAGTGAGCTCCATAGTCATTGTGGGCCTCTTCCAGCCAACGCTGCTCGAGCAGAGGCCACAAGTGGTCGCCCGGTTCGCAGGCAAGTGTTTGAAGCGCAAGATAGCAGCGACTGAAATCCGTACCAAAAAACTCATTAATCAAAAACATGTTCTCTTGCTTTTCTCCATAGCTGTGGACAAGCTGAAGACGCTCAGGGCTGTCCAATAGCAGCGAATCTAGTGTTTCCAAGAGCGATAGACCGTTGCATAGCGGCTGCGCCTCGGGCCAGAGCAGACGCACCGCCCGCATCCGAAACACCGGCGAAACAGGTGTGCGCACAATCTCCTCAAGCAGCTCTATTGCGCCAGCATCAATCACATCCTGAATAGCCGACTGCCGGTCCATCTGATTTGGCAGAAACAGTTGCTCGCCAAGGATCACGATCCGATCTTTTGAACCAGATAGAGTGGCCACAGCGGCGATTGCTGCACCACGGATACCAGGCTTATCATCATTCTGGAGAGCGCTGATCTCAGGAAGTGCTTGCATGACCCTTAGGCCGGCCAAACTCTGAATCAGCACACGACGATTCTGACAGCGGTCTGCCAATAAGGCCACCATCTGGTTGATGAAACCTTGATCCTGGCAGCCCAACTGGTGTAAGGCCCAAGCTGCATTCTCTACCAAATAATGATCGTCGCTGTTCAAGCACTTGCCAATGCTCTGGATCGCATCTCTGCAACCAAGCCGTGCCAGCACCTCCACGGCTTTGCGTTTGGCGAGTTGAGTTGCTTGCGTTTTGTCTCCCTCTGCGAGCAGATGAAGCAAGGCCTGTTCCGATTGCCTGCCTGGAAAATTGAGCAATTGGGCCGCCGCCATGTAGCGATCACTGCTTGACTCCAATTCGGTCACTGGTAAAGAAAGAATGCGCAAAGACTCTTCCTGATCAAGGCCCGGATGGATGTTATTAAAGCGGCTTGTACTCACTGGTTCGTTCATCCTTGATTACATCGCTCATTATCCCATGCGCCACCGATCACGGGAGCGCATGGGAGGTGTCAGTATGTGTTGCGATTGGTGAGCCCAATAAGCTGAAGCAACAATCCAAGTAAGATAGTTGCACAAGCGTGGGCATCCTTGCGAATCAGATATTTTATGTGAGCGTGGTCGGATCCTTGGAAGGTGGGCACGTCGCTTGCAGAACCATTCGAGTGCCACTACAAACCCTGAGTGTCGTGATGCATGGGCTTCATCATCAGGGAATGAGGGTTGCCGATGTGACTGACATGATTCCCGCCCGGGCTGATGTTGGTGCCCCCCCAGCTAACATCAGCGAAACAGAGTTTTGAGGCAGTGCGCTCCCCTGACGCTAATCGGTCGGAACCTGATCAGCCCAAAGAGACCAAGCGCGTCAGCCAGCGCACTACCAAGCCAGCCTCCCGGACCAAGCGGAGCTAAAGCCGTTCCACTACTGCGGCATGTGGAGCACTTCAAAGACGCCATCGGCTGGACGGCCAGCTTTCAGCTGTTCCCATTGAATACTCTCCAGAAAAGCAACTGGATCAGGAGTTTCAACGACGTCGACCCCCCAGGCGCCGAGACCGAGTGGTGAAGAGCTGGCTGCCGGTGTGTCCTTGCGACCTCCTAACGCAAGAATCCCATGGGCGACCCCATGGCCATAGTCGCTACGCAGTGATGCCCATCCTGCCACCAGTTCCTCAGCAAAACCTGGGGCCTCCAGCGGACTCTCCATCCGGAGACGCCAATGCGGGTGGGACAAAGCTTCCGCCGAGGTGACCGTTGGACAGAAGCGTTTCAACCCTGCCGCCAATTGCAGCCCATCCCAGGGGGGGCAACATTCACTCGCCACCTGCAGGTTGTGGGAGATCAAGAAGGTGGTCATTGCTTTGCTTCAATCGGGCTTATGTTAAGAGCAGACACACCAGCCGGGTGCCGTCTGGCTCTGCGTCAAGAATGGGCCCTGGACTGCCACACCGCCTTGATCCACGAGACTCCGCCACTGCCGCCGGCATCTGCCGCCATCTCCCTCAGTGAAGAGGAAGCAGCGCTTTTGGCTTCGGAGCTGAAGCAGCAGTTGCGCTCCGGGGATCGCCCCGCCGGGGATCAAGAATTGATCGAGAAGATGGTGGCGGGCCTCGGCGATCCACGCGGCCTGATGCGGCTCACCTTCGCCGAGAGTCTGGGTGCCGTTGGTCCCGCAGCCGTTCCGGCTTTGTGCCAGGCCCTTAGAAGCCACGCCAATGTGACCGTCCGCCGTGCCGCCGCCAAAACCCTCACTTTGATCGGTGACCCCGTTGCACTCCCAGATCTCCTGGCTGCTCTTCTGAATGATCCGGATCCGGTGGTGCAAGGGTCTGCCGTGGGTGCCATGGCAGCCACCGGTGAGTGCGCCGTGGAGGCTCTGATCGCTGTTCTCTCCAATGCCGAGAGCACCACCATGCACCTGGGACTGGCCAGCTGGGGACTGGCCTTCGTCGGTGCCAGGGCGCCAGAAGCACTGCGCCGAGCAGCCCGTTCTGCCGACACCGAAGTGCGTACGGCGGCGATTGCCGCCCTGGGTGAGCAGATTCAGAGCCTGGACGACGACGAGGCCCGGGTGCTGGTGATCGAGGCTCTCGCCGATCCGGCTGAACCGGTGCGCGCAGAAGCCGCCACCCTGCTGGGGAAGCTGCATGATCCGATCTGGGCCTCACCGCTCCTGCAGCCCTTGCTAAGAGACCGTTCGGATCAGGTGCGCAAGAATGCCGCCCTTTCGTTGATGAAGTTGCGAGCCATGGATGCCATCACCGAGCTAGAGGTTGCCCTGGCAGCAGAAGCCAGCGACCAGGTCAAGCCTGTGCTGCAGGTCTCACTTCAGCAGCTACGCAAACATCAACGAGCCGTCGACGACCTCTGAGGCCTGCCTGAACAGCAGACTGATGGCCCCTTGTTTAGGCCAATGGCTGCCGCATCCGTAGCTCCTCCAGCCTGGCCATCGACGCAATCACCGTTTCGAGCACATAGGGATCGGTGTTCTCGGCGGTGGACAACTCAAGGAAACAAGCGGCCACATCCGGATGATCGATGCCAGCCAGGGCAGTCACCGCTGCCACGGCCTGCGCCTCGTTCTTGCCTCGGCACACCTGGAGCAAGAGCGGCAGCGCCTGCCTGCCGACCTGGCCGAGGGCCATCACAGCGGTGATCGCCACCACGGGGGAGGCATCATGCAACGCGGCCTCAAGGGCTGCCATTGCTTCAGGAGGAACATCGATGCCGGGCCGATTGGAAGCAATCTGGGCATAGGCCTTCACGCAACTGGCGCGAACGGTGGCATCGGAGCTGGCGTGGAACTTAGCGGCAAGGGGCAGCATCGCCCGATCGGCGAAAGCACCTAGGGCGCGCACCGCTGCCCGTCGCCTGACCACATCCTGATGATCGAGCATCAGAAGCAGCCGAGGCAACGATGCATCGGCATGGTGCCGAACCATCTCCAGGAATGCCTCGGTCTGCACGTAGGGATTGGGATGCCCAAGATCGTCGAACAGCTGATCAAGGGAGCTGGTGCTGGTGGCAGGAGCCATCGGAAGGTCGTCGCTGCGAGGGGAAGGGCCTCAGAAGGGGCCGTCAACAAAAAAGGGGAGGCCTAAGCCTCCCCCCCTGCGTAATCAAACGGGCCTCAGGAGAGGGAATTGATGGCGTAATCGAGGTAGCTCTTGAGCTCGTTCAGAGCCTGGGGGCTCATGTCGCGAGGGGAGCAGGCGCGGTCACGGGTGTAGGTGAGCGCTTCGACGTAGGCCGCGGTGGGGAGATTCAGGGTGCGATAAACCTCGCGGGCGCCGGCAATACCCCACTCGTCGAGGGGGCCGGTGCCGCCCACCACCAGGCAGTAGTTGATCAGGCGCATGTAGTGGCCGAGATCGCGGTAGCACTTGTCAACCTTGGTCTGGTTGCTGCCAGCTTCGCCGGCTTGCTTGAGATAGGGGTACTTCTTGAAGCAGGCATCGCCGGCCTCCTTCACGACGGCATCCATACCAAGAGCCAGCTTTTCAGCGGCTTCCAGGCGGGCAGTGGCGCGTTGAATATTGCCCTGAACGGCCTCAAGGTCGTTCTGGCTGGGGAAGCGACCGGCGGCGTCAGCGGCGGTCACGACAGTGGTGACAACAGATTTCATTGAATGGTTCCTGTGATGGAAGTAAAAAGGATGAAAAGGCTATTGCTTAAAGCCGATCAAGCCAGAGCGCTGGCCACGCGGTCGAAGTAGGAGGCAGCTTCGGCAACCAGTGCGGAGCAATCGCCCTTGATGGTTTCCATCTTGCGGAAACGGGTTTCGTCGGGATTGGTGCCGCTGGTGTTTGTCTCGTTGATGTGGGCCGTGGAAGACGCCTTCATGATCGCCACGGCACGGGCGGCTGACTGCAGGGGCACACCCAGAGCGATGTAGGTTTCCTTCAGACCGTTAAGGCAGCGGTCGTCAAGAACGGAGGAATCGCCGGCCAGCAGGGCATAGCTGATGTAACGCAGCACGATCTCACCATCGCGCAGGCATGCGGCCATGCGGCGATTGGGATAGCAGTTGCCACCAGCCTGGATCAGTCCGGTGTTCTCGCAGATCATGCCGGTCACTGCATCAGACACAATGCAGGATGCATTGGAGGAGATGGCATTGACGGCGTCGAGGCGCTTGTTGCCCTCAGCAACATAGGCACGAAGAGCTGCCAGTTCATTGCCGCCGATAGCAGCATTTTTTGAATCAGCGCTTACAACAGCGCGGGAGAAGGCGTCGAGCATTTGGGAGAACCCTGGCTTTAGGGACTTGGGGAGCTTCTTAAAGGCTCTGGCCTTTCTGAAATTGCTATAAAAGCAATTGAAAAGCAGTTATCGAGCTTGTCCTAAGGACTGAAGCACCATGAAATTAACCCGAGAGCCTGGCCCAGACCCCAAGAGGATGGGTGACGCAAGATTTTGTGATCTAAGCCCGATCGGCCGCTTCCCAGACCCTGGCCTACCGGCCCAGATCGTTAGACGTGCCATCGAACGCGCCTGTTGGGCATGGCCTCCCAGCGAGCCCGCGGCCGCAGTGACAGATCCCGGGCTCGACCGACTACGTACCCTGATCGGAGCCACCTCGTCCGATCCATGACCGATCCCAGCCATCAGGACTGTCTCGAGTCAATCGAAGTGCTCACCACCTACCGCGATCGCCTGGTCAGCGATGTGAAGGCCATGGGCCAGCGGCTGAAGCTCCCCCAGAAGCAGGTTGAGGCCACCCTCGCCTCCCACGCCGAACTGCAGCGCATCGAGGCGGTGCTGATCCAGCTGGCCAGCCAACTGGAGACCACCACTCCGTCCTGATCCGATTCAGGCCTGCCGTTTGGCTGGCATGGCCTTTCATTGAGGCCTGCAACCGACGGACCTGATCCCGGACGATCCTCCCTTAGGTTCGAGCCAGAACCATTCCTGCTTTGCTGCCATGGCTGTCAACCTTGCCCTCCAGCTGCGGGAGGGTACGAAGAAGGCCCACACCATGGCCGAGAACACAGGCTTCGTGAGCTGCTTCCTCAAAGGGGTGGTCGACAAGGCCAGCTACCGCACCCTGGTGGGGGATCTCTGGTTTGTTTATAGCGCCATGGAGGAAGAGATCGGCAAGCTCGCCGATCACCCCGTGGTGGGGCCAATCGGTTTCCCCCAGCTCAATCGGCGATCGGCGCTGGAGCAGGATCTGGCCTTCTACTTCGGTTCGGACTGGCGCAGCCAGGTCAAAGCCACTCCAGGCGCCCAGGAGTACGTTGACCGCATTCATCAGGTGGCCCAGACGGCCCCTGAGCTGCTGGTGGGTCACCACTACACTCGCTACATTGGTGACCTTTCCGGCGGCCAAATCCTCAAGAACATCGCCCAGAAAGCTATGAGCCTGGGAGAACATGATGGCTTGCGTTTCTACGAGTTTGATGCCATCGACGATGAAAAAGCCTTCAAAGCTGGCTATAGAACCATCCTCGACAGCCTGCCGATCGAGCAGGCCTTGGCGAACCGCATCGTGGAGGAGGCGAACCAGGCCTTCCACTACAACATGAAGATGTTCCAGGAACTGGAGGGCAATCTGGTCGCCGCCATCGGCAAAGTTCTGTTCGGCTTCCTCACCCGGCGGATCCGGGGCGGCAGCACCGAGGCCGTAGTCGCCTGAACGTGATGGCACAGCTTCCACCGTTGACCATGGCGGATTTCCTGGCCGCCAGTGCTGGCACTTGGCTGACGCGTCGCGCCGTGCACCATCTTGATCACCAGGACGACGAAGCTGGCGACTCCAATCTCACCATCGAACCTTTTGATCGCTCCGATGCGGCCGTGCAGAGTATCTGCGAAAGCCTTGGAGTTGCCAGCGACCAGGTGAGCGGCGGTGCTCGCTTCTGGTGGGAGAGCAACCTCAAGGAGAACAGCCGCGGTGACGACCATGCCGCCGTTCTGCTCGATGTTGCGGACCAGGCGAACCCACGCTGTGGCTTGCTACTGCGGGATAAGGGCTACATCGAGAAGCAGCCGGTGATCAGCACCTACTCCTTTGCCGAGGACGGGCTGCTCACCATCACCACTCGCTACGACACGAATGTAGGGGTTGAGCGCTGCTGGTTCGTTAGCGAAGGCGTACGCATCCGTGTCAGCAGTGTGCAGTTCCTTGATGGCATCAGCATGACGACCTACTGCACCGAGCTGCGCTGTCCCAGTGACGCTCAGCTGGAAGCCATCAGCGCAACGGCACGACAGCGTTTCCCACTCGCCACGCAGCCGCTTGCTGCGGAAAGCTAAACGCACACCATGTTCGAACCCTTCCTCGACGAGCTCCACGCACAGATCCAGGCCAGGGGGGGCGAATCCCTGGCGATTCCGAACGATCTGGCCGAGTGCCGCTCTGCCAAGGGCAACAGTGTGATCCGCAGTTGGCTCTGGCAGTTGCCTGGCATCCGCCGCTGGCGGGTGACCCGGCTCGATGCCGGCGAGAGCCTCCAGGTGCTCAATTCCGTGGCCTATCCCGAATACAACCGCGATCAACCACTGCTGGGGATCGACCTGCTGTGGTTCGGTACCCGCCAAAAACTGGTGGCCGTTCTCGATTTCCAACCTCTACTCCAGAAGCCGGAGTATCTGGCCCACCACCTGGAAGATCTTCGGCAGCTGCATGAGCGCTTCCCCGATCTCAACGGCGAGGAAACCATGCGCTCCTTCGACCCGCATCAGTACTTCTCGCCATGGTTGCTGTTCTGCAGGGGGAACGCCGAACAAGCCCAGGGATCATTGCCTGCCGCATTCACGGCGTTCCTCGCCAGTTACTGGGCTCTCCACGATCGCCCCCAAACGTCCGCTTGCCTGCATCCCGACGAGGTACACCGCCTTCAGGACGCCTACGACGTGTATAGCGCCGAACGGGATCCCGCCCATGGATTGTTCACCAGCCACTTCGGCAAGGCCTGGTCGGATCGATTCCTGCAGGATTTTCTGTTCCCCGGCAGTGGCCATGTGCCGGTTCTTCCCCCCGAGATTTCCCCATGACGTCTTCTGCGCAGCCCCAGCCCTGCAGCCTCGATCCGGTCAACCTGGCTGGCTGGCGCTGGGCTCCTTTCCTGGAGCATGCGGTGGAGGCCCTTCAGCCTTTTGAGCCGGTTGCCTATCCGATCGACGCGACGTTTCTTCGGCGTGAAGGCGTTGCAGGGTCCAAGGCCCAGCCCGTTGCCGTCTGCACAGCCACCTGGGGCTGCAGCACGGAGAAACTGCGGCAGGTGCGTGCCGCTTGCGTGGAAGCGGGCAGCGCCGCCTCGGTGCTGAATTACGTGGCCAACCCCTGCAGCGGCTTCGATCTTCCCTTTTTCGGTGCTGATCTGGTCACCTTGCCATCGGGTCACCTAATCGCCCTTGACCTTCAACCAGCCCTGAAGACCGACCAACGGCACACCGCCCCCGTCTGGGAGCGATTGCTGCCGATCTGGGAGCAGTGGCAAAAAGTTCTCCCCTCCGGTGGCCCGATTCCGGCCGAGGCCGAGCCGTACTTCTCTCCCGGCTTCCTCTGGACAAGGCTTCCCCTGGGCGCCGACGGCGACGCGCTGATCGAGAACGCCGTCTTCCCGGCCTTCGTCGCCTACCTCGACCTTTACCTGCAGCTGGTGGCCGAGGCCGAACCCGTGAGTGACGAGCGCCGCCAGGAACTGCTGGCCGGACAGCGCAGCTATGTGGCCTACCGCGCCGAGAAGGATCCGGCCCGGGGCATGCTGGGCCGATTCCATGGCAAGGAGTGGACCGAGGCTTACATCCACGGGGTCCTTTTCGACCTCTAAGCGTAGGCCTCACATCCCACCACTCTGCTGAAACGCATCAAGCCAGGCATCGGAGAGAACCTGGCCCGAGGTGTCAATCGCAACATCAGCCGTCGAGTCGACAAACGCTGACCACCCTGATGACGGCACTGTCTTCAGCCCCTCCGGGCTTCAAGGTCACCTGAAACCACCATTGACGGCCGTCATCGCTGCGCCGAAGCGTCTGAAAGCTCTGCATTTCCCGGTGCCTCAAGGCCAGAACGAGGGCTTCGCCGCTGCAACCTGGACAGTTCACCTGCATATCCGCCAGTCCCTCCGCTTGGATCTGGTAAGTGGGCATTGGGATGGGGCGCCTGAAGCCACACTCTGATGCGAGGCGGCGCTGGTCCATCTCTCAGCGAGGTGAGGATCGAGCCATCCCTTGCCTCACACCGCGTTGACAAGCAGGCTAAAGTTCATGAAATGCAACATTTCCATGACCTCCTCGCCAGATCTGGCCTCTCTCTACCAAATGCTGGCCAAGGGGCAGCGCCCCATCCTGCCTTCTGGTGAACAGCGCGCCATTCTTGGCTGTGGCTACGTGGGCCAAGCGGTTGCTAAGGCCTGGAGGCAGGAGGGTCATGAACTCTGGGGAACGACAACCCGCCGTGAACGCCTTGCCGCGTTGGCTGAGCTTGTTGATACTCCAATGATTTTCGATTCCACGGATTCCCGCACCAGCCTCTCCTTTACTGAAGGCCTTGATGGCATCTTGGTGTCGTTTGCACCCTCCAAGACCTCCCACGTTGATATCCATCACTATCGGGAGACCTTCCTTGGCGGCTTGCAGATGCTGACGGATGCGCTCCAGCAACGCCCTCGGGAAACCCCGCTACAACTGGTTCACTTGAGCAGTTGCGGTGTCTACGGCAATCGCCATGGTGCCTTAACCGACGAGACCGTCCAACTGGATTCGCTTCACCCGGTGAATGAGGTTCTGGCGATGGCTGAGGACATGATCCAGTCACTCCGCTCAGAATCGGTCAACGTTTGCATTTTTCGACTGGGAGGCATCTACGGGCCTGGCCGTGATATTCCCGCCATGCTCCTTTCAGCTGCAGGCGGTGTTGTTCAACGCAATGGCCAAAACGTGCCTTGCTGGATCCATCTTGAAGATGTTGTTCGTGCAGTTTCATTTGCTTTTGAGCACAACCTCAACGACACTTACAATTTGGTGAATGATACCCAATTCACGGGTCAAGAGCTGACTGATCGCCTGTGCGAACAAGCTGGCCTACCACTGGCAAAATGGTTTACAATTGACACGACCGATCGTGTACTCAACGCCAGAGTGAGTAATGAAAAACTTAAGCAGATTGGTTTCACTTTTACTCGACCATCGATAGTTGGCTGATAGCCAAGTCCGACCCAACGAACGCCCCCCTGCAATGGGGCTAATTGATTGGCTCGTTTTGATCAACCCCCAAGGTTGCTCGGAACCGAGCATGGAGGCTGACCCAGGCGCTCGGAACTGCGGCTTATCGCCGACGACCAAGGCGGGATCGATCGTCAAGGCTGCCTCGGGATTGCTGATCGCCCATGCCATCCGTCTGGCTAGCGAGTTCCTCCGGTCTTCGTGGCCGTTGGTTACGGCCCCCGCCGGCTCGGCCGGCCCGGCGGGGGCCGCTGGCAGCATCAGGGCACGCAGGCATTCCACAAGCAGCCATGGCAGGGGAGGAGCACGGCCCGCCGTTGACGGAAGCCGGTGAACCGATCAGCGAAGCAGAGGCCCTGAGGCGGCTGCGGCAGACCGACGACCAGTCGCTGCAGTATTACGCCGCTTGGTGGCTGGGCCGGATGCGCAGCCGGCACCCCGACACCGTCCCCCTGCTGCGCTCCGCCCTGCGCCAGCGCCAACCTCGGGATCCCTGCGCTGGTGTGGAGCACAACGCCGTGGCCCGTAACGCAGCCCGGGCCCTGGGCAAGCTGGAGGATGGCCGTGCGGTGCCCGACCTTCTGGCCGCCCTTGAGGACGACGACGACGGTCTGCGGGAGGCCGCGGCCCGGGCCCTGGGCGAACTGGGGGCCCTTGAAGCGGTGGAACCGATCTGCGACCGCCTGGCCAGTGGTCTGGCCGGCGCCGGAGCGCCCATGACCAACAGCCCCAAGCTCCAGGAACCCTGCGAGGCCCTAATCGAGGCCCTCGGTGCCATCGGCGCAGCCGATCCCTGGGTGGTCGGGGTGATCGAGCCGTTCAGCAGCCATGATCGACCGCTGATCCGCAGCGCGGCCGCCCGGGCCCTGCTGCAGCTCACCGCCGAGGGCCGCTGGGGTGAGGTGCTGTTGGAGCTGCTGGAGCATCCCCAACTTCAGGTGCGCCGAGCCGCCCTGATGGACCTGGGCGCAGTGGGCTGGCGTCCCGCCCTGGAGCCCATCCGCGCCACCCTGGCTGAGAACAGCCTCAAACTGATCGCCCTGCGGGGCCTGGTGGAGCTAGGCAGCGGCGAGCCCGGCCTGGAGGCCCTGCTGGGCGCCATGGATGACCTGCTCTGAGGCCAGCCGATGTCCTCCCTTCCGATGAGCGATCCCTTCGCCAGCGTGAGCTCCCTGATCCAGGCGGTGGAGCAGGCCGACACCGCCACCGCCCTCCTGGCCGCCACAACCCGCCTGGCCAGCCATCTGGCCGGTGGGAATCCCCCGGCACCCGCCGCCATCGCCGCCCTGGTACAGGTGCTGGGCTTCAACAATCCCGGCGCCGCCGTGGCCGCCGTGGACGGCCTGATCGCCTGTGGTGAAACCGCGGTGGCCCCCCTGCTCGACAACCTCGATGCCCACAACTACGGGGCTCGGGCCTGGGCTGTGCGGGCCTTGGCGGGGATCGGGGATGTGCGCGGCCTGGAGCTGCTGGAGCAGGCCCTCGGCGGCGACATCGGCCCTAGCGTGCGCCGGGCCGCCGCCCGCGGCCTTGGCCAGCTGCGCTGCGGCAACCTGCCGGCCGAGGAGCGTCGCGAAGTTCAGGAACGAGCCCTGACAGCCCTGGAGACGGCGGCCGGTGATGGCGAATGGGTGGTGCGTTACGCGGTGGTGGTGGGCCTGGAATCGCTGATCCACGATCTCACGCCCGAAACCAACAGTTCCGAAAGAGATCTCAGGGAGCGCGCCCTTCAGACCCTCACCCTGCTCAGCAATCCCGATCAGGACACCATGGTGGTGCCTCTGCGGGCTAACCAGGCCCTCGGGCGCTTCGGCCCCGCCGCCTGAGCCAGACCTCCCCATGCCGAGCATGCCCACCCCTCAATCCCCAAACGGACCCGAACCCTGCGGCGCTCAGGCGCCGCCCACCAGAGTTCTGTTTGTCTGCATGGGCAACATCTGCCGCTCCCCGGCCGCCGAAGGGGTGTTCCTGCACCTGCAGGCCGAAGCCGGACTGGCGCACTGCTTCAGGGTGGATTCAGCCGGCACGGGCGGCTGGCACGTGGGCCATCGGGCCGATCGCCGCATGATCGCCGCCGCCGAACGCCGCGGTATCCACCTTCCGAGCCAGGCTCGGCAGATCGAGGCCGCCGATCTGCAGCGCTTCGACCACATCCTCACCATGGATGCCGACAACCTGGCCGCTGTGCAACGACTGGAGCGCCAGGCGCCGGGAGGGGCCCGAATCAGCCCCCTGACCGACCATTGCCGCCGGCTCCGCTCCCCCGAGGTGCCCGACCCCTACTACGGGGGTGATCACGGATTCGAACGGGTGCTTGACCTGCTCGAAGATGCCTGCGCCGGCCTCCTGGAAGACCTGCTGCAGGAACGGGGGCAGGGCTGAGGGGTGGTGGAGGGTCGGGGGGACAGCCCTCCAGGCTTCAGGCGATGGGAGGCGCATCGGGCCCAGGCCAGGCATCTTCTGGCACCCGTGCTCGGAAATGATCCTCTAGGACCGCGATCACCTGATCGATCGTGAGGCCGTCGGTAATCACCTCGGCGGCATCATCCGCCTGCAGCAGGGGCGCCACCTCCCGGGTGGAATCAAGGCGATCCCGTTCGGCGATCGTGGCCTCCAGTTCGGCCAGCGGCGGCACCGGGAAGCCCCGCTGCTCCAGATCCAGGGCCCGCCGTCGGGCCCGCTCGGCCACCGTGGCGGTGAGAAACACCTTGCACTCGGCATCCGGGAACACCGCGGTGCCGATGTCGCGACCCTCCGCCACCAGCCCGCCTCGCTGGCCCATCGCGCGCTGCTGGGCGGTGAGAGCCTCCCGTACGCAGGCGTGGGCCGCCACGGTGGACACCAGGCCGGTGACCTCCTGACTGCGGATCGCAGCGCTCACATCGTGGCCGTTGATCAGCACCTGTTGCTCGCCATCGCCGCCGCCGAGCAGGCGGAGATCGAGATTCTGCAGCAGGGGGGCGATGGCAGCCGCATCGGCGGGATCCACCCCCTGCTCCCGCACCAACCAAGTGAGGGCCCGGTACATCGCACCCGTGTCGAGATAGAGGAGGCCGAGCCTGTGCGCCAGGGCCCGGGTCACAGTGCTCTTGCCGGCCCCGGCGGGACCATCGATGGCAACGATTGGAGCGCGGGACATCAGGAAACGGTGGTCGATCAGGCGGCTGGCGCCGCAGTGCACGGCGGCGGCCAGAAGGGAGAAGCTACCGGTGCGCTTCACCGGCACCAGCCGGTGGGGATCCACAACCTCCACGTAGTCGGCGGTGAGCGCGGCCGATCCGAGGCGTGCGGTCACGGCGGCGATCAGCTGGTGGGAGCGATCCTCCCCTGCCTGCCCCAGGGCCTGGGCCGCATCGAGGGCCTCCCCGAGGGCCCGGGCCCTCCCCCGTTCCTTGCCCGAGAGGTAGCGGAGCCGTGAACTGGCGGCGAGCCCATCGCTCTCCCGCACGGTGGCGCAAGCCTGCACGCTGAGGGGCAGGCCGAGATCGGCAACCACCTGCCGCAGGATCACCAGCTGCTGCCAGTCCTTCTCGCCCAGCAGCAGGCGATCGGGCCGGATCAGGGCCAACAGCCGGCACACCACCGTGGCAACGCCATCAAAGTGCCCCGGTCGCGACCGGCCACAGAGATGGGCCGTGAGACGGCGAGGGGGGCTCACCCTGGTGAGGGCCGCCTCGCCGCCGGGATAGATCGTGGCGAGGGAGGGGAGGAAGAGGGCGTCGACACCGGCTGCTTCAGCCAGGGCCCCATCGGCGGTGGGATCCCGCGGGTAACTCTCGTAATCCTCGCCGGGCCCGAACTGCAGGGGATTCACAAAGACACTGAGCAGCACCCGGGGCAGCCTCCCCCCCGCCACCGGGCGGCTGGCCCGCCCCAGCAGAGAACGATGGCCCTGGTGCAGCGCCCCCATGGTGGGCACGAAGTGGAGGGGACGTTCGGGATGCTCCCGGCGCCAGAGCAGCAGCTCGGCACGGCTGGTGATCAATCGCACGCACTTCACTCAAAAAGAAAGCCCACCTGCCAAGGGGCGGGTGGGCCGGAAAGAGCCAACCTGAAGGCCAGTACTCAGGGAAGCACTTCGAGGCGCACGGTGGCTACACCGCTAGCTGTGACACCGAGATCGCTGGCGGCACCATGGGCCAGATCGATGATCCGTCCGCCGGTGAAGGGCCCGCGGTCATTGATCCGGACCACTGCGGAACGGCCGTTGTTGAGGTTGGTGACTCTCACGCGGGTACCGAAGGGCAGACTGCGGTGGGCGGCCGTGTAGGTACCGGGCCGGAGCACTTCACCGCTGGCGGTGCGGTTGCCGTAGAAGCCGGGTCCATACCAACTGGCCTGGCCGGTGGCAGCGGCGAGCTGATGCAGCCCTTTCGGTGATGCCGGCATCTGCCTGAGGAACCGGTCCTCCCAGGAGGGGGAAGGGGCCACGTCGCGGATCACCGCATCGGCGGCCGGAGTGGAGAGGGAGGAGGAGGAAGCGGCCATCGCAGGGGCGGTGGTCACTAGGGGAGCCATCAGGAGGGCGGCTGCGCCCAGAAGTTGAGTTACACGCATGGCAGGCGAAACTCGCTGGCTGGAACCTTCGACACCGGAGAGATCCGAATGTCGAAAGTGAACTCACGTCCCAACGCCCTGAGGGCAAAGGGATGGGGTGAATCCGCCCGGGCGAGTTCCTGACTGGAAATAACGACCCAGGCAACGTAACGGCAGCGAACAGCGGTCGAAACGGCGGCGGATCGCAGCGATGACTGATCAGTTTTCTTCATCTTTTCCTTGGGATCTCTGTACCACTGGCCTGAGTGGCCCCGCCCCAGCGACACTTCCATCAGAAGATCCGATCTCAATGATCAGCCAGGCTGATCACTTGGTGTGACGATGGCTTGATCGTCCACCAATTGACTGGGCTTGGCCGGGAGCGGGAGCGCGGCTGGGGGTCTCGGGGGGGCTGGACGGGGCACCGCCGTTGCAGGATCGGTTCAGCAGGGCCTGATGTCATGGATTACCGCAGTGCCGGGGTGGATGTCGTCGCCGGTCGCGCCTTCGTGGAGAGGATCCGCGCCAGCGTGGACTCCACCCGCAGACCGGAGGTGGTGGGGGGCCTGGGCGGCTTCGGGGGGCTCTGCCGCCTACCCGCCGGCCTGCGCAACCCCTTGCTGGTGGCCGGCACCGATGGGGTGGGCACCAAGCTTGAACTGGCCCAGGCCCATGGCGTTCACCACGGGGTGGGCATCGATCTGGTGGCGATGTGCGTGAACGATGTGATCACCAGCGGCGCCGCCCCCCTCTTCTTTCTCGATTACATCGCCACCGGCCGGCTCAGCCCCGAGGCGTTGGCCGAGGTGGTGGAGGGCATCGCCGATGGCTGCCGCCAGAGCGGCTGCGCCCTGCTCGGGGGCGAAACGGCGGAGATGCCGGGCTTCTACGCTCCGGGCCGCTACGACCTGGCCGGCTTCTGCGTGGCCGTGGTCGAGGCCGACCAATTGATCGACGGCCGTCTGATCGTGCCAGGCGACCGCATCGTGGCCGTCGCCAGCAGTGGGCTGCACAGCAACGGATTCAGCCTGGTGCGCCGCATCCTGGAGGCCAGCGGAACGACAGCCGAAACCCAGCTCGACAGCGATGGGCCCCCCTTGATCGCCAGCCTGCTCACCCCCACTCGCCTCTACGCCTCCCTGGTGCAGGGGTTGCTGGCTGAGGGGGCACCGATCCGGGGCATGGCCCACATCACCGGCGGAGGCCTACCGGAAAACCTGCCCCGCTGCCTGCCCGCCGGGGTGCACGCCCAGGTGGATCCCGGCAGCTGGGAACGTCCCCCCCTGTTCCGGTGGCTGCAGGAGCAGGGGGAGGTTGCGGAGCCCGACCTCTGGAACACCTTCAATCTGGGCGTGGGCTTCTGCCTGGTGGTTCCACCGGAGGCCCTGGAGAGTGTGCTGGCCAGCTGTCAGGCCCAGGGCCACCGGGCCTGGGCCCTCGGGCAGGTGGAAGCCGGCAGCGCTGCGGCGGAAAACTCATGCGCTGCAGCGGATGGCTCGCTGGCCGGATTGCCGTACTGAACGGGCCATGGTTCTTGGCGTTCGTACCTCCTTAAGGTTCTGGAAGTCGCCTGCGCTACAAAGGCAGGTTCAGCCGCCTGGCCCGGACGTAACTCCGCAGCCCCATACCCCGCAGATCACATGTTCGATACCTCCAGCCGCATCACCCGCCGCCGCAGCTCCGCTGGTCCCATTCCACCCCAGCGTCCCCAGCAGCCCCGCCCCCGGCTTCGCGACATCAGCGGCCCGCGAGAAAGCGGCGGCGGCGGGCAGCGGCCCACTTTCCTCACCCTGCGGGATCACGGCAAGGTCTATGTGGCCGACCTGCCCCGACTCTCCGATGGCCAGCTGAGTCAGATTGCTCGGGAAGCCGAGGAGGTGTTCGAAAGCCTCAATCGAAGGCTCGAGGAACTGCGCAACCAACTCACCCTGAGCCAGGTCGACCAGGACACCCGGATCCGCGCCACCACGAAGCGGGATGTGACCGAACGCTTCCTGGCCTCCATCGCCCAGGAGCAGGAGCTGCGCCGCAGCAACCCCGCCCTGCGGGCGGCGGCCGGTGAGTCCCTCGCCCGCGCCTTCCTGGAGCTGGCCCGCCACCGTCTGCCGGGCGCCACCTTCGATTCGCTACTGGAGGAAGCCCTCTCCGCTTGTGATCCCACCGATCCGGAGGGGCGTTCACCCAGCTCCCACGATCCCCAGGTGATCCGGCTGCTTCAGGGGAACGCCCCGCCGGCCGTTCGTGCCGAAACCATGCCGGTGGTGCTGACGCCCGATCTCCCCCGCGACAGCGCGGTCTGAAGCGGTCCGCCCACTGTGCCCGCAGCACGGGGCTCAGGCGCTCTGAAACGGGTTGGCAGGCATCCGGGCCCCGGAGGGCAGGGCTAGGGCCAGCTGGTCGAGACGCTCCCGCTCACCCTCCTCAAGGCCCCAGGCCAGGGCATCGCCAGCCGCATCGGCCTGGGCCACGGTACGCAGCCCGGCAATGGGCAGGGCCCCGTGGGCCCGGCACCAGTTGAGCGCCACGGCCGCAGGGGAGGCGTCCCGACGGGCGGCGATCTCGGCCATCGCCTCCAACAGGGGTTGCAGATCGGACCAGAGCCTGCGGAACAGCCAGCGCCGCGGGCCGGAGGGAAGCGATGGCTCCTTACCCGGCATGCGGGTGAGCAGCCCCAGGGCCAAGGGGCTGTAGGCGATCAGCTCAACACCCAGCTCGCGGCACACGTCCACCAGGCCACCGGGCCGGATCGGCTCCGGTGCCAGCAGCGACAGTTGCACCTGAAGGCTGCGGAGCGGCACCCCTCGGGCGGCCAGGTCGCCCTGGATCCGCCGCAGCCTCTTGGGGCCGATGTTGGACACGCCCAGCTCGGCCACCGCACCGTCGAGCACTTGATCGGCAAGCCCCTGCAGCAGGGGACCCTCCTGCCAGGGGGCGTAACGGGCGGTGCTCCAGTGCAACTGCACCCGGTCGAGGTTGTCCTGCAGGCGGAAGCGGGAGGACTGCAGGGCCCTCTCGAAGCCGCGGCGCCCCAGGCGCCAGGGGAAGGGCGCCAGCTTGGTGGCCACGCACAGCTCCTGGCGCCGCCGGGGAGCTAGCGCCGCCACGAACTGACCCAGCAGACACTCGCTGCGGCCGTTCCAGCGGCCGGTTCCGTAGGAATCAGCGGTGTCGAAGAAGTGGAGGCCCCGCTCCACGGCCCGCTGGAAACAGGCCTCCAGCTCCAGGTCCTGCTCGGGGGCGTAGCCCCAGAGGAACTGGTTGCCCCAGGCCCAGGTGCCCACGCCGATGGCTGGGCTGGCAAGGGTGGCGAGGGGCATGGCGCAACGGCGGTGGGGCTCCGGCGCCATGATCGGATTTCAGCCCAAGCCGCCCGTGCCGACCACCAACCCCGCTCCCCTGCCTGCCGGCTCCCCGGCCGACGGGAGCGGAAATCATTCACAGAATCGGACGACCGAGCAGGCCAGCGAGGCCGACGCCGATCCGATCCTGTGCCGCCACTGCGGCCGCACCGCGAACAACGGCATCAGCTGCGAAGGCAGCTGTGTGGCGGATTCGGACTACTGAGGCGGCAGGAGCGGCGCCGTTCCCTAAGGGATATGAAGCGATGTGGCGCTTGGCACCGATTCCGCCGAGACACCGGAAGACAACTTAAGGATTCCTTTAGAGTTCGCCCATCGATTGATTGGCGAGTCGGAACCATGACCAGTCCAAGCTCCCTCCTGGCGATGATGGCCCTGATCGGGCTGGCGATGGTGGAGTTGTTCACCCACCTGCTCCCCTGGGCCTGAGCGCGGCGGCCGGTTTCCCCCCTTCACCTTGGTCCGGAGATCGGCTTAGAACGGCCTTCGTGCCCTCGCTGGCGCCATGAAGGTCACCCATTGCAACGACGAACATCTGGTCTGCCTCAGCTCCGATGAGGTGGCCCTCTTGGTGGATCTCTGCCACGCCGGTGCCTTCTCTGATGAGCTGGCCCAGGGTGGCGACACCCGCCGACGCCTGAAGCGCTTCCTGGGTGAGATGCAGAACTCGCTGTTCGAAACCGCCCAGGAGGTGTGGCAGCGCCAACGAGACGATGAAGCGCTATCCGCCTCTCCCTCCGTCTCCCAGGGCCGGAACTGACACAGAGTCTTCAGGACTGGTCCGGTCCTAGGTCAGTCCGTCAGGCGAGCGCATCGTTTTGCCGCTCGCTCCACCCGACCCGCCAGGGTGTTAACAGGTAACGAGTGGGAACGAGAGGACGCGATCCATCGATTCCCTAGCGACTGAGCCTCGGGAGATCTCGGCTGAAGGAGGCTGAATCTGACGGAAGCTGAAATAGAACCGCTGGAAGCAGGGTCTGAAGAAAGGCGGCACCCAGATTCGAACTGGGGGTAAAGGATTTGCAATCCTCTGCCTTACCACTTGGCCATGCCGCCGGCCGAGGAGCAAACTCCCCGAATCGGATCGTATCAGCCATGGCATGCCCTCTCCCCTGCTGGTTCTGAGCAACGGCCACGGGGAAGACGTGATTGCCCTACGGCTGGTGGAGGCCCTGCAGCGCCTGCACCCAGGGCTTCCGGTGGCGGTGTTGCCCCTGGTGGGGGAAGGTCAGACCTATGGCACGGCGGAGTCCCGGGGACTCCTCCGCCGCATCGGCCCGCGCCGCAACCTGCCCAGCGGCGGCTTCAGCAACCAGAGCCTGGGCGGCCTGCTGCGAGATCTGGCGGCCGGTCTGCCGCTGCTGAGTTGGAAGCAATGGCAGCTCGTGCGGGCCTGGGGCCGCCGCGGCGATCCGATCCTGGCGGTGGGGGACCTGCTCCCCCTCCTGCTGGCCTGGGCCGGTGGCGGGCCGTACGGCTTCGTGGGCACCCCCAAGAGCGACCACACCTGGGCCGACCCGGCGCCCACCGGATGGGGGGCCTCACCCCTGGCGGATGGCTACCACCGCTTCAAGGGCAGCGAGTGGGATCCCTGGGAATGGGCCTTGATGGGCCAGCCGCGCTGCCGGCTCGTGGCCGTGCGCGACCGCCTCACCGCCCTGGGCCTGCGGCGCCATGGCGTGGCGGCCCTCGCCCCGGGCAACCCGATGATGGATGGCTTCGATCCAGCCCCCCTGCCGGCCTGGCTGGAGGGCCAGCGGCGCCTGCTGCTGCTACCGGGAAGCCGCCTTCCGGAGGCCCTCGGCAACCTGGCTCGACTGCTTGAAGGGCTGCCGAACGGACCGGAGCCGATCACCGTGCTGCTGGCGTGCGGTTCCAGGCCGGCCCCCGCCGAACTGGCGCCTCTGCTGAGCGCCGCCGGCTTCCGAGCGGGCTCCCCGCCGGCCGGCAGCGGGGCCGCCGCGGCCTGGCGGCGCGGGGCGATGCAGTTGCTGGTGGGCCCTGGCTGCTTCAACCGCTGGGCCGGTTGGGGTGAGCTGGGACTGGCTACCGCCGGAACGGCCACCGAGCAGCTGGTGGGCCTAGGGGTACCGGCCCTCTCCCTGCCGGGGCCCGGCCCCCAGTTCAAGGCAGGCTTTGCCCGGCGCCAGAGCCGCCTGCTGGGGGGGGCTGTGCTGCCCTGCCACAACGCCCGGGACCTGCGGACCCGGCTGCATGCGCTGCTGACCGATCCGGCCGAACGGCGGCGCCTGAGTGGGATCGGGCGCCGCCGCATGGGGCCGGCCGGTGGCAGCGAGCGGCTCGCCCGGGCGATCGCCGCACAGCTGCTCGATCAGGCCTGAGGTCGCGATGCCGCGGGGGATGATGGGAACCTCCCCGATCCACCCCGTCCGATGGCCGGCATTCCCGAGCGCAGCTACAACGCCGCCTGCGGACGGCTGGC
>JBIJAG010000053.1:0-18481 GCA_044345855.1 Cyanobium sp. | reverse complement strand
TGAGCAAGCAGAGGCACCGCCGGCGCAGCCAAGGCGGAACCAGTCCGGAAACGACGCCCCAGACCGGGTCGGGGGTGGCTCACTTTTCGGTGTCGGAAGTGGTGCAGTTTTCGATGTCGGTTGACAAGGGGTTCAGAAGCACGGCGGACTGGTAGATCTCCCCATGCTGGTGGCCTGAGGTCCATCCCGCGGCTGCCGCTCAGTCGGCAGAGCCCACTGCGGGGAACAGGTCCGCCAACCCTGCTGACGCTTCTCGGCCCAAAGCTTGAGGGCTTCTTCCCGCGTGAGCTCCAGCCGCCTCTTGAGGAGCGGCACCGGCTGATCAGGCAGAAGCTCTCCCACTGTGACCTCCAGCCGCTGGCTCCAGCGATCCCAGAGAGTTGGCCGGAAGTGCAGCACCTCACGGCCGTCGCTGATCCAGGCCTCCTTGGGCGACAGCGGCGGCCGGTTGCGTGGCCCACCGTTCACGCCACCTCGGGTGCCCAGCCCCGCTGGCGGTGCAGGTCCTCTGACCAGCCGCTGCAGCGATGGGTCAGGTGCTCTCCATGGGCGATCAGACCCTGATGCAGGTGGCAGGTGAGCAGTGGAATGCACTCCGGCCCCGGGTGGTGCCGGAAGAAGTGGCAGGTCATGCAGACCTGGCGACTGCGGCTGGAGCGCAGCACGGCCTGATCCAGCCAGGGCCAGTCCTCGATCTCCTCGGTGCGGGAGGGCTGCAGACGGGAGAGCGGGACCGACACCATGGCGATCACTGCGGGCGAACACCTGTACTAGCAGGGGTCGCGGTTGGTGCCAATGTCAGGTCGTGCCCCGGCGCGGCCGGAGGGCTCCTACGCCGAGAACGCATTCCGAGCTGCATAAGCAAGGGCCGCCTCGATGTCGGCGGGTTCCAGCTGCGGGTAGGCCTCAAGGATCCGCTCGCGGCTGGCGCCACTGGCCATCAGGTTCAGGACCATCGCGACCGTGATCCGCAGCCCGCGGATGCAGGGCCGGCCGCCCATCACGGCTGGATCGTGGCTGATGCGTGCGATCTCCTGATCCGGCGTCCGCTCCAGATGCGGACGCCGTGCGGCGGATAGATCCAGCGCAGCGAGGACCGACTCTCCGGCTTCAAAGCGCTGATCGAATGCGGTGTGGCTCTCGTTCATGAGGCGTTGCTGTTGCGACTGGAAAGCTGCAGCCAGAGAGCGATGGACTCCTCTTCCAAGGCTCGCTCCTCTTCCTGGCAGCGGGCCGCCCGAATGGTCTGGGGCACAAGCTCACCGGCGCCGATCGAAAGCTCAATGCCGTTGCTGCCGAGAAAGGCCACCTCCTAGATGATGGCGATGCGTTTGTTGCCATCGCTGTAGGGATGCGCTTTGGCCAGGCTCACCAGCAGATGGGCAGCAAGGCGGAACAGATTCTCTTCCCCCTCGTAGGCCCAGAGGTTGCGCGCTGAGGCGATCGCGGCTTCGAGCACATGGACGTCGCGGACTCCGGCAAGCCCGCCGTGCACACGCAGGGACTGCTCATGCAGCGCGCCGACCAGATCGCGATCGAGCCATTGCGGCTCAGGCATCGGCCAGCTGTCTCAGCTCATCGCCATGGTCCTGATACAGACGCTCAACGGCGGCAAGTGCCCCGGCCCTGCCGGTGAGCGGCGTCGGCTGGCCGTTCTGCAGGTCCGGCACGCTCCCTCGTGGCTCCACAGCGACAGAGCCACGTGATGGCGAGGTTGGCTGGGCATTGCGCTCTGTCTTCTCCATCGGTTCAGTCTGACGGATACCGGCAGCTGCGCAGCGTCAGTCCGGGGGAGACCAGCTCCCCCTTCGACTCTGAGGGGCCGGTGCCGGCGCTGCTCGGCTCAGCGCACCTCCCGGTGCTGATCTGCCATGCGCACCTTGCGGTGCTGATCTGTGCCATGCGCACCTTGCGGTGCGACGCGCTGGAGGGTGCAGGCCGGCCCGGCGGCCTGAGGGAGGGAAGGAGCGGCGGGGGCAGTGAGAACGGCCATGGGGTGGCGAAGAGAAGGAGGACAAAAAGAACGGGGCGGCGGATGCCGCTCAGGCGGCGAGGGGCTCCGGCGAGAACGGCGGCGGCACTTCCATCACCACCACCGGCACCGGCGAACGGGAGGAGCAGCGGCAGGCCTGCTGCACCAGCGAGGCCGTGCCTTCCCCACCGGGAAAGGCGATCACCAGCATTGAGGCGCTGAACGCCGGGGATGTGTGGGCCTGAGCCTCCACCAGGGTCTGCTCCAGCAGAAGGCGATTGCGGATGGGGCCAGCACTGCGGCCGTAGCGGCGCCAATCAGCGGCGAGGGCCTGAACCCGCCAGCCGAGCTGCTGGGCAGCGCGACCGAGGGCGCGATCAGCGCCACGGGCCCCGCCATGGAGCAGCAGATGGACAGGCTGGCCACCGCTGCGCTGGAGCAGGGCAGATGCGATGCGCTCCTTGGGCCAGACGAGATCACGCCCACCAGCGTCGATGACGATCGAGCGATGGGCCAACGCCGGCGGCGGCAGGAGGCCGGAAAGCGGCAATGCAGCGGCCTGGGCCACTGCAGCAGAGGACAAGCTCATGGGCTACAGAGCAAACGAACGGGGCAAGTTGTCCGAGGATTACTGATTCATTCAGGTGCCGCAGGCGATGGGCTCGTGGCCTTTGGCACACCTGATCAGCAAGGAAGCTCCGCAAGCCCTGACAAGCCCTCATCTCGACCCTAGAATGGTACAGAAGTACTATCCAGAGAGGTCGGGCAATGCCTCAGAGCAAAATTCAGTATCAGGCGGGGCTTTCCCTCACTCAGTTTACGGAGCAATACGGCACAGAGTCACAGTGCGAGGCAGCGCTTGAAAAGGCTCGATGGCCGGAGGGGTTTCGCTGTCCGCGTTGTGGAGGTGCACCCTACGGGGTGATTCATGACAGGTGGCGAAAGCGATATCAATGCAAGAACTGCCGCCACCAGACGACGCTGACGGCAGGGACCGTTTTTGAAGCCGCCTAGCCCCTAGGCTTCTGCGTAGGCGCAGCCTTCTCGGAGAGAAGCAGTAGCTGGCGCTCACCATCTGGTTTCAGGCGATCTATATGATCAGCCAGGCGAAAACAGGGCTCTCTGCCTTGGCGCTGAAGCGTCAGCTTGGGGTAAGTTACCCTACGTCTTGGATGATTCATCACAAGCTCATGCAAGCGATGCAGCAACGTGATGACCACTATCTGCTGGGTGGACTCGTGCAGATTGATGATGCTTATCTTGGCGGTTAGCTCAGTGGTGGCAAGGCTGATTGTGGATCGGAGAACAAGGTCCCCTTCGTAGCAGCCGTGGAATTCAATGAAAAGAAACGACCGATCCGCATGCGGATGAGTCGTGAAAGTGGATTCACAACAAGAGCCATTTCAAGCTGGGCTCAAAACCATGTTGCAGCCGGGACGACTGTCATCACCGATGGCCTGGCGTGTTTCGCGGGAGTGACCGAGGCCGGCTGCAAGCATATACCAAAGATTGCAGGAGGCCGAAAGCCAAAAGAACTGCCGTTGTTCCAGTGGCTCAACACAATCCTAGGCAATGTGAAGACGGGGATTGGCGGTGCCTACCATGCATTTCTATTTTCCAAATATAGTAACCGCTACCTTGCGGAAATTGCGTACCGATTCAACCGTCGATTCAATTTGAAGACACTGCATCAGCGGCTCCTGATAGCTGCAGTGGGCTGCCCACCATGCCCAGAGCGGCTCCTGCGTTCTGCGGAGTCTTCTTGCTGATCAGGTTGGCACAACCTTCATTCTACCAGTGCAAACGCACTACAGGACCGGCACAGCCGCTGCGGGGCAATGGATCTACGCAAAGCAAAGCCATGCGCTGACGGATCGGAAAGCTGATAAGCAGACCCGCCAGATTCAGCACTGAATGCCCAGCTGGCCGCGCAGCCGCGCGAGGAAAGCTGAGGCATAACCTCTGTCCCATCGATGCGGGCGAATGCCCGGCCACCGCAGCCGCGGGAGGGCAACCCTGCCCGCCACCCTCACACCGGCCCCAGAGCGGAGGGCGGCGGCGGCTGGCCGATGCACGCCACGGCGCAGCCGTGGCACGCTGAATGATGGCCGCTGTCGCACCGGGAGGTGCGCTCAACGAATCCGACCGGAGCCCTGCGGCGGTTGCTCAGCCCCAGGGAACGTCCAGGAACTCCACCAGCAGCACGCCCCGGTGGGTGCCATGGATCCTCACCAGGCCCGCCTTGGCAGCACGCTCCATGCCAGGACGCTCCTTGCGAACTTGCTCGGCGCTGGCCAGCACCCGCACCCAGCCGCCGGTCATGAAGTCCTCGCTGCCTGTTTCAAAGACCTGCAGCCGGCGGTGCTGGTTGCTGTTGCGCTCGTAGTACAGGCCCCCACCGGTGGGGTCGGTGCCCTCCGCCCAGACCTGATCCACCATGATCTTGCCGATCGCCAGCGGATCCTGCGCTGCCGCGTCGATGGACTCACCGTCGAGCACCAGCGGGTTGCCCGGGTCCTCACGGTTGTCAGAAATGATCAGTCGGTCGCCCATGAATGGGTTCTCCTCAGCCCCTTCCTGTCGCGTGATCACGCCGCATCGGTCAATCCAGCGATGGTGCTACTCAGTCTGGCTGCGGATCAGCTCTCAGCTCCATCCAGCACCGGCTCAGCCATCTCCTCTGAACCCTCCGGTCTGGGTCTCAAGCAGGTCCCACTGCGGTCTGCAGCGTGGAGATCTGCCCGCTGGTGTCGCCGTAACCACAGCGCAAGTCCCAGCCCTTGGCGCAGGAGTTGCTGGTGCTGCATGAGCGGGGGGTGATCGATAGCGCCTGGTTGCGCCAGCAGCTGGGGCTCGATGGCAAGGCGGCGGCCAGAACCACTGCTAAACGGACTAACATGACGTAAGTCCTGCCGTGAGGCGCCGCTTGCCATGGCTGTCAGTCCTTACCGCGTCACACCGGCCCGGATCGGTAACTCTTCCGGCCTGCGGCTGCCGGCAGCCTTCTACCGGGACCATCCCCAGTTCGCCGGTGCCGCCGGCCAAGTGGAGGTGCTGGACGACAGCACGCTGTTGCTACGCCTGGAGCCAGAAAAGCAGCAGGGCGAGGCAGAAGAAGACACCCTGATGCTCGGGCTGTTTCTCGATTTCCTCAGCCGACAAGCACTGACGGCCGATCAGGGCCCTGTGCTCTACACGGAAGCCATGGCGGCAGACGACGACGAGCTGCTGGCCGGCGTGACGGTTGACGCCGCAGGTGAGCCGCTCGGGGCATGAGTGCGCCGCTGGTGCGCCATGGCTGGACGATCGCCTTCCAGCCCCAGCTCTTCGCGCGGCAGTACGCCGAGCTCAAAGCGGAGGTGAGACGGCTCAAGCAGGAGCTCGATCCCCAGTCCTTCGTTCAGCACCCCCAGGTGAAGCTGCTGGCGGCGGTGATGGAGGGGATCAAGGAGCGGATCGCTGCCGATCCCTACGCCAGCCGCTTTGCTCTCACGGGTCCGCTGCGCCGCTATGGCCGGCTCAAGGGCCTGGGCCTGCCGGATCGCTACCGCCTGTTCTTCCGTCCCTTTGAAGCGGAGGGCCGGCGCCTGCTGTTGATCCTCTGGCTGGGCTTCCCCCGCAAGGACGGCGACCGCAACGACTGCTACGCCGTGTTCTCGCGCCTGGTGCAGCGCGGCGAGCTGCCGCAAGACTGGGAGAGCCTGCAGCGCGAGCTCGAAGCCGGATGAGGGGGCGACGCCTGGCAAGGGAGGACATGACCATGCCGGCCGCAGCGCCTTGCGGAGCGTCGAGCCCCCTCAAGCGTCCGTTGCAAGTAATCCGGTGCCTATTCACTGGGGAGGGAAGATTGATCCGGCTTGTCGTCCCCCGAGATCCCAGCGCATCCCCCACAAGCCCGGCAAAGTGGTGGTGTAAGTGGTGATGTATTTGCCGAGCCCTCTCGCCTATAAGCCAGCGTTTGCAGGCACTTTCAAAGCTGGTTCAGAGGACACCCTCTCCGTTTTCACAGGATCCGAAGGGATCCGCGGAAATCCCAAAACCACTGCAGTGCAGCGCATCTGCGCTTTTGGGTTGTCCGGGTAGATCCGCTGAGAGCCCGCTACAGCCGCTGCGGATGACGGTATTTTTGACGGTATAGCCAGCCGGGTCCGGGTCTATACCGTCACCTGGCTTGCTGAACCGCCGACATCCACTCCCGCGCCAGCGTTCCGGCGCTGTCCACCATGCTCAGTGACGAGGCGATTCAGGCCCTACGGCCCGACCCGGACCGCCCGGGCACCAAGCACCACGACCGTGACGGCCTCTACTTCTGGGTGGCACGCTCCGGCTCCAAGACCTGGCGCAAGGACTACCGCTGGCAGGGAGCACGCCGCACCTTCACCATTGGCGCCTACCCGGCTATGCGGCCAAAACCGGGATCGATCCACGCACCCAGGCCCCACGCCAGCAGCGCAAGCAGGTGCAGAACAGCCGCCGTCCGTTTGCCCAGATCGCTCAGGCTTGGTTTGAGCACCACAGCGCCAGCTGGAGCAACGGCTCCTTTCGGGTGTGGCCGCTGCAGCTGCTCCTCCACAACATCGGCTGGTATCTGGTGTTCGAGGAAGACGCGATCGGCACCGGCGTGGGCCTGATCCGCAGCGAACGCATCGACCGCCTGGCCCTGCGCCGCAGCGAGCGGGGCAACCGGCGCAGCGACGCCCCGCACGTGCTGGAGCCCGGCAGCCCCAATGACACCCACCCTTATCCGGTGGAGCTTGACCTACCCCCCTGGACCATGGAGCGCGACATCGATCTGCGCAACTGGTTGTTTGGCTTCGGGGCCGGCATCCGCATCGACAGCCCTGAGGCCTTAAGGGACGAGCACCGTCAGAAGCTGGAGACGGCCCTGGCGGTGTATTCAGCCCGGCTGAAACGTGAGCATTACAATGTCATGACAGCTGGGGTGGTGGGTCATGGTGCGCGATCAGGTGCTGCAGTTGCGGGCCTCAGCTGAGCAGCGCCAGCTGATTGATCAGGCCGCTGCGGCGGAAGGCATCAGCCGCACCGAATTCATCCTGCGCAGCTGCCAGGAGCGGGCGCGGGATGTGCTCCTCGACCGCACCCTGTTCTCCCTCACGCCAGAGCAGACCACGGCCCTGTTGGCGGATCTGGAGGATCCCGGCGCTGCCGCCGAGGATCAGGCCAACATCGAACGGCTGCTCGCCATGCCGCAGCCCTGGCATGCGCCCGCCTGAGCCCCTCGGTGCCCAGCACCAACTGGAAGGCTTCGACTGCGGCAACGCCACCTTGAACCGCTGGCTGCAGCAGCGGGCCCTGGCCAATGAGCGACAGGGGGTGTCGCGCACGGTGGTGCTCTGCCCAGACGAGGGCAACGACGTGATCGCTTATGCCTGCCTGTCGGCTGGGGCGATCGTGCTGGCGGAGGTGCCAGGCGCCGTGCGACGCAACATGCCCGACCCCCTTCCCGTTGTGGTGCTGGGCCGGCTGGCGGTGGATCGTCGCCATCAGGGCCAGGGCCTGGGCCGCGCCCTGGTGGCCGATGCGCTGCGGCGCAGCCTTGCCGCCAGGCGCCTGATCGGTGCCAGAGCCCTGCTGGTGCACGCGATCGACGAGCCGGCGGCTGCGTTCTACCGCTCGCTGGGGTTTCGCCCCTCGCCGCTCAATGCCTCGACGTTGATGCTGCAGCTCTCAGAACCAGCCGACTGACAGTCGCCCCAAGCCCCCACGCCACCCATTGCATGGCTTACCCCAACATCGAAGCGATCCTTGAAGAAGGCGCCTTCAGGATGGGGCAAACAGCAGCAAGCAGAAGGATCTGCAGTGCAGCGACACGAAGGACCCATGGGACTCGCGCAGGCATTACGATCACTCAGTTGCCAGCTGGCACAGCTGTATTCATAATCAAAATGCAGCCTCGAAGTGCGTCATTCCATGAACACCTCCCAGCATCAGCATCTCAGCAAGCACAGGAATCTTTCTGCAGCCGCAGCTCTGACTTTCGGCATCATCGCCTCCCTGAGCTTCACGCCGAAAGCCGAAGCTCAGACCGCATCAGGGCTGATCTCGAGCTGGGGAAAGTCTTGTAAAATGCGGGTCGTTGAACAATTCGATGTGCCCATGTCCGATGCTCTTGTTAACATCGGCGCCACCGAGAAACAGAGCATTGATGACGGCTCTACGACTCTGGCAGACATCACGAAAAATGGCATGAGCTACAACTGGGAAATCCGCGGCAAGAAGGTCAGCGGCTATTGCAATGTCAACGGCAAGGGCAAGATCACCGAGTTCAAGCAGGGCATCTGAGCCAGGCGGCCCTCCGCAGCCAGTGGGGGGCTTGCACCATCCGCCGCCGCTCTGGCGCTCGCCTTTAGCCTCACAGCCACCGCCTGAGCCGGAGCGTTGACCACCCGGAGCCTGGAATTCCAGGGCATCCGCACTCAGCCCAGTCCACCAAGCCGGATCAGGCCACCCACCACCACAAAGGCGATCGCCAGGGCGGCGGTGCCGGCCAGAAGCAGGAGCTTCACCCCCACCAGCATCCCGATCGGGTTGGCCGGGTTGAACAGTCCCCGGAAGCCCGGCATGTAGATCCAACCCATCCACAGCCCGGTGAGCACCTGGATGGCGAGGGCCGTGAGCCCCAGTGGCTCAAAGACCTCTTCGAAGGCTCGGATCTGGGCCGCGCTCTGCGCCCGCAGCGCCCTCGGCAGCACCCCCAGATCCAGCACCAGATGGCCGCCGGTCCACACCGTGGCCGCCAGGGCATGGACGATCACCAGCAGCGAAAACACGGACATGGCAGCTGCTCGGCAGCTGCTTCCACGATGGGAGCACTCTGTTCGGGGGGACCATGCATGAAGGTGATCGTGGATCTGTGCGTGGTGTCGATCGGGGTGGGTGTGCACCTGGCCCCTTACATCGCCGCCTGCGAAAAGGTGCTCACCGAAGCCGGCCTCAAGATCCAGCTGCACCCCAACGGCACCTCCATTGAAGGTGAGTGGAGCCGGTGTTTGCCGCAATCGAGGCCTGCCACCTGGCGGTGCACGCCATTGGGCTGTCTCCGCGTCTACACCCAAGTGAAAGGAAAAACCCGCACCGACAAGGACCAGACCCTGGAAGACAAGGTGGCCAGCGTGCAGGCCCTGCTCTGATGGCAGGCCAGGGGGGACCAGCGGCTGAGGTTCTGGATTTCTGGTTCGTGCAAAGCCGGCCGCGCCAGTGGTTCGCCAAGCACCCGGCCTTTGATGCCCTGCTGCGGGATGGGTTCCTTGGCCTGACGCGGTGGGCGCTCAGCGGTGAGCTCGACGCCTGGGGTAAGGAAGCGGAGCCCGAGCAGGCGCGGCGCCAGTTCTGGCTGATGCCGCTGATGCACTCGGAAGACCTGACGGTGCAGGAGTCGGCGCTGCCGTTGTTCGAGCGGTTCAGCGATCCCCGTACGGCCGACTTCGCCCGCCGGCACCGGGATGTGATCGCCCGCTTTGGGCGCTTCCCTCACCGCAACACGCTCCTGGGGCGGGTGTCGAGCGCGGAGGAGCTGGCCTTCCTGCAGACGCCGGGCTCACGCTTCTGAGCCGTCGGGCCCCTGGACGGCTGGCAGATGGCCGGTCTTCACCCAGATGGTGCAGCCCGCCTCGCTCCAGGGCCGGTGCACGCTGCCGGGTGGATTGCGCAGCCAGCTGCCGGCCGGGTAGCTGCCGTGCTCGTCCTGGAAGACGCCATCGAGCACAAAGATCTCCTCGCCGCCGCGATGGCCGTGGGGCTGAAACACCGTGCCCGGCGCCCAGCGCACCAGGGCCACGTGCTCCGTCCCAAAGGCATGCAGGGGCAGCACCTCCAGCCCGCGCACCAGCCCGGGCACCCAGGTGCTTTTGGTGGTGTCGATCACCAGGCGCTGTTGATCAGCCGGGTGCATCTGCTGCAGCTTCACCAGGATCGTGCAGCCCTGCTCACTTGATGGTGCGTGGTTGGAGCCAACCGGATTGCGCAGATAGGTGCCGGCTGGGTAGTCGCCCTGCTCATCGGAGAAGGTGCCCTCCAGCACCAGGATCTCTTCGCCACCGCCATGGCTGTGGCGCTCAAAGCGACTGCCGGGGGCGTAGCGCACGAGTGAGGTGGCCCGGGCGACTTCCTCGCCGTGGCGATCCAGCATCCGCCGCTCCACCCCTGCTATGGGCGATGGGGTCCAGTCCAGGGCGTTGCTGTCGAACAGGGCGCGCTGGCTGAGGTCGGCATGGAGTTCCATGGGCTCGATTCTGATCGCCTGCTCACGGGTGAGCTCCTCCCGGCGCCACCGCTGCGCGGAAGGCTGCGCCTTGAGCAGCGGCGGCTCGCCGCTGGCCATCACCTCCCCGAAGGTCACCTCCAGGCTCTGACTCCAGCGGTCGTAACGCCGTGGCCTGAAGTGCAGCACCTGGCGGCCGTCGCTCAGCCAGCCTTCCTGGGGCGAGAGCGGCGGTCGCTTCCGGTCACCGACGTGCATGGGCCGCTCAGGCCACCTCCGGAGACCAGCCCTTCTGCCGCACCAGGTCGTCGGTCCAACCCTGGCAGCGGCTGGTGAGGTGCTCGCCGTGGGCGATCAGCCCCTGGTGCAGCTGGCAGGTGAGCATCGGGATGCAGTTCACCCCGGCGTGGTGGCGGAACCAGTGGCAGGTCATGCAGACCTTGCGGCTGCGGGTCCTGAGCAGCACGGCTTCATCGAGATAGGGCCAGTCCTCGATCTCGTCGGTGCGGGAAGGCTGCAGACGGGAGAGCGGGACCGGCACCATGACAACCACGGCAGGCGTACGCCTGTACTAGCAGGGGATGCGCTTTGGCGCCAGGGGCTCAGTCGCTGCTCGCTTGGTGCTGATCTGCTGGGCGCACCTCCCGGAGCGACACCAGGAAGGTCTCAATCCAGTCGTGGTGGCACTTCTGGTTGATCCGATCGGCGATGGTGGCAGCGGCCTCGGGCACCTGGAAGCGCTTGCAGAAGGCCCGGGTGAGGCTCTCCAGCAGGGGCCTGGGCAGGGCCCGCAGGGTGCTGTGGAGGTGCTGGATCGTCTCGGCATCGAGGGCCCAAATCCGACCGGAGCCCTGCGGCGGCTGCTCAGCCCCAGGGAACGTCCAGGAACTCCACCAGCAGCACACCCCGGTGGGTGCCATGGATCCTCACAAGGCCCGCATTGGCAGCACGCACGCTCCATGCCAGGCCGTTCCTTGCGCACCTACTCGGCGGTAGCCAGCACACGCACCCAGCCGCCGGTCATGAAGCCCTCGCTGCCTGTTTCAAAGACCTGCAGCCGGCGGTGCTGGTTGCTGTTGCGCTCGTCGTACAGGCCTCCACCGGTGGGGTCGGCTCCCTCTGCCCAGACCTGATCCACCAACCGCTGCGCGGGAGTCTGCGGCTACAGCTTCCCGATCGCCAGTGGGTCCTGTGCCGCTGCGTCAATCGCCTCACCATCAAGGACCGGCGTCTCCCAGTGGCCGCTGACCCGAGTCTCAACCTGGTCCCACGGCGATCTGGAGCCTCCAATTCCGTCCATCCATCACAGACCGTGAATGGCGGCATAAAAGACGGTAGAGACAGGGTCTCCCATCGTCCCAAGCCGTCCGATAGCAGTTGATCCCGTCCGCCGCACCCGGACACCCTCTCCGTTTTCACAAGATCCGAAGGGATCCGCGGATAACCGAAACCTTTTGCCCGCTGGAGCGTGCCTGCTTCTCCAGAGTGGGACCTAGGCATCAATCAGGAGGGCGAATCACCCATGGCGGAGCCAACAGCCTCCATCTCTGGCCCTGAGCCGCTGGACCTGCCGGCCGGAGTGCACCAGCTCTGCAGCTGCGGCCGCAGCCAGCACGGCTGGTTCTGCGATGGCGCTCACCTCGGCAGCGGGCGCGTGTCCTATGAGCTGCGGTTGAATCAGGCGGGAACGGTTCTGATGTGCGGCTGCGGCCGCTCCCGCCGCTATCCGCTCTGCGATGGCAGCCATGGCGTCCAGCCCCACAGGCCCTGGTGGCGGCGATGGGGATAACGGGTTCGATCGTGCTGGCCGCCGACGATCCGGCCGCCCTGGCCCGCTTCTATGGCGCCCTGCTGGAGGTTGAGCCGCAGCCTGGGCTGAGCCCCAGCCACTGGCGGCTGCCCTGGCCAGCTGGCGGCTGGCTGGAGGTGTATGGGCCATGCGCCAGCACGGGGGAGCCGCCGCGCCAGGAATCGTTCGGCGCCGAGGCCTGGCTGCTGGACCCGGAGGGCAACCGCCTGCTGCTGCGCGTGGTGCCTGCCTCGTGAAGTCTCCCTGGGCTGCCACCACGGCTCAGCCCAGGCCGCCTAGCCGAATCAGCGCCCCCACCATCACAAAGGCGATCGCCAGAGCGGTGATGCTGCGGATGTGCCAGGCCAGGCCGCCCAGGTTGTCGTCTGTGAGGTTGGGGATCAGCTGCAGCCGGGCCTGAACGGCCAGGGCCGCGGTGCTGGCGAGCAGCAGCAGCTTCACGCCCACCAGCATCCCGATCGGGTTGGCCGGGTTCAGCAGCCCCCTAAAACCGGGCAGGTAGATCCAGCCCATCCACAGCCCGGTGAGCACCTGGATCGCCAGAGCCGTCAGGCCCAGCGGCTCAAAGACCTCCTCGAAAGCGCGGATCTGGGTTGCGCTCCGCTCGCGTAGGGCTCTGGGCAGCACTCCCAGATCCAGCACCAGATGGCCGCCGGTCCACACCGTGGCGGCCAGGGTATGCACGATCACCAGCAGCGGAAAGACGGACACGGCAGCTCCTGGCAGCTTGTCCCACGATGGGTGCAATTCGGCATCGCCATGGATGTGATCGCCAGCTTCTGTCGGTTTCCCCATCGCAATGCCGCCCTGGGATGGGGGTCGAGCTCCGAGGCGCTCGCCTTCTTGCAGACGCCGGGTTCACGCTTCTGAACCGGCTCAGCGGTAGAGCAGACGAGGAGAGCTGCCACGGGGCCTTTCGCCTCGCCTCGCCATCACAGCGGCTGGCGGCTCAGCCAGCCCAGCATCAGCAGGCCCGAGGCGGCGATCCAGCTGCCGACCACCCGCAGGCCCAGGGCCAGCCAGCGGGGATGGGGTGGGTCCAGCGCCATCAGCAGCAGGGCCGTGACCACCGCGATCGCCACCGCCTCCCCCAGCAGGGCCTGCAGGGCGCCGCCATGGCCGGCCAGGCTGGAACCGGCCGCCAGGCCGAACAGGAGGGGCAGTGCCGCGGTGCCGCCGCGCAGGAACCGCTCGCCCAGCCGCAGCGCCGGTCCCAGGGTCACCAGCACCCCCACGGCGGTGACGAGGGCTGCACACGGGAGCGCCAGGGGCAGTTCCCTCCCCACCACAAGGCCGCCCAATCCCCCTACCAGCCAACTGAGCGGCAGCAGCAGGGCCAGCCGATCCAGCCAGGGCCGGCCGTTCTGGACCGCCAGCAGCACCAGGGCCACCAGGAGCAGCAGGTCGAGGGGCTGCAGCACCAGCCGCACCAAAGCCCGCCCACCCGGCCAGCGCCGCGCTTCCCCCAGCAGGATTCCCAAAAGGTGCAGCAACCCCGTGGCGATCACGAAGGCCAGGCTGTAGAGCAGGGGATGGGCGCCGGCGGGCAGTTCGGCGCCGTGGGCGTGGCCATGGAACACCGCGAAGATCGCCACGAGCAGTGCCGCCAGCCACAGCGGCGGCCTGAGCTCAAAAAGCACCATCAGCCCCATCACCAATCCGGAGAGGGCGATGCCCACCTCCACGCCGTGGAGCGGAACCCCCAGTAGGGCCAATAGACCGCCCAGGGCCATCACCGGCGGGAAGGCCAGCGGCAGCAGCCAGAGGGCCGGAGGGCCCAGCACCGCGCCCCAAAGGCCCACGGCCACCATGGCCACCACGTGATCGAGGCCGCTGATCGGGTGGAGAAAGCCCGCCACAAGGCCGCCGCCGGGGTGGAGGTCGGCATGGGCCCAGGCGGCCGCGGGGGTCAGCATGGCGGCCACCAGGGCCACCAGGGCCGGCGGCAGGGAGGAGTGGCGGCGCGGCACGGCCCAGGAGCTGAGCCCCCAACATTGCCCCATTGTTCGGTGCTCCCGGAGATGGGGGCAGAGCCTGCTCAGCCGTCTGGGGCCTGCCCAGGGCGCCGGGCCGCGGCTGCTGCAGCACCCTTCAGGGCCTTTGGGCCAGCCGTTCGCTCGGCACCACCTCCATCCCGATCGGGGCAAGGGCGATCAGGGCCAGCTTGAGGTGCTGGATGCCGAAGGGGATCCCCACGATCGAGGCGAAGCAGGCCAGGGCTGAGCTCACATGGCCGATCGCCAGCCACCAACCGGCCACCAGGAACCAGATCACATTGCCGATGAGCCCCAGGGGACCGTGGGCCAGGTCGGGGCGACCGGTGAGATCGCGGCGGCTGATCGCCTCCTGGCCGAAGGGCCAGAAGGAGAAATTCGCGATTCGAAAGCAGGCACGAGCCCAGGGAAGACCCACGATCGTGATCGCTGCCAACACCCCCGCCAGCCACCAGCCCAGACCCATCACGAATCCCCCCAGCACGAACCAGAGCACATTCAGCAGGAAGCGGAGCATGGGGAACGGGAGGACTCGTGATCAACGCCAACTGCACCGTAAGAGGGCTGAAACGCCTCCCCACCGGGGGGACAACCGAACGGCCGGGCTCAATCTGCCCAGGGCCATCAGGGTCACCATCAGGATCAGGAGTGGAACAGCAGCACGAGGCCCGATTTCACCTGGTGGAATTCCCGTTCCTCCCGGCTCAGGTCGAGGCCCACCTCCAGTCCCTCCTTGAGGGCCATCTCATAGGGCGGCGCCGAGGGTGCGGCCCCGGCGCACCAGAGGGCCGCGATGCCCACCGGCGTGGCATGCCAGCTGAAACGCTCGGTGGTCCCGATCGTGGGTTCCTTGAGCGCATCTTCGAGGAGCTCTCGAATGGCCATCGCTGCCGGTTTGCCCCCACGCACTGGCCACAGTTTCATTCGCTGCTCCGGAAGCGAAAGGCACCTGAGAGCATTCGTGATACAACCCAGCCCCCTGTCCTGGAGGATCGCGACCTAGCCTGCCGACAGGCAAGGGATCCGGCATGAGTGCGCTTCCCGGCCCGATCGCCCTGGTGCACGAGTGGTTCACCCCGCGCTCGGTCGGTGGCGCCGAAGCGGTGGTGCGGGAGCTGGATCGTCTGCTCGCGAAGCGGGGCCACAGCCCCCGTCTGTTTGCTCTGGTGGATGGTGAAAGCAGCCGCCCCGGCAGTTGGCTGGAGGGCCGCTCCATCACCACCAGCTTCATTCAGCGCCTTCCCTGGGGCATCAGCCACGTGCAGCAGTATTTGCCCCTGCTGCCCCTGGCGATCGAGCAGCTCGACCTGGCCGGCTACCCCTTAGTGCTGAGCAGCAGCCACCTGGTGGCCAAGGGTGTACTTATCGGCCCAGACCAGTTGCATGTGAGCTATGTGCACACCCCGGTGCGTTACGCCTGGGATCAGATGCACCCTTATCTAGAGCGTTCCGCCCTGGCGCGCGGCCCCCTCGGACCGCTGGTGCGGCTTCAGCTTCACCAGCTGCGGCAGTGGGATGCCCTCAGCGCCCAGCGGGTGGACGCTCTGGTGGCCAACTCCCGCTTCACGGCCCGGCGCATCCGTCGCTGCTGGCGCCGGCGGGCCGAGGTGGTGCATCCGCCCGTGGCGGTGGATCGCTTCCGCTGGAATCAGTCCCGTGATGCCACTTACGTGAGCCTCTGCCGCCTGGTTCCCAACAAACGGGTCGATGTGGTGGTGCAGGCCTTCAACCGCACCGGCCTGCCCCTGGTGGTGATCGGCGACGGCCCGGAGCGGCGGCGGCTGGAGGCGATGGCGGGTCCCACCATCCGCTTCCTGGGTCGCTGCGGCGATGCCGAGGCCAACGGCTGGCTGGAGCGTTGCCGGGCCTATGTGTATGCGGGTCTGGAGGATTTCGGCATCGCCCCGGTGGAGGCGATGGCGGCGGGTGCGCCGGTGATCGCCTATGGCGCCGGTGGCCTGCGGGACAGCGTGCGTTGCCTGCAGGAGGGGGAGTCCCACCCCACCGGTCTGCTGTTCCCGGAGCAGAGTGCCGCCAGCCTGGCGGCGGCATTGGAGCACTTTGAGGCCGCCGCCCTCTGGCGCCGGCTGCCGCCCGAGGGCCAGCGCCAGTGGGCGGAAAACTTCGCCCCCGAGCGTTTCCGGGAGCGCATGGCCGCCGTGCTGGAGCGTCACTGGCATCGCCATCGCGAGCGGCTGCGGCGCGAGGGTGCCGCCATCGCCACCGGAGCGTCTGTGCCTCTGGGATGAGTGGCCCCGCCCGCTGGAGTCTCAGCGCGACTGATCCTTATATTCGTTGGCCGATAGGGTGTTCGATGCTTTCATCACTCGGGACTGGCGCGGGGATCCGATCGACCCGACCGGTGCGATCGCTCCGCACAGCTCCGACCGTTGATGCCGAGCACGATCTCAGAACGGTTCAGGCGCTACGCGCTGATCAGCTGATTCAGCTGCAATCGAAGCGCTCCCGGGTGATCAAGCGCAGCGGCGACATCATCTTCTCCTTGGCCGTTCTCGGTCTGGGTTCGCCGGTGTTTCTCGCTCTGGCGCTGCTGGTGAAACTCACCTCCCGTGGGCCGGTGTTCTATGTGCAGCAGCGAGTGGGGCGCGATTATCGCAGTTTCGGTTGCATCAAGTTCCGCACCATGCGGCGTGATGCGGATCGGATCCTCTCGCGGATTCTTTCGGAATCTCCTGACCTACAAGAGGAATTTCGTAATGATTTCAAGCTCAAGAATGATCCTCGCATCACCCGTCTCGGTAAGTTTCTGCGGCGCTCCAGTCTCGATGAACTACCCCAGTTTGTGAACGTGCTGCGTGGCGATATGAGTGTGGTGGGTCCCCGTCCGATCGTGCGGCAGGAGCTACCCCGCTATGGCAATCGCATGGAGGAGGTTCTCGCCGTTCGTCCAGGCCTCACCGGTCTTTGGCAAGTTTCCGGCCGCAACAATCTCAGTTATGAGCAACGGGTCGCCCTCGACCTCCACTACGCCAGTCAGCGCACCTTCACTCTCGATCTTTCCATCATCGTGCGCACCCTCCGGGTGATCTTCGATCCCCGCGACCGCGGTGCCTACTGATAAGACTGTCCCCAGGGGGCACTCAGCGCCACCAGAGCCGCGCACCCCAGCAGGCCCACCGCCAGCCAGCAGAGCTCCAGTCGGCGGCTGAGGCTCAGGATGCGTTCCACGCCCTCCCGGTCGGCACCAGCGCAGTCTGCGGCGAGCACCGGTTTGGCCTTCGCGATGCCCCCATAGTGGTTCACGCCCCCCAGGCGCACGCCGGCGGCCAGGGCATAGGCCGCCTGGGAGACCCCCGCATTTGGTGAGGGGTCTGGCGCGCCCTCTCGCAGGGCCCTGCGGAAGCTTCGCCAGCTCCCCACCAGGTCGGCACCGGCCAGCGGCGGCAGGCTCAGGGCCACCAAGCGGCAGGGCAACCAGGTGAGCAGATCGTCGAGCCGGGCGCCGGCGGTGCCCAGCCAGCGCAACCGGCCGCGGCGGTAACCCAACATCGAATCGAGGGTGCTGGAGGCCTTGTAAGCCCAGGCCAGGGTGAGGGGCCCTGGGCCCCCCACCCCCCCCAGCACAGCCCCCACCAGCATCCAGAAGAGGGGACCAAACAGCCCATCCACCCCGTTCTCCGCCGCCGTTTCGGCCACGGCCCTCAGGATGCCGTTCTCCTCCAGCCCCTCCACATCACGGCCCACGATCCAGGCCAGCCTGCGGCGGGCTTCCTCCAGCCGCCCGCTGCCATCTCCCTCGAGCGCTGTGAGCACGGCCTGCACGGCCTGCTCCAGGCTTCGTCCCGCCAGGGCGCTGCCGAGGCCGATCAGGAGCAGAGGGATGCCTAGGAGCGGCCAGCGGCGGGCCAGAGCTTCCAGACAGGCTCCGGCCGCGGCACTGCCCCCCACCAGCACCAGGGTGATCAGGCCCCCGGCCAGGCGCAGCCGGCCGGCGTGATCCCCGGCCCAGCGTTCCGCTCCACTGCGCAGGCCCGCAATCACCGCTCCCATCACCTGCACCGGGTGGAGCAATCCGTGTGGGTCGCCCACCAGTCGATCGAGGCCACAGGCCACGGCCACCAGGAGCCAAAGACTGAGGGTGCCGGAGGCCGTGATCACCCGGCGGCACTCCCCCTAACCGGGTGACCCCGAACCCACAGGGCCAGCAGACCGAAAAAGTTCCCAAACATCCCGCCCGGGGCGGTGGCACCGGCGCTGAAGGGAATGGAGGCCTCTTCGACCGGGAATTCAGGGGAATGCTCCAGAAGGCTCTGCTGCAACGGCAGGTTGCCGATCCTGGCGGTCATCGATGCAGCTCCTTCGAAGTCCCCGCCCCCTGGCTCATGCCGGGGGGCGGGCTCGATAAGGGTGGGATTCAGGCCGCCTTCAGCCAGCTGAACATCGAGCGCAGGCCCTTGCCCACCTGTTCGATCGGGTGCTGGGCATCACGCTCGCGGATGCGGTTCATCTCCGGCTTGCCGGCG
>JBIJAG010000022.1:0-63535 GCA_044345855.1 Cyanobium sp. | reverse complement strand
GAGCGAGTTGAGAGCCGCTGCATCAACAGAGGCATCAGTCACCGTGACCGTGAATGCGTTGCCGGTTTCTGTCAGGCCACCCAGGGTGGTCATGTCGGTCTGACTGATCGTGGCCGTCACCACACCACTTGTCTGAGCGGCAATGCTGTTGGCCTGCGCCACCGTGGCGCTGCCGCTGTTCACATTCACCACAACAGACGCACCCGTATCAATCGTGCTGGCGTTGATCGCCGTGTCGATCGCCGCAGCCGTGCCGGTGATGGTTCCTACGGCAGCGGCGTTCACCATCACCATCGTTTTGCCATCGAGCGAGTTGAGAGCCGCAGCATCAACGGAGGCATCATTCACCGTGATGGTGTAGGCGTTGACGGTTTCTGTCAGGCCACCCAGGGTGGTCATGTCGGTCTCACTGATCGTGGCCGTAATCACCCCGCTGGTGCTGCCAGCCACGCTGTTGGCATCCGCCACAGTGGTGTTGCCGCTCAGGGTCACCGTTTCATTGCCCAGGCCGCTGATGCCACTGGAGGCGTAACTGGCCTTCACATCGGCGGCCGCTCCCGTCAGCGTCATCACCGCAGCGGCATCGATCGCCACCGTGGTCTTGCCATCAAGGCTGTTCAGATCCGTCGCTGCTGCCGTGGTGTCCGAGACCGTGATGGTGTAAGCATTGCCGCTACCCGTCAGGGTCGTGAGGGTGGACAGATCGCCTTCACTGATCGTGGCCGTAATCACCCCGCTGGTGCTGCCAGCCACGCTGTTGGCATCCGCCACACTGATGTTGCCGCTCAGGGTCACCGTTTCATTGCCCAGGCCGCTGATGCCACTGGAGGCGTAACTGGCCTTCACATCGGCGGCCGCTCCCGTCAGCGTCATCACCGCAGCGGCATCGATCGCCACCGTGGTCTTGCCATCAAGGCTGTTCAGATCCGTCGCTGCTGCCGTGGAGTCCGAGACCGTGATGGTGTAAGCATTGCCGCTACCCGTCAGGGTCGTGAGCGTGGATAGATCGCCTTCACTGAGCGTGGCCGTAATCACCCCGCTGGTGCTGCCAGCCACGCTGTTGGCATCCGCCACACTGGTGTTGCCGCTCAGGGTCACCGTTTCATTGCCCAGGCCACTGATGCCACTGGAGGCGTAACTGGCCTTCACATCGGCGGCCGCTCCCGTCAGCGTCGTGATAGCAGCAGCATTAACGGCCACTGTGGTTTTGCCATCCAGCGCGTTGAGGTCAGCGGCATTCACGGATGCATCGTTAACCGTGAGGGTATAGGCATTGCCCGTGCCTGTCAGGCCATTGAGGGTGGAGACGGTGCCCGGGGTGATCGTCGCGGTGACGACGCCCGTGGTGTCGGCATCAACAGTGTTGGCATCGCTGACCGTAACCGCAGCGTCGGTAAGGATGGCGGCGTAGTTGGTACTCGTGGTGATGCTGCTCGAAGCGATCGCTATGAGAAGATCAGATGCTGAACCTTGAATCGTAGTGACATTGTCTGCTGCGTTGATCGTACCGCTCGTCAGACCATCGAGAGTGCTGAGTAGACCAGCATCGGTGACGGTTTCGTTGATCGTAATCGCCTCATCACCTAAACCCGTAAACTTAGAATTTGTATAAGTTTGAACGAGCCTATCCGCACTTCCCTGGAGCGAGGTAACCGCTGAAACATCAAGAAATCCAGTCAGTCTCGAGTCAAGAGCATCAAAAAATGAGGCCTCTAAAGAAGGTGAGCTTACAACAGCAAGATTTCCCGTGAAACGGGCGCTACCGGAAAGGACACCGGATTCCGCGGACAATACGACTCCGCTTGACATTGCAATATCAAGCGAGCCAAGATGTCCAATAAATTCTCCAGAACTGTCGAAAACGCCAGTTTTGGCTCCCGCTACCGCTATGCCGCTCAAGTTAGCATTCAGGGTGGACGAAATCGCTGTGACGGCTACGTTGCCAGCGCCAGTGATCGATGTGCCATTTGCTCTGGCAGCGGTGATTGTGGCTGTAAAGCCTGAAGCAACATTCAGCGAATCAGCGCTTGCTGTGAACGTCGCCGCATCAAACCCTGCCTGATTCCATGGGTTGCCGGCTGAACCATCGCCATCCCCAGATGTTGGTGTGCCAACAAAGTAAATCGCCATCAGCCCAACCCTCCTTTCGCCGTCGACGCTCCGCCCAACCCATTGCCGGTGGTGGAGCCAAAGGTGAAGTTGCTCGTGGTGTAGGCGCCACTGGTCACATTCACAATGCCGATGCCCTCAGCCGAGGGGGATGAGGACATCGGTCGAACCAGCGGCGGAAAAATCACCCACTCACCGCCGAGGACGGCGAGCCCACGCCCCCACCGGTTGTGCCACCAAACGAGATGTTGTCCTTGCTGAGGCTGCCGTTGCCGGCGATGTTGAGGGTGCCCATCGTGATCGTGCCGCGTCGCCAATCGCCGTCGGCGTCGTAGAGGAGCTGGCGGGTGTCGGTGGCGTAGGCGATGTTGGGGGAGCCGATGCCCATCTTCTGGATGTCGGCCATCGAGCCCACCACCACGCCGATCCGGTTCAAACCGGCCGAACCCTCCTTCACCGAGAGGGCACCGGTATTGTCCACCCCGAAGAGGGCCCCCTGAGTGCGCCAGAGCTGATCGGTCATCGCGGCCAGGGCACTGTTGATCTGCACCACATCGCCGCCGGCACCGGCCTGGAAGTTGTTGATCGTGTCCACTGCACCAATCAGGTTGCCCGCTGAGTTGCGTACCTGGCCGCTCGACCACACCGCCTGCTTCTGGGCCTCCGAGAGGCTTTGCCAGTAGGTGCTGCTCTGGAGGGTGCTGTTGGTCTGGTCGTCCGTGGTGGCGGTGAGGGCGGCGGCGCTGTCGCCGAGCAGAAACTGATCCCTGCCGCCGCCGCCTTCGGAGATGTCGATTCCGAGGCCACCATCGAGCAGGTTGCCGCTGCCGTTGCCGGCTTTGAGGTTGTCGTTACCGAGCGAGCCCCAGTAGCTCACGTTTTCGGAGGCGCCATTCACCCGCAGCCGGTCGTTGTCCATGCCACCCCAGAGGGAGGAGTTGCGGGCCCGATCGAGATCGATCGAATCGTTGCCCATCGCCCCCTCAAGGGCGCTGCCATTGCTGGAGCCGCGCACACTGTCGTTGCCGAGGCCACCATCGAAGGAACTGTTGCGGATGCCATCGAAGCCCGCCGGAAAGGATGCATCGCGGGCGGAGCGATCGAGGAACACACCGGAATCCAACACGCCATCGCCATTGGCATCCTCATTGGCTTCCACCTCGTTGAGCACCGTGCCGAACAGCAGGTCGTTGCCCATGCCGGTGGCGATCCAGGTGCGATCGAGGCCGGCTGCATCGGGCTGGGCCCCTTTAGCCATCGCATAACCCTGGCTGTTGGCGAAGCCGCCGCTGGCCAGGATCGAATCATCGCCCCGGCCACTGAAGATCTGGCTGCCAGCAATACCGATACCCTGCAGGCTGCTCAGCTTTGCGGTTGCGGGATCCTGCATCAGGCCCTGCACGGCCTCACCACGGATCGTGGCCAGGCCGCTGCCGCTCACCGTGCTGTTGAGGGTGGGGGCGCCGTAGATCAGGGAGCGATCCACACCGATGGCACTGGCGGAAAGATCCAGCCGCTGCGGCGTCTCGGTGCTGCCGCCCTCCAGATGCAGGGCGGCGGTGGCATCACCGCCGATCTGAGCGCCGTTGTTGCCGCTGCCGTTGGGAACCGCCTTGATCAGCGCCCGCTCCAGGCCCACCGCATCGGCGTTGGCGCTGGCATTGAGGCTGAACTCGGGCGCTCGAAGATTGAGGGTGGCATCGGCCCCCACCGTGGCCACGGGCTGGCCCAGGATTGAGGTGCTGGGGGAGGAACCGGCCCCGCCGCCCTCCACACCACGCACCACGGCGTTGGCAGTGAGGTTGCTGGTGGGGATCTCGCCAGCGGTGGGACCGAGGGCGGAAAGATTGGTGGCTGTGGCCGCTGCCCGGAACCGATCGGCCGCGGTGCCGATCAGCAGGGCGCCGCCGACGCGATCGAGATAACTGAGATTGGCCAGGCCAATGTTGGTGGCCTCGGCTGTGGCGGTCTGGTCGCCACGGCTTTCAGCCCGGGCCGAGGCTTCCACCACGCCCTGCACCAGACCCCCACCCGATCGGATGAAGAGGTTGGTGGAATCAAACAGCTCGGAGCCTGGAACGCTCTCGTAATAACGGGAATAACCAGCGCCCAGGCCTTGGGCCTGGGCGCTGGCCAAAACGGAGCCCACACCTTCAATGGTGCGGGCGGTGGCGTTTGCTGCAGGGTTGACCTGCAGCAGCAGGCCCGTACCACCGACCACAATCGAATTGGGGTCAAACCGGAGGGCAATGGCCCTCGAGAGTGCGGTGGAAACAGGCTGATCAGCCATGAAGAGGTGAACGGTGGCGAATGAAAACAAAGGGAAACGGCATTAACACCGTTTCCCGTAACCGTCGCGGATCAGGCGCTGGCGTTGCCGGCGTTGGAGCTGGCGGTGGTGAGGGTGTTGGAGCTGGCTCCAGCCACCAGGTTGCCGCTGCCGATGATCGTGACGTTGAAGCCCTGGAGGCCAACGGCATTGCTCACGGCGGTGGCCGTGGCAGCACCCGCCACCGTGCTCGCAGTCACCGTGTTGCTCAGGGTGGCCTGGGCGTTCACGTTGCCGGAGGTAACGATCGAATTATCCGCACCGGTGCTCAGGATGCCGTTCACGTTGACGCTGCTGGAGCCAGTCGCAGCACCGCCCACCGAGGTGGCGATGCTGTCGAACTTGCCGAAGCCGGTGCCCACGATGTTGTTCGTGCCCACCTGGCCGCCGAACATGTCGACGTTCTGGATGCCCACGATGTCGGTGGTACCGGCAGGGGCGAACGCAGTGGAGCCGCCGATGCTGGTGGTGGCGTTGCCTTCGGTGCTGCTCGCGATCACTCGGGCACCGCCAAAGGCACTACCGGTGATGTCGCCATCGTTGGGGCCCGCCGTGAGCAGGGTGTCTGTTCCGTTGCCGAGGATACCGGTGGTATCGAAGGTGCCTCCGGCCTGGGAGATACCGCTGGTGGAGGTAGCCACCAGATCTACCTGGTCGGTGAGGGCGGAGCCGGTGAGGGCGCCGGTCACCGCCAGGCCGGTGATGTTGCCGCTACGGCCGATGGTGATGTCGGCGGCGGGGCTGTTCAGGTTCAGGCCGGTGCTGATCACCGAAGCGGTGCCGTTGGCGTCACCGTTCACGGTCTGGGCTGTGGCACCACCATTGGTGAGCGCCTGACCCAGCACATTGCCGCTGCCGCCGATCACCGTGGCATCGCCGGCGGCGTTGTTCACACCGGTGCCGGAGAGGGTGAGGCTGGCAACTGAGTTGTCGTCCTTCACCGCGATGTCACCCACGTTGCTGGCCGTGGCCGTGCCATTCAGGGTGGAGAGGGCCGTGAGGTTGCCATCGCCACCGATCGTGGTGGTGGTGCTGAGCACGCCGGTTGCGGCTTGGAACGCATTGGCGGTCGACACGGTTGTTTCACCGGCGAGGCTGCCGCTTGAAGAGGCAGCGGCGGTCACCGTGGAGGTGGCCTGACCGAAGATCGTGCCGGCGTTGTCGCCCACCGTCAGGTCGACGCCGTTGATGCCGGTCACACTCGTGGTGGAGTTACCAGCATCCGCGGTGGCACTGGCGCCCACACTGGAAGCAGTGGCCCCGAGGGTGCTCCTGGCATCGAAGATGGCACCACCCACCAGGTCGTTGCCAACCACGATGTCGTCAGAGGTGTTGCCGGTGCCGTTGGCGCCGGTCACATCCGCACCCAAACCAGCGCTAGCCGTGCTGTTACCGCTCACGTTGGAGGCGGTGGCGGCACCGGTGAGGGTCGCGGTGGCCTGCAGCCGGCTGGTGCTGCCACCCACCGTGAGGTCGGTGGTGTCCAGACCGGTGACCACGTCGGAGGCTGCCACCGTGGCGGAGCTGCTGTTGCCGAGGCTGCCCGTTTCTTCCACCGTGGAAGCCGAGGCCGTCTGCACGCTGCTGGCGCCAGCGGTGATCGAAGCCCCGTTGCCCACGGTGAGGGCCGCGAGGTTGATGCCCTCCACCATGTCATTGCCCACCGAGGCAGTTGTGTCACCGGTGGTGCTGTCGGTGGTGCTGGCGGTGGCCGTGTTGGTGAGGGAGGCGGTGCCGCTCACCACAGCGCCGTTGCCCACGGTCGCCGTGCCATTGCCGGTGCCGAAGCCCTGGGCGTTGGCGATCGCCACGCTGGCATCGGCGAAGTCGTCCACCGAGGTGGCGATCGCTGTGCTGGAGCCGGTGACGCTGCCGGTCACCGAGCCGCCATTACCGATTGACATCGTGCCGTTGGCACCGAGGTCAAAACCAGTGAATTGGGTGGCCGCCACTTCGGAGGTGGCCACACCCTCGGTGCTGGTGGCGGTGGCCAGATCGGTGATCGCTGCGGAGCCGGTGATCGTGCCGGCATCGCCGACGATCACCGAATCCAGATTCAGACCTTCAACGGTGAGGCTTGAGGCCGTGGCGGTGGAGTCATTCGACACCGAGGTGGCGGCAGCCGTGACAGCGGCAGTCACGGTGCCGGTCACGGTGCCGGCGCCGCCCACGCTGATGCCGGCGGATTCGTTGCCGGCATCGTTGATGCCGATCAACTCGCTGGCGTTGGCCACAGCGGTAGAGGTGCCGCCATTCACGTTCACGGCGGTGGAGCTCACCGTGGCGGTGGTGCCACCGGCAACGGTGCCGCCATTACCAAGGGTGATCGCAGCATCGGCGGCTAGGTCGATCGCACGGACCGTTTGAGCCGTACCGGTGGAATCGGCCTGACCATCGGTGGTGGTGGCCGCCACCGTGTTGGTCAAGGAGGCAACGCCGTTCAGGGTGCCGTTGTTGCCGATGGTGGCGGTGCCAGTCAGATCGAAGCCATCGATCGTGGTCACAGTGCCCGTGGCGTTGGCAGCGCCGGTGGTGCTGGTGGCGGTGGAGCCGAGCACGCTTGTGGCCGAGCCCACGATGCCGCCGCTGGAGTTGCCGCCCACGGTCAGGTCGGTCACGGCCACACCCTGGATGGTGGTGCTCGTAGCGGTGCTGTCGGCAGCGCCGTTGGTGGTGGTGGCAGCCGCGGTGGTGGTCTGGCCGGCGAAGCCCCTCACCGTGCCGTCGTTGCCAACGGTCACCGTTTCATTGACAAGGCCCTGAGTGGCGTTGGTGTCGGCGGTGGCGTTTGCGGCGCCGGTCACCGTGGTGGCGCTGGCTGCATCGGTGCTGTAAGCGCGAGCGGTGATGGTGCCGTTAGCGCCAACATCGATCAGACCCTCACCAGAAATACCGGCCACGATGCCCTGGCTGGCGGTCGCGGTGGCGTCGCCGGTGGCGCCCACGGCGGTGGCGGTGGTGGTGACCCGGTTGGCGGTGGTGCCGGCATTGGCGGTGATCACCCCATCGCTGCCGAGGGTGATGCCGCCGCTGGTGCCATCACCAGTGCCGGAGATGCCGAAAACACTCTGGCTGGCGTCGGCGTCGGAGGAAGCCGCGACGCCAATACCACCCACGTTGGTGCTGGTGGCAGTGATATCGGAATCAACACCGGCGGTGAGGTTGCCGGTGGACCCAACGGTGATGCCGGTGTCCTGGAAGCCGAACACCGTGCCGCCGTCGGCGCCGGCCGTGCTGTTGCCGCTCACCGAGGTGGCCGAAGCGGTGCCGGTGATGCCAACCGTGGCCGAGATCGTGGCGGCGTTGCCGGCCGTGATGTTGGTATCGGTGGCATTACCACCATTCAGGAAGCCACCCTCGTCGCCTGTGAGGGTGGCAGTGGCGTTGGCGGTGTCAGTGTTGTTGCCGTTGTCGCCCACGTTCACCGCAGTGGCAATCGCGCTGCCGGTCACCGTGGCGGCGATCGTCGTGTTGTTGCCAATGGTGGCGGTGGAGTTCACCACACCGGCCACGTCGTTCACCGTGGCGCTGGCCTCGGCGGTGCCGTTGGTGGAGTTAGCGAGGGAGGTCGCCGATGCCGTCACCGGAAACTGGATCGAAGCATCGGATCCAGCTGTCAGTTCCGTATCAAGGGCGCCAATTGCCTGGGCGGTATCAGCCATGGGAGGGGGATGTGGGGATGAGGGAAGGAGACCTACACCACATGATCGACCACGACCCTTCCGAATGTCTTGCGAAAACCACCTAGTCGTCAATCCACTTTAACGGCAATGCACAGAAGCGCAAAGCTAAAAAGCCGGAGGCACATAAATACGCACGTGCGCAAAAGCGGCAATGCGCATCGCCGCAAGCCAGCAAAGGCGACGCCATTTGCGCCGCAGACGGTTTGGCCGCCTTGCGTTGAGCGACTCACCCCAAAAAGCTCAGCCCTGAAACACAGCAGCACAGCTCGCCGATGCCGTCACCGGGTACTGGATCGACACATCGGATCCAGCCGCCAGGAGCGTGCCACGGAGGTACCAGCGAGGATCAAACGTTCAGACGGGGCCACAGCGGCGCAGCACACCATCGGCAAAATTCGACAGCCCTCCCACCACAAAGTCCGTGGTGCGCTCAAATGCGGGGCTGGCGTTCAAGAAGGTGTCGATCGCGGTGCGGGGATTGGAATGCAGCAGCGAACGGAAGGGAGCCACCGGCGTGCCAGCTAGATCCGCAAAGGAGGTGTCGGATACAACCAGAAGCCCATCGGGGCCAACAAAGGGAGCAAAAACCTGCAGCTCAGCCAGCACATGCTCACCGCCATGCCAGTCGTCAAGAAAAACCACCACCGGCCCTGCGGCCGCCGCCACCGCCGCAGACACGCAGGCCAACACCTCCGAATCGAGACTGCTGCCCACCAGCCGATGTTGCACATAGCCCGCCAGGCGGTGATTGGCCAGCAGGGTGCGTGCCTCCTCGGTTTCACAGATGTCCACCGTGATCACCCGGCTCTCGGGCAAGTCCAGCAGCTCCAGCAAGGAAGCGAAGAACAGGGCCGAGCCGCCATACTTGGTGCCGGTCTCCACGATCAGGGCCGGGCGGATCGCCGTAACGATCCGCTGCAACAGCATCAGGTCATCCGGCAGTTGCCAGATCGGCACCCCCAGCCAACTCTGGCGATACCAGCCTTCATTGGCCGCCACCTTGGTGAGCACCCGGCTGAGATCGGCCACTAGGTAATTGGGAATCTCGTAGTGGTCGCTGTCGTCGTGCGGCTGCGCTGAAGGCGGCATGAGGGATCTAAAGCTTGGATCAAGTTAAGGCCTGGCCCATTGCTCAAGCGGTGGCTTCAAGATTCAGGCTCATCAAGAGGCCTTGTTCTTTGTCCATATGGGGAAGATAAGCTTGGGAGTAATCATCAATCGAGCCGTGCTCAACCTGGCGCCAATCCCAACGCTGCACGCTAGTAAAGCCAACCTCATGGAGGCTCTGGGTGAGTAATTGCTCATCAAATATCATGCCATGATAATCATATTGATCACGCTGCCCGCCAACCACCAAGCCCACCAGTCCTGTGAGGCCAGACTGCAGACCCTCCTCATAGTAGAGCTTGGCACAGGCTGCAAAATCGGGAACCGACAAGCGGAGTACCCCACCGGGCTTCAGGACCCGATGCCATTCACAGAGAACTTTCAAGTATTGCCAGCGTGAAAAATGCTCCAACACATGGCAGGCGTAAATCAAAGAGACACTGCCATTAGCAAAGTTGCCGAGTTCACCCACCTGCTGGCAATGATCAACGTGATTGTATTGCAAGGCGTCGATATGGACGAACCCAGGGATAAATTTTCTACCGCAACCTAAGTGCAGCTTTAATTCATTCCCAGGCCTACCGGATCCCACGGATTGGTCAATGTTGTGCATTGGTGAATCCAGGGTGAATGCTAGCGTGAGTAAATAACGCTGAACATGTCCAACAAATGGTACCACCCCAATCAAGGCAGCCGCTTTTCGTGGGCATTGACTCCAGCGTTCGAATCCTAGGTCCAGAGGGCTTGATCTGGCCCAAAACGACGATTGTGGAGCCCCATTGCAGTGTGCTGTTAGGCAACGAAGCCCGCCTGATCTTTGGTAACAAGGTAACGGTGTATTCCGGCTGCCAGTTTCGTTCACGATCCGGCGAACTGCTCGTTGGCGATGATGTATCTTTTGGTCCCAATTGTGTGGTCTACGAATGGCGAGCTGGTGGCCGCATTGGTGCCAGTTCGATGTTGGCTGCAGGGGTCATCCTCTCCGGTGTGAACCATGGCATGGATCCCGAGGCTGGACCCTATCGCGACCAACCGGCCCAGGCTCTGCCCGTGGACATCGGCTGCAACGTGTGGATCGGCATGAACAGCACGGTGATGCCTGGGGTCAGCATCGGCGACAACAGTGTGATTGGTGCGGGATCGGTGGTGACCCGCTCGATCCCCAGCGGGGTGATCGCCTATGGCAATCCCTGCCGAGTGGTCCGCGCCGTGGGCGAGCAGCATTCGGCCCAGGCAATCTCAGCAACAGATCGATGAGCCAGGCTGCGCTGCTTCTGCTCATCCATGGGGCCCAGGCCGTTCCATCACAACCGATCTGCCTTCATGCCTATCCATGTAATGGCAACGTTTTAAACGGCCGTTCAGATGGGGGGTGTCTTGCGTGATTCAGGCAGAAAGCGCAAGGTCGTCTTTGTCGCATTTAAGCTTCCAGCAAAGATGACTACCGACCCACCATTGGTTGATCAATAGAAACTTACCGCGAAAACCATACTGTCTACCCAGTTCCAAACACCAGTCATCCACAGGCTGACCATCTAGGCCATATCGCTTAGAGAAATAACTTACTGTTCCATCCGTGATGATGTTGACATGCGTGGGATCGACAAATGCAGCTGCCGATGGATAGGCAGGCGTATGCGCAAAAAAGAGACCGTTGGGCTTGAGCACCCGCCAAATTTCACTCATCGTATCGATGAATGGGTTCGTGATACAATTATTCACGACAGCCATGCGAGGAAGATGTTCCATAAAATCAAAAGCACTTACGAAGTCAACGGAGTTATCGGCTAATGGGATTGGCTCATAGCCAATAACACAGGGGAAAACTCCATCCTGGGTGCTCACTAGGTCAAGACCGATCAGCCTTTCAGCTTTAAAGGGATTTTTTGGCCGCCCGCCACACCCAATATCAAGGGATAGTCGCTCGCCTTCTTGTAAGGTTACTTCAATCTGTGGCCTCACTGAGCTCGGATCAGGAAGAGCAATTGCCGAGTGCATGGGAGATGGAGGGTTGGTCTGTTAGAAGAAAAATCGTTGATCCGACTTCATGAGCGGACCTAAAAACTTTAGCACTTTTCGGAAATCTCAAATCGGGTGTACTGAGGACCTCCTGAAGGCTGACTTGCCAACCACCCTGAACCAATCCGTCGCTCCATGGTACTTAGAGGGTTTGTATGTACTGATCAACCATCCCCCCTAATGCCGCCCCCAGATCCCTCGCCAACCCTTGCTGATCGCAAAGCTCACTGGCAAACACCTGAGCGCGCAACGACTCCTTGATGGCCGCAAGGGCCACGCGATCTGCGGCGAGAGTTTGCAGAATCTGCACATACTCAGTGGGGTTGTCAGCAATCCATTCCGGCCGTCCCAAAGCCTTGAGCATCGTGGCGGTGAGTCGCGCCCCCATCCAGTTGCCCCGCATCGCCACCAGTGGCACACCCATCACCAGGGCATCGAAGCCGGTGGTGCCGCTGTTGAGCGGAATCGTGTCGAGGGCGATGTCTACCCGGTTGTAGAGGGCCATGTGGGCGCTCCAGTCGGCCACCCGCGCCACCAGCTCGATTCGGTCGGGGGCGATGCCCTCGCGCCTGAGATGGCGCAGCAACCGTTCACGACTGGCGAGATCGGCGCAGCGGCTGTCCTTGATCAGCAGGCGCGAATCGGGAATCGCCCGCAGAACATCCACCCAGAGATCGAGGGTTTCGCTGCCGATCTTGGTGAGGTTGTTGAAACAGCCGAAGCACAGCTGCAGATTGGGATCACCACTGCTGATCGGCGGCAGGTTTGCGGGTGTCTGGTAGGCAACAAAACAGCGCGGCAGGCGCCAGATCGTTTCATTCACATGGTGATCATATTCAGAAGGCGTGTATTCCGGATCGCCGATGTAATAATCCACCGCCGGCACCCCCGTGCTGCCATGGAAGCCGATGTAATGGCATTGGATCGGGGCACAGCGCTGAGCAAGCAGGGCCAGACGCGAGGAGCGCATGCAGGCTGTGGTGTCGACAAGAATATCGATTTGATCATCCAAAATGATCTGGCGGGCTTCGGCATTCTTCAGCGCAGCCACGGAGCGAACCCCATCCACCAGACGATGCAGAGCGAAACGCTGCTCTGCTGCCATCTCCAGGGATTCATAGAGGTAAACCTCTAACCTGTCTCGATCATAGAAGCGCAGAAAACTTTCCAGAAAAAAGGAAACGGCGTGATTGCCGATTTCGGCAGAGAGAAAGCCCACCCGAAGTTTTCCGCCACCCAGCGGCAGGCGTCTCCCCTCAAAAGGGGTGCGATCCTCAGGCGGATAGTGGCGCTCACACCAGCTCCGGGCGCGGGCCGCAATCGCCTCCATCGGCTGCAGAGCGCCGAAGTTAAGGGTGTACACCAAGCCATGCAGGGCCAACTCGTAATCGGGCTTCAGGCGCAGTGCATCCGCATAGGCCGCTGCCGCAGCCGCCAGATCTCCCTGGTGTTTGAGCACCACGCCCAGGTTGTAGGCCACCAAAGCCTCGCTGGGTCGCAACGCCTCCTGACGCCGGTAGGCATCGATCGCGCGGGTGGTGTCATGCAACTCGAAGTAGCAGTGGGCGATGCCCGACCAGGCCTCGACCAGGCTGTCATCAAGGGCTAACGCCTCTTGATAGTGAACGATTGCCTCCTGCAGACGGTGCTGCAAACGCAGCAGGTGTCCCAGGGCTTGGTGCGTGCTGGCAGGGTCGGAGCCCTGCTCGAGGGATTGGCGCAGCAGGGTTTCTGCGGCAGCGTGATCACCCCGGTCGTGGAGGATGCCGGCCAGCAACTTGGTGGCCTGCTGGAGCGCGGGGTTCAGGGAGAGGGCGTGGCGGGCCATTCCCTCCGCCTCCTCCAACCGTTTGAGCTGACGCAAAGATGAGGCCACATTGCAAGCCGCCTCGGCCGAATCGCTCTGCAGTGCCAAGGCCTGTTCAGCACAAGCCATCGCCCGGGTCGAATCTCCCTGATTCAATGCAATCGAGGACATATTGATCAACACACCCACGTGGTCGGGCTTCAGTGCCAGGGCTCGCTCGTAACAGGTGCAGGCCTCGTCAGGCTGATGGCGCCGCAGCATGGCATTGCCTAGGTCAAACCAGGCATCCGGCAGGTCCTGGCGCAGCTGAAGGGCCTGGCGCCAAAGGGTGATCGCCTCTGGTTCACGTCCCTGATCCAGTCGGATCGCAGCAAGATTGGTGTACGCCACCGTGTTGGCATGGCGGTTGGCAACAAATTGCTCGTAAACCGCTTCCGCCTCGCCGACACGGCCCGCCAGATGGGCGTCAATTGCCGCCTGAAGCGTTGCGTCGCTGAAGGGATCCAGCGTGATATCCAGGAGTTCGTGCTGTCGGCTTGGTGCAGGTTGGAGTGGCGGAACACGTGGGGAAGCGAAACCTGTGGACCCTGGATGGCGACGCTTTCCCCCGCGGCGTGTTTTCACCTGAACCCATTCAAACAGAACAAGATTAAACGACTGGAGCACGATCTCGATCAGCCACGCCGGCGACGGCCAGAACACAGATGTGCATCCGCGCCGAACCGCATTCGCGCTTTGGCGGGATAAAGCCCTCGCAGGTCAGCCGGGATCCAGCAGGGTGGATCCCGGCCCGTGGCATTGCCACCTGGATCAGCGAACCGCCGTTAATCACACTCATCGTGAAATTAGGTCAAAGATCCATAGCATCGAGCGATTGAATCTCAGCTTTAATCAATTTAATCAATAAGGCCGAAATCGTCATGTCTCTATCGTGGGCAAGCAGCTTCAACTGCTTATAAACACCTCGGGGAACACCGACAGAAAGACGAGCCTGTGGGGATGAATTCGACTCCTTATCTAAACAGCTAAAATCCTTATCTACGAGCGCAGGAGACTGACTCCCGTTGTCCACCGTGTACTCATTAACGCTGTGTTCTTTATCATGGTGTTCTTTATCATGGTAACCGTTAACATTGTATCCATTAACATCGGCTTGCATCGATTTAGCTCTGTATCTGCTCCGTATTTTAGCCGATGTGCGCCGCCATTGAAGCAAGAGGAGCCAAGGTCTCGCAGCGGGAACATACATCAGGCGTACAATAGATGCACATTTGGCGTGCCTCGATTATTTATACTTTTCATGAGATCAAGGGTTGAGCAAAGTAGACGTCATGCCAGATCGCAGGCTTGCACTGAATTTTGAGGCAAGCCAGTAAAGTTAAGTTCAAGGCCGGAGACGCCATCTCCTAGGGCGTAAATGCCTCAACGGCTTGAATGCCCCAGCCTTCATCTCGGGCAGTGCCCATGCAAGGCGCAGCACTTAGCCCAGTATCTGATACCACACCCGGAACATCCGAGCCCCACTAACCCCAACCAGCAACGATGCAAGACAAGCAGCCGAAACCGACAAAAAAGCTCTCGGTGATCCTGGATGCAAAACTCCACAGTCAGGCGAAGCGCTTTGCAGTGATCAACGACATGACTCTCACCGAACTGGTGGTGTCCCTCCTAGAAGAGCGCCTCAACCAGGAGGGTCGTTACACAGTGGATCACAACAGGCCCGATCCGCCTGAGCTTCAAGCCTGAATCGTGACGCTCTTGATCAGGCTTCCATTGCGCAGCTTCAGAACCGCCTCAATGTCGTTGGTTTGGCCAAACACGGTGTGCACCCCATCGAGGTGGGGTTGGGGGCCGTGGCACAGAAAGAACTGACTGCCGCCGGTGTTTCGGCCGGCATGGGCCATTGAGAGGCTGCCTGCCTTGTGCTTGTTGGCATTGATCTCACAGGGAATCGTGTAGCCGGGTCCACCGGTGCCGGCCTGGCCGCGGGCCCCTTGCCTGGAATTGGGGCAGCCTCCCTGGGCCATGAAGCCATCGATCACCCGGTGGAAGCTCAGGCCGTCGTAGAAGCCATCGTTGGCGAGCTTCACGAAATTGGCCACCGTGCCCGGGGCATCGGCATCGAAGAGCTCCACGGTGATGGGGCCGGCTTCGGTGTCCATCAAGGCGGTGGTCATGGTGGGGGCGGGGCTGAGGTGTGATGGATCAATCCTGCCAGCCTGCCAGCCTGCCGAGAGCAGCGGGAGCTTGGCCAGAGTCTCCAGCGCACAAGGCGCGCTACACCCCCGTGGATCACCGCCGCATCCAGGGGTGGCCAGCGCAGGGAATCCAGCCGCTCCAGCCTGCGCCACCCCGCTGAGGAGCCGACACTGCTGCGCATGAGAGGCTGCGCATGAGAGGCCTGCTGTAGACAGGTGCCAGTTTTGAAGCGCGCTATGACCAGCAGCACCGCCCCCGAGCTGGCTAAGGCCCGTCTGGGCGTGCTTGGCGGCAGCGGCCTTTATGCCATGGAGGGGCTTGAGGATCTGCGCGAGATCACGGTTCAAACCCCCTATGGCGATCCCTCCGACAGCCTGCGGCTCGGTCGGCTGGGAGATCTGGAGGTGGTGTTCCTGGCCCGCCACGGCCGCCACCACAGCCACACCCCCTCCGAGGTGCCCTACCGGGCCAACCTTTGGGCCCTGCGCTCCCTCGGTGTGCGCTGGATCTTCTCGGTGTCGGCGGTGGGCTCCCTCCAGGAGCATCTACGCCCCCTCGACATGGTGGTGCCCGATCAGTTCATCGATCGCACCCATCAGCGGCCCCTCAGCTTCTTCGGCGAGGGCCTGGTGGCCCATGTCACCAATGCCGACCCCTTCTGTCCGGTGCTCAGCCGCATCCTGGCGGACGTGGGAGAAAGCCTGATGCCCGAGGGGCGGACCCTGCACCGCGGTGGCACCTACCTCTGCATGGAGGGTCCGGCCTTCTCCACCCGGGCTGAATCGGAGCTCTACCGCTCCTGGGGCTGCTCGGTGATCGGCATGACCAACCACACCGAGGCCCGCTTAGCACGTGAGGCGGAGATGGCCTACACCACCCTGGCGATGGTGACCGATTACGACTGTTGGCACCAGGAACACGATTCCGTGACGGTGGAGATGGTGATCGACAACCTCCGCAGCAACGCCACCCTGGCCCAGCAGATCATCGCGTTGGCCGCCCAGCGGATCGAGGCCCAGCGGCCCCCCAGTGGCGCCCACCAGGCCCTTCGCAACGCCCTGATGACGGCGCCGGAGCAGGTGCCTGCCGAAACCCGTCTCCGCACCGAACTGTTCACCAGCCCCTACTGGGGCCCCGCCGGCCGCTGAGAATCTGGAGAGAGTGACGTGGAGTCGCCCATGAACGGCTGGGAATACCAGGTGATCCATATCAACGTGGAACCCCCTAAACCCCAAGGCCAGCCCCCGGCTGGGGATGGACCGGCAGCGGCTCCATCGGCCGCCGGGGAGGGATCGGGCAACAAGCCGATGTTCTCGGAAACCTTCCTGAAGAAGGAGTTTCCCCAATTCTACGAAAAACCTCCCACCGAAGGATCTAGCGCCCAGGCCCAGCATCCGGCCCATCAGCTGCAGACCTTCCTCAACGGCCACGGCGCCCAGGGTTGGGAACTGATTGGTGTGTTTCCCGTGGGCAACCTCACGATGATGTTTTTCCGGCGTTTGAAGCTACCCGAGCCAAAGCCCGCCAGACCGGCCCAGGAACCGGCGGCCTTGAAGCCAGGGATGGCCTCGGAGCTAGCCATGGCACCGCCATCAGCCATGGCACCGCCATCAGCCATGGCACCGCCATCAACCACGGAACCGGCGTCTGCAGTGGAATCGGCGTCAGCCATGGCACCAGCATCAGCCGTGGGATCGGATTCAGCGTCGGGGCCGGCGGCAGAGGCGGCTGACAACGACGCAGCCAGGGAGGGAACCCTCCATGAGGTTCTCCGGCGCCTCGAACAGATCGAGGAGAGGCTCCGCGTCCGCGAGGTGGCGGTGGAGAGCCCAACGCCCACGGGCCGGCAGGGCCAGCTGAAGGCTGGGCGTTCCGAGGCCCGATCGGCAGTCCCCGGCGAATGGGTGACCCCAGCCCAGCTGGCCAACCTCGCCGATGCAACCCCGCTCACCAGCAGCCGGGCGGCCCAGGCGATCGGCCTTCGCTCCGCCGCCAGCCTGGCGAACCATGGCGCCCGCTACGGCTACGCACCGGGGCTCAGCAAGCGCGGACCCAACGGCCTGGTGGCCATCTACACCGGTTCCGGCACAGCCGAGAAGGGGGGCAATGAACGGCGGCTGTGGATCGTGGTGCCTGCCCAGCGCCTGGAGGGCTGAGCCGCGCCGCGATCTCCCGCCTCCCTCTCAGGAAGGAGGCAGCGCTGCCAGCGCCTCCCGCAGCGAAGGACCGGCGGTGGCCAGGTGGGTGGCGGCCCGATGCGCATCGAGGCCGCCGAGGGCCATCAGCAGGGCCAGCTTCACCGAACCCCCGGCCTCGCTCAGCAGTTCGCCCCCCCTAGGCCGCTCCACCCCGGCCAGGTCGCGGAGGATGCGCAGGGCACGATCCTCCAGCTTGCTGTTGGTGACGGCCACATCCACCATGCGGTTGCCATACACCTTGCCCAACCGCACCATCACCCCGGTGGAGAGAATGTTGAGGGCCATCTTGGTGGCAGTGCCGGCCTTGAGGCGGGTGGAGCCGGTGAGGAGCTCAGCGCCGGTGAGCAGACGTATGTCGATGTCGCAGGGCATCGGCGCCTGGTCGGCGGGCACGCAGGCCAGGGCGATGGCCAAGGCTCCGATGCTGCGGGCATGGCTGAGTCCTCCGAGCACATAGGGGGTGGTGCCACCCGCCGCAATGCCCACCAGGGCATCGGCGGGGCCGAAGCCTCGCTCCTTCAGGTCGGCCGGGCCCGCATCAAAGAGATCCTCCAGGCCCTCAGAGCTTCTCAGCAGCGCGGGGGCCCCACCGGCCAGCACCCCCTGCACCAGTTCGGGCGGTGTGCAGAAGGTGGGTGGGCACTCGGCCGCATCCAGCACCCCCAGCCGGCCGGAGGTGCCGGCACCGAGATAAAAGAGCCGCCCGCCGGAGCGCAGACGCTGGGCGATCGCATCGATCGCCGCGGCGAGGGCAGCCGCCGCCGCCGCCACGGCGTGCTGCGTCTCGAGTTCGTTCTCACAGAAGAGGGCCACGAGTTCGTCGGTGTCGAGTTCGTCGAGGGCCTCACTGGCGGGATTGGGTTGTTCGGTGAGCAGATGGCCGCGGTCGAAGGCCTGAGGCGTGGCGCTCACAGCAGACCCTCCAGGCTGCGCCGGAAAGCCTCCAGCTCGGGATCGGTGATTTCAGATTTGATCTCCTCTCCAACGCTGGCACCGCCGCTGGCGGCGCGCTGCTCCTTCCACTGGCTCACATCCATGTTGCGCTCGGGCGGGGCGATCAGCAGGCGCTCCTCATCGCTGCGAGGCAGGAATCCGGCCGGCACGAAGCGGGCCTCGTAACCGGCCTCGTTGCAGAAGATCTCGATCTCCCCGCGATCGAGCACCGCAACGGTGGGAACGGGAAAATCCTGGGCCTCCAGCAGCCCGGCGTAGCGCTCGGCGTCATCGGGGTCCTCAAACAGCAGCACCACGGTGCGCCCCCCCAACTCGATCGAGTGGATCCCTTCCTGGTCGCTGCCAGCGTCGAAGAGCAGCACATGCACCCTCACGGGCGAAGGAGTCTGGGGCACGATGAAAAGCGAAGGCTGGGCCCAGTGTCTCATCACCGGGTCTCATCACCGGTCCGCCCCGGAACCTCCTTCCTCCCGCTCCTGAGCCAGCTGCTGAAGCCGGCGGTACAGGGCCTGCTCGGCCTCATCCAGGTCGGTAGGCACCACGATGCGCACCTCCACGAGCTGATCACCACAGCGCTGTCCATCCCGCAGGCCCCTTCCCCGCAGGCGCAGCAGGCGGCCGCTGGACGAGCCCGCCGGCACTCGCAACCGCACCGGACCCTCCAGGGTGGGCACCACCACCTGGCACCCGAGGACCGCATCCGCCGGCGCCAGTTCGAGGGGGTACAGCACCCGCAGACCATCGATCCGCAGCCCCTCCTCCGTGCGCACGCGCAGGTGCAGAAAGTGGTCGCCACCACCCGGGGTCACGCCGGCCAGTCGCAGCCGCCAGCCATCACCGGCCAGCGGCGGCGTGCTCACTTCCACCATCAGGCCATCGGCCAGCTCCAGTTCGACCCGTGAACCCTCCAGGGCCTGCTCGGGGCTGAGGTTGAGCACGGTCTCCTCGTCCGTGGCCGCCACCACCGGCGGCGGCGGCGGCGGCGCAGTGGCCACATCACCCCGACCGACCGCTGCGGACGAATCCCGCCAGCGGCCCTGGCGGGGTTCCGTCGGGGCAGCTCCGGCTTCAGCGCTGTCGCGGTAGGTCAGCGGATCGTCCGGCTGCTCCTCCGGGGGAACCCGGCCGAAGAGGCGATCGAGATAAGTTTCGAAATCGGGAAACCCACTGGCGAAAGGATCCCCGGCCCCGGACTCCCCCCCCGCGGCCAGGCCCTCCTCCCAGGCCCGGCGCTTGCGCGGATCGGAGAGCACGGCATAGGCCTCGTTCACCTGCTTGAAGCGTTCCTCCGCCACCGGATCGCTGCCGTTGAGATCCGGATGCCAGCGGCGGGCCTGATCGCGAAAAGCCCGCTTCAGGGCAGCAGCATCGGCCCCGGGCTCGAGGCCCAGCACACCCCAATAGTCGAGGCCCCGCTGGCTCTCAACCATTGGACCAGGGATCGTCCGGCTCCGGCTGGGGTGAGGTCGAGGGCCGCCGGTTCAGCTCTTCCGAACGGCGAAACCAGGTCCCATCAGGATCTCCATCAGCATCGCGGTCGGGTCCGTAACGAGGGCGCTGAACCTCGTCGTCAGCGCCCGTCCGCCAGGCGGTGGGAGGGCCCGAAACCGGATCACGACGGATCTCGCGGAAGGATCCAGGGTTATCCCAGGCCGACCCGGCATCGTTCCAATCGCCGCGGGCCGGCCCATCGAGCCGGTCCCGGCCGGCCGGGACCCCAGCCGATCCCAGGCCGAAGGCGGGGGATGGCGGGGCGTCCCAACGGGAGTCGTAGCGGGTTTCATAGGGATAGCCCTCTCCCCGCTCGGCTGCGGGGCGCCGCGGCGAGCTGGCCCAAGGATCGGAGCGGCCGTCCCGGTCCCACTCGTCCCAGTCGTCGTCGGCGAAGAGTTCATCGCGCAGGGAGCCGAGCGTGTTCTTGATGCCCTGCAGCGGACCCGCCTCAGCGCGACGCTCGCTGAAGAGGCGGCGGTTGAGCCCGAACAGGGCTTCCTGAAGTTGGCTCACGGCCAGTTCGAGTTCGGCGGTGTCGTCGGAGCGGAGCAAATCCTGCACATCCCGCAGGGCAAGTTCCACCGAGCGCTGCTGCCGTTCGGCCCCGTACGGTCCGAGTTCGAGGGCCGCATCCCGCAGGCGCCGTTCCGCTTGCGACACCAGGGTCTGGGCCCGGTTGCGTCGATCGATCTCGGAGCGCTTGCGACGATCCTCCGCCGCCTTCTGCTCGGCTTCCAGCAGCAGTCGATTGATCTCCTCCTCGCTGAGGTTGGTGCCGCCCTGGATCGAAACGCTCTGCTGGCGGCCCGTGGTGCGATCGGTGGCGGCCACTTGCAACAGACCATTGGCATCGATGTCGAAGGACACCTGAACCTGAGGCACCCCCCGCGGCGCCGGCGGGATGCCGGAGAGGCGGAAGCGGCCGAGCGACTTGTTGCCCTCCGCCATCTGGCGCTCTCCCTGGAGCACGTGGATCTCCACCGAGTTCTGGTTGGGCTCGGAGGTGCTGAACACATCGCTCTTGCGCACCGGGATGGGAGTGTTGCGGGGAATCAACACCTTCATCACCCCACCGATCGTCTCCAGACCGAGGGAGAGGGGGGTGACATCGTTGAGCATCAGGTCGCGCAGTTCGCCGGTGAGGATGCCGGCCTGCACGGCAGCCCCAATCGCCACCACCTCATCGGGATTCACCGACTGGCAGGGCTCGCGGGGGATCAGGGTGCGGACCATGTCCTGAACCATCGGCATGCGGCTGCTGCCGCCCACCAGCACCACGTCGTCGATCGCATCGGCAGCCAGGCCCGAATCCCGCAGCGCCCCCTGCACAGGCCGCAACAAACGGTCGAGCAGATCGGGGCAGAAGGATTCAAAACGCGACCGCTCCAGGGTGGTCTCGATGTGCAGGGGACCCGCCTCCGCCGTGGCGATGAAGGGCAGGGAAATCGGGGTGCTGCGCACACCGGACAGTTCGATCTTTGCCTTCTCGGCCGCCTCGGTGAGGCGCTGCAGCGCTTGACGATCGCGGCGCAGGTCGACGCCGTGATCCTTCTGGAAGGTATCGGCCAGCCAGTCCACGATGCGGCGGTCCCAGTCGTTGCCGCCCAGCTGGGTGTCACCGCTGGTGGCCTTCACATCGAACACGCCGTTGGCGATGCGCAGCACGGAAACATCGAAGGTGCCACCACCAAGGTCGAACACCAGCACCCGCTTCACCGTGCTGCGATCAAAGCCGTAGGCCAGGGCAGCGGCCGTGGGCTCATTGAGAATGCGCTCCACCGTGATCCCGGCCAACCGCCCGGCATCGCGGGTGGCCTGGCGCTGGGCATCGTTGAAGTAGGCGGGCACGGTGATCACCGCCGCCTCCACCGGCTCCCCCAGATAGGTGGAGGCGTCGTCCACGAGCTTGCGCAGGATGCTGGCCACGAGCTCCTCGGGAGCGTATTCCCGTTCGGTGGCCGGGCACACCACCCGCACGTTGCCCTGGTCGTTCGCCCGCACGCTGTAGGGCACACCGAGACTGCCCTCATCGAGCTCGTCCCAGGCCCTTCCCACAAAGCGCTTGAGATTGGAGAAGGTGTTGCGCGGGTTGAGCACCAGCTGGCGGCGGCCCAGCTGGCCCACCAGCAACTCCTGGTCGCGGTTGAAGCCCACCACCGAGGGAGTGGTGCGCCCCCCCTCCGCATTGGCGATCACCTGGGGGCGGCCACCTTCGAGCACGGCCACCACCGAGTTGGTGGTGCCCAGGTCGATGCCAACGATGCGCCCCATGAATGTTCGACTGATGGTCCGGCTGCGACCGGTTCCCGGATACGCCCTCACGCTACCGGGCGTTGGCAGGACGTTAAACCCGACTTAATCAAGGCACCCCGTGGTTCTCCGTAATCTGAACAAATGGTGTTTCTTGGGCGCTTGACGCCTTGGAACGGCCTAAATCCACCGCGCCAGTAGCGCATGAGCAGCCTCTCGACCACCACAGCAACGCCGGAATCTCTGGCCAGGGCCTACACCCTGAGACGCCGGCCGATGTCCGAGAAACTGCTCGATGGCGGCTTCCGCAACCTCACCATGGGCCTCGCTGCCCTGGTGGCAACCGTTTTGCTGGCCATCTTGATCACGGTGTTCAGCGGTGCCCGCGAGGCGATCGCCGAATTCGGCGCGTCCTTCCTCACCAGCTCGGCCTGGGATCCCGTGAATGAGAAGTACGGGGCCTTCACCGCCATCTACGGCACTCTGGTCAGTTCGTTTCTTGCCCTGTTGCTGGCCGTGCCGCTCGGAATCGGTACGGCCATCTTCATCACCGAAGACATCATTCCCAGCTCCCTTCGCGAGGCGATCGGTCTGATGGTGGAGTTGCTGGCCGCCATCCCCTCGGTGGTCCTCGGATTGTGGGCGATCTTCGTGATGGAGCCGGCCATCCGGCCTCTGCTCAACCTCAGTCACAAATTGCTCGGCTGGACTCCATTGTTCAACACCGTGCCTCAGGGTCCCGGCATGGCCCCGGCGATCCTGATTTTGGTGGTGATGATCCTGCCGATCATCACGGCGATTGCACGCGATGCCCTCAACCAGGTGCCGATCGAGTTGCGCCAAGGTGCCTACGGCATTGGCACCACCCGCTGGGGTGCCATCTTTAACATCATCCTGCCGGCCGCCATCTCGGCGATCGTCGGCGGTGTGATGCTCGCCCTAGGGAGGGCCATGGGCGAGACGATGGCCGTGACCATGATCATTGGCAACGCGCTCAATTTCAACGTTTCCCTGTTGGCTCCTGGCAACACGATCGCCTCGATGCTCGCCAACCAGTTCGGCGAAGCCGATGGCATCCAGGTTTCGGCGCTGATGTATGCCGGCCTGATCCTGATGTTGCTCACCTTTTTGGTGAATGTGGCGGCCCAATGGATCGTGCGTAAACTCAGCCTCCGCTACTGACACTTCCGCCGTAACCCGTTGCCAAGCCAACTCCCATGACCCCATTTCCACAGGCTCACTCGGCTCCTTCCCTCTTTGATCGGGGCACACTATTTTTTAAACCGAGCCTCGGCCGCAACCTGTTCAATGCCATCTGCACCTCCATTGCCGGCCTCTTTGCCACGATTGCGGTGCTCCCCCTGGTGCTGGTGCTCCTGTATGTGTTGTACCAGGGTGGGCGCCTGATCACCCCAAGCCTTTTCACCCAGCTCCCACCGGCCCCCGGCATGAGCGGCGGCGGCATCGGCAACGCCATGATCGGCACCGTGGTGGTCACGCTGATTGCATCCCTTCTGGCCATCCCGATCGGAGTTGGGGGCGGCATCTATCTCTCCGAATACAACCGCAGTGGCTGGTTCGCCCAGGTGGTTCGGTTTTGCAACGACGTGCTGGCGGGGGTTCCCTCGATCATCAGTGGTGTTTTTGTGTATGGCTTGATCGTGGCCACTCGGATTTTCTTCGGCCAGAGCTATAGCGCCATGGCCGGCGGCATCGCCCTCTCGGTGCTGATGCTGCCCACCGTGATCAAAACCACTGATGAAGGCCTCAAGCTCGTTCCGCAGGAACTTCGCTGGGGTGCTTTTGGGGTCGGTGCCTCGCAGGTTGTCACAATCCTGAAGGTGGTGTTGCCCGCGGCCTTCACCCCGATCGCCACCGGGGTGGTGCTGGCGATCGCCAGGGCGGCGGGCGAAACGGCACCGCTGATCTTCACCGCCCTGTTTTCTCCCTTCTGGCCAGAGGGAATCTTCAATCCAATCGCCAGCATGTCGGTGTTGATTTACAACTTCGCCATCATGCCGTATGCACCCCAAAATCAACTAGCATGGGCGGCATCTTTCGTGTTGGTTGCGATGATCCTTGCCGCCAATCTCTTCGCCCGCTGGATCGCTCGTTTAAATCGCACTTAAAACAAGGCTCTTTAATCGTACTCAAGACAATTTTCTGAATATCTCTGGATTTAAAAATACCCACTCCTAACCCCCCCCCCCCCCCCCCCCAGCCGTCATGACTTCCAGCAACGCCACCCATCAAACAGCCCAGGTCGACACCTGCATGTCGCTGCAGAATGTGACGATTTCTTATGGCAGCTTCGAGGCGGTTCGCAATGTCTTTGTCGACATTCCCCGCGGCAAAGTTACAGCTTTCATCGGTCCCTCCGGCTGCGGCAAGTCCACCGTGCTGCGCGGCTTAAACAGGATGAATGATCTGATTCCAGGCTGCACCCTCAAGGGCAAGGTCATCTTTGATGGAATGGACCTTTATGACAAGCGCGTTGACCCGGTTGAGGTCCGCCGCCGGATTGGCATGGTGTTTCAGAAACCCAACCCCTTCCCCAAGACCATCTACGAAAATATCGCTTTCGGTGCCCGCATCAATGGTTATCGCGGCAACATGGACGAACTGGTGGAACGATCTCTGCGCAAGGCGGCCGTGTGGGATGAATGCAAAGACAAACTCCAGGAAAGCGGCTTTGCCCTCTCCGGTGGCCAGCAGCAACGCCTCTGCATCGCCCGGGCCATCGCCACCGAGCCGGAGGTGATCCTGATGGATGAACCGTGCTCCGCCCTCGATCCGATCTCTACCCTCAAGGTCGAGGAAACAATGCACGAGCTGAAGCGGAGCTACACGATCGTCATCGTGACCCACAACATGCAGCAGGCTGTTCGAGTTGCTGACATGACTGCTTTTTATAATGCCGAGGCAGTGGATGGCGGATCGGGCAAGGTCGGATACCTGGTGGAATTCGACCGTACCGAAAAGATCTTCAACTCCCCCAGCCAGCAGGCCACCCTGGATTACGTCAGCGGCCGCTTTGGTTGATCTCCGGATCAAGCTTGCTGCGCTGCCATGGAGACTGCTCTTTATCTCCATGGCAGCGCGTATTTTTTGTTATCCGTAGCGAAGGGAGAATGTCATTAAAAAGCCGGCCCAAGGGCCGGCTTTTTGAATACGGAGAGGGAGGGATTCGAACCCTCGATAGAGTTGCCCCTATACAGCATTTCCAGTGCTGCGCCTTCGACCACTCGGCCACCTCTCCAGGGGCAAAATGGGGCAGGTGCAAACCTAGCAGCCCGTGCCCCGCACCTCAGGGATCAAGACTCTGCCATCAAGATTCCGCCACCACGATTCTGCCGTCACGACTCCGTCATCACCATATGGAAGCGAACCCGCCCCCCAGCCACACCATCACCGTGCACTGGCGCCAGGAGGGCCGGGTGATACGCCACCAGGTTCCTGAAGGGGCCTACATCCTGCGCAGTTTCGAGGAGCAGGGCGATCCGCTGCCCTTCAGCTGCCGCAACGGCTGTTGCACGGCCTGTGCCGTGCGGGTGCTGAGCGGCAGCATCGATCAGCATGAAGCCCTTGGCCTGTCCAGGGAGCTGAGGGGCCGGGGCTACGGCCTTCTCTGCGTGGCCCGCGCCATTGGTCCGCTGGAAGTGGAGACCCAGGATGAGGATGAGGTCTACGAGCTGCAGTTCGGCCGCCATTTCGGTCGCGGCCGCGTGCGGCCGGGCCTGCCCCTCGAAGAGGAATGAAATGAGCAGCATGTCAACACCCGCGTTTTCCTGTCAGTCCGACGCAGCGCTGCGGGACGCCAACCTGCCATCCGGGGAACTGGAGAGGCTCCTCTCGGTGGCGAAGCGTGCCGCCCAGAGGGGCGCCGTGCCTTTGAAGGAGCTGTTCGGCCAGGCGGTGAAGATTCGCGCCAAGGGGGCGGCCGGCAACCTGGTGACCGAGGCGGACCATGCCGCCGAGGATGCGGTGCTGCAGGTCCTGGCGGCCGAGACCCCCGGCATCGCGGTAAACGCCGAGGAGAGCGGCCGCCGGGCCGGGGAAGGCGATCTGGAGTGGTGTGTCGACCCCCTGGATGGCACCACCAATTACGCCCACGGCTTCCCCTTCTTCGGCACCTCCGTAGGACTCACCTGGCGGGGCCGGCCCCTGCTCGGAGCTTTGGCCCTGCCGGCCCTCAACCAGTTCTTCTGGGCGGCACCAGGCCATGGCGCCTGGTGCAACGACGAACGACTCCAGGTGAGCAGCTGCGGCCACGTGGCCGATGCCCTGCTGGCCACCGGCTTCGCCTACGACCGCATCGAACGGCTAGATAACAATTACGCCGAATTTGCCTGGTTCACCCACCGCAGCCATGGGGTCAGGCGGGCCGGTGCGGCGGCCGTGGACCTCGCCTACGTAGCGGCGGGCCGCTTCGATGGCTACTGGGAGCGGGGCCTCTCCCCCTGGGATCTAGCCGCTGGCGTGGTGCTTGTGGAGCAAGCAGGTGGCCTGGTGAGCGGCTACGACGGCTCGCCCCTCGAGCTGGCGAGCGGCCGAGTGCTGGCCTGCGCACCGGGCCTGCATGCCGAAATGGTGGCCGATCTGGCCCGCTGCAGCCCCTTGAGCGGCAGCAGTTATGGCGCCGCCGAGCTCGATGCGGCCGCTCCATAGGATCCATTCGCCACTCCGCCGCCCTGCCTCTCCACACCATGGCTCTGCAACCTGCTGCCGGCGCCCGGGATCTCCAGCCCGGCGCGGTGGAGAGCAATCGCCGCATCAATGAACTGCTGGCGGCTGTCTACCGCCTCTGGGGATACCAGGAGGTGACACCGCCCACGATCGAACGGCTCACCTCCCTCGAGGCCGGCGGAGCGATCAACAGTGGTGAGATCCTGCGGCTGGCTGCGGATGAACCCCTCGGCCTGCGGCCCGAGCTCACCGCACCGATCGCCAGGGCCGCCTGCAGTCGCATGCGCGGTCGCCCCAGGCCCCTGCGTCTCTGGGCCAGTGGCACCACCTTCCGCACCTCCATCAGCGATGGTGGCGGTCAGCGGATCCATGAGGAACTCCAGAGTGGTGTCGAGCTGCTGGGGGAGGGCTCCTCTGCGGCCGACGCGGAGTTGCTGCAGCTGCTCCTGGCAGCGGTGGCCACCCTGGGCCTGGAGGAAGCGCATCGCCCCACCCTCCTGGTGGGGCACCATGGCCTCCTCGACGCCCTGCTCAGCCAGGCGCCGGCGGAGCAGCGTGGTTCCATTCGCAGGGCGCTCACCGGCTTCGATCCTCTGGCTCTGGAACAACTCAACCTGCCGGCTCCGCAGCGGGAGAGCTTCCGCACCCTCCTGGCCCTGCGCGGTGAACCCGAACGAGTGCTCTACCAATTGGAGCAATGGCTCGGGCCCATCCCCCTGCTCCAGACCTTGGCCGACACCCTGACCGCAGTGGCTCCGGCGGCGGCGGCACGGGGGGTGCGCCTGCAGCTCGATCCGAGCTTCCAGCCCCATTTCGACCTCTACGACGGACTGGTGTTCCGGCTGGTGTGCCAGGGACACGAGGCCCCGGTCGCCATCGCCAGCGGCGGCCGATACGACGCCCTGGTGGGCCGCTTCGGCGCGGACCTGGACCAGGCGGCCGGCACCGGCTTCGGCTTCGCGATCGAGGCGATCCGAGAGCTGCTGGAAGCGGGGGAACCACCGGCTCCGCAGGGTGCCTGGCTGGTGGCCGCAGCCCCGGGGGTGGACCTGGCCCAGGCCCTGAGCCACCAGGCCAGGCTCCACCAGCGGGGAGAAGCGGCCGAACTCTGCCTCAGCCGCTGCGACAGCGAAGCGGAAGCCGAGACCATCGCAGCGGAACGGGGCTGTCGCGGCACCGTCTGGGTCACCTCCTGACGGAATGGTTTGGGGCGAGGGGCGCCGACTGTGGCGCCTGCCTAGGATCCGCCCCAGCAGCTCATTCGCAGCATGGCCCACACGATTGTCACCAACGTGTGCGAAGGGGTGGCTGATTGTGTCGACGCCTGTCCAGTGGCCTGCATCCACCCCGGCAAGGGGGCCAACAGCAAGGGAACGGCTTTCTACTGGATCGATTTCGACACCTGCATCGATTGCGGCATTTGCCTGCAGGTGTGTCCCGTTGAGGGGGCGATCCTGCCGGAGGAAAAGCCGGAGCTTCAGACCAGCGCCTGAGACCCTCTCCCGAGCAACACAGGCAGCACCACGCGCCTGGGCACCGGGTTCGGAGACCCCTCCCTGGTCAGCCTTGAACAAGGAGGGGGCGCACTTCTAGCCTCGCCACCAGTGACACCTAATGCCATGGCGGTGCTGGAACAGGGCCGGATTCAGATTCACACCGAAAACATCTTCCCCATCATCAAGAAGGCCGTCTACAGCGGCCATGAAGTCTTCCTCAGGGAGTTGGTGAGTAACGGGGTGGATGCGATCAGCAAGCGCCGCATGGCCTCCATGGCGGGGGATTGCAGCGAGGGGGCGGAGGGCGTGATCGCGATCCGAATCGACCGCGAAGCGAAGACCCTCACGATCTCCGATAACGGCATCGGCATGAACGCTGATGAGGTGAAGCGCTACATCAACCAGGTGGCCTTCTCCAGTGCCGAAGACTTCCTGGAGAAGTACAAGCAGGAAAGTGATGCGATCATCGGCCACTTTGGCCTCGGTTTCTATTCAAGCTTCATGGTGGCTTCCCAGGTGGAGCTGGTGAGCCTCAGTGCCAGAGGCGAGAGCGAGGCTGTGCGCTGGAGTTGCGATGGCTCCCCGAATTTCAGCCTGGAGGCGGCGGAACGGAGCGAGCCTGGCACCGATGTCATCCTCCACCTAATGGAGGAGGAACTGGAGTATCTCGAGCCCTCCAGGATCCGCACCCTGATCACCACTTACTGCGACTTCCTGCCGGTGGAGGTGCAGCTGGAAGGGGAAACGGTGAACAAACGCGAAGCGCCCTGGCGCAAGAGCCCGCGAGAGCTAACCGATAAGCACTACATCGAGCTCTATCGCTATCTCTATCCCTTCCAGGGTGATCCCCTGCTCTGGGTTCACCTCAACACCGATTACCCCTACAACCTCCAGGGCATCCTCTATTTCCCCCAGCTGGGTTCCCGCGCCGACTGGGAAAAGGGGGAGATCCGCCTGTATTGCAATCAGGTGTTCGTGAGCGATTCGATCAAGGAGGTGGTGCCCCGCTACCTGCTGCCCCTGCGGGGCGTGCTCGATTCACCCGATATCCCGCTCAACGTGAGCCGCTCGGCCCTCCAGACCGATCGCCGCGTGCGTTCGATCGGCGGGTTTGTGGCCAAGAAGGTTGGCGACCGTCTCAAGGAACTGCATCGCGATGATCCTGCTCGCTACGCAGAGATCTGGGATGCCGTGGCTCCCTTCATCAAGATTGGCGCCATGGAGGATGGCAAGTTCGCCGACCAGGTGGCGGATCTGGTGCTGTTCGGCACCACCGCCCCCGCCGCCCCGCCGTCGGACGCCAGCGCCGAGGATGGCGAAGGGGAATCAGGCCAGGCGAAGCCCCTGGATCCGATCGCCAGCGGGGAGCGCATCTACACCACCCTCTCCGGCTACCGGAGCCGTCTGGGACCAGACCAAGGCCAGCGGGTGCTCTATTGCACCGATGAGGCGGGTCAGGCCGGTGCCCTGGCGCTCTGGACCGGTCAGGGGGCGGAAGTGTTGATGGCGGACAGCTTCATCGACACCCAGTTCATCCCCTGGCTGGAGATGCGCCACAACGAACTCAAATTCCAACGGGTGGATGCCGAACTCGACGCCTCCCTGCAGGAAAGCGAAGGCGAGATCCAGGATGCCGATGGCAAGGACAGCTCAGAAAAACTGCGGGAGCTGTTCAGCAGAGCCCTCAATGATGGCCGGATCACGGTGCAGGTTCAGGCGCTCAAAGGCGATAACGCCCCGGCGGCGCTGATCCTGCTACCTGAGCAGATGCGTCGCATTAACGATATGGGAGCCCTGATGGAGCAGCGGCTCCCCGGCCTTCCCGACCACCACGTGCTGTTGGTGAACCGTCGTCACCCCTTGGTGGAGGGGCTGCTGAAGCTCAGCGCCGGTGGTGTGATCACCACTCCCGGAGCCACCGCTAGCGCCTCCCCGAGCCAGGAGCTGGCCGAGCGCCTCAGCCGCCATCTCCACGACACGGCCCGTCTGGCGGTGGGGGGGCTGGCCCCCGAGCAGCTGGCTGGCTTCCAGCAGCGCAGCTCCGAGCTGATGGGTCAGCTGCTCCAGCGCGGCCTCGCTTGAGCCGCCGGCCCGCCGTGGGTTCAGCGCCAGGGGCTCCCCCCTGCGATCCCGGCCTCGCCCCTCAGCTCCAGAGGGCCTTTTGCTAAGTTCAGTTCAAGGCCATTCGGCCAGCTGTTTCCGATCGGTAGATCGTCCATGTCCCGCGTCTGTGAGCTCACCGGTAAGCGTGCCAACAACGGCATGGCGGTCAGCCATTCCCATGTCCGCACCAAGAAACTCCAGCAGGTGAACCTCCAGGAGCGTCGCCTGTGGTGGGCCGAGGGCAATCGTTTTGTGAGGCTGCGGGTGTCCACCCGTGCCCTCAAGACCATCCAGAAAAAGGGCCTCGGCGCCTACGCCAAGGAACTCGGCATCAACCTGGCCAAGATCTGAGCCAACGGCCACGGCGATCAGCCGTCAGTAGCGTCTGACCTCTGTTTGCTTGTTGTTGATCTGATTTCTCTGGTTCGATCACGACCCTCAGAGAACTCCGCCAGGGCCCACCAATCCGCCAGAATGCGCCGGCTACCGGCGCTTTTTTATGGCCTTCACCCTGGTCCGCCGATCCCTGCTCCAGGGCCTTGTGCTCCTGCCGACGGCCTTTCTGGGCAGGGCTTCCTCGGCCCTGGCACTCGGAAGTGTTCTGCCTGCCCTCAACGCGGCCGCCCCTGATTTCGATCTTTCCGGCGTGACCCCCGATCAACAGGGCAAACCGATCGACAGCCGCCTGAACCTGGCCGCCTTCCAGGGCCGCTGGCTGGTGCTGTACTTCTATCCCCGCGATTTCACCAGCGGCTGCACCCTCGAAGCCCGAGGCTTCCAGAAGGACCTAGGTGCCTTCCAAGCCAAGGGGGCCTCGGTGGTGGGTGTCAGCGCCGATGATGCCGAAAGCCACGCCTCCTTCTGCGGCAGCGAAGGCCTGGCCTATCCCCTTCTCTCCGATCAAGCCGGTGAAGTGAGCCGCCGTTACGGATCGTGGATGGCTCCCTACTCCCTTCGTCACACCTTCCTGATCGATCCGCAGGGAACCCTGCGGCAGATCTGGACTGGCGTGCATCCCGCCCAGCACAGCCAGGAGGTGCTGGCCGCTCTCACCAACTTGCAAAGCGCAGGCGCCTCCTGATATGCGTGCGCCCCACCCAACGCGACCACGTTTCCCGGCCCCTGGCCTGCCCGAGCCGAAGCCTCAGCGCTCCGCCAGCCTGGCCCGCCGCCCGCTCATCGTCGCAGCTCTACTGATCCTGGTTGCGTTGGTCGACCGCGCTGGGGCTGGTCTGGCCGGCCCCGCCCAGCCGCCCCCCCCGATCCAAGCGTCCTCCCTGCGCTGGCTGGCCATCGCCGACAGCGGCAGTGGCGACGCCAACCAGAGGGCCGTTGCCGATCAGATGGTCAAGGTGCAGCTGCGCAGGCCCGTGGATCTGGTGCTGATGGCCGGCGACAACATTTACCCCGATGGAAATCTCAATCGGGTGGAGGCCACTTTCCAGCGGCCCTACCGGGCCTTACTGGAGGCGAAGGTGCCCTTCCATGCCGTGCTCGGCAACCACGACATCCGCACGGGCAATGGCGATCCACAGATTGCCTATCGCCCCTTCGGGATGAAGGGCCGCTGGTACACCCTGCGGCGGGGCCCGGTGGAGTTCTTCATGCTCGACACCAACATGAATGCCCGCTGGCAGCACCAGCTGCCCTGGCTGCGTCGGGTCCTGGCGGCCAGCAGCGCCCCCTGGAAAGTGGTGGTGGGTCACCACCCCATCTACAGCAGTGGCTTTTATGGCAATGATCCAGCCGCCATCGCAAGGCTCACCCCGCTGTTCCGCCAGCACGGGGTGCAGCTTTACATCAACGGTCACGAACACCACTACGAACGCAGTCGCGTGATCGACGGAACCACCTATCTGCAGGTGGGCGGTGCTGGAGCTGCGCTGCGGGCCGTGGTGCCCGCCGACCACAGCGCCCGGGCCCTCAGCCGCCACAGCTTCGCGGAACTCAGCGCCACCGCCACAACCCTCCAGGTGACCGGCTGGGATGACCGGGGCCAACGCATCGACTCGGCCGTGCTGAATCGCTGAAGCCGTCCAGAAGCCGTCCATGAGCAGCGCTCACCCCTCAGGGCTCAGGAGCCTGCGCAGCAGGTGCTGGTGGGTCAGAGCCTCCCGCCGGAGCCAGGCCACCCGCTCGCTGAGCGGAGGCCGATCGAGCGTGGACTCCCAGAGCGTCGCGAGGCTGGCATTCGCGCCTTCGCCCAGCACCTGGAGGGGGCATCCGATGGCTTTAGCGGCGGCGGCAACCTTCGGGTCGTAGCTGAGGGCGGCGCAGGGCGCACCGGCGAGCGCCGCCAGGATCAAGCCATGGAGGCGCATCGCCAGCACCAGGGAAGCTCCGGCGAACTGCTCTAAGGCGGCGGCTGGGTCGTCCACCGCCAGCTCCCGGCTTCGCTCCATCAGGCGTGGGGGCACCAGTCCCTCGGCGTTCAGGGCCCCCAGCAGCCCCTGATCCTGGTCCTGGTGAAAGGGCAACCAGAGCACCGCCCGGTCCGCGCTCGCCGCCAACTGATCGAGGGCCTCGAGATAAGGAGCCCAGGCCGTCCCCTGCAACTGAGCCACAGGCCGCCAGCAGAGCACGATCGGCCCGCCCCTCCCCTGCCAGGCTCGCGGCGCCAGGCCCCAGACCGGGTCGCTGCCCACCGGAGCCTCGATGCCCCAATCGGCCGCGAGGCTGGCCGAGGCCGGATCCCGCCAGCTGATCGCGTTGACCAGCGGCAACAGGCTCCGCACCAGCAGGCGGCTGCGGCGTCGATGCAGCGGCCCCAGGCCCTGCCCCCACAGGCCGACCCGCTTGCCCTGGAGCCGGGCGGCGCCGATCAGGGCGGCGTAATACAGCAGGCTCTTGAAGCTGGTGGAATCCTGCAGCAGGCTGCCACCGCCGAGCACCAGCGCATCGCATCCAGCCAGGGCCCGCAGCACCCCCGCGAGGCTGCGCCGATCGGTTGTGGCAACCCCGTAGCGGCGCTGCACCATCGGCTGATCGTGAGCGGTGACCAGGGGCTCCCAACCCGGCGGCAGCTGGCTGAGCAGCACCTCCAGCAACGCATCGTCGCCGAGGTTGTGCTCGCCGTAATAGCCGCAGAGCAGAACCTTCCCGCCGCCGTCCACGCCTTGATCTGCGTGTGATGGGTCAGTGGGGAGTTTCCTGGGCCCGCCGAGCACCTGATCGCCGCCGACCACCACCAGAGCCCCGCCTACGCCTGCGAATTGAAAATAGGCGCGCTGTCCGCCGCTACCGCCATGGCCATGGAACTTCCGAGGGTGGTGTTCTTCGGCAGGAGCGGCAGCGATGCCCTCCAGTTCTTCGACCTGGATCTGGCCGACTGGAGGGGGGCCCGAATCCTGGATTGTCCCGGTGGTCCGGGTTCCCTGGTCGCCACAGCGCGCCGGAATGGCGTGGAGGCTGTGGCGGTGGATCCGCTCTATGCCCTCCCCAGCCCTGAAATCGAGCAGCGCTGCCTGGAGGATCTCGATCTCTCCCTGGAGCGCATTGCCCAGAGCGACGCCCTCAGAGCCGACTTCGATCTGGCGGCCTATCGCCGCAGCAAGCTCATAGCCCTGGAGGAGTTTCTGGCCGATCGACTAGCCCATCCATCCCGAGTCCTACCTGACAGCCAGCCTTCCCAACCTGCCGTTCGGTGCTGGCAGCTTCGATCTGGTTGTCTGCGGTCACCTCCTGTTTTCCTACGCCCCCCTGGCTGATGGGGGTCTGTTTGAGCTGGATTGCTTTGACCTGGCCTGGCACCGCATCGCCATGCTCGAACTCCTGCGGGTCAGCCGAAGCCAGGTGCGTCTATACCCCGCCCACCCCGCCAGCCGGCCGACAAGGATCCATCCCTACGTGGAACCGCTGCTGACTCAGCTGCCGCCGCGGTGGGCCGGTCAGCTGACAACCACGGCCTATGACCAGGGTTTTGAGGGTGCCACGCCGCTGCTGCTGTTGGAGCGGGGCGGACCCGACAGAACCTGAACCAGCACAGCGTCAGCCGCGCTCGGCAGGCGCTCCCTACATTGCAGCCATTCAGGAGCCAGCTCCATGCACGCCCTCTCCCTGGGCACCTGGTGGATCCACGTCACCTCGGTGCTGGAGTGGTTGGTGGCGATCGCGGCGGTTCAGGCTTACGGACTGCGACGACGCGAAGGAGGGTGGCGCTGGCTGGCCCTGGCGATGCTGCCGGCCCTGGGCAGCGCCATGGCGGCATGCACCTGGCATCTGTTCGACAATCCGGAGCAACTGCGCGGGCTGGTGGTGTTTCAGGCGGGCCTGACCACTGTGGGCAACGGCACCCTGGCGCTGGCCGGCTGGAATCTGCTGCGTCAGCAGCGGCGCCTCGATGGGCTCAAGCCAGCCAGCCAACCGGCCCCCGCGGCGGCGCCGGAACCATGAGCGGCTCTTCCGTTCCCCTTGAAGCCCTGGCCGGCATCGACCCAGCGCCACTGTTCGTGCTCTCCCTGTTGCCCTACCTCGCCTTCCTCTGGTGGGCCTCCCGGGTGAGGGCCTTTCCGCGACTGGCCCTGCTGGGCTTCCAGCTCACCCTGCTGTTCGTGGCCGTCACGATCGTGGCAGCGGTGGTGGCGCAGCTGAAATTCGGCCGGCAACTCGCCGACGTGGACCCCTTGCACGGAGGCGCCGAGGCCTTCCTCACCCTGAGCAATGCCCTGGTGATGCTGGGTTTCGCCTGGGGCCGCAGCCAGCCTTCTCGCTAACCCTTCGAGTGAACAAGTCTTACGTGAGGGCAGCAAAGCGGCTCTTCAACTGGAAGATAGGGCGTCGGCACATGGCTCCATGATCGCTCCCCTCCTGGCTCTGGCTCCCGCCACCGTTTCCTGGTCGCCGAAGGTGGGCCTGGTGATGATTCTCGCCAACATCATCGCCATCGCCATCGGCAAGGCCACCATCAAGCAACCCAACGTGGGCCTGAAACTGCCCAGCTCCAATCTCTTCGGTGGCCTCAGCCACGGCGCCATGCTGGGCACGATCAGCCTCGGCCACATCCTCGGCATGGGCGCCATCCAGGGCCTGGCCTCCCGGGGCGTGCTCTGAACCCCGCTCAGCGCAGGCCGAGCAGATAGGGAAGCGCCCTGATCCCGTAGCGCTCGAAGCGGTAGCCGAACAGCAGATCCGAAAGGGCCGAAGTTCCCTCCTGTTCAAGGCTGGTGAGCAACGCGCCGAGCCGCCGATCGGCAGCTGATCCATGCAACCCCAGCCAGGTGCGCCGGGCCAGGCGGCCACTGATCGACCATCGCCAGCCCAGGGCGCGGCGGAGTTCCAGCGGGTAGCGGTCAACGCAACAGCCCCCTGGCGGGTGGCGCAAGTCCTCCAGCAGAAGGGGAGCGAGCACCCGGGAGCTCAACAGGGCATGGCGGATGCCTTCGCCCCCCAGCAGGTTGGCGGTGCTTACCGCATCGCCCAAGCCCACCAGACGGCCGCGGCGATGAGGTTCACGGCGACGGATGCTGCTGCGGATCAAACCTCCATGGCGATCGAGCACGGCCATGGCCTGCCGCTCGGCTGGCGCCAGCAGGCGCTCAATCAACTGCTCCAGCACGCCCCCCAGGGGCGGCTGATCCCGGCTGGGGTCGAGCAGGCGACAGACGCCCAGCTTCAGGCGCGGGGCCTGCATGGGAAACACCCAGCCGTAGCCCTGGGCCACCCAGTCGCTGCCGAGGCAAAAGGCCAGCCGATCGCTCCAACGCTCCCAGCAGGCGCTGGGCACCTGCACCAGCCACTCCAGACCCACGCCGCTCACCAGAGATTCGGCTCTGGGACCGCCCGCCGGCGGATCCCCCAGCAGGCTCCGCTCCTGGCCTGTGGCATCGATCACCCAGTCGCTGTGAACCTCAAGGCGACCGCCATCGCCCCGGCGCAGGACGGTGTGGAGCCCATCCGCTTCCTGGTGACAGGCCAGGGCACGGTGGCCGAGCCAAACCCGGGCTCCCCAACGCTGCGCCTCCCCCACCAGCCACTCCCGCAGGGCTCCGAAATCCAAGACCACCCCCTGGGGCCTTCCGCCTGGCCAGCTGCGGCGGGCTTCACCAGGGCCCAGCAGCTCCCAGCCGCTCCACCTCTGGGCCACCACGCTCGCCGGTAGACCGAAGCGGTCGAGGGCATCGAGGGGCAGGGCGGCGCTGCTGAAGGCGGCCCGGCGCAGATCGGGCAACCGCTCCACCAGCACTACATCTTCGCCGTGGGCGGCCAGCTGACGGGCCAGATCCCCACCGGCAGGACCGGCTCCCACCACCAGCACCCGGCAGCGCACCACTCCAGAGGGGGTGGGGCTCAGGCCACCACCGGTGCGCGACGGTCGTCGGAGGTGCGGCGCTCATCAAAACCCTGGCCGGCGCCGATGGCCGATCCGAAACGTTCCAGGATGCGGGCGGCCATCTTGGGTGGGGTAAGGCCGAGGGCCTCCTTGCTCTGGTCCGGACTGGCGTGGTCCACCAGCAGATCGGGGATCCCCAGCCGCAACAGCGGCACCAACACATCGTGATCGTTGAGGGATTCCAGCACCGCGGCTCCGAAGCCACCGGCCAGGGCACCCTCCTCGAAAGTCACCACCCGGCCGATCCGACGGGCCATCGGCAGGATCAACGCCTCATCAAGGGGACGCAGGAAACGGGCATTGATCACGGCGGCCCGCACTCCCTGCTCCTGCAGCAGGCCCGCGGTGGCCATCGCCGGCGCCACCATGGCCCCATAGGCCACCAGGAGCAGATCATCGCCATCGGTGAGCAGTTCACCGCGGCCGATCTGCAGCGGCTGCCAACCTTCCTCCATCAGGGGCACACCTTCACCTTCGCCCCGAGGGATGCGGATGGCACAGGGGCCGGAGTGGGCGATGGAGGTCACGAGCATGCGCTGCAACTCGGCCTCATCCTTCGGCGCCATCACCGTGAAGTTCGGCACAGCCCGCAGGTAGCTGATGTCGTACTGGCCCTGATGGGTGGGGCCATCGGCCCCCACGATGCCGGCTCGGTCCAGCACGAAGGTCACGGGCAGGTTCTGGATGCCCACGTCGTGGATGAGCTGGTCGTAGGCGCGCTGCAGGAAGGTGCTGTAGATCGCCACCACGGGCCGCAGACCCTCGCAGGCCATGCCGGCCGCCATGGTCACGGCATGCTGCTCCGCGATACCCACGTCGAAGTACTGGTGGGGCAGGGCCTTTTCGAGCAGATCAAGGCCGGTGCCGGTGGCCATGGCAGCGGTAATGCCGACCACGCGGGGGTCGTGTTCGCAGATCTTGACCAGGGTCTGGCCGAAGACCTTGCTCCAGCTGGGGGGCTTGGGCTTGCTGGAGGGGTAGGCCTTGCCCGTGGTCAGGTCGAAGGCGCTCTGGGCGTGATAGCCCACCTGGTCGGCCTCGGCGTAGGGGTAGCCCTTGCCTTTGGTGGTGGCCACATGCACAAGCACCGGACCTTCCGTGCGGTGAGCTGCCTCAAAGGTGCGCACCATGGCCGCGATGTCGTGGCCGTCGATCGGGCCCATGTAGGTGAAGCCCAGCTCTTCAAAAACAGCCCCGAGCTTGGGCACCGCAAGGCGCTTCATGCTCTCCTTGAGGGTCTTGAGCTCGGTGGGCAGCTCCCCGTGCAGGAAGGGGAGATTGCGGATCGCTTCCTCGGCGTTGTCCTGAATGAACTGCACCGGCTTACTCAGCCGCATGCGGTTCAGGTGGGTGGAGAGGGCGCCAACCGGCGGGCTGATCGACATGTCGTTGTCGTTCAGAACCACCAGCAGATTGGTGCGAGGCAGGTGGCCGGCGTGGTTGATCGCCTCCAAGGCCATGCCTCCGGTGAGGGCTCCATCGCCGATCACCGCAACGCATTTGAAATGTTCCTTACGGGCATCTCGGGCCAGGGCCATCCCCAGGGCAGCCGAAATGCTCGTGGAAGCGTGCCCCGCGCCGAAGTGGTCGAAGCGGCTCTCGCTGCGTTTGAGATAACCGGCCACACCACCCTTCTGGCGCAGGGTGTGGAAATCGGTGTAGCGGCCGGTGATCAGCTTGTGGGGATAGGCCTGGTGTCCCACATCCCAGACCACGCGGTCGTGGTCGAGATCGAGGGTCTGATACAGGGCCAGGGTGAGTTCCACCACCCCCAGCCCTGGGCCGAGGTGGCCTCCGCTGGTGGACACCACCTCCAGGTGGCGTTCCCGGATCTGCCGAGCCACCGCTTCCAGTTCCGTGATGGAGAGGCCATGCAGCTGGTTGGGGTGGCTCAACGCGCTGAGTTGCATGCCTTCTGACTCCCTTCAGAACCAATGTACGGCTTGCCGACGGGCAGATGGCGACAACCGTGACCGTTCGAGCGGTCGATTGCGAGACTGGATCCATGAATGCCGCCGCCAGCGCCCTCGATCAGCCCGGCCAACCCGACGGAACCCCGGGGCCCTTCCAGGCCCCCGGACCGGCCGCACCACCGGAGCCCGCTTCCTACCTGCAACGGATCCTGCGGGCCCGCGTCTATGACGTGGCCATCGAATCCCCCCTCGATCCGGCCCCCAACCTCTCGGCCCGCCTGGGCAACCGGGTGCTGCTCAAGCGGGAGGATCTGCAGCCGGTGTTCAGCTTCAAGCTGCGCGGCGCCTACAACCGGATGGTGGGCCTCAGCCGCGCCGAGCTCGACCGTGGCGTGATCGCCGCCAGCGCCGGCAACCACGCCCAAGGGGTGGCCCTGGCCGCCCAGCGACTGGGCTGTCGTGCCGTGATCGTGATGCCGGTCACCACGCCGGAGATGAAGGTGCGGGCGGTGGCATCCCGCGGCGCCGAGGTGGTGCTCTACGGCGACAACTACGACGCCGCCTGCACGGAAGCCCGCCGTCTGGAGGGGGAGCTGGGCCTCAGCTTCATCCACCCCTTCGACGATCCCGATGTGATCGCCGGCCAGGGCACAATCGGCCTGGAGATCCTGCGGCAGTGCTCCGAACCCCCTGATGCCATCTATGTGGCCGTGGGCGGCGGGGGGCTGATCGCTGGCATCGCCGCTTACGTGAAGAACCTCTGGCCCGAGGTGGAGGTGATCGGCGTCGAGCCGGTGGACGCCGATGCCATGGCCCGCTCCCTGGCGGCGGGGGAACGGGTCCGGCTCGATTCGGTGGGTCTGTTTGCCGATGGAGTGGCCGTGCGGGAGGTGGGGGAACTCACCTTCGACCTGGCGCGGCGCTACGTGGACCGGATGATCACCGTGGACACCGATTCGGTGTGCGCGGCGATCAAGGATGTGTTCGAGGACACCCGCTCGATCCTCGAGCCGGCCGGTGCTCTGGCCGTGGCCGGCATGAAGGCGGACGTGCAGCAGAGGGGCCTGCGGGATCGCACCCTGGTGGCGGTGGCCTGCGGCGCCAACATGAATTTCGGCCGCCTGCTCTTCGTCGCCGAACGGGCTGAACTGGGGGAGGAGCGCGAAGCGCTGCTGGCGGTGGAGATCCCCGAGCAACCCGGCAGCCTGCGCCGCTTCTGTGCGGTGCTGGGGCAGCGCAGCCTCACCGAGTTCTCCTACCGCCTGGCCGATCCCCGGCTGGCCCACATCTTCGTGGGGGTGCAGATCAACGGCCATGCCGACACCCGCCAATTAATGGCGGAACTGCAGGGCGAGGGGTTCCCCTGCTTGGATCTCTCCGGCAACGAACTCGCCAAGCTCCACCTCTGCCACATGGTGGGCGGCCGACTGCCGACCAGCGCCGCGGAAGCCCTCGACAAGGGGGAGGAACTTCTCTACCGCTTCGAATTCCCGGAACGCCCCGGCGCCCTGATGGCCTTTGTGAGCAGCCTGCATCCCAGCTGGAACATCAGCATTTTCCACTACCGCAACCACGGCGCCGATGTGGGCCGGATCGTGGTGGGGGTGCAGGTGCCGCGCCACGAACGACAGGAGTGGGAGCGGTTCGTGGCCGCTCTGCCCTATCCCCACTGGGATGAGAGCACCAATCCGGCCTATCGGCTTTTTCTGGGGCCGCAGGCTGGTGGCCTTCCCAAGCCGCCACCGCTGGTGGCGACCTGAGGCCTGCGATACGGTTCGCCCATATCCGCCCAGGACCGCCCATGGCCAGTCCCGAGACGGCATCCCAGGCCAGCCAACCTCCCGCGGAGCCCGAGGGGGCCGGAGGCAGCGGAAATGGGCCGCGAAAGGCGGCGGCCACCCTGGCCCTGGAAACCCTGTCCATCTCCGCCCGGCTGGAGGCGATCCTGTATCTCAAGGGTCGTCCCCTCTCCCTGGCCGAACTGGCCGAGCTGGCTGGCCTGGAGCGGGAAGCCACCGAATGGGCCCTGATCACCCTCATGGCCGACTACGCCCACCGGGATACGGCCCTGGAGATCCACCAGGAGGGCGGCCGCTACAGCCTCCAGTTGCGCGAGGGCTTGGGAGATCTGGTGCAGAACCTGTTGCCGGTCGACCTGTCGACCGCCTCCTTGCGCACCCTGGCCACGATCGCCCTCAAGAAGCGCATCCTCCAGTCGGAGCTGGTGGAGCTGCGCGGTTCCGGCGCCTACGAGCACATCAAGGAACTTCTGGCTCAGGACTTCATCGAACGCCGGCGCCAGAGCGACGGCCGTTCCTATTGGCTGAGCCTGAGCGAGAAATTCCACCGCACCTTTGCCGTGCAGGGCCAGGAGCCCAGAGCTCCGCGCCGGCAGGCCCAGCACTCCCAGCAGCTGGAGCTCGAGGCCGGAGATCCGCAGGCGCTGCCAGGCAGCTGAGCGGATGCCGCTTGAATAGATTCAGGCTTGAATGCACCAGCTGGTCAGTTTTCCGATGAATTTCGTTGCTTTTGCGCTGCAGGTGCTAGCCCAGACCCTCAGCGTTTACACGCTGTTCTTGCTGGCGAGGGTGCTGCTGAGCTGGTTTCCCAACCTCGACTGGGGCAATCCGATCCTCTCCAGCTTGAGCGCGATCACCGATCCCTACCTCAACGCCTTCCGCGGCCTGATCCCCCCGGTGGGCGGCCTTGACCTCTCCTCCCTGGTGGCCTTCGTGGCCCTGCAGCTGGCCCAGAGTCTGCTCGGCTTCGGTGCCACCAGCCTGGCCACCTCCGGCATCGGCTACTGATCCCAGCATCTAACCCAGAGCTTCCTCCAGGGGCAGCTTCTCCTCGTTCGGACCGGCGCGCATCCGCACAGGGGCAGAGAAGCCGCGGGCCCTCACCTTGCTCACCTGAAAGGGCCCGGGCGTGCCCGCCGGCACCGCAAGCCGCAGGGCGAACTCGGAGCGGCCGGGGGGAACATCACCGATCGAGCCCACCCGGCTGCGGTTGGGAAGCACCGGTTCGCCGCTGGCATCGAGGATGAGGGCAAAGACATCCGTATCCACCACGGTCTGCCGGCCAGGGTTGAGCACCTCGCCCCGGAGCGCGTAGCAGCTGGCGCCGGCGGGACGCCGCAGACCGCTCTGGCTGCCGGGATCGTCCGGCGGACAGGGCTCGAGATGCACCTGCCCCACCTGGAGCTCCGCGGCCATGGCGGAGGCGGGCAGCAGCTGCCAGAGGATCAGGCCCAGGGCCAGCCCGAGCAGCAGGCCCAGCACGGTTTTAAGGGTCGTCCCCGATACCGGTTGCATCAGCGTCGATCCCCGTCACCGGCGATCAGGTTACGGGCCGCGCGGCTGGCCAGCTTGGTGAGATTCGTCTCGGCGATCGTCTCCAGGCTGAGATTGAGCTCAGTGGCCAGCTGTGCCACGTACCAGAGCACATCGCCCAATTCCAAGAGCAGGTCATCCCGCACCGGCTCACTGAACACACCACCGCCATCACGCAAGACCTTTTTCACCTTTTCTGCCACCTCACCGGCCTCGCCGCAAAGACCCAAGGTGGGATAGATCGGGTTGTTTCCCGCATCGGGATAGCGGGCCGTGGCGCGGGATCGCTCCTGGTAGGCCTGGAAGTCCATTGCGAGCGGTGGAGTGCTGGGCCGGATGGTAGTTTCCGCGCTTGGTAGTGGTGGTCCATGGCCAAGCCCCATCTCATGCGTCGCACCAAGATCGTGGCCACGATTGGCCCGGCCACCGAGTCGGCCGAGATGCTGCGTCGCCTGATCGATGCCGGTGCCACCACCTTCCGGCTCAATTTCTCCCACGGCGACCACGCGGATCACGCCGTGCGGATCGCCACGATTCGCCAGGTGGCTGAAGAACTCGGGGTGCATGTGGGCATCCTTCAGGACCTTCAAGGCCCGAAGATCAGGCTTGGCCGTTTTGCCGAGGGTCCGGTTGCCTTGGCCAACGGCGACCTCTTCACCCTCACCTCCCGGTCGGTGGCCTGCGATCGCACGATCGCCACGGTGACTTACACCACGCTGGCCTCCGAGGTGCCGATCGGCAGTCGCATCCTCATCGATGACGGCAAGGTGGAGATGGTGGTCGAGAGGGTGGATGAAGAGCAGCAGAACCTCCATTGCCGTGTCTCGGTGGGAGGGGTGCTGTCGAACAACAAAGGGGTGAACTTCCCCGATGTGCAGCTCTCGATCCGGGCCCTCACCGATAAAGATCGGGAAGACCTGGCATTCGGCCTGCAACAGGGGGTCGACTGGGTGGCCCTCAGCTTTGTGCGCAACCCCTCCGACATGCAGGAGATCCGCGAGCTGATTCGCAGCCACGGCCATGCCACGCCGGTGGTGGCGAAGATCGAGAAATTCGAAGCGATCGACGCCATCGATGCCATTCTTCCCCTGTGTGACGGGGTGATGGTGGCCCGCGGTGATCTGGGGGTGGAGATGCCCGCCGAAGAGGTGCCGCTGCTGCAGAAGGAATTGATCCGCAAGGCCAACAGCCTGGGCATCCCGGTGATCACCGCCACCCAGATGCTCGATTCGATGGTGTCGAGCCCCAGGCCCACCCGCGCCGAGGTGAGCGATGTAGCCAACGCCATCCTCGATGGCACCGATGCCGTGATGCTCTCCAACGAGAGCGCCGTGGGCGACTTCCCAGTAGAGGCAGTGGCCACCATGGCCCAGATCGCCCGGCGGATCGAGCGGGATTATCCCCGCCGGGAGCTGGACAGTCACATGGCCACCACCATCCCGAATGCGATTTGCCAGGCCGTGAGCAGCATCGCCCGTCAGCTCAATGCGGCAGCGATCCTGCCCCTCACCAAGAGCGGCTCAACCGCTCGAAATGTGAGCAAATTCCGCCCTAGCACCCCGATCCTGGCGATCACCAGCGAGGTGAATGTGGCCCGTCAACTCCAGTTGGTGTGGGGGGTGACCCCCCTGCTGATCGCCCAGCAGGTGAACACCGGCAGCACCTTCAATGTGGCGATGGGCGTGGCCCAGGAAATGGGCCTTCTCCACGAGGGAGAGTTGGTGGTGCAGACCCAGGGCACCCTCGAAGGGGTGAGCGGCTCCACTGATCTGGTCCGGGTGGGGCTGGTGTCGGCCTTCCTCGGACGGGGAACCGGGATCGGCCAGGGCTCCCTGAGCGGCAAGGTTTGCGTGGCGCGAACCCCGGAGGAGGCAGCCCGGTTGGAGAACGGTGAAATTCTGGTGGTGCGCGAAACCACTGACTCCTACATCGAAGCCATCCGCCGGGCCAAGGGGGTGATCAGCGAGCAGGAGGGTCGCCAGAGCCATGCGGCTGTGACCGCCGAGCGACTCGGCATTCCCGTGATCGTGGGGGTGGCCAATGCCACGATGGATCTGCTGCCGGGTGAGATCATCACGCTCACGGTCCACGAAGGGGTTGTGCATCGCGGTGCCCTCAACCCCATCGAGGTCAGCGCCAGGCCAATCTTGTAGTCCCCGCTCCCAGCCATGGCCTCCCGTCTACCGATCCGCGAGACCGTCGGGATGGCCCTCTCCACCCTGAACACAAACCGGCTACGCAGCTTTCTCACGATGCTGGGCATCGTGATCGGCAATGCCTCGGTGATCACCCTGGTGGGGGTGGGCAAAGGGGCCCAGAACCTGGCGGAGGGCCAGCTGAGCAGCCTCGGCGCCAATGTGCTGTTCGTAGTGCCGGGCCGCAATGACACCCGCCGCCAGGGGATCGAAAGCCCCAAGACCCTGGTGCTTGAAGATGCCAAAGCGATCGAGGAGCAGGTGCCCACCGTGCGGCGCGTGGCGCCTCAGATCACCCTCTCGGAGGTGGTGCAATCGGGATCACTCTCAGCCAGTACCACCGTCACCGGGGTGACACCCGAGTTCCTCACGGTGCGCAGCTTCGAGGTCGCCCAGGGGCGCTTCCTCAGTGCCAGCGACCTTGAGGGGGTACGCAACGTGGTGGTGATCGGTCCAGACCTGAAGGACAAGCTGATGCCCACGGGCTCGGCCCTGGGCCGGCAGCTGCGGATCCGCGACCAGTCGTTCGAGGTGATCGGCGTGCTGGAGCCCAAGGGGGCCGTATTCGGATCCAACCAGGACGAAACCGCCTATGTGCCCCTCACCACGATGGTGAGTCGGCTCAGCGGCAGGGATCCCCTCTACGGGGTGGTGCTGAGCTTCATCAGCGTGGAGGCCATCGATGAAGCCAGCACCGGTGCCGCCTCCTTCCAGATCACCAACCTTCTGCGGCAGCGGCATCGCATCCTCCGGGAGGACGATTTCGCCGTGCGCTCTCAGAAGGATGCCCAGCAGATCGTGGGCACGATCACGGGAGGACTCACGCTGATGCTCGCAGCCATCGGGGCGGTGTCCCTCCTGGTGGGGGGCATCGGAATCATGAACATCATGCTGGTGTCGGTGAGCGAGAGAACCGAGGAGATCGGACTGCGCAAGGCCCTCGGGGCCCGCAGCGGCGATGTTCTGCTGCAGTTCCTAGTGGAATCCCTGGTGCTGGCGGCTCTCGGTGGTGTGATCGGTAGCGCGGTGGGGGTGGGCACCGTGGCCCTGGTGGCCGCGCTCACACCTCTGCCTGCGGCGATTGAAGCTGGCACCGTGCTGGGCACCGTGTTGCTTTCCGGGAGCATCGGGCTGGTGTTCGGCGTTCTCCCGGCCCGGCGAGCGGCCCAGCTGGATCCGATCGTGGCGCTGCGCAGCCTCTGAGCCGGGTGGGGCTGACAAGGCGGACAACGGCTCCGACGTAAAACCGAAAAGATTATGAAGCCGCAAAAATGGTTGCAGCCGTCACCAACCCGCCCCGGGGACGGGTGGGTAGATGGGTTGAAACTGGTTGTGAACCTTGGACCGCGTTGACCAGCTCCTTCAAGACGGTGCCGTCCTGGTGCCAACTCTCGACTGTGGGTACCGCAACGCCAGCGACCGCATGGTGATCCTGCGCTGCTGCGGCGATGAGCAGTTCTACTTGGAGCGTGTGGTGTTCCCCTTTGAGATGCTCACCTTCTCCTGCCCAGCGGCAGCGAGCGTGGAGATCTGGACCCATGGCCTGGGGGGCCCAGAACTGGTGGAGTGCTTGACGGCCGAAGATCTTTTGCTGATGGTGCCGACTCCGGCGGCAGCGAGGGATCTGCCCTTCGGCGAATCGCCCTGGCTGGAAAGCGGCTGAGCCCTTCTCGGCCGAGGTACCCCTGGATTGGTCCGGGCAGCAGCGTTATGAGCGCGGAGCCCTTTACACTTATTAAAAATCCTCGGCCCCATGAATCAGCGCTGGCGTCTCCTGGCCCTCTGGCTCCTGCCGATAGCCGTTGCCCTGTTTCTCGGATGGCAGGTGCTCGGACCCGGTGCCAGCCGCAATGCCTCGACCAATCCCGTGGTGGCACCCCGCAACGCCGCGGTATCCAGGATGAGCTATGGGCGCTTCCTCGACTATGTGCAAGCTGGCCGCGTGACCGCCGTTGATATCTACGACGGTGGCAGAACCGCGGTGATTGAAGCTGTGGATCCTGACCTCGACAACCGGGTTCAACGGCTGCGGGTTGATTTGCCTGGTCTGGCACCAGAGTTGGTCAATAAGCTCAAAGATCAGGGCATCAGCTTCGATATCCATCCCCCCAAGCCGGCCTCCCCTGCCCTCGGCTTGCTCGGCAACCTACTTTTCCCTCTGCTGCTGATCGGTTCCCTGGTCTTTCTCGCCCGCCGCTCCAATGGCATGCCGGGTGGGCCCGGCCAGGCGATGCAGTTCGGCAAAACAAAAGCCCGCTTCGCGATGGAGGCCGAAACCGGCGTGAAGTTCGATGATGTGGCCGGTGTCGAAGAAGCCAAGCAAGATCTCCAGGAAGTCGTCACCTTCTTGAAGACCCCCGAGCGCTTCACCTCGGTGGGGGCAAAGATCCCCAAGGGTGTGCTGCTGGTGGGGCCTCCTGGCACCGGTAAGACCCTTCTTGCCAAGGCGATTGCCGGCGAGGCCGGTGTGCCCTTCTTCTCGCTTTCGGGTTCCGAATTCGTAGAGATGTTTGTGGGTGTGGGCGCCAGTCGGGTGCGCGATCTTTTCAAGCGTGCCAAGGAAAACAGCCCCTGTCTCATCTTCATTGATGAAATCGATGCTGTCGGAAGGCAACGCGGCGCTGGCATCGGTGGCGGTAATGACGAACGGGAGCAGACCCTCAACCAGCTGCTCACCGAAATGGATGGCTTCGAGGGAAACAGCGGCATCATCATCATCGCGGCCACGAATCGTCCCGATGTGCTCGATTCGGCCCTGATGCGCCCGGGCCGTTTCGACCGCCAGGTTCAGGTGGATGCCCCTGACATAAAAGGCCGGCTCTCCATCCTCAAGGTGCATACCCGCAACAAGAAACTCGCTCCTGATGTGAGCCTCGAATCGATCGCTCGCCGCACCCCTGGCTTCACTGGCGCTGATCTGGCCAACCTCCTCAATGAAGCGGCGATCCTCACCGCCCGCCGCCGCAAGGAGGCCACCACCCTCGCCGAGATCGATGACGCTGTGGACCGGGTGATCGCCGGCATGGAGGGCAAACCGCTCACCGATGGCCGCAGCAAGCGCCTGATCGCCTACCACGAGGTTGGCCACGCGCTTGTCGGCACCTTGGTGAAGGCCCATGACCCCGTCCAGAAGGTCACCCTGGTGCCCCGGGGCCAGGCCCAGGGGCTCACCTGGTTCGCCCCGGATGAGGAACAGATGCTGGTGAGCAAGGCCCAGCTTCGCTCCCGGATCATGGGCGCCCTGGGCGGCCGGGCCGCCGAGGATGTGGTGTTCGGCCACGCCGAGGTCACCACCGGAGCCGGCGGTGACATCCAGCAGGTGGCTTCGATCGCTCGCCAGATGGTCACCCGCTTCGGCATGAGTGATCTCGGTCAGCTCTCCCTGGAAGCCGGCAATCAGGAGGTGTTTCTGGGTCGCGACCTGATGACCAGGAGCGACGGATCCGATGCCCTAGCCAATCGGATCGATGAAGCCGTTCGCGCCATTGTCCAGAGCTGCTACCGCGACACGGTGGAGCTGGTGGCGGCGAACCGCTCCTGCATGGATCGTTTGGTGGAGATGCTGATTGAGAAGGAAACCCTCGATGGCGATGAACTGCGGGCCGTGGTGGCCGAATTCACCACCATTCCTGAGAAGGAACGCTTCTCACCGTTGTTGGTTGCCGAACCGGCCGCCAGCAGCCCTGCCTGATTCCTGCCTCAAATCAAGCCCCGCAAGCGTTAGTACCAGGATCAGTCAGTCACGAATTGTTTGGGTGCCTGGATCCACTTTCCAGCCATAGGCCAGCATCTTCACCGCGCTTGATAGCACATCTTCGTTCTGATCGGATTGGGCGCACTCTTTAAGCCAAGGCAAAGCTTCCTTGTTATCCTTCCAGATTTCAGCTACAAGCTCGACAGACTGTTGAAGCACATCATTAGGATCCAATACCGTGTCGCCGCAGCCAACGAACAACAAGGTTTTGGCCAGCGTGAAGCATTGCAAGATTGCTTTGGCGTGCGGGTCGTCTTTAACTTTTTGGTAAGACGCCAATCCCAACACCACCGATTCAGGTCTTCGATACTAACCGTGAAGATGCAGTATGGCCTGGCGGCTGCTCCTCATCCTTATCGACCGCGACTATCCCGCTCAGCCGATCCACCCCATGCTCCAGCAGCCCCGTCCAGGACGCCACCTTGTGCCCCTCTACCAGCTGCTGGCCGCAAGCCGCCACCGAGACGCCCGATCCCACCAGCACAACCACCTGCCCGCTGGCGAGCTACCTTTTTGAGCTTCTCAATCTGGTTGGGCGATGGGCTCATCTGGCCGGGCTCAGAGCATGGGCGACTAAGTCAGCCATGGGGTGTCGAGCTCAGCGCTGGTCAGCCTGATGATAGGCAGCATTGCGGTCTCGCTTGCCTACCGTCAGGACCAGCACCAGCACCTGCTGATCTCGCACCTCGTCAATCAGGCGGAATCCGGCGGCACGGAGCTTGATCTTGTAGCGGTTGGTTGATACGTGCAGTTTGCTCCGCAGTGCCTGCGGGTGAAAGGCCAGATCAAAGGGCATCGAGGCTGACCTGCGGCGGCTCCTGCCCATCTGCCAGCCGGGCATCGGCGATGCGGCCCAGCTCCAGGTCTTCCACGAGATCCATCAGCTCCTCGTAGGCCCGGGCAGGAACGCAGTAGAAGGCAGGCTCGTTGCGGTTGAGCACTGCAACCGCCATCCCTTCACCGGCCGCCACGGTGGCCATGGGGTTCTTCTTGTGTTCCGAGATGCTTACGGCGGTCTCAGTCAGCACGCGGTGCGCCATCAGCAGATCAGACCAGGCAGGGCTCTCAATCTAGGTCGTGGAACAGGTCGCTGAGCAGGTCTGATCATCCAAATTGACCCGAACGGATCAGGATCGCCACGACTGCCGCCGATGGCACGGAGCCAGACCTGCTCCTGAGGTGGGGGTTAGGCCACCTCTGCGGGAGCTTCAGCCTCCAGCTTGCGCGCTGCTTTCGCAAAGGCGTCATCCACCACGCAACGAGACCGTCGTGGGCACCTCCCGCACCCGGAACAGAAGTTCACTTTCAACGCCACCTAACCTCAGGGGATACCCACAAAAAAAAGACCCATCCAGGGAATGGGTCTTTTTCATGAGGAATGGATCGGTTGCAACAAAGCTTCGATTCTGCCACGATCAGACTGGGCGAATCGGCCGCTTATCGATCACCTTATCGATCAACCCATAGGCCACCGCTTCAGCCGGTGACATGAAGAAATCACGGTCGGTATCCTCCTGAATCCGCTCTAAGGGCTGACCGGTGCGATCGGCCAGTTCACTATTGAGCTTCTGTTTCAAATAGAGAATTTCATCGGCCTGGATGCGGATGTCGCTGGCCTGGCCACGAGCCCCCCCAAGGGGCTGGTGAATCATGATGCGGGAGTGGGTGAGGCTGCTGCGTTTTCCCTTGGCTCCAGCACAAAGAAGAAAAGCACCCATCGAGGCAGCCAGGCCAACACAAACCGTTTGAACATCGGGCTTGATGTGCTGGATGGTGTCAAAGATACCAAGGCCGTCATAAACGGATCCACCGGGAGAATTGATGTAAAGGAAGATATCCTTATCTGGGTCCTCAGCTTCGAGAAACAGGAGCTGGGCCACCACACGGTTCGCGGATTCAGCCGTGACCGGTTCACCCAAAAAAATGATCCGTTCGCGCAAGAGCCGCGAATAGATATCGAAGGCCCGTTCGCCACGACCCGACTCTTCAATCACAATCGGGATCATGCTCTGCAACACCGGTTGTGGCGATTCTACCGAGCCGCTGCCACCGCCGCCGGCGGCGCTAGGGTCGCTTGGCCCGTCCGCCCTGCCGCGTGAGCGCCCCCCAGACCGTTTCCGACAGCAAGCGTGCCTTCCACGCCGCCTTCCCCCATGTGATCGGACCGCTCTACCGGCGGATGGTGGACGAGCTGCTGGTGGAACTGCATCTGCTCAGTCACCAGCGGGGCTTCCAGGCCGATCCCCTCTTCGCGGTGGGAGTGGTGCAGGTGTTCCAGGCCTTCGCCAGGGGCTACAGGCCCGAAGCGCACCGCGAGCCGCTGTTTGCAGCCCTCTGCAAAGCCACGGATTTTGACGCCGCCGAACTGCGCAGGTTGAGTGACACCGCTCTCTCCGCCATGGGTGACCAGCGTGTGGAAACGGTGAAGGGCTGGATCGATACCGGTGGCAACGGCGCACCCGAGCCCCTGGCCCATGCCCTTCACCAGATCCGCCGCAGCGATTTTCACTATTCACGCCTGATGGCGGTGGGTCTGCTGACTCTGCTGGAGAAGGCCCAAGGCGCCAAGGACCTCGATGCGCCCACCCTCCGCTCCTATGCCCACGACCTGGGCGAGGCCATGGGTCTGCTCAAAGATCGGCTCGATAAGGATCTCAGCCTCTACGCCGGCAATCTCGAGAAAATGTCCCAGGCCGTGGAACTGATGGAGGAAACCCTGGCCGCCGAGAGGCGCCGCCGGGAGCGGCAAGATGAGACAGCGGTCAGCGCTGCAGCTGAAGCCGCCCCGTCAGGAGGCTGACCCCATCCCCCGAAGCGGCTGGATCGACCGGATGGCTGTTGATCCAGACCTGGGACGCCCGGCGCGCCAGGGACGGCATCTCCTCCGGCAACAAGCCCAGGGCATCCAGGGCAGAGGGCCTGACCCTCAGGGCCAGCTCGGAGTGATCAACCCGCTGAGCCGGCACCATCGCCATGGGCAGGACAGAAGGGGGTGGGGGACCTAAAAACAGCAGGAGCTGGGGTTGGCCATCAAGGCCCTGCAGCCAGCGCCAACCCCCAACCGCCGTACCGTCCGGTCGCTTCCACACCGTTGCCGAGGTCGAATCCGCAGGCGCCAGCGAAGGGAGCGAACGATCGGGTTTCGGCTGGGAGGCTAGAGGCCCGGGGAGGGGGAGCGGGGCATCGACGGCGATCACAAAACCCTGAGCCAACAGGCTGGACCTCACCCGCTCCAGCAGGGTGCTCCAGGCGCTGCGAGCACCATCCACGCGCACCAGCAGATCGAGGGAAGCCTGGAAGGGGCCCTCCGGAAGGGGATGGAGCCTCAGCCGGAACGGTGCCTGCCTGGTGAGGGCCAACCTCGGCCCCTCCAGGCCATAGCGACTCGCCAGTGGATCCCGGATGATCTGGCGGGCCAGCAGGCCCTGCAGCAGCTGGTCGAGGGAGGATCCCTCTAGCTCAAGCAGCAGATCCTCCGGCACGGGAGGCTGCTCAGGTAGGGCGGAGACCTCCGTGAGGGCAGGAGCGCTGACGATCCCGGCAGCCGCTCCCTCGGGAGGGCTGCCGGCCGCCTCGCGCGGCATACGGCTGGTCGATGGGAAGCCACTGGATTCAGCAGCCGCTTCCCCCTGCCAGCGAAGGCCCCTGGGCTCCAGGGCAAAACTCAGGCATCCAACCTGGTAGCGCTCCAGAAGGGGAGCCACCGGGCCAAGCAGGCTGCCGAGGGCGTCGGCCTGCCAGAACACCGCCTGACCGGCCTGGAGCCGTTGGCGGCAGCGGAGGGTGAGCCCGCGGCTGCGGCGTTGGAGGGGCCGCAGGGACGTGAGCAACTGCTGCCGCGCCGTTGGGTTTTCCGCGAAGACCAGCAGATCGCCCACCCTCAGGGCATTCGGGGGAAGGGAGGAAGCGCCGCTCCGGGAGGTATTCGCCGGGAAGGCAAGGAAAGGAGCCGACTCCGATTGGGTGGCCCAGAACTGCCACCACACCTTGTGCTGGGCGCGCCATCGATTACGGGCAATTTCAGGACCAAGCCTTTCGATCCAGAGGGCGGGAATGGGCCGATCGGGGGTGGCGGGAAAGCTCTGCAGCAGGCTGGCCGCTCCCATCAGCTGCTCCACACCCTCGGCCCGGGGTCGGCTCCAACGGCTGAGCAGAAGGGATGGCAACACCAGCAGCACCAACACAGTGGCGAGGGTGATGGGCAAGGGAAAAGGCCGCCGCGAAGGGCCAGGACCGGTGGGCCCTTTCAGCGGTAAGCGCCATTGGGCCCATCGGAGTGGAACCTGCAGGCGCTGGATCGCGGCAAGGCTCAGATGCGGCGGACTGGGAAGACGCAGGGCGGCCAGGGCGATGGGAATCGGCACGGTTGCGGCTGCTCAGGAGCGCGCTGCAGGGCTGCGCCGGCGGCGACGGTCCCGCCACTCGACCGTCGAGAGGTAGATCACTCCCACACTCACAAACACCAACAGGGCCGTGGCCATCACGGCAAGCACGGTGCCCAGGGTGAGCGGTGGGAGCGCAGGGGCGCCAGCTGCAGCGGAGGAGCCAGCCGCAGCGGTGGCGGTATCGGCGAGAAGGGACGCCACCATGGCTTGGTGCTCAGCCGGTCAGGGGGTTGTCAAAGACCGACGCTGTTGTCGCCGTTGCGGCCCCACACCACCATGGCGATCGAGAAGCTGAAGATGGCGGCGAGAGAGGCCCAACCCAGGGTGATCAGCATCGGTTCAGATGAGTGCGGATGGTCGCATGTTACCTAGGCTGGTGGCGTCATTGTTCTCTGGAGCCATGCGCGCTGGGTCCGGTTCCTCCCCATCACCGGGAGCCGCATCACCCTCGGCCGTTCAGGAGCGCAGCCAGGTGCGGCTCCCCTATCCCCATTGCCGGGTGATCGTGCTCGACGACGAGGTGAACACCTTTCAACACGTGGTGGAATGCCTGGTGCGTCATATCCCTGGCATGCTTCCCGACCGGGCCTGGGAGCTGGCCCGCAGGATTGATGGGGAAGGAGCCGCGGTGGTTTGGTCGGGTCCGCAGGAGCAGGCGGAGCTCTACCACCAGCTCCTAAGGAGCGAAGGGCTCACCATGGCACCCTTGGAACCGGTCTAAAGGGGCTGCATGGGCCGCCTGGTGATCACCCACAGCACCTATCTCGAAGGGCTGATCCCGCTGCTCAAACGGCTGGCCGAGGAGGTGGGGATCGAAACGGTGACTCCTGCGGTGATCTGCCGGGTGAGGGGCCGATGCGTGGGTCTGCGCCTGAAGATCTCCACCCCGATCATCGGTGGGTTCAAGCTGCTGGCCCGCAGGGGAACGTCGGCCCAGGAGGTCTTCGTGGTCACCGGCTGGGAGCGCCAAAAGCTCCAGGACCATCTGGATCGCCTGGTGAACTGACCAGGGTGGTGGGCGTGGCCCGCTCGTAGACCGCCGGCTCGCTGAACCGGGCCCAGGCCCCCCCATCCCGGAACCAGGAGCCCGCCGTGATCACCGTGAGGTCGTCGGGATGGAGCTGCCACTGGCGGGCCAGATAGGCCCCATAGAGCTGGCGCTCGAGCTGGGGACCCTGCCAATGCACCACGGCGAAGCTGATGGCCCGGATTCGCACCGCGCCGCCGGCGCTCTCCTGGATCTCCTCCTCCAGCAGAAAGGTGCGAAATGGGGTGGCCGGATCAGCCTCCAGGCTGTATTTGCGCAGATAGAGCTGGCGGGCCCGTGGGAACAAAGGGCCGGGGGCCCGGCTGAGCAGCCGTTCAAAGGCCTCCAGAAAGGGGGTGGGCACAGCGGCGGCTCAGCGCTCTTCCAGCATGGCTTCTAACTCTCCCAGCATGGCTTCTGAAAGGGGTGGACCACCGTGCCGTCTTGCCCCGGTTTTCGACCTGGATGAACCAGAAGAGGGGTCAGAGGCGGGGCGTCGTTTCCGGCTACGAGGCCGGCTTACGTTGCCGTCGCTGAAGACCCCCCATGTCGAAGAGGGAGTCAGATCAGAAAACAGTGAAAGGCAGTCACCAACACGGCAGTCCGGATTCACTCTAAGGGGTTTTTCGGGGGCTCGATCGCCTCCGGCAGCGGCCAGATCCGGCGGACCTCCGCCAACAGGCGATCCCGCTCGTCCTGGCGATCGGCGGAGCTGCTTCCCTCCAGCACCAGGGTGAGATGGCCGAGCTTGCGACCCGGCGCCGCCTGGGCCTTGCCATACCAATGGAGATGGGCCCCGGGCAGGGCCGCCAGGGCCGCCAGGCGCTTGTGCTGCTCCTGCTCCGAGAGCTCCTGCTCCAGGCCGAGGAGGTTCACCATCAGGGCACCGGGCACCTTAGAACCGGTGCTGCCCATCGGTAGGCCCGCCACAATCCGCACCTGCTGGGCGAACTGGCTGCAGCGGCAGGCTTCGATCGTGACGTGGCCGGAATTGTGGGTGCGGGGGGCGATTTCATTCACCTGCAGACCGGCTGGTCCATAGAAGAACTCAATCGCCAGCACGCCCACGTAGTCGAGACCGGTGAGCAGGGAGGCCGCCACATTGCGGGCGAAGGCCTCCACGGCATGGTTCACCGGTGCCGGCAGGACAACCCAGTCGCAGATCTGCTGATGCTGGTGGGTCTGCACCAGGGGCCAGCAGGCCACGTTGCCCTGCCGATCACGGCAGGCCACCAGGGCGAGCTCCTGCTCAAAGGGCACCATCTCCTCCAGGATCCAGTCGGAGGGAAACACATGGTCGAGCAGGGCCTCCAGGGCCTGTTGATCGGCCACGGGCACGGTGCCCTTGCCGTCGTAGCCACCGCGGCAGGCCTTGGCCATCAGGGGAAAGCGGAATCCGGGCGGCAAGGTGGGGCGCTGCTCCAGTTCGGGCGGGCGAAACGGACTCGCGCTGCGCCAGAGCGGGGAGCCAGGCGCCGCCTGACTCTGGAGAAGTCCCACCGGGCTGGGCTCGGGAGGGGCAAACACCTGCTCGAGTCCAAACCAACGCGGACAGGGCAGGTGGAACTGATCGAGCAACTGGCGCTGCCCCCGCTTGGAGATCAGCGGTGCCAGGGCATCGAGCCCTGGAATGAAGCTCACCCCCTCCTCGGCCAGGGGATAGAGGCGCTCCAGCGGCATCCACTCGTTCTCGAAACTGATTGCCCCGCAGCGATCGGCCAGCAGGCGGGTGGCCCGGTCGTCGTCGAGGGCGCCCTGCACCACTGTGGCTGCCCTTGGAACCGCCGGATCCCCGGCCCCCGGCGTTTGAATGTGAACGCTGATGCCGAGCTCAGCAGCCTCCTCCGCGAGCATCAGGGCAAGCTGGCCGCCGCCCACGATGCCGATCGAGGAGAGGGGCTGAAAAGGCACGGGCAACGGCCGCCGGATCACCCAGATTGGCATTGGTTCGGAGAGTGTTGCTGAGCTGCGGTTGTTTCCGTACCCGCCGTGGGGCGCCAGGAAGACCTCTGGCGCTGCGGACCTGCGGCTGGCTCTCAGGCCAGGGGCTGATCGGCGGCGAAGAGGAAGCGAATCAGGCTGAGCAGCAACACGATCAGAAACAGAGCCAGGCCCACGGTGCAGGCGTAGCTGATCTCCAGCTCGGAAAAGGCCTGGTCATACACGTAGTACACCAGGGTGCGGGTGGAATCGGCCGGGCCGCCCTGAGTCATCAGGAACACCTCCTCGAACACCTTGGTGGCGCCGATCGCCGAGATCACCGCCACGAGCGTGATGTAAGGGCGCAACAGGGGCAGGGTGATGTCGAGGTGGCGGCGCAGGCCGGTGCTGCCATCAAGGGCCGCCGCTTCATAGAGCTCCGGGGAGATGCCCTGCAGGCCCCCCAGGAAGATCACCATGTAGTAGCCGAGCCCTTTCCAGAGGGTCACGAGCATCACGGCGGGCAGGGCCAGCACCGGGTTGGTGAGAAAGCCGATCGGGCGGAAGCCACCGGCGGCGAACAAGGCGGCCAGCCAGCCATTGATCAGCCCGTTCTCGGCGTAGAGCCAGCGGAAGGCGATCGCCGCCACAACCAGCGACACCAGCACGGGGGTATAGAAGGCGGCCCGAAACCAGGCGATCGCCGGCAGCTTGCGATTCACCAGCACGGCCAGGGCCAGCGATCCCAGCAGGATCGGGGGCACCACACCGATGAGATAGAGAAAGGTGGTGCCGCTCACCTTGAGCAGCATCGGATCGGCCAGCAGGCGGCGGTAATTGGCCAGGCCGATGAACTGCAGGGGTTCGCCCACATCCAGACCCGTGCGACTGAAGCTGATCACCAGGGCCATGGCCCCGGGGATCAGCACCGAGAGCGCCAGCAGCAGTAGAGCCGGTGCCAGGAAACCCCAGGCGGTGACACTGCCGGCACCGGAGCCGGCTGGGGATCGGGTGGGCTGGGATTCGGGCATCGGACCATTGTGAACCTCACGCCTTGAAGCCCGCCTACCGGCAGGCGTTCATGCCACCTTGAAGCGGGCAACTGAGTTACAAGGGCGCAGCCTCACGGATTTCGTCGTCAGTGCAGCCCACGACGCGGCCCAGCGAGCCATTGAGGAGCAAGCCATCCTCCGCTTGAGCGCTGAGGATCAGCAGCGCTTTGCCGAAGCCCTTATCCAGCCACCAGCCCCGAACGCAGCCCTGAACGAGGCCAAGCGTCTGCATCTGGAGAATGTTGAGGTTCGGTGAAGCGCTAGCTGCCGCGCTATTCCAGCGTGCCCGTTGTATTGATTGGCTGGATGGGCAGAGACCTGGCCTTCCGAGGGGCAGGGCTCGGCAGCATGCTGCTGTATGACGCCATCAGTCGCGTCGTGAAGGCGCCAATAGGGGCTTATGCGATTTGTGCTGATTCTATCAACGAAGAGGCCACTGCCTTCTATCTGAAGCACCAGTTTCAACCGCTGGTGAGTCGTGCGCAGACCCTGTTCCTGCCGATGAAGACAGCTCAGGACCTGGTTAGCAGCTAGGGCCTTCGGCCCCGGCGCTCGCACTCGATCAGCGGGTTCGCACAAAGGGGAAAGTAAGATTTCACAGATCAGAATCCGCGTCTGGGGGTTGATTCAGGAGGGCAAGAAAGGTTTGAAGCCGGGCTCGATTGGTGTCTGATGGATCGAGCTGGACTCGGGCGGAAAGCAGAGCGCATCGATCGAGGCGAGCAGTTGCCTGCCTCTGGCGTTCTGCTGCCTCAGCTGCTCGTTCTCTTGCCTCAGCTGCTTGGTTTCTTTCTCGATCTGCTCGGTATCTTTCTCGATCCGCTCGCTGTCGTTCCTGACCTGCAAGATTTCGCTCTCGATCTGCTTGATTCTCTCTTTGCTCCGCTCGATCGCGATCCGATTTTCGTTCATCCGCTGCTCGTAGCCGGGATCCCGACGCCAATTCAGCGTCGCGCCCAAGTGGCGCGCCGTATTCCACGCACCCAGTAAGAACAATCGCCACCGAGGCAGCGATGAGGGGGATGCCCCATTGCTGGTGGATGGGGATGTTGCGCCCGGCGAATGTGAGGTGGTCATAGGAGGAGAAGAGAGCGATCAGGCCGAGGGCAAGGCCACCGATGGCCTGGGTGAGACCGAGGCGATCGAGGCCGGGCGAAGAAGGGGGTGTTGCTGGCAATTCTGGCGGAACCGGCGGCTCCTCGCTGCCGGGTGGCGGCCCGGCGGCGCTGGGGGGAGGGGACACGGGGCTTGGGCGGAAACGCGAGGCGAGAGCTCCTTTCATCGATGCCACCGCTGTCACAACACGGTGGGCAAGGACCTGGGTAATGGCTCGACCCGCCTGCTAGTCCCCACCCCTGTGGCTGTAGGGCAAATTTGCTCCATCGGACGCCTTGCCACCTGGTGGAGGCTGCCAGTCCCCGCAGCCTGGCGCCATGCGGCTCGGGATGATGACCGCTGTTACATCGTGGCCGTACAGGTTGCGAATTGATCAGCTCATCAGCGGCCAACGGGCCATGACAGCCGACAACGCCTTGCGCCTGGAACAGTGGCTCGGCGTTGAGGCTGCCTTTTGGATGAACCTGCAGAACAGCTATGAGCTTGACCTGGCCACCGAGAAGTCTGGCGAGAAGATAAAGCCAACGGATCACTGCCGTTCGTCCCCGTCTTCTGTTCAAGCCCGCGCGCCTTAGCTGATGGCGACAGATGCCATCGACAAAACATATCAATTTGTCGAGAGTTGACTAAAAGGGGGCCATCCAAGGCCGTACCCGAACGGTGCGGATCGGGGCTACTGCAGATCGATCGCCAGGGCGCGACGCATCAGGGGCTCTGCTTCCGCCAGGCGGTTCGTGGCCTGCAACAGCTGGGCCAGGTTGTTGAGGTCTATGGCTTGCGGATCACTGCTGCGGAGATTGTTTCAGAGACAATCGAGGCCTTAGGCAGACAGCAGCAAAGCCTGGAGTCGCTCGCTGATCTCGGCTTCTGTCAGGTCCATCGCCTGCAGAAGCTTGATGTAATTGACCAGGACCGCCTGAAGAGTCGGGTGCTCGAAGCCGAACGAAAGGAGGATCACCAGGGCGCGGCGCATCAGGGGCTCCGCTTCCGCCAGGCGGTTCGTGGCCTGCAGCAGCAGCGCCAGGTTGTTGAGGGCAGTGGCCACATCTGGGTGATCGGTGCCGTAGGCGGCCTCATCGAGCACCAGGGCGCGGCGCATCAGGGGCTCCGCTTCCGCCAGGCGGTTCGTGGCCTGCAGCAGCTGCGCCAGGTTGTTGAGGTCTCTGGCCACATCGGGGTGATCGGGGCCGTAGGCGGCCTCATCGATCACCAGAGCGCGGCGCATCAGGGGCTCCGCTTCCGCCAGGCGGTTCGTGGCCTTCAGCAGCGCCGCCAGGTTGTTGAGGACTATGGCCACCTTGGGGTGATCGGTGCCGTAGGCGCCCTCATCGAGCACCAGGGCGCGGCGCATCAGGGGCTCCGCTTCCGCCAGGCGGTTCGTGGCCTGCAGGATCTGCGCCAGGTTGTTGAGGGCAGTGGCCACCTTGGGGTGCTCCGGACCGAGGCCAGCCTCAAAGATCTCCACGACGCGGCGCATCAGCGGCTCCGCCTCCGCCAGGCGGTTCGTGGCCTGCAGCAGCGCCGCCAGGTTGTTGAGGTCACCGGCCACAGATGGGTGATCAGGGCCGTAGGCGGCCTCATCGATCACCAGGGCGCGGCGCATCAGGGGCTCCGCTTCCGCCAGGCGGTTCGTGGCCTGCAGGATGTGCGCCAGGTTGATGAGTATTATGGCCAAAGTGGGGTGATCGGGGCCGTAGGCGGCCTCATCGATCTCAAGGGCGCGGCGCATCAGGGGCTCCGCTTCCGCCAGGCGGTTTGTGGCTTGCAGCAGCAGCGCCAGGTTGTTGAGACGGATGGCCACAGTGGGATGACCCGGGCCGTAGGTAGCCTCCGCGATCGCCAGGGCGCGGCGCTTCAGGGGCTCCGCTTCCGCATAGGCCGCCTTGCTCTGGAGCAGAACCCCCAGCTGGTTCATCAGCCGAGCCGTGGGATCGGCCAGGCCCGCCGCATCGGCAAAGCCCGCTACTGCCTGGGCGTGGGCCGCAAGAGGATCGAGCACCGGCCACGTGCGCACATCCTGGGCATCCCCCTGGAAGGCCGCATCCAGCCAGCGCAGGGCCGGCTCCAGCTGGCTGGTGGCAGGATACTTTAGCTGCCCCTGGCGGCCCACCTCCTGCACCAGGCGGTGGAGCAGGAAGCTGTCGCTCTGACGGGAACGGGACACCAGCGAATAGCGGTCCAGTTCCACCAGGGCATCCATCGCCTCGATCGTCTCAGAGGTGTCGCCATCGTCTGCAGGAACAGCGACCTCCAGGAGGGATTCGGGGATCGGCTCCGGAGACAGCCAGGCCAGCCGGCGCAGCAGCGTCTGGGCAGCTGCGCTCAGCTGCTGGAAGGACGTGAGCCAGGTGGTGGCCACGCTCTCCGGGTATTGCATCAGCTGGGGGTCGAACCAGCTCAGAACCTTCTCGCGGCGCTCCTGCCAGTCCTTGCGGTAGCGGGAGAAGCTGATGCCGCGCTCATCGATGTAGGCGGCGGCCTGCTCCAGCGCCAGCGCCAGGCCATCGAGGTCCTGCGCCAGTTCGCGGGCCGTGTCGGGATCATCGGGTTCCTCCCGCCTTTTGCCGGCGGTGCGCTCCAGCAGGAACGCCGCCGCAGCCTCGGTGCTGAGCACCTCGAGGGGCAACCGCTGCACCGCCGCGCTCCACTTGCTCAACCGCGTGGTGAAGAGCACCTGGCCGCCGCTGATCTGGGGAAGCAGCGCTTCCACCGCCTGGGCCGCTGCCTTGGAGTCGATGCCATCGAGGATCAGCAGCCAGCCCGGATGGGAACCGAGCCAGCCGATCACGGCCTGACGCTGGACCGCCTCCTCGGTGGCGTCCTTCTCCGGCAGGACGAGCACGGCGGCCAAACCCGCCAGGGTGCGGTTCAGCGCCGCCGGGGTACTGGCCGGGGCAAAGAGCACGGCACTGTGGCGGGCGGCGCTGCGCCAGGCATGCTCGATCGCCAGCCGCGTCTTGCCCACACCGCCCATGCCGATCAGCGCCATCGCCGTGCTCGCGGTGGCGGCGTTCTCAGAGATGGGGCCGAGCTGCTGCTCAAGCTTCTGCAGGTCGTCATCGCGGCCCTTGAGCAGCTCGCCCAGGGGCGCATAAGGCAGGGTGGTGGGCCGGCGGATCTGGCCGGCGGCGGTACGCAACTCCAGGAACAGCGAACTCTGGATCTGCCAGGTGAGGTGGTCGATGCTGCGAAAGCTCACCTCCGGATACGCCTCGAAGCCGCGAAGCCGGGCCAGGTGCTCCTGCTGGAGGGCCTGCTGTTGCGTATCGCACGTGAAGCCTGCCTCGCGCGGGGCCTCGGGGGTGGGGACACAGATCAGCAACTTGCGGCCGTGCAGCAGCGCCAGCCAGGCCTCCCACTGCGTGTAGGAGAGCGATGGCCCATCAGCGGCCAGGAACCCGCCCAGGGGCGGCAAACGGCTGGCCAGATCGGGGTAGTGCTCGTTGAGATAGGTGAGGGAACGGGGTTTCACCAACGATCCCAGCCCATCCCCCGCCAGGTGGATCACCGCATCGCACTCGCGGATGTAGAGATCGAGCTTGTCGAGGGTAGGGACCCCGCCAGCAATGAAGTCTTCCTGGATCTGGATGGTGACATCCGGCAGATTCAGGTTGTGACGCAACACCTCGCGGTAGCCCTTGAACTCCGCGCTGACGGTGGAGAGGAATAGTTGGATGTGGGCCAACAGGCCTTCCACAAGGTGGTGAAAGTGTAAAAGGAACGGCTAGTTGCACCTACGCGCAGGCACCTGAGGATGGTCGCCGCCATCGCCCGCTCCACCGGGATCAGAACCCAGGCCCTCCACAGGCCCACGCCAAAGGGCCGTGGGCTGAGGGGACACGGTGTTGGGCGGAGACGAGAGGTGAGGCCTCCTTCCATCGATGCCACCGCTGTCCAAACACGGTGGGCAATGACCTCGGGATACTGCCCATCTCCGCCTGCCAGTGGCTCCCTGTGGCTGTTGTCTCTTGCTGGCCAAAAGGTGGCGTTGGCGTTACTATGTGCAAAAGTTTGGTTCACTATGTCTTCGCCGCCAGTCATCGTGCATACAGGAACTGGTCGCAGGGTTTATCAAGCAATATAGACAATGCCAAAAGCCATTAGCTCAAAGAATGAGTCATCTGCTTATAAGCATTTGCATGAGACTGTGCAGCGCCCTGATGTAGGGGTAGAAGCGCAGTTCCCCAACAAGAAGGCACCCAAGACCTATCGCTATGATTCGAGTCTGGCGCCTGAGTTGTGTTGGGACGAGAGCGGTGAGCGTCCTTTCGCAGAATGGCTCCTGAATTAAGTCTCGGAAGCAGCAGAGCAAGGTGAGTCTGTCGTTTTTGCAAAACCGCAGACGTGGGAGGGAACCCAAGAGCAGTTCACAACATTATCTCAGTGTGCCGCACGACTACAAAGCCTCACAAAGCCATTTCTGAATTGGGCAGGCAAGGCAGAACGGCAGCAGATTTCTGTCCCGACATTGCCGCTCTTTGTTCATGAGCGACATTCAACTCACGCCATTCTGGAAACCCTGCAAAGCCACAGAGGTGCGGAGACACAGACTAATCTTTTTGGCGACCCTCAGCTAGATATTGCAGATAAGCTCGACGCATACCAGCACAAAGGGCCGTGGTCGAACCGTCTAGTCCTCGGTGACTCCTTACAGGTGATGAATTCGCTGCTCGAATACGAGGGTATGGGCGGACAGGTACAAATGATTTATTTTGATCCTCCGTATGGGGTCAAGTTTGGCTCAAACTTTCAGCCGTTCGTTCGTAACAATAGAGTTGACGCATCAAACAAAGACGAGGAGCTATCCCGCGAGCCAGAAATGGTTAGAGCCTATCGTGACACGTGGGAAATTGGCCTTCACTCTTATCTTGCTTACCTCCGCGATCGATTGTTTTTAGCAAGAGACCTCCTGGCTGCATCTGGGTCAATTTTTGTTCAGATTTCAGACGATAATCTGCATCATGTCCGCGAAGTCTTTGACGAAGTCTTTCCTGGTGGATTTGTTTCTCAAATCAGTTTTCAGACCACGTCTGGCTTTGAGTCTTCGACCATTCCTACAGTCGGAGATTTTTTGCTTTGGTATTCAAGAGATAAGAAGTTGGTTTGCTACAATAAGCTATATCAGCCACAGCCAGTCCAGTTAGGAAGTGGGAATGCAACTTGGATTCTCTTGCCTGATGGCAGCTATCGTGGTGTGTCAGCAGCTGAAAGCCGAGGAGAAGAGCAGATTCCGAGTGGCGCACGCCTATACAACCCTGACAACATCCAATCACAAGGTTCCTCAAAAGAACCTCAGCCGTTTGAGTATCTCGGAAAGACCTACCATCCTGGTGCTAACTCACACTGGAAGGCAAACTACCCCGAGGGAATGCAACGTCTAGCTGAGGAAGGGCGCATTCATGTCGCAAAGAACAGCATTCGCTATCGCCGCTTTGCTGATGATTTTCCATTTCAGCAGATTGGAAACATTTGGACAGATACAATAACAGGCAATTTTACCGCCAATAAGATATATGTTGTCCAGACGGGAAGGAAGGTGGTTGAGAGATGTTTACAGATGACAACTGTCCCTGGGGATTTAGTACTCGATATCACATGTGGTTCAGGGACAACAGCTCACGTTGCCGAGCAATGGGGAAGGCGCTGGATAACCTGCGACACTTCACGTGTCCCAGTCGCCCTTGCCCGTCAAAGACTACTCACTGCTTCGTTCCCTTGGTATAGGCTGAAAGAACCATCTCAAGGGCCTGTAGGTGGTTTCGTTTACGAGCGAAAACAGACGAAGAAAGGCAACATCGTCGGAGGTTTGGTTACCCGAGTCAAGCTTGAGTCAATAGCCAATGCAGAAGACCCTCCTTGTGTCACATTGGTCGATCGCCCTGAGGTTGATCCTAATGTTACTCGTGTCTGCGGGCCCTTCACGGTGGAGGCCACCATCCAAGCATCAATGATGCCCCCGCGTTCAGGAAAGATGTCACCCCTCTCAATCGCAAACCTGGGGGCTTGATGGAGCAGAGCAATGCGTCGTTACAGCGAGGCGATCAAGGCTGATGTCAGAAGGCGGATGAGTCCGCCGAAC